>NZ_CP014619.1:681850-1363700 GCF_002074055.1 Frondihabitans sp. 762G35 | reverse complement strand
GCTCGTCGGTCTCGGGCCGCTGCTTGGAGGCGCGGCGTCCGTCGAGGCCGACCCCGAGCAGGGACAGCAGGAGCAGGAGCCCCATGCTCGACACGATGAACGTGTCGGCGATGTTGAAGATGGCCGGCAGGATCCACGGCAGGTAGATGAAGTCGACGACGTGGCCCACACCGAACCCGGGCTCCCGGAAGAGCCGGTCGGTGAGGTTGCCGAGGGTGCCGCCGAGCAGCATGCCGAGCATGAGCGCCCAGCGGAGCGACTGGATCCGGCGGATGAAGACGATGATCGCGACGACGACGGCGGCGGCGGCGATCGAGAAGATCCAGGTCTGGCCCGTGGCCAGGGAGAACGCCGCGCCCGGGTTCTTCACGAAGTGGAACCGCAGGACGGGGCCCAGCACGTCGACGTCCTGGCCGAGCGTGAGATGGGTGACGACCAGGTACTTGGTTCCCTGGTCGAGGACGCAGACGATGACAGCGACGAAGGCCAGTGTCAGCAGGACGCGGACACTGGCCTTCGCTGTCTGAGGAGTGGTCGACAACTAACTAGTTGGAGCCAAAGCCCTGGTAGCTGCCGGGAGCGCCACCCTGGGCGGAGACGGGCTCGGGCGTGCCGGGGGTCGACCCCGGAGCGGCGCCGTCGAGCTCGCGGAGCTGGCCCTCGATGTAGCTCTTGAGCTTGGCGCGGTACTCGCGCTCGAACGTGCGGAGCTCGTCGATGCGGTGCTCGAGGCCGATGCGCTCGTTGTCGAGACGCTCGACCTGCGCGCGCTGCTCGTTCTCGATCTTCTCCGCGCGGGCGCGGTAGTCGGCCTCGAACTGCTCGGTGCGGGCCTTCTGCTCGCCGTCGAGACGCTCGACGCGGGCGCGGTGCTCGTTCTCGAAGGCCTCGACCTGGGCCTTCTGCGCCGTCTCCGCCTCGGAGACGATGCGGGCGGCGGTGGCGTGACCCTCGGCGATGAGCGCGTCGCGCTTCTCGATGCCCTCTCGGACGTGCTCCTCGTGGAGGCGACGCGCGAGCTGCAGGAGGTTGTTGGTGCTCGTCGTCTCGTCGGCGCTCGGCGCCGTGTAGGCGGGAGCGGCGGCGACGGCGGCCGGCTGAGGAGCGGGCTCGGGAGCGGCCACGGGCTCGGCCGGGGTCTCGGCGGCGGGCGCCGAGGCGACGGGAGCGGGCTCGGCGGCGGCCGCTGCGGGAGCGGGAGCCTCGGAGGCGGTGCGCTGGAGCTCCTCCACGCGCGACTCGCTGGAGGAGAGCCGCTGACGGAGCTCCTCGTTCTCCTGGCCGAGTCGGCGGAGCTCGACCACGACCTCGTCGAGGAAGTCGTCGACCTCGTCTTGGTCGTAGCCCTCACGGAACTTCGTCGGCTGGAACCGCTTGTTGACTACGTCTTCCGGCGTCAAAGCCATTGCCGTCACCTCGTGAATCTCTGGATCGTGGTCTGTGGTGGCACCCCCTGCGGAGACACCGTGCTCTTGGGACGATGCCCCCGGAGCGGTATTGCTGGACAGTTTCGGGCCGGAGCCCGGGCGAACCCCTCTCGGGGGCTTGCCCTTGAGCCTAGAGCCGTTACGCGAGCAAGCCTACAACGACAACAGTCGACCTGACCCGAAGGCTGAAGGTCGGTGCGTGTCAGAAGCCGGAGCGCGACAGCGCCGACGCGACGCTCATCAGGATGACCACCGCGAGCATTACGATGCTCCAGCCGAAGTCGAGTGCCACCGCACCGAGTCGGATGGGAGGCAGGACGCGACGGATCGCCTTGATGGGAGGGTCGGTCGTCGTGTAGGTGACCTCGGCCAGCACGAGCAGCGCCCCCTTGGGGCGGTAGGTGCGACTGACCGACTGCGTGAGATCGAACACGAAGCGGGCCCACATCAGGATGAAGAAGATGAACAGCGCGATGTAGACGATCGTGAAGATCAGGGAGACGATCATGGGTGGGCCATCAACTCGCACGGCTCAGGCGCGGGCAGCCCCGCGGATGGGAAGGTTCTCGACTCGAGCGGTCGTCACGACTGGGTGAAGAACGACGCCTCGATGTCGGACTCTACCTCAGCCGCCTCACCGCTCACTGCGATGTGAGCCGGCGACAGGAGGAAGACCTTGTTGGTCACGCGCTCGATCTTCCCGTAGAGGCCCTGCGAGAGGCCGCTGGCGAAGTCGACCAGCCGACGCGCGTCGGACTCGCTCATCTGGGACAGGTTGATGATGACCGGGATCCCGTCGCGGAAGCTCTCGGCGATCGCCTGGGCGTCCTTGTACTCGCGCGGGTGGACGGTGAGGATTTCGTTCATGTCGGTGGGGGCCGCATTCTTCGTGGACGTGGGGCGACGCAGCGGCGTCACCGGGGCACGCGTCGGCGCGGGGGCGGCGACGGGCTGCACGGGCGACACGGAGGCGTGCTTCTGGGGGATGTGTGCGGCGCTCGGCTGCGGCGCCGTCTGGTGCGCGGCGGCCGGAGCCTGCGCGGCGCGAGGTTGCGGGGCGGCCTTCTGCGGCTCGTCGTCGTACTCGAGCTCTTCGTCGGCCAGACCCAGGTAGATCAGGCTCTTCTTCAGCGGGTTCGCCATGTGTTCCTCCGGTGGTTGCGCGTCTGCCTCGACATTAACGAGGCTCCGGCCGGTTTCCCGTGATTGCCGTGCCGATTCGTAGGTGTGTCGCGCCCTCGGCGATGGCCTCGGCGAAGTCGTGCGACATGCCGGCCGAGATCCGGTCGGCCTCGGGTGCGAGGCGCCGGACGCGATCGGAGAGCGACCGGAGGTGGGCGAAGGCGGGTCGCGGGTCGCCCTCGAGCGGCGCGACGGCCATGACGCCGCGGAGCAGGATGCCCGGGGTGGCGACGACGCGCTCGACGAGGGCCTCCAGACCACTCTCCGCGACTCCCCCGCGCCCGGGGTCGTCGGTCAGGTTGACCTGCACGAATCCGTCGATGGTCGTCCCGTCGTCGACCCCCAGCGCGTCGACCACGCTGTCGCGGTCGAGCGAGTGGACGGCGCGGACGTAGGCCCTCGCCTGCCGGGCCTTCTTCGACTGCAGCTGACCGACGAAGTGCCAGTGCAGCCCGTCGAGGTCGGCCGTCGCCAGGGCCTTGGCCTGGGCCTCCTGGTGACGGTTCTCGCCCACGTCGCGCACGCCGAGGGCGTGCAGGTCGCGGACGAGCTGCTCGGGGTGGAACTTCGTGACGACGATGGTGGTGATCTCGTCGGGGTCACGGCCGGCCGAGCGGGCGGAGTCGTCGATGCGTCCGAGGACGTCGTCGACCCGCGCCCGCAGTTCGTCGGGGGGCGTCACGGCCTACTTGAGGAAGTCGGGGACGTCGAGGTCGTCGTCGCCGTCGTCGAACACGGGATCCTTGCGGGGCGAGGCCGGCTCCTCCGGACGCTGGTAGGTCGGCATCGCGCCGCTGTCGGCGATCGCGCTGACGCCCGCGACCGTGGTGGTGGCGGGGCCCTCGGTCTCGACGAAGCTCGCGCGACGCTCCTTGGTCTTCGTCGTCGGCTCGCCGCCGTCGAACCCGGCCGCGATGACGGTCACGCGGACCTCGTCGCCGAGGGTGTCGTCGATGACCGCACCGAAGATGATGTTGGCCTCGGGGTGGACGGCCTCCTGGACGAGGCGCGCGGCGTCGTTGATCTCGAAGATGCCGAGGTTCGAGCCACCCTGGATGGAGAGCAGGACGCCGTGGGCGCCGTCGATCGACGCCTCGAGGAGGGGGGACGCCACGGCGAGCTCCGCGGCCTTGATGGCGCGGTCGGCCCCGCGGGAGGAGCCGATGCCCATGAGCGCGGATCCTGCGCCCTGCATGACGCTCTTGACGTCGGCGAAGTCGAGGTTGATGAGGCCGGGCGTGGTGATCAGGTCGGTGATGCCCTGGACACCCGCGAGGAGCACCTGGTCGGCGGTGCCGAAGGCCTCGACCATGGAGATGCCGCGCTCGGAGATCTCGAGCAGGCGGTCGTTGGGGACGACGATGAGGGTGTCGACCTCTTCTTTGAGCTGCGCGACGCCCGCCTCGGCCTGCGCCTGGCGGCGACGGCCCTCGAAGCCGAAGGGCTTCGTGACGACGCCGATGGTCAGGGCGCCGATCGACTTGGCGATGCGGGCGACGACGGGAGCGCCGCCGGTGCCGGTGCCGCCACCCTCTCCGGCGGTGACGAAGACCATGTCGGCGCCGGCCAGGGCCTCCTCGATCTCCTCGGCGTGGTCCTCGGCGGCGCGTCGGCCGACCTCGGGGTCCGCTCCGGCGCCCAGGCCGCGCGTCAGTTCGCGACCCACGTCGAGCTTGACGTCGGCGTCGCTCAGGAGCAGCGCCTGGGCGTCGGTGTTGATCGCGATGAACTCGACGCCGCGAAGGCCGAGCTCGATCATGCGGTTGACCGCGTTGACGCCGCCGCCGCCGACGCCGACGACCTTGATCACGGCAAGGTAATTGTGGTTCGTTGTCACGTCCGGCCTCCGCCTGAATTGCTTGTGTCCGAGCTGTGCGTGTCTCTAAGCCTAAACTTCTACTTGAGGCTTAAAGTTATGCTCGGTATGCATATCTGCAGTCACAAAGTAGGGGCGCCGGATGGGCCCCGGGTCGATGCGCGCCGCGTGTCGCGAAAGTGCCACGGGAATTGCTCGGCACCGCGCGTCACTTGGCACGGATGATGCCGTTGTCGGGGGCCGAGACGTCGTACTCGACCGACTGCGTGGGGTTCCGCGCCGTGTGGTCGCGGATGAGCCCCGACAGGAGCTGCGCCTTCTGCTCGGAGGCGTCGGCACTCCCCCAGACGACCTGCTCACCCGTCTTCAGCCGGAGCGCGACGTCGTCGGCCGTGGACGCCGAGACGTTCGTGACCTGCTGACGGAGCGCCGCGGGAAGCGCCAGGAGCACCTCGGCGGTCGACCGGTAGACCTTGCCGTCGACCGTCGCCCCCTTGATGTCGACGACGGGGTAGCCCTTGGGCTGAGCGGTCGAGGTGGCGATGACCACGCCGGCGGGATCGACGAGCTCGAAGCTCTTCCCGACCCGCACGGACGCGATCGGCTGACGCTCGGTGATCCGCACCACGAGGGTGTGCGGGGGCAGGGTCTCGGTGACGTAGGACTCGATCAGCGGGAACTCGGACAGGTCCTTCCGCACGGCGGAGAAGTCGACGAGGGCCAGCGGCTTCCCGAGTTGGCCGTCGAGCGAGGCGAGGACGGCCGTCCGGTCGACGCGCGACGTGCCCTCGACCGTGATCGTCTGCAGCGACAGGAGCGGCGAGAAGACGCTGACCGCGACCGACCCGACGAGGGCGACCGTGACGGCTCCCGCGGTGATCCAGGCCGCACGGCGGTGCCGGGTGCGCCGGGTGAAGCGCCGGACCTCGGTGCGCTCGACCGCTCGACGGGCGGCCGCTGCGCGCCGGGCGCCGCGGCGGGCGTCGCGCGCGCGCTGCCGCGCTTCGGCGGGCGTCGTGGCGGGCGCCTCCAGTCGGGCGGGTTCGCGCCGCTCGCGCGCAGGAGCCTCGGTGACGGCGGGCCGCTCCGCCGTCGACGTCGAGACGGTCACCCGGCCCGACGACGCGCGGCGCGCGGTCGACGCGGCGTCTCCCGACCGGCGTCCTGCCGACGAGCCCTCTTCGGGTCTTGTCGCGGCAGACACCTCGTCGACCGCCGACGCTCCGGTCGACCGCTCCTCGACCGGCGGCCGGGGTCGCACCGGGATCCTGTCGAAACCCTCCGGGCGCTTCATCGGTTCAGGGCCTGGGGTCCGCGACGGTCGGGGCGGGCGCGGCCGTCGTCCTCTCGAGGCTGCCGAGGAGCTGCGGAACGATCCGGTAGACGTCCCCGCAGCCGAGCGTGATGACGAAGTCGCCGTCGCGGGCGATCTCGGCGACCCGGTCGGCCGCCTCCTGCCAGTCGGGCACGTAGTCGACGCGGGACGGGTCGTGGAAGCGCTCGGAGACGAGCGCGCCGGTGACGCCGGGCACCGGATCTTCGCGGGCGCCGTAGACGTCGAGCACGACCGTGTGATCGGCGAGCGACTCGTAGGCGTCGGCGAACTCGCCCGCCATGAGCTGCGTGCGGCTGTAGAGGTGCGGCTGGTGGACGGCGATGAGCCGCCCCTCGCCGACGACGCTCCGCGCTCCCTCGAGGGCGGCGAGCACCTCCGTCGGGTGGTGGGCGTAGTCGTCGTAGACGCTGACGCCGCGCGCGATGCCGTGGAGCTCGAAGCGACGCACGGTGCCGCCGAAGAGCTCGAGGCCGGCGACGGCCTCCTCGGGGGTGAGGCCGAGGCCGGTCAGCACGACGTAGGCGCCGGCGGCGTTGAGGGCGTTGTGACGCCCGGCGACGGCGAGCTGGATACGGCGGCTGACGCCCGAGTGGGTGAGGGTGAAGGCGACGGGGCCGGAGGTCGTGACGTCCGAGACGCGGGCGTCGGCCCCCTCCGCCTCGCCGAAGGTGACGACCTTCGCCGGGTCGAGCGACGCCGTGACGGCGACCGCGCCCGGGTCGTCGCTCGAGATGGCGACGAACTCGCTCGCGCCGGAGGCGAAGTCGACGAAGGCCCGGTCGAAGGCCTCGCGCGACCCGTAGTGGTCGAGGTGGTCGGCGTCGACGTTCGTGATCAGGGCGATGGAGGTGTCGTAGAGGAGGAACGAGCCGTCGGACTCGTCGGCCTCGATGACGAAGAGGTCGTCGGAACCGCCCTTCGCGCTCACGCCGAGGGACTGGATGACGCCGCCGTTGACGAAGCTCGGGTCGCGGGAGGCGTCGAGGAGGGCCGTGACCACCATGCCCGTCGAGGTCGTCTTGCCGTGGGCTCCGGCGACCGAGACCAGTCTCTGCCCCGCGATGAGCCAGGCGAGGGCCTGCGAGCGGTGCAGGACGGTGAGGCCGTGCTCGAGCGCGTAGACGTACTCGGGGTTGTCCTGCCAGAGGGCGCCCGTGACCACCAGCGTGTCGGCGTCGCGGACGTTGGCCGCGTCGTGTCCGATGGCGATGTCGGCGCCGAGCTCGCGGAGCGCCTGGACGTTGTCGCTGTCGCGGACGTCGGAGCCTGTGACGCGCTGACCCGCGGCGAGGAAGACGCGGGCGATCCCGCTCATGCCGGAGCCGCCGATGCCGACGAAGTGGACGCGACCGAGCTCGTCGGGAAGGGGCTGGGTGAGATCGGGCTTGATCATGAGGGACGGCCGATGCTTTCGTGGGTGGTCGTGGGAGCGGCGGCCTCGAGGACGAGGTCGACCGTGCGGTCGGCGCCGTCGCGCACGCCCACCGAGGCCGAGCGGGCCGCCATGTCGGCGATGCGGGCGCGATCGAGGAGCAGGGGCACCAGGCGCGACCGGACCCACGACGGGGTGAACGCGGCGTCGTCGACGAGCTCCGCGCCTCCGGCCGCGACGACGTCGGAGGCGTTGAAGCGCTGCTCGCCGTTGCCGACGGGATAGGGGATCAGGACGGCCGGGAGACCGAGCGCGGTGAGCTCGCTCACCGTCGCCGACCCGGAGCGGGACACGACGAAGTCGGCCGCGGCCAGGGCGAGGTCCATCCGGTCGCAGTAGCGGACGAGGTGGTAGTCGGCCTGCGGAGGCGCCGCCAGGTCGGACTTCTCGCCCGTGATGTGCAGGATCTGCCAGCCGGCGCCGAGCACGACGTCGGCCGCACGCGACACGGTCTCGTTGAGACGCTTCGCACCGGTCGATCCCCCCGTCACGAGGAGGGTCGGCTTGGCCGGGTCGAGCCCGAAGAACTGCAGCGCCTCGGACTGCGTCGACCGCCGGTCGAGGTTCTCGATCTCGTCGCGGAGGGGCATCCCCACCTGCCGCGAGTGCCGCAGCTTCGTGGAGGCGAAGACGACGCCGACGTGGCGAGTAAGGAACGATCCCAGCACGTTGGCGATGCCGGGCTTCGCGTTGGCCTCGTGCACGACGATCGGCACCTTCGAGCGCCAGGCGGCGAGATAGGCGGGAGCCGCGGCGTAGCCGCCGAACCCCACCACGACGTCGACCGAGCGGTCGGCCAGCTGCTTCCGCACACCCCGCACCGACCCCGCGATGCGCTGCGGGAAGCGGAGGGCCTGCGCGTTGGGGCGTCGAGGGAAGGGCAGGCGCGGAACGGTGAGGAGCTCGTAGCCGCGCGCCGGGACCAGGCGGGCCTCGAGGCCCTCGGCCGTGCCGAGGACGAGGATCACGGCGCCGGGGTCGCGGCGACGGAGCCGATCGGCCGTCGCGAGCAGCGGGTTCACGTGCCCGGCGGTGCCGCCGCCGGCGAGGAGGTACGTCGTCACCGGAGAGACCCTACCCGCTCGCGGACGACCCGCGCCGGTGACTCGTCGGCGGCGTGCTGGCGCACGAACGACAGGACGACCCCGATGCCGATGAGGGTGAAGATGAGCGAGGATCCGCCCGCGCTGATGAGCGGGAGAGGCACCCCGAGGACGGGCAGGAGGCCGAGGACCACGGCGATGTTGACGAGCGCCTGGCCGATGATCCAGGTCATGATCGCGCCGGTCGTGATGCGGACGAAGGCGTCGTCGGAGCGACGGATGATCTTGACGAACGACACGGCGAGCACGATGAAGAGGCCGAGCACGACGATGGCCCCGATGAGCCCGAGCTCCTCGCCGACGATCGCGAAGATGAAGTCGTTGTCGGCCTCGGGCAGCCACGACCACTTGGCCTTGGAGTTGCCGAGTCCCACTCCGAAGACCCCTCCGGACGCGAGGGCCCAGAGCCCGTGAGTGGTCTGCCAGCAGGTGCTCTGGTAGGAGTCGCTGCCCTGGCAGCCGGCCAGCCACGCGGAGATCCGCGAGGTGCGCGACGAGGCGCTCATCGTGATGATCGGGATCGCCACGGCCATGACGGCGAGGGGCGCGAGGAAGAAGCGCATCTTGAGGCCGGCGAAGAAGACGGCGGCGAACACCAGCAGGAGCATGATGATCGTCGTACCGAGGTCGCCGCCGCGGACGACGAGGCCCAGCGCCACGACCACGACCGGGACGAGCGGCACGGCGACCTGTCGCCAGTCGTCGAGCTTGTCGCCCTTCTTCACGAGGATCATGCCGAGCCAGACGGCCAGCGCGAGCTTCAGGCCCTCGGAGGGCTGCGCGCTGAACGAGCCGATGTGGATCCAGTTGCGGTTTCCGCCGATCGTCACGCCGAGCGGCGAGAAGACCAGGAGCTGCAGGACGATGGCCGTGCCGAGGATCGCCCAGGCCCGCCGCTTCCAGGTGGCGATCGAGATCCGCGAGGCGATGAGCATCAGCGGCACCCCGATCGCGGCGAAGATGCCCTGTCGGAGGAAGGCGCCGAAGAAGTCGTGGGTCGCCACGTACTGCTCGACGCTCGACGACGACAGCACCATCACGAGGCCGAAGACGACGAGGAAGAGCGTCGTGCCGAGGATGACGAAGAAGGTCGACGTCTCGGCCGCGAACAGCCTCTTGACCCGGACCACCGCTCCCGCGGCCCGGGAGTCGTGCTCCCCCGGGGTGTCGGCCGCGCCCTGCTCGCGGGAGGCGGTCCGCAGGGAACCGGCCTTAGCCCGCAGGCGGCGCGGGAGGCTCGATGGAGTGAAGGCCATCGGCGTCACCTCCCAGGTGGTCGTGCACCGCCCGGGCGAAGGCATCGCCCCGGGCGGAGTAGTCGGCGAACTGATCGAAGGATGCCGCGGCCGGCGCGAGGAGGACGGTGTCTCCCGTCTCGGCGACCGAGGCTGCGAGCTGCACAGCCCGCGGCATCACCCTCTCAGTGTCGGGCTCGTCGACCTCGAACACGGGTATGCCGGGCGCGTGTCGCTCGAAGGCCTCCCTGAGCATCCGCCGGTCGGCTCCGATCAGCACGGCCGCCTTGACGCCCGCCGTGTCGTCGCGGACGAGCGGACCGACGTCGACGCCCTTGAAGAGCCCGCCGACGATCCAGACGACGGGTGCGCCGGCGGTCAGCGAGGCGCGGGCCGCGTGCGGGTTGGTCGCCTTGGAGTCGTCGATCCAGGCGATCCCGTCGCGCTCGGCGACCCGCTCGGAACGGTGGTGGTCGGCGCGGAACGCCGAGACCGCGAGGTGGATCGAGTCGGCCTCGACGTCGACGGCGCGGACCAGGGCCGCCGCCGCGAGGACGTCGGCCACGAGGTGCGGGGCGCCGAGTCCCGACTCCGTCAGGGTGGCGACCGTCGTCAGCTCGAGCGCCCGGGTCCGGCGCTCGGCGAGGAAGGCGCGGTCGACGAGAAGCCCCTCGACGACGCCGAAATCGCTGATCGGCGGGGCGTCGACACCGAATCCGACGGCGCGGCAGCCCTCTTCGACGTCGGCCTCCTCGACCAGGAGCCTGGTCGTCGCATCCTGCCGGTTGTAGACGCAGGCGATGCGCGTGTTCGCGTAGACGCGCCCCTTGGCGGCGCGGTAGGCGTCCAGGCCGCCGTGCCACTCGAGGTGGTCGTTCTCGACGTTGAGGCAGACGCTCGCGGCAGGATGCAGGGCACCCGGCCCCTCGATCGGAAGGTAGTGCAGCTGGTGGCTCGACAGCTCCACGACGAACACGTCGAAGCCCTCGGGCTCCCGCACGGCGTCGAGCACCGGAAGGCCGATGTTGCCGCAGGCGGCGACCGAGCGGCCGTCTGCGGCGACCATGGCCGCGGCGAGCTGGGTCGTGGTGGTCTTGCCGTTCGTCCCCGTGACGAGGAGCCAGTCCGCGACGCGCTCGGTCTTGTCGCGGACGCGCCAGGCGAGTTCGACGTCGCCCCACACGGCGGCTCCGGACTCGACCGCCCAGCGGACGAGCGGGTGGTGCGGCGCGAAGCCGGGGCTCACGACGACGACCTCCGGATCGAAGGCGACGAGGGCGTCGGGGGGCGTGTCGAGGTCGCTCTCGACGATGAGGCGCGCGCCGATGAGCGGGAGGAGTTCGGCGCGCTCGGCCGTGGCTCCGGACGAGACGTCGGGGGCGACGACGAGCACGTCGGCGCCGAGTTCCGCGAGCGTGTCGGCCGTCGAGAAGCCGCTCACGCCGAGGCCGAGGACGGCCGTGCGGAGGCCGCGCCAGTCGGCGTGCCAGCTGGTCAGGGAGTCGAGGCGCTCGGTCACGGGACCTGGCTGATCCACTCGAGGTAGAAGAAGCCCACGCCGGCGGCGACGAAGAGCCCAGCGATGATCCAGAAGCGGACCACGACCGTCACCTCGGCCCAGCCCTTGAGCTCGAAGTGGTGGTGGAGGGGGCTCATCAGGAAGATGCGCTTCCCGTGCGTGATCTTGAAATAGGCGCGCTGCAGGATGACGGAGCCGGTGACGACCAGGAAGAGCCCGCCGATCAGGATGAGGAGCAGCTCGGTGCGGCTCAGGATGGCCAGCGCGGCCAGAGCCCCGCCGAGGCCGAGCGAACCGGTGTCGCCGAGGAAGATCTGCGCCGGCGAGGTGTTCCACCAGAGGAAGCCGATCAGGCCGCCGGAGATGCACGCGGCGACGACCGCGAGGTCGAGCGGATTGGTGGTCGTGTAGCAGGCGTTCGCCACGGCCCGGGCGCTGCCGCACATCTGGTTGTTCTTCCAGAAGCCGATGAAGATGTACGAGGCCATGGCCAGGATCGAGGCTCCCGCGGCGAGGCCGTCGAGGCCGTCCGCCACGTTGACCGCGTTCGACGCCGACGTCGTGATCATGATGGTCCAGATCGCGAACAGGACGACCCCCACGATGGGTCCGAAGATCGCCAGGTCGAGCCAGGTGATGTCGCGTACGCCCGAGATCATCGACGACGCGGCGGTCTGCCCGGCACGGTCCGGGATCGTCAGGGCCAGCACGGCGAAGACGACGGCCACGATGACCTGGCCGAGGATCTTGGCCCAGCCCGTCAGGCCGAGACTCCGCTGGTTGCGGACCTTGGCGAAATCGTCGAGGAAGCCGACGAATCCGAGCCCCACCATCATCAGCAGGACGAGGAGGCCGCTCGCCGTCAGGTGGTCGCGCCCGACGACGTGCCCGACGAAGTAGCCGAGCACGGAGCCGATGATGAGGACGATGCCGCCCATCGTCGCCGTGCCGCGCTTGGTGTGGTGCGACTGCGGCCCGTCGGACCGGATGAACTGCCCCCAGCCGAGGCGGTGGAACAGCCGGATGAACGCGGGCGTCAGCAGGAGCGTGAAGACGAGCGACACGGCGCCGCCGACGAGCAGCGCGATCACTCCGTCACCCCCGCGAGGCGGTCGCCGAGGAACCGCAGGCCCGCGGACTTCGACGACTTGACCAGGACCACGTCTCCCTCTCGACGATCGGACGTGAGCGCATCGTACGCGGCGTCGATGTCGGGGACGAGGACGGACTCGCCGTCCCACGATCCTTCGAGCCCCGCCGCCATGTGGATGTGACGGGCGGCGTCGCCGACGACGACGAGCTTGTGGATGTTGAGGCGGACCACGAGGCGGCCGATCCGGTCGTGCTCCTCGAGGGCGAACTCGCCGAGCTCGGCCATCTCGCCGAGGACCGCGACGGAGCGCTGGTCGGGGCCGACCACCTGCGCGAGGGTCTTGAGCGCCGCGGCGACGCTGTCGGGGCTCGCGTTGTAGGCGTCGTTGATGACGGTGACGCCGTCGCCCGCGTCGAGGACCTCCATCCGCCAGCGCTCGGCGCGCGTGACGCTCTCGAGGACGGTGGCGGCGCGGTCGAGGTCGAGACCCCACTCCCCCGTCACCGCGAGGGCGGCGAGGGCGTTCATGACGTGGTGCTCGCCCAGGATGCGCAGCGCGACGCGGCGGGTGAGGCCGGACGGTGCGTGCAGCGTGAACGACGTGCCCGAGGCGGTCACGTCGATGTCCTCGGCCCGGTAGTCGGCCTCGTCGCCGAACCCGAAGGTCACGACGCGCGCCCGGGTGTCGTCACGCATAGAGGCGACGCGGAAGTCGTCGACGTTGAGGATCGCGGTGTCGGACTCGGGGAGGTCTGTGACCATCTCCGCCTTCGCCTCGCGCGTCTTCTCGATTCCGCCGAACTCGCCGGCGTGGGCGAGCCCGACCTTGAGCACGACACCCGTGTCGGGTCGGGCGACCCGCACGAGACGCGCGATCTCGCCGGAGCCCGACGCGCCCATCTCGACTACGAGGTACTTCGTGGCGTCGTCGATCCGCAGCATCGAGATCGGAGCGCCGACGTGGTTGTTGAACGAGCCCTCGGGGGCGACCGTGGGGCCGACGTCGGAGAGGATCGCGCGGAGCATGTTCTTGGTGCTCGTCTTGCCGTTGGAGCCGGTGATGCCGACCACGCGCATCCTGCCCTCGCCGCCCTCCGGGGTCGAGGAGCGCACGCGCTCGACGACGGCCGTGGCGAGCGCGGCCAGCGCGTCGACGCCGTTCTCGACGACGATCACCGGGACGGTCGTCCCGGCGTCGGGCTCGCGCTCGGCGACGACGAGCGCCGCGCCGTTCGAGATGGCGGACGGCACGAAGACGTGTCCGTCGGTGACCTCGCCGGGCAGGGCGAAGAAGACGGAGCCCTCGCGGACGAGCCGGGAGTCGGTCTCGACGGACCCCGAGACGACGTCGGTCGGAAGGGACGGGTCGGAGAGCAGGAGCCGGCCGCCGACGACGTCGGCGACCTCGGCCAGCGTGAGCGCGATCACTCGGCCCACCCGGCCTCGCGCAGGGCGTCGCGGGCTTCCTCGCGCGCCGAGTAGGGCGTGCGGACGCCGCGGATGTCGCGGTAGTCCTGGTGCCCCGGGCCGGCCCAGAGGATCGAGTCGCCCTCGCCCGCGAGCGATACGGCCTTGCGGATGGCCGCCTCGGGCGGGCTCACCTCGTGGATCTCGCGATCCGGGTAGGCCTCGCGAGCGGCGTCGACGAGCGTCTTCCGGATCGCGTCGGGATCCTCGAAACGCGGGTGGTGGTCGGTGACCACGAGGATGTCCGATCCGGCCGCGGCGACCCGAGCCATCTCGGGGCGCTTCGTCGTGTCGCGGTCGCCGTCGGCGCCGAAGAGCATGATGACCTTGCCCGGCGTGAAGCGCCGGACGGCGCCCAGGGTGTTCAGGAAGGCGTCGGGGCTGTGGCCGAAGTCGACGAAGACGCTCGGCCCGCGCTCGCCCGAGACCCGCTCGGTGCGTCCCGGCAGGTAGGCGACGATCCCGCCGTCGGAATCGAGCGCCTGGCCGATCGCCTCGAGCTCGAAACCGGCCTCGACCATCATCACGATGGCGAGGGCCGCATCGGCCGCCATGTGCCAGCCGATCATCGGGACCCGCGTCGTGAGGGTGCGCCCCTCGGGCCCCGCGAGCCGGAACTCGGTGTACGCGGCCTGCTCGTCGAGCAGCTCGACCTTCCAGTCCGCGTCGACGTCGGGCAGGATCGAGATGGTCGTCACGGGGACGCGGCTCGCCTCCACGACGCGCTCGCCGTAGGGCGAGTCTAGCGAGACGACGGCGCGCTTGGCGCGGTCGGGCTGGAAGAGCGGGAGCTTCGCCTGGAAGTACTCCTCCATGTCGCGGTAGTCGTCGAGGTGGTCGTGGCTGAGGTTCGTGAACCCCGCCACGTCGAAGACGAGTCCGTCGACGCGGTTGCGGCTGAGCGCCTGGGCGCTCACCTCGACGGCGACGGCGCGCACCTCGCTCTCGCGCATGCGCGCGAGGAGGGCGTGCATCTCGCTGGCCTCCGGCGTCGTGAGACGGGAGACGACGGTGAGATCGCCGATGTGGCGCTCCGCGGTGGACGACAGCCCCGTCACGAGGCCGAGCTGCTTGAGGATGCCCTCGAGGAGGTACGAGGTCGAGGTCTTGCCGTTGGTGCCGGTGACCGCGAAGAGGAGGGGGCCGTGCTCGCCCGTGCGGTAGACCCACGCGGACACGTCGCCGAGGGCGGCGCGCGGCGAGTCGACGAGGACGACCGGCAGGCCGGAGCCCTTTGCGATCTCGGCGCCGCGGCGGTCGGTCAGGAGCGCGACGGCGCCGCCCTCGCGAGCCTGGGCGGCGAACTCGGCGCCGTGGCGGTTCGCGCCCGGGACGCCGACGTAGAGGTCGCCGGGGTGCAGGTCTCCCGTGGAGAGCGTGACGCCCGTGATCTCGATGCCGTCGAGCGAGCCGATGTGCTCGAGGCCGAACTCGCTGGCGAGTTGGCCGAGCGATCTCGCCGAGGGATGTTCCGGACGAAGGACCGGGGGGATCCGGGCACTCAAAGAATCCTCATTTCTAACCAGGCTGGTCGGGCGGGAGCGGGACTGCTCACCACGTGTCGGGCAGGTGGGTCGGTGCCGTCGTCGACGGCTTCACCCGGTACGTCTCCAGGACCTGGGACATTATCTCGCGGAAGGCCGGAGCCGCCGCGAACGAAGTCTTCAGCGTAGTCGGCTTCGTGAACGTCACGAGAACCACGTACTGCGGATTCTCCGCCGGAGCGACGCCCGCCACGGAGATGATGTAGTCGCTGCCGTAGCCGCCCCCGGGCGCGTCGGCGATCTGGGCCGTGCCCGTCTTGGCGGCGACGTTGTAGCCGGAGATCGGCTGCATGCCCTTGAGGGTGCCGTCCGGGATCGTGTTCTCGAGCATGTGGACGACGTCCGTCGCCGCCTGCGGGGAGACGACCCTCGTGCCGGTCGAGGAGGGGACGTCGGTCAGGGTGCCGTCGGCCTGGCGGCAGCCCTTGACCAGCTTGACGGGCATCCTGACCCCGCCGTTGGCCAGGGTCTGGTAGATGCTCGCGGTCTGGATCGCCGTCGCTCCGACGCCCTGGCCGAACATGCTGTTGATGTTCGTCTGCTGATCCCACGACTGCGGCGTGCCCAGCTGGCCGTTCGACTCGCCGGGGAACTTCACCTCGGTCTGCGTGCCCAGGCCGAACTTCTTCATGTAGTCGTAGCGCGTCTGCTTCGACAGGAGCTCGCCGACCTGCGAGATGCCGACGTTCGACGAGTTCGCCAGGATGCCCGCGAGCGTGAGGTTCTCGACCGGGTGCGACTCCGCGTCGCCGATGCGACCGCCCCACGGGAAGGTGCGGGAGTCGGCGACGCTCTCCTTCGTGCCCGTGCTCGCCACGCCCTTGTCGATGGCGGCCGCGGCGACCATCGCCTTGAAGGTCGAGCCGGGCTCGTAGCTGTCGGTGAACGCCTTCGAGAAGCGGTCGGCCGCGGGCGTCGCGCCGACGTCGTTCGGATCGACGGTGTCGGAGTCGGCGACGGCCAGGAGCGAGGCGTCGGAGGCCTTCATGACCACGACGGTGCCCGAGGTCGCCCCGAGAGCCTTGACCTGCTCGTCGAGATCCTGCTGGACCTGGTATTGGAGGTCGGAGTCGATCGTCGTCTCGAGGGTCCCTCCCGCGACGGACCTCTTCGTCGTCGTCGTGCTCCCCGGGAGCTTGACCCCGTCGGCACCGCGCTCGTAGGTCTCGGAGCCGTTCGTCCCGGCCAGGCAGGAGTCGTAGGCGTACTCGAGCCCCGCCTGCGCGCCCTCCGTGCCGACGAAGCCGACGAGGTTGCCCGCGACGGCTCCCGCCGGATAGGTGCGCGACGTGACGCGCTGCGGGTAGATCCAGGAGATGCCGAGTTTCACGATCGCGTCGTACGCGTCGATGTCGACGGCGCGCACGAGGAGGGCGTAGTCGGAGTCCGGGTTCGCCTTCAGCTTCTTCATCAGCGACCCGGCGTCGGAGTGCGTGGCCCTCGCGATCTGCGCGACGGTCTGCTCGAGCGAGTAGGTGGTCTTCTTCTTCGTCTTCGGGTCGATCGTCGAGTACCCCGTCGCGAAGCGCGGCGCCGCCGTGATGTCGTAGCGGAGGACCGTTCCGGCGAGCACCTTGCCGTTCGCGTCGACGATATCGCCCCGGTCGCCGTACACCGTCGTCGAGATCGACCTCTTGCCGACGGCGTCGGTGTTGAGCGACTGCGCCTGCACGACCTGGATGTCGACGAGTCGCACGACGAACACGGCGACGAGCGCGAAGATCGCGATGGCCGTGATCGACACGCGTCGGCGACGGGCCCGGACGGCGGCGGAAGCGGTTGGTCTCACGAGAGGTTCCTCACTGCGCGCCCCGACGGGCTGGGGCGGGCATTCGACGGCTGACGTTCGCCGGGCGGTCTCGATGCCCTCGCGCGGACGCCGCTAGCGGGTCTCGGGAGCCGCCAGCTGGTTCGTTGTCGACGGTACCGAGGTGCCGGTCGATTTCGGTGCTGCCGCGCCCGGAGCGGACGAAGCGGCTCCGGCCGCGGCATCCTTCGCGCTCTTCGTCACGACGGGGACTCCGCCCAGGAGGCTGTTCGCGATCAGGTTGCCCGATGCGCTGGCCTCGGGTGCTGCGGCCTGCGGCGTGCCGAAGACGGCGCCGCTCGCGAGGTCGAGGTAGACCGGGTTCTGGTTGCGCACCATGCCGAGCGCGGCGGCGTTGTTGGCCACGTTCTGCGGCGACGAGAGCACCTGCAGCTTCTCGGAGTACTTCTGCTGGGACCGGCCGAGTTCCGTCTGCGTGTTCTGCAGGGCGGAGATCTGGTAGGCGCCGTCGCTCAGGGCGATGCTGATACCGAGCTGCGTGAGCAGGAGGACGAAGAGCGCCGCCGTCGCCACGAGAGCGTAGACGATCCGGGGTCGGGCGCGGCGCTGGCTGCGGCTCGTGACGATCTCGATCGGGCCGGGGCGCCCGCCGAGCTCCCCGAGGACGTCGGGCCCCGTCGTACGGGGCAGGGCGTAGGCGAGGTTGTCGCTCATGCTGATCTCCGGATTCGTTCGGCGGCGCGCAGACGCACGGGTTTCGCTCGGGGGTTCAGGTCTTTCTCGTCGTCGCTCGCGAGTTCCGCTCCGCGGACCAGGAGTCGGAACTCGGGGCGGTGCTCCGGCAGCTCGACCGGGAGACCGGCGGGAGCCGTCGACTGCGACCGGGCCGCGAACTCGCGCTTCACGAGGCGGTCCTCGAGCGACTGGTAGGCGAGCACGACGATCCGGCCGCCGATCGCGAGACGGTCGAGGGCCGCGGGCAGCGCCGACTCGAGGGAGGCGAGCTCGGCGTTGACCTCGATGCGGAGGGCCTGGAAGACGCGCTTCGCAGGATGCCCGGCTCGCTGCAGCGCCGCCGGCGTCGCGTCGCTGAGGAGGTCGACGAGCTGCCCGCTCCGGACGAGGGGGGTCTCGATGCGGCGCTCCACGATCCGGCGCGCGTAGCGCGGAGCGAGCTTCTCCTCGCCGTACTGGTAGAAGATCCGGCGCAGCTCGGCCTCGGAGTAGGTGGCCAGGACCGTCTCGGCGGTGACGCCCTGCGTGGGGTCCATGCGCATGTCGAGCGGGGCGTCCTTCGAGTACGAGAAGCCGCGCTCCACGCGATCGAGCTGGAGCGAGGACACGCCGAGGTCGAAGAGGACGCCGTCGACCTCGTCGATGCCGAGCGAGTCGAGGGCGCGGGCGATCCCGTCGTACTCGGTGTGGACCAGCTTCGCGCGGTCGCCGAAGGAAGCGAGCCGCTCCCCCGCGATGCCCAGCGCCTCGGTGTCGCGGTCGAGCCCGACCAGGGTGAGCTCGGGGTGGCGCTGCAGCATGGCCGCGGAGTGTCCGCCCATGCCGAGTGTCGCGTCGACGACGACGGCGCCGGGGCGCGAGATCGCCGGTTCGAGCAGCTCGAGCGAGCGATCGAGGAGGACGGGGGTGTGGATCTGGTCGTCTGCCATGGTGACGGAGCCCGGATCCTCGGGCCCTGATCCCCATCCATCCCACCTGGCACCGGGGAAGGTGCGCCAGGGGTGGACGGCTGGGAGTCAGGGCCAGAGGGTCAGAAGAGCCCGGGGATCACCTCCTCCGTGGTGTCTGCGAAGGACTCCTCCTGCTCGGAGTAGTAGGTGTTCCACGCCTCGGTGTCCCAGATCTCGGCGCGGTTGCCGGCGCCGATCACCGTGAGGTCGCGGCCGAGCCCGGCGTACTCGCGGAGGTTCGCGGGGATCGTCACGCGGTGCTGCTTGTCGGGGATCTCGTCGGAGGCGCCGGAGAGGAACAGTCGCAGGTAGTCGCGGGCCTGCTTGCTGGTGACGGGCGCCTGCCGGATGCGGGAGTGGAGGTCTTCGAACTCGCGCTGGCTGAAGACGTAGACGCACCGCTCCTGGCCCCGGGTCATGACGAGGCCGGCGGCCAGTTCGTCACGGTACTTCGCGGGGAGGATGATGCGCCCTTTCTCGTCGAGCCGGGGCGCGTATGTACCGAGGAACACGTTGCACCCCCGCTCACTACGGCCCCACTCGGTGGCTGTTCCTCCACTTTACTCCACAACGCACCACCAAACAACGAAAATGCCCCGAACGGGGGCCGTCGGGGACGAGAAAAACCCGCCGTTCCGGGGATCGGCGGGGTGGAGGAAAAGGGAGTGAAAAGAGACGGCCGAGAGCGAATGAGCGCACGAAAAAGGGCCGACCCGAGGGTCGACCCTGTCTCTGTGGGTGCGAGTGGCGCTGAACTCGAGCTAGCGCCCGTCGCCGCCCTGCCGCTTGTCCCAGCGCTCGTTGAGGCGGTCCATCATGCTGCCGCCCTTGGAGGCGCCCCTGCCGCGACCCCGCGGAGCACCGCCGGTGGAGGAACGGGGAGGGACCGGGGCCGGGCCGAGGAGACCACGACGACGACGGGGAGGAGCGATGGCGAAGAGGGCGCCCGCGAGGAGGACGATGAAGCCGGCCACCCCGATGAGGGGCTGGCGGAGAGCCACGCCCGTGATGACGATCCCGATGCCGACGAGCGACCCGAGGATTCCGAGGACCACCATGGTGTAGCTCGGTCGTCCTCGACCGGAGCTCATGGTGGTGACGAAATCGGAGTCGTTGTTGTAGAGGCTGCGCTCCATCTCTTCGAGCAGCCGCTGCTCCTGTTCGGAAAGAGGCATCTTGGTTCCCTTCAGGCTCAGCCCACTGATCGGGCCCTTCACGCTTGGGATCCACGCGTGGTGAGTAGCTTCCGATACTACGACCGCAAGCACTGGATAGGCTAGGCGGCGTGGCTGAGAGTACGCGGTTAGTAGACGTCGTTCAAGAGCGGATCGACACCTTTCTCGGCGAGCAGCGACCCCAGCTGCTGGCCATCGCTCCCGACGTCGAATCGTTCGCGCGATTCTCGGCCGATCTGCTGCGCGGGGGCAAGAGATTCCGGGCCCTGTTCTGTTACTGGGGCTGGCAGTCGGTGGCCGGGCTCGAGCAGTCCTTCGACCCGCTCGCGACGGCACCCGACCGCGACGGCCTCGCCGCGGTGATGACCGCGTCGGCGGGTCTCGAGTTCTTCCACGCCGCCGCCCTGGTCCACGACGACATCATGGACAGGTCGGACACCCGCCGCGGCATGCCCGCCGCGCACCGACGCTTCGAGGAACTGCACCGCGACGGCGGCTGGCTCGGCGACGCCGCCTCCTTCGGGACCTCCGGAGCCCTCCTCTTCGGCGACCTCCTGCTGAGCTGGAGCGACGAGCTGATCTCCGAGGCCTTCGACTCTCTGCCCTCCCGCGAGGCCGCCCGCGCCGCGAGGCGCGAGTTCAACCGGATGCGCACCGAGGTCACCGCGGGCCAGTTCCTCGACATCCTCGAGGAGAACGCGTGGGGCAGCGTCGACGACGATCAGCTCCTCACCCGGGCGCAGCGCGTCATCGTCTACAAGTCGGCGAAGTACTCCGTCGAGGCGCCCCTCACGATCGGCGCGGCCATGGCCGGCGGGACGACGAAGCACCTCGACGCGCTCCGGCACTTCGGCCTCCCCCTCGGGATCGCGTACCAGCTCCGCGACGACCTGCTGGGGGTCTTCGGCGACCCCTCCGTCACCGGCAAGCCGTCCGGGGACGACCTCCGGGAGGGCAAGCGCACCGTGCTGATCGCCACCGCCCGGGCCACCCTGCCCGGCAACGCCGTCCGACTGCTCGACGAGCTGCTCGGCGACCCCGAGCTCGACGACGACCAGGTCGCCATGCTGCAGGCGACGATCCGCGACTCCGGCGCCGTCGAGGCGATCGAGGAGTCGATCGCCGACCAGGTGGCGAAGGCCAAGGCGGCCATCACGTCCGCTCCGCTCGCGTCGAGCGCGCGATCGCAGTTGTCACAGCTCGCCGACACCGTCACCCGCCGCACCTACTGACGCTCCGTCGGGCGGCGCGTCCGCGGCGTTGTCGTCGTCGGCGATAGCGCCGCTATCACCGTCCTCCTCCGCCTTGCGGCCGCACTGCCCGACGGAGCGTCCGCGGCCTCGTCGTCGTCGGCGAAAGCGCCGCTATCACCGTCCTCCTCCGCCTTGCGGCCGCACTGCCCGACGGAGCGTCCGCGGCCTCGTCGTCGTCGGCGATAGCGCCGCTATCACCGTCCTCCTCCGCCTTGCGGCCGCACTGCCCGACGGAGCGTCCTACAAGAGGGACTGGGCGACGCGGCGCACCTCGGCCTTGCGGCCGGCCTCGAGAGCCGCGAGGGGGCTCGTGCCGAGGGACTCCTCGTCGGACAGGAGCCAGTCGAGCGCCTCGTCGTCGGTGAAACCGTTGTCGGCGAGCACGGTCAGCGTGCCGCGGAGCTCGTGCATCGGCTCGCCGTCGACGACGAACTGCGCGGGGATCTTGCGGACGCCGTCGACGTGCGTCGCGAGGAGGACGCGCTCCTCGAGGAGGCGCCGGACCCTGCTGGCGGTGGTGCCGAGCAGCTCGGCCGCATCGGGGAGGGTCAGCCAGGAGATGTTCGCGAACCACGGCCGCGTCGAGAGCTCAGTCACTCCTCCACTGTGCCACGAGTTGGCTCCCCCGCGCGCTCGCCCCCCGAACTCGGGTGGTCGTCACACCCGTCACACCCGCCCCGTTAATTGACTTGCCTATACATCTGTGTCAGCGTGGACACCGACGACACGCCGCCCGCAACCAGGCGGCTTTCAGCCGTCGCCGTGCCGACCACCGTCACCGACCTTCGCGGGGAAGCTCCATGAACGACGCAGAATCCATGACCGGCGCTGATTCGCTGAACGGCGACGCACCGACCGGGACTGACCGGACCCCGAATCGCAGCGCGGCGTATCGCATCGGCCGGTCGATGCTGGGGACCGTGCCCATCGTCCTGGCGTCGTCGATGGCCGTGTCCCTGAACATGACCGGCCCGCTCTTCGCCGCCGCCCACGTCCAGCCGCAGCTGAAGAAGCCCGGGGTGAGTCCGCTCCCCGAGACCCGGATCGACGTCTCCCCCGAGCTCTCGGCGCCCGAGATCCGCACCGCCTCCGTCACGACCGACGGCGTCATCGAGTCGGCCGCCGCCCCCACGACCTACCGCGTCGCCGCCGGAGACACGGTGTCGAGCATCGCGGGCCGCTTCGGCCTCTCCACGGCGAGCGTCCTCGCGCTCAACGGACTCAGCTGGAAGTCGACCATCTACCCCGGGCAGACGCTGCACCTCACGCACACCGTGACGAAGGCCGCGGCGCGACCCGCGGCTCCTGCGCCCGCCCGCGCCACGGGCTACACGATCGTCCGCGGCGACACCGTCTCGTCGATCGCGGCGCGGCACGGCGTCTCGACGTCAGCCCTCCTGGCCGCGAACCACCTCGGGCCGACCACGATCATCTACCCGGGCCAGCACCTCACGATCCCGGGAGCGAAGGCGGCCCCGGCTCCGGCGCCCGTCCGCACCGTGGCCGCCTCGCCCTCGAAGGCGTCGACGTACGTGATCCGCACCGGCGACACGCTCTCCTCCATCGCCAAGGCGCACTCGGTCTCCGTCGAGAAGCTCCTCGCGGCGAACCACCTGAGCTGGACCAGCACCATCTACGCCGGCAAGCGCCTCACGATCCCGTCCGCCGCCCACGCGGTGAGCGCCGCGTCGACCGGGAGCGCCACGCCCGTCCCGTCGAGCTCGCTGAACGCGGAGCAGGCCGCCAACGCGCGCACCATCATCCGGGTGGGCCGATCGCTCGGGGTCAGCGACTACGGGATCGTCATCGCCCTCTCCGCCGCGGCGCAGGAGTCGGGGCTCCGCAACCTCTCCCACGGCGACCGCGACTCCGTCGGCCTGTTCCAGCAGCGGCCGAGCACGGGCTGGGGCAAGAAGGCCCAGCTGATGGACACCGCGCACGCCGCCCGACTGTTCTTCGGCGGCCTGCACAACCCCAACGCGGGCAAGACGCGCGGGCTCCTCGACCTCCGCGGCTGGTCGCGGATGACGGTGACCCAGGCCGCCCAGGCGGTCCAGGTGTCCGCCTACCCGACCGCCTACGCCAAGTGGGAGCGCCCCGCCCGCGTCTGGCTCGCCTCCCTCTGAGTAACGGTTTGGCCCGCGGCGGTGAGTTGGCCTCTCCGATCAGCGCTCCGACCGTAAAATCCCTCGAGTGAGCGCCAACCAGACTGACCCGATGATCGGCCGCCTCATCGACGGCCGATACCAGGTGCGCTCACGCATCGCCCGCGGCGGCATGGCGACGGTCTACCTCGCCTCCGACCTCCGGCTGGAACGGCCGGTCGCCGTCAAGATCATGCACGGCCACCTCGCCGACGACGAGAACTTCAAGGAGCGCTTCATCCAGGAGGCGCGGTCCGCGGCTCGGCTGGCGCACCCCAACGTGGTCAACGTGTTCGACCAGGGCCAGGACGACGAGTCCGCCTACCTCGTCATGGAGTACCTCCCCGGCATCACGCTGCGCGAGCTCCTCCAGGAGCACAAGGTGCTGACGCCGGACCAGGCGACCGACATCCTCGAGGCGGTGCTCGCGGGCCTCGCCGCCGCTCACAAGTCGGGCATCGTCCACCGCGACCTCAAGCCGGAGAACGTCCTCCTCGCCGACGACGGCCGGATCAAGATCGGCGACTTCGGCCTCGCGCGCGCCGCCAGCGCGAACACGGCCACCGGCGCCGCGCTCCTCGGCACGATCGCCTACCTCTCCCCCGAGCTCGTGACCCGCGGCATCGCCGACACCCGCAGCGACATCTACGCGCTCGGCATCATGCTCTACGAGATGCTCACCGGCGAGCAGCCCTACAAGGGCGAGCAGCCGATGCAGATCGCCTACCAGCACGCGAACGACACCGTGCCGATGCCGAGCGCGGTGAACCCCCGGGTTCCACCCGAGCTCGACGAGCTCGTCCTCTGGGCGACCGCGCGCGACCCCGACCAGCGTCCGCGCGACGCCCGGGCGATGCTCGAGCACCTCTACGACCTCCAGCGAGGCGTCGCCGAACCGAAGACCACGGGCGTCCACAAGACGATTGTGCTGCCGGCCGCGATGGCCCCCGTGCCGCCGGCACCGGGAGGGCGGACCGGCGACACCGCGATCCTGCCCAAGGCCCGGCACCGAACCGGACCCGTGGCTCCTGCGACCAGCTCGGCGAACGCCGACGCGCTCGGGCGCAAGGCGGCCGTCCGGCGTCGTCGCGGCGCGGTGCTGCTCGTGCTCGTCGTGGTCCTGGCCCTGATCGCCGGAGGCACGGCGTGGTGGTTCTCGACCGGCCCGGGCGCGCAGGCGGCCGTCCCCGGTGTCGCCAACCGGAGCGTCGCCGAGGCGACCGCCGCCCTGACCGCCCAGGGCTTCACCGTGGCTCCGCAGCAGATCAAGGTCAACGACGCCGTCATCAAGGCGGGGCAGGTGACCGGCACGCGTCCCGGCTCGGGAGCGAGCGTGCCCAAGGGGTCGCGGGTGGCCCTCCTCGTCTCGCAGGGGCCGCGGCTCCTGCCGTTCCCCGAGGTGGTGGGCCAGCAGGAGTCGGCGGCGAAGTCGGCCCTCTCGGCCTTCGTCGTCCGCGACTCGGTGTCGCGCTTCGGCGATCAGGCGAAGGGGGTCGTGATCGGCGTGGCCGGCACGAACGCCGCGGGCGCCGCGGTCGACCTCGCCGACGCCTCCACCTACGGCGAGAAGCAGCCGGTCACCCTCACGGTGTCGCTCGGCCCCGTCCCCGACGTGGCCGGGAAGTCCCTCGGTGACGCGCAGGCGGCCCTCTCCGCCGTCGGCCTCACCGGCACCCAGACGGGTTCGGAGTTCAGCGAGACCGTCGCCTCCGGGGCCGTCATCAGCTCCTCACCGGCCGCCTCGGGGCCGGTGACGCCGGGCGCCACGATCAACCTCGTCGTCTCCAAGGGGCCGACGCCGATCACCGTCCCCGACGAGCGGGGCAAGTCGATGAAGCAGGCGATCGCCGACATCTCCAAGCTCGGCCTCAAGGTCTCCTACGACGCGTGCACGCCGCGGGCGCTCTGCGATCTCGGCGACTGGAAGAGCGTCGCCAACGTCACGGCAACAACGCCCGCCGGCGGCGCCACGGCCTACCGGAACGACACGATCGCCCTCACCTGGAGCCTGGTCGGCTGATCCGACGGACGACGCCGCCGCACCCTCGAAGAGGCGCGGCGGCGTCGTGAACAGTGCCCTTGTCGAGCCGTGCGGGCTCGCGCCGGACTAGGCCTGGGCCAGCGACAGCTCCTCGGAGACGAGGAACGCGAGCTCGAGCGACTGCATGTGGTTGAGCCGCGGGTCGCAGAGGCTCTCGTAGCGCGTCGCGAGAGTCGCCTCGTCGATGTGCTCGGAACCGCCGAGGCACTCCGTGACGTCGTCGCCGGTCAGCTCGATGTGGATGCCGCCCGGGTGCGTCCCCGCGGCGCGGTGCGCCTCGAAGAAGCCCTTGACCTCGTCGACGATCTCCTCGAAGCGACGCGTCTTGTAGCCGGACGGCGTCGTCATGCCGTTCCCGTGCATCGGGTCGGAGACCCACAGCGGAGTGGCGTCGGCGGCCTTGATGGCCTCCAGGAGCGGCGGCAGGGCGTCGCGGATCTTCCCGGCGCCCATCCGCGTGATGAAGGTGAGTCGGCCGGGCTCGCGCTCGGGATCGAGCTTGTCGATCAGGCGCATCATGTCGTCGGGCGTCGTCGTGGGGCCGAGTTTGACGCCGATCGGGTTGCGCACGCGGGAGAGGAAGTCGACGTGGGCGCCGTCGAGGTCGCGGGTCCGCTCGCCGATCCACTGGAAGTGCGACGACAGCGCGTAAGGCGTGCCCGTCCGCGAGTCGATGCGGGTCATCGGCCGCTCGTAGTCCATCAGGAGCGCCTCGTGGCAGGTGTAGAACTCGGCGCGCCGCATCTCGTCGAAATCGGCTCCGGCCGCCTCCATGAAGCGGACCGCCTTGTCGATCTCCTTGGCCAGGTGCTCGTACATGACGTTCGCCGGGTTCGACGCGAAGCCTTTGTTCCAGGAGTGCACCTGGCGGAGGTCGGCGAAGCCACCCTGCGTGAAGGCCCGGATGAGATTCAGCGTCGACGCGGACGTGTGGTAGCCGCGGACGAGCCGCTGGGGATCGGGCTGCCGGGACTCCGGCGTGAAGTCGTAGCCGTTGATGATGTCGCCGCGGTACGCGGGCAGCGAGACGCCGTCGCGGGTCTCGACGTCGCTCGAGCGGGGCTTCGCGAACTGCCCGGCCATGCGGCCCATCTTGATGACGGGAACGGAGGCGCCGTAGGTGAGCACGACCGCCATCTGCAGGATCGTCTTGACCCGGTTGCGGATGTTGTCGGCCGTGGCGTCCGCGAAGGTCTCGGCGCAGTCGCCGCCCTGCAGGAGGAACGCCTCGCCGGCCGCGGCCGAGGCGAGCCGCTCGCGGAGCGTGTCGACCTCGCCCGCGAAGACGAGGGGCGGGTACGTCGCGATCTCGGCCGACGCCGCGGCGACGGCGGTCGGGTCGGGCCAGGACGGCTGCTGCTTGATGGGGAGGGTCCGCCAATAGTCCAGCCCTGCGATCACGTCGGGATCGGCGGTGACGACTGGGAATTCGGGCTGGAGCACCTGGTGTCCTCGTTCAGATCGTGGGGCTGTTCGACGGCCTTGCGGCCACGAGAATCGAGCCTATCGCGAAAGGACGGCGCGCCTCTCCTTGACCGAGGACGCGTAGACGTCGACGTATTCCTGGCCCCCGAGAGTGTTCAGCGAGTGCATGATCTCGTCGGTGATGGACCGCAGGATGAAGCGGTCGCCCTCCAGCCCCTCGAACCGGCTGAAGTCGAGCGGCTCCCCGAACACGACCCCGATGCGGTGGAGGTGCGGCCTCTTCGAACCGGTGATCATGACCTTCTGCGTGTCGATCATCGCGACCGGGATCACCTTCACCCGCCCCTCCAGGATCATCCGTGCGACGCCGGTCCGCCCCCGGTAGAGGCGCCCGTCGGGGCTCCTGGTGCCCTCGGGGTAGATGCCGAGCTGCTCCCCGCGGGCGAGGACGCCGAGGCCCGTCGCGAGGGAGGCCTCCGACGCCTTGCCGCCGGAGCGGTCGATGGAGAGCTGCCCGGTGGCGTTGAAGAACAGGCGCGTGGCGAGCCCGCGGACTCCCCGGCCCGTGAAGTAGTCGCTCTTCGCCAGGAACGAGATCCGACGCTCCAGGACGAGCGGAAGGAAGATCGAGTCGACGAACGAGAGGTGGTTGCTCGCGAAGATGACGGGACCGGACTCGGGCACGTTCTGCTTGCCGACGACCCACGGTCGGAAGATCGACAGCAGGATCGGGCGGAACAGGAACGTCTTCATGATCCAGTAGAACAAGGCTGTTCCCTCCGCTCGGCTCGTCGATTCTAGTGGCGGCCCGGAAGGGCGCGGCAGAGGGCGGTCAGAGCGCGGCGACGTGGAGCCGCGCCAGGTCGGCCGCCCCGACGACGCCCGCGTCGTTCACGAGCTCGGCGATGACGAAGTCGGGCTCCGGGTGGAAGCCGCGCGCCGGCAGGTGCGTGAGGTAGGCCTCGCGGATCGGGGCGAGCAGCAGCTCCCCCGACTGCGCGACCCCGCCGCCGATGACGAAGAGCTGGGGGTCGAGCACGACGCTGAGCGACGCGCAGGCCTGGCCGATCCAGGAGCCGAGCTCGCGGAGCGCCTCGAGGGCGCCCGGGTCGCCGGCGCTGAGGAGCCCCGCCACGTCGTGCCCGGAGAGCGCGCCGTGGGCCGACCGGAGGTCGGCGAGGGCCTTGCCCGTGGCGCCCCCGCGGTCGGCGACCTCGCCGGCCATGCGGAGGAGGGCCCGGCCGGAGCCGTACTGCTCGATGCAGCCGAAGGCGCCGCAGCCGCAGGGCAGGCCGTTCGGCACGACCCGGAGGTGCCCGAGCTCGCCGCCCGTGCCGAAGCCGCCGCGGAGAAGGCGATCCTGGGCGACGATGGCGCCGCCGACGCCGGTGCCGATGGTCAGCATCGCCATGTCGCTCACGAGGCGCGCGGCCCCGAAACGGAACTCGGCCCACCCGGCGGCGTTGGCGTCGTTGTCGATGGTGATGTGGAGGTCGAGCTCGTCGTTGAGCCGGGCCCGGAGCGGCTCGTTCCGCCAGGGGATGTTGGGCGTGTAGTAGACCGTCGACTGCGCGGCGTCGATGAATCCCGGCGCCGCGACTCCGGCGGCGACGACGTCGTGCTCGCTCTGGAGCTCGCGGATCATCCGGACGACGGCGGCGACGATGGCCTCCGAGTCGTCGCCCGGGGTCGGGACCCGACGCTCCGCGACGATCTCGCCGAGTTCGGTGACCACGCCCCCCGCGATCTTGGTTCCGCCGATGTCGATTCCGATGGCCTGCACGAGGATTCAGTGTACTGCCGTGCTCCGGGCGACCCGCCACGGCCCCTTCGATAGGGTGAGGGCATGTCCGCCTCGACGACCACAGCGCTGCTCCTCGAGCGGGTGGCGCTCGATCCCGCGTCGCGTCTGATCTCCCTCCCCGACACGTTCGGCGGCTGGTTCGACCTCACCGCCGCGGAGTTCCTCGATCGCGTCCGCGCGCTGGCCAAGGGCTTCCTCACGGAGGGTCTCCGGGTCGGCGATCGCGTGGGCGTGCTGTGCTCCAATCGGTTCGAGGCGACCCTCGTCGACTTCGCCGCCGCGATGGTCGGCATCGCGACCGTGCCGCTCGACGCCGACATCGCGCAGGAGTCGCTGCTCGCGGTCCTCGACGACGCGCGAGCGGTCGGCGTGGTCGTCGAGACCGCCCGCGACTTCGCCCGCTTCGACGAGCTGCACAGCGACCTCCCCTCGGTGCAGCAGGTGTGGCAGATCGCCCTGGCCGACCTCGACAAGCTCGCCCTCCGAGGCCGCGGCGGCGTCTCCGACGCGGAGCTCGGCGCCCGGATCGTCGAGATCGGCGCCGAGACGCCCCTCGCGGACCACTACCTCGGCCAGGACGGCGGCGTCCTGCGACGCACGACCCTCACGCACGGCGTCGCGGCCTCGCGCGCCGTGGCCCTGGCGGGGGTGCTCGCCCGCCCCGCCGGCGACCGCGACCGCCCCGAGATCGCAGAGCCGGCCGCGCTCCTCGTCCTGCCCGCGACCGACGTCGCCTCGCGGATCACGGCGCTCGTGGCCGTGACGCTCGGGGCGCGGATGGGTCACCTCGCGGATCCTGCGCGACTCGTCGCGACCCTCGCGAGCTTCCGCCCCACGCTGCTCGTGGCGCGACCGCCGCTCCTCGAAGCGCTCGACCACGCCGCCCAGGAGCGTGCGCAGTCGGCCGGGCGCGCACCGGCGGTCCGACAGGCCCTCGAGGTGGCCGACGAGTACGCGGGCGCTCTCGACGGCCCGGTGTCGAGGGGCCTCCGCACGCGATTCGCCGTGGCGGACGCCCTCGTGCTGCGGGGACTCCGCCGGACGGCCGGGGGCCGCCTCGTCGACATCGTGTCCATCGCCGACGAGACCTCGCTCGCACCGCGGCTCCGCCTGCTCATGCGCGCTCTCGAGGCCCGCCCGCTCGAGGCCTACGGGTCGGCCGAGACGGCCGGCATCGCGATCGTCGAGCGCCCGGGCGATCCCTTCGGGCGCCCCGAGGGCACGATCGGCCGTCCCCTCGACGGGGTCGAGGCGTCGATCTCGCCGGCCGGCACCCTCGTCCTCGCCGGGCTCGGTGTGGCGCGAGCGGTGCCGGTCGAGTCCTCGGCGGCCTCGCGAGTCTCCGGAGCCTCGGCGGGAGACGGCTCCGTCGACACGGGTCTCCCCGCGTCGCTCGACGAGGGCCGCGTCCGGATCCGGGGCCGGGCTCCGAACCCGACGTCGGGCTCCGAGGCCCAGGCCGACTAGGGCCGTTCGCCCCTAGAACCAGTCGCTCTCGCGGATCCTCCGCATGGCGTCGCGCTTCGTCTCGGGCTCCAGGCCCATGACGTACAGCGTGCCGTCGAGGTGGTCGGTCTCGTGCTGCAGCGCCTGGGCCATCAGACCCTCGCCCTCCAGCTCGACCCGGTTCCCGTCGAGGTCGACGCCGACGGCGCGGGCGAACGGGTAGCGGCGGCGCGGGAAGAAGAATCCCGGCACCGACAGGCAGCCCTCGTCGACGAGCTCGGGCTCGCCTCGGAGCTCGACGATCTCCGGATTGAGGAGGTAGCCGATCTCGCCGTCGACGTTGTAGCTGAACGCGCGGAGACCGACGCCGATCTGGCACGCCGCCACTCCGGCGCGGCCGGGGACGGTCACCGTGTCGATGAGGTCGTGGACGAGGCCGGGCAGCCCCGGATCGTCGAGCTTCACCGGGTCGGACGGCGAACGGAGCACGGGATCGCCGAACAGCCGGATGGGTCTTTCGCTCACTGCGGTGGTTCTCCTGGTGGTGACGGGTGAGGGAGGTGCGGTCTGCGATCGCGCCGACGGGTGCGCCGCGCGACCGCGCCGACAGGACAGCCTACGAGACGACGACGAGGAGGTCGCCCGCGTCCACCTGCTGGGTGGACGGGATGGCGAGTCTCGTCACGGTGCCCGCGACGGGCGAGGTGATCGCCGCCTCCATCTTCATGGCCTCGATCGACGCGACGGGGGCTCCCGCCTCGATCCGGTCGCCGACGGCCGCCTTCAGCGTGACCACGCCCGAGAACGGGGCGGCGATCTCGCCGGGCACGGTGCGGTCGGCCTTATCGGCCGATTTCGCCTGGACCTCGATCGAGCGGTCGCGGATGAAGACCGGGCGGAGCTGGCCGTTGATCGTCGTCATGACGGTACGCACGCCCTTCTCGTCGGCCTCGCCGATCGCCTCGAGACCGATGTAGAGGTTGACGCCCCGCGACACGGGGACCGTGTGCTCGATCCCCTGCTGAAGCCCGTAGAGGTAGTCGGGGGTCGACACGACCGAGAGGTCGCCGTAGGTGTCGACGACCTGGCGGTACTGCTTCGTCGGCCCGGCGAAGAGAAGCCGGTTCAGCAGCTCCTGCCGCGCACGACCGGGCACGGCGAGGGCTTCGAGGTCGGCAGGATCCACGGGCTCGACGCCCACCTTGACGTCGCGACCCGCGAGCACCTTCGTGCGGAACGGCTCCGGCCAGCCCCCCGGCAGGTCGCCGAGCTCCCCGGCCATGAACCCGATGACGGAGTCGGGGATGTCGAAGCGCTCGGGGTGCTCCTCGAACTCCGCGGGGTCGGCGCCGGCGGCGGCGAGCTGCAGCGCGAGGTCGCCGACGACCTTCGACGACGGCGTGACCTTCGTCGGCCGACCGAGGATCCGGTTCGCCTCCGCGTACCAGTCCTCGACCTTCTCGAACTGGTCGCCGAGGCCGAGTGCGATCGCCTGCTGGCGGAGGTTCGAGAGCTGCCCGCCGGGGATCTCGTGCTTGTAGACGCGACCCGTCGGGCCCGGCAGACCGGATTCGAACGGTCGGTAGACCCGCCGGACGGCCTCCCAGTACGGCTCGAGGTCGGACACGGCCAGGAGCGAGAGCCCCGTGTCGCGCTCCGTGTGCGCGAGCGCCGCCACGAGGGCCGAGGCGGACGGCTGCGAGGTCGTCCCCGCCATCGGAGCGCTCGCGACGTCGACGGCGTCGGCGCCGGCGCGGGCGGCCGCGAGGAGCGTGGCGAGCTGCCCACCGGCCGTGTCGTGCGTGTGGACGTGGACGGGCAGGTCGAACCGCTGCCGCAGGGCGCCGACGAGCTTCTCGGCGGCTCCGGCGCGCAGGAGCCCCGCCATGTCCTTGATCGCGATGACGTGCGCCCCGGCCTCGACGATCTGCTCGGCGAGCCTCAGGTAGTAGTCGAGGGTGTAGAGCGTCTCGTCGGGGTCGAGGAGGTCGGCCGTGTAGCAGAGGGCCACCTCGGCCACCGTCGTCTCCGTCTCGAGGACCGCGTCGATGGCCGGGCGCATCTGCGACACGTCGTTGAGCGCGTCGAAGATGCGGAAGATGTCGACCCCCGTGTCGGCGGCCTCCTTGACGAACGCGCTGGTCACCTCGGTCGGGTACGGCGTGTAGCCGACGGTGTTGCGGCCGCGGAGCAGCATCTGGATCGCCACGTTCGGCAGCGCCTCGCGGAGCGACGCCAGCCGCTGCCAGGGGTCCTCGCCGAGGAAGCGCAGGGCCACGTCGTAGGTGGCGCCGCCCCAGGCCTCGACGCTCAGGAGCTCGGGGGTGAGCCGCGCCACGTGGGGCGCGACGGCGAGGAGGTCCTTCGACCGCACGCGCGTGGCCAGGAGCGACTGGTGCGCGTCGCGCATGGTCGTCTCGGTGACGGCCAGAGCGGTCTGGGCGCGGAGGGCCTGGGCGAAGCGGACGGGACCCAGCTCGAGGAGGCGCTGCCGGGATCCTGCGGGCGGAGCCTTCTCGAGGTCGACCGCAGGAAGCTTGAGCGCCGGGTCGATGGCGCCCTCGCCGCGGCCGTTCGGCTGGTTGACGGTGACGTCGGCGAGCCAGGTCAGGATCTTCGTGCCGCGGTCTTTCGACACGTGCCCCTCGAAGAGCGACGGGCGCTCCTCGATGAACGAGGTGCTGAGGTCGCCCGCCGCGAAGGACGGGTCGTCGAGGACGGCCTGGAGGAAGGGGATGTTCGTCGAGACGCCGCGGATCCGGAACTCGGCCAGGCCTCGCTTGGCCCGGACGACGGCTGCCGGGAAGTCGCGTCCTCGCGCCGTCATCTTGGCGAGCATCGAGTCGAAGTGCGGGCTGATCTGCGTGCCGGGGTTGACCGTGCCCCCGTCGAGGCGGATCCCCGCTCCGCCGGGCGAGCGGTACGTCGTGATGCGGCCGGTGTCGGGGCGGAATCCGGCGTTGGGATCCTCGGTGGTGATGCGGCACTGCAGGGCGGCGCCGCGGAGGTGGATCTGCTCCTGCGCAAGACCCAGCTCGCGGAGGGTCTGGCCGGAGGCGATGCGCATCTGCGACAGGACGAGGTCGACGTCCGTCACCTCCTCGGTGACGGTGTGCTCGACCTGGATGCGCGGGTTCATCTCGATGAAGACGTGCTGGCCCTTCCGCTCGCCCGCCGTGTCGAGCAGGAACTCGACCGTGCCGGCGTTCACGTAGCCGATCGACTTCGCGAAGGCGATCGCGTCGCGATACATGGCCTGCCGGATGCCCTCGTCGAGGTTCGGCGCCGGGGCGATCTCGACCACCTTCTGGTGTCGACGCTGCACGGAGCAGTCCCGCTCGAACAGGTGGACCGTCTCCCCCGTCGCGTCCGCGAGGATCTGCACCTCGATGTGCCGCGGTCGGACGACCGCCTGCTCGATGAACATCGTGGGGTCGCCGAACGCGCTGTCGGCCTCGCGCATCGCGGCCTCGAGGGCCGGACGGAGGTCGGCCGGGGTGTCGACGCGGCGCATGCCCCGACCGCCGCCTCCCGCGACCGCCTTGGCGAAGACGGGGAAGCCGATGTCGTCGGCGCCCGCGATGAGCTCCTCGATGTCGCGGCTGGCCGGCGTCGACCTGAGCACGGGGACGCCCGCCTCGATCGCCTTCTCCTTCGCCGTGACCTTGTTGCCGGCCATCTCGAGGACGTGCTGCCCGGGGCCGATGAAGGTGATGCCCGCGGCCTTCGCCGCGTGCGCGAGCTCGGGGTTCTCGGAGAGGAACCCGTAGCCCGGGTAGATGGCGTCGGCCCCGGACTCGACGGCGACCCGGACGATCTCCTGCACGTCGAGGTAGGCGCGCACGGGATGCCCGATCTCGCCGATCTGGTACGCCTCGTCGGCCTTCAGTCGGTGCAGGGAGTTGCGGTCTTCCCAGGGATAGACCGCGACCGTGCGGGCCCCCAGCTCGTACGCGGCGCGGAACGCCCGGATGGCGATTTCACCGCGGTTGGCGACGAGGATCTTCGAGAACACGTCGGGAGTGCCTTTCTGTCGACCTCTGGTCGCCGGCCGTGACACACCGCGGCACACGGTTGGCGGTCAGCTTTTAGGTGTCTCAACAGTAGTGAAGGTATCGTCTTGTTCGTGCATGTACTCAGCGTCAGCTCTCTCAAAGGCGGCGTCGGCAAGACGACCGTGACGCTCGGACTCACGTCGGCAGCCTTCGCCAAGGGTCTCCGGACCCTCGTGGTCGACCTCGACCCCCAGTCCGACGTGTCGACGGGTCTCGACATCACCGTGGCCGGCCACCTCAACGTCGCCGACGTGCTCGCCTCCCCGAAGGAGAAGACGGTCCGCGCGGCCATCGCCCCCTCCGGCTGGACGAAGGGTCGCACCGGCAAGATCGACGTCATGATCGGCAGCCCCTCCGCCATCAACTTCGACGGACCGCACCCGTCGATCCGCGACATCTGGAAGCTCGAGGAGGCCCTCGCGAACGTCGAGGCCGACTACGACCTCGTCCTGATCGACTGTGCCCCCTCGCTCAACGCCCTCACCCGCACGGCGTGGGCGGCCTCCGACCGGGTCACCGTCGTCACCGAGCCCGGTCTCTTCTCCGTGGCCGCCGCCGACCGCGCGCTGCGGGCGATCGAGGAGATCCGTCGCGGTCTCTCGCCGCGGCTCCAGCCCCTCGGCATCATCGTCAACCGGGCCCGCGTGCAGTCGCTCGAGCACCAGTTCCGCATCAAGGAGCTCCGCGACATGTTCGGGCCGCTCGTCCTCTCGCCGCAGCTGCCCGAGCGGACCTCCCTCCAGCAGGCGCAGGGAGCGGCGAAGCCCCTCCACGTCTGGCCGGGCGAGAGCGCGCAGGAGATGGCGCGCAACTTCGACCAGCTGCTCGAGCGCATCATGCGCACGGCCAAGATCGGCGACTACGCGGAGCCCGCCGTCCGCTGACGGTTCGCTCGAGGCCCGGAGGCCTCCGCGGTTCGTGAATCAGAACGGTTGCGGTGCGGATCCTGCGGTGCCCGCGTTACCCGCCGTTCCTCCCGTTCCCGCGCCGAGCGGCGTGTTCGCCTCGGAAGGCGAGCGCCGGGCGGGTGAGCCACAATCTCGGGGGGCGTGTCATCGGCAGGTTGCATGCGCGACCTCATTCAGGAGATCCACGCCGCGGCTCCCGCCGACGCCGTCTGAAGCGCCGTGTTTTCCTGAAGACGGTGCCGCGTGCGGGGTGTGCTCCTGCGGAAGCGCAGTCCCTTCCTGAAAGGGAGAGCGGCGGGCGGGCGAGGAGAAGGCCCACCGACGGTGGCTCATCGGCGGGGTCCGTGCCCGACGTCAATCAGGAGAACCGCGCCGCGGCTCTTGCTGAAGCGGCATGAAGCGCCGTGTTCTCCTGAAATGGGTCCCCACCCGCAAGGCGACTCCTGAGAAGCGACGGCACGTCCTGAGTAAGCGTCGGACGGGCAGGGCGGGACTCGCAAGCGGGGACGGGGGGCGCGGAGGCTGGGCGGGGTCGCGGTTGAGCCACGCGAGCAACACGCGCCCGTGGCGCGGCGCGCGGCGGCGTCAGCTGGCGCGCGTGCTCCTGCGGGCCGCGAGCTCGTCGGCGGGGTCGACGGCGGGCGTCGAGTCGAGTTCGACGAGGGAGTGCTCCACCTCGCGGAGGACCTTGCCGACGGCGATGCCGAAGACGCCCTGGCCGCGGGAGACGAGGTCGATGACCTCGTCGTTGGACGTGCAGAGGTAGACGGAGGCGCCGTCGCTCATGAGGGTCGTCTGGGCGAGGTCGTTGACGCCGGACTCGCGGAGCTGGTTGACGGCGGTGCGGATCTGCTGGAGGGAGATCCCGGTGTCGAGGAGGCGCTTGACGAGCTTCAGCACGAGGATGTCGCGGAAGCCGTAGAGGCGCTGCGTGCCCGAGCCCGCGGCGCCGCGGACGGTGGGCTCGACGAGGCCGGTGCGGGCCCAGTAGTCGAGCTGGCGGTAGCTGATGCCGGCGGCGCGGGCGGCGGCGGTGCCGCGGTAGCCGTGGTCGTCTTCGAGCTCGACCATCCCGTCGGTGAACAGAAGCTCTTCGCCGTAGGCAGAGGACGAGGCGCGGGGCCCGTCATCGAGGGAACCCGTGGGGGAACCTGACTCACTCATCGAATGCCTTCCAAGCGTTATTCTTCGAGACCCGCCCCGGCACGGTGTCGGAAGCGACACCGGCCTCCCAGGATGCCGTCGAAACCGGTGAAAGTTTCAACACTGGGTTGATGGTTGTACCGGGGTCAACGGTACCCACATCCCCGGGGTCTCCTCGCGACATTCGACTTCGTCGTCCGGCGTGTCGATCAGATTGCTCGACCCCTCCGGCAGTCTACGACTCGAGGCGGCCGATCTCGGAGCGAATGATGCTGCTGCGCACGATCTCGAGCTGGTCGGCGATCTCGCGGGCGAGCTCGGCCACGCGCGCGCGACCGGCCGCGTCGCGACGTCGGGCGGCAGGAGCGACGGCGCTCTCGATGAGGCCGATCTCGCGTTCCGCGGCGGCGCGGACGGCACGCAGGTGCCGCGGCTCGATGCCGGACTTCTTGAGCTCGACCAGCGCGGAGACGACCTGGACGGCCTCGTCGCCGAAGAACTCGCCCGCCGGGACGAGCGAGGTGCCGATCGCGTCGTCGAGGAGCGCCGCGCTGGCACCGGCCTCGGCGAGGAGCTCCTCGCGGTTGAGGCGCCGGGCACCCGTCAGCATCGAGGTCGGTGCCGTCCCCGTGGGGAGCGTCGACGGACGGCCGGCATCGAGGTCGTCGAGGTGCTGGCGGATGACCTTGAGCGGCAGGTAGTGGTCGCGCTGGAGCGCCAGGATGAAGCGGAGTCGCTCGACGTCGGAGGCGGAGAACTTGCGATAGCCGGATTCGGTCCGCACCGGGGTCACCAGCTGGCGCTCCTCGAGGAACCGGAGCTTCGAGTTGCTGAGGTCCGGGAACTCGGGCTTCAGACGCGCGAGCACCTGACCGATGGTCAAGAGCTCGGAGACACCCGGGGCGTGAGACGCCCGGGCGAGTGCACGAGGCACTACTTGATCGCCAGGTTGGCGAGATCGACTCGCGACGCGTAGAAGGTCAGTCGGAACTTGCCCACCTGCACCTCGGCGCCGTCGCTGAGGAGCGCTTCGTCGATGCGGACACCGTCGAAGTAGGTGCCGTTGAGGGAGCCGAGGTCTTTGACGCTGAAGGACGTGCCGTGGCGGTGGAACTCCGCGTGGCGACGGCTCACGGTGACGTCGTCGAGGAAGATGCCCGCGTCGGGGTGGCGACCGGCGAGCGTGACGTCGGCGTCGAGCAGGAAGCGGGCCCCGATGTTGGGGCCGCGACGGACCACGAGGAGAGCCGAACCGGACGGGAGGGCCGAAACGGCCTCGCGCTCGTCGGTCGACACTCCGCCCTCGAGGGCGGCGAGCTGGGCCTGGAACTCCTCGTTGAAGCTGAGGGTCGTGTCGACCTCGTGGTGGGCGCCTTCGTGGGGCGCCCCGGCGCCATTAGCCGGGGTGGCGTGCTCTGCCATCGTGGACCTCCTGTGGCCCCCAAGCGTAGCGGAATCGTTACCGGGGGTCAGCACGGATTTGTCTCTAGCTGGTTATTACCTTCTTCACCACCGGCGCTCAGACTCGTCATAGGGATTTCTCTGGCGGCGCGCCTTTCATGGACACACGTCACCGCACAGCCCCAGGAAGGCCCTCATGAACGACAGCACACACCCCCACGGCGTCTCCGGTTCTCCCGAGAACGACGGAGCGGGCGACGAGCGCACGACACCGTCGTCCCCTGCGCCCGACAGCGCTGAGGCCCGGCCCACGAGCGCCGACGACCAGCCGACCGTCCCCCAGCCGCTCTTCGACGAGGCTCCGGCCGCGAGCGGCGAGTCCGCCACGAGCGTTCCGGACGGCGAGCCGACCCGACCCGCCCCGACGGCCCACACCCTGCCTTACATCACGGGTGGCAAGCCCGTTCACCTCGTCACCAGCAACGACGACTACCAGGCGTACGACCCGTCCGGATCCGCGCACCCGGGATCCTCGGACTACGCCACGGCCGCGCAGAGCGGCTCCTCGCGGCCCGGCGAGGTCCCGCCGGCTTTCGGCGGCACCCCCCGGCGCTCGAAGCGCTGGCTGGCGATCACCGGAATCGCGGCGGCGGGCCTCCTCGTCGCCGGCGCCTCCGCCGGCGGCGCCTACGCCCTCGCGCAGTACAACACCGAGAAGGCGCTGGCCGCCGGTCAGACGCAGACGCTCCAGATCCCCGGCAGCGGTTCGGGCGGCGGCTCCTTCGGCGGCTACGGCTACGGCCAGGGCGGCACGGGGACGTTCGGCGGCGGCCAGGGCGGCAGCGGCTCGGGCGGCTCCGGCTCGGGCACGGGCACCGTCCCGACCGACGCGACCGCTGCCACCGCGGCCGAGAAGGTCGGCCTGGTCACGATCGTGTCGACCCTCAACTACGACGAGTCCTCCAAGTCGGCGGGCACCGGCATGATCATGACGAGCGACGGCGAGATCCTGACGAACAACCACGTCGTCCAGGGGTCGACCAGCATCCAGGTCACCGTCGAGTCGACCGGCAAGACCTACACCGCCGACGTGGTCGGCACCGACGCCACGAACGACGTCGCCGTGCTGAAGCTGCAGGACGCCAGCGGTCTCCAGACCGTGTCGTTCGCGAAGTCCGCGAGTGTCGCGTCCGGCGACCAGGTGCACTCCACCGGCAACGCCGAGGGCACCGGCAGCCTCGTCACCGCCAAGGGCACCGTCCTCGCGACCAAGCAGTCGATCACGGTCCAGAGCGACTCGGGGTCGGGGCAGGAGTCGCTGTCGAACCTCATCGAGATCAGCGCCGACGTCGTCTCGGGCGACTCCGGAGGTCCCCTCCGCAACGCCGACGGCAAGGTGATCGGCATCGTGACCGCCGCATCCTCGGGCACCGCCGACGTGACCGGATACGCGATCCCGATCGCAACCGCCCTCTCGATCGCCGACAAGATCACGGCGGGCGAGTCGAGTTCGACCATCGTCATCGGCCTCCCGGCCTTCCTCGGCGCGGAGATCGCGTCGACGGGCAGCGGGTCGGGCAGCGGCTCCGGTCAGGGCACGGGCACGCAGGCCACGGCCGGGGTCCCCATCGCCGGGACCGTCACGGGGAGCGCCGCCGCCAAGGCCGGCCTCGTCGCGGGCGACACCATCACGGCCGTCGGCGGCACGCCCGTCGCGGACGCCTCCGCCCTGACCGCGGCCATCCGGTCGCACCAGGTCGGCGACCGCGTGACGATCACCTACACCGACTCCTCGGGCGCCAGCCAGACGGTGACGGTCACGCTGGGATCCGGTCCCGCCGCCTGATCCGACGACGACGAACGCCGGTCGCCCGCCTCGCGGGTGGCCGGCGTTCCGTGCGTCGGGGGTACCCCGTGCTTCTCGCCCTACCCGGCTGTGCTGGACGAGCCCGGCATCCGGCGACGGAGAGCCGACGTCAGGCGCCGAGGCCGTCGAGGCTCTCGAGCAGGATGCGCGGACCGACGACCCGCGCCCCGAGCGCCTCCACGCGCGACGCGAGGCCGCGGTCGGCCGTCACCACCGTGACGAGCGGCCCGGGGCCGGAAGGGGCCCCGCCGAGCGCCCGGACGTGGTCGACGATCGCCTGGTCGCCGTCGGCCTCCGCACGACGGAGGTCGAGGCGCGACGCGAGGGGCGGCTCCTGCGCGGCCGTGGCCTTCCCCTCGACGACGAGCGTCACCTCCGGCCACCAGGTCTCGACCTCGTCGCCGGGGCGGCCGAAGTCGGAGGCGCGGACGCCCGTCTCGGCGAGACGGCCGAGCGACGAGGCCAGCCGGTCGGTGGCTCCGGCGCGATCGCGCCACCAGCCGTCCGGCCTCGATCCGACGACGTTCGCGGCGTCGACGACGAGGTGGAGGGGCTCCCGGAGGGTCCGGCCGAGCCGCGGCCAGGTCGCGGCGAACCCGGGGTGGAGCGGCAGCGAGTCGACCTCGTGCCAGGGCACCCAGGTGAGGGCCTCGCTCTCGCCGTCGGAGATGACCGGCTCGAAAGCGCGGGTCGCCCGGGCGACGACGGTCGTGTAGGTCCACACGTCGAGGTCGACCACGCTCGTGAAGACGAGTCGGAGCGCCTCCGGCGGGACGGCCGCCTCCTCGGCGCTCTCGCGCAGGGCTCCGTCGACGGCGGACTCGTCGAACTGCCGGGCACCCCCGGGGATGCCCCAGGTGCCGCCGAAGTGGCTCCACTCGACCCGGTGCTGCAGGAGGACGCGGTCGCGTTCGTCGACGACGAGGAGGCCGGCGGCTCCCGCCCGCCCCCAGAACTTCCGGCCGTCGGGCGCGACGACCCAGCCGTCGGCGGGTCCGTGGATGGTCACGGGATCGAGCTTGCCACGTTCGGGGCGCCGACGACGCCGTGTGTCACCGGCCGAGGAGGGGTGCGACGACGAGGTAGAAGGTGAACTGGGCGGCGGCGAAGAGCGACAGCCCCAGCCCCCAGCGCGCCAGGGAGCGCCCGCCGGGCAGGACGCCGCGAGCGCGGAGCGCTCTCGCCCGCCGGAGCCCGAGGAGCGAGAGCGCGAGGCCGGCGGCGCAGGTGAGGTAGACGGGGTTGAGGAGCACGGCGACGATGCCCACGGCGAGGGCGGCGACGGCCCAGCGGTTCTGGTCGGCGCGGGCGAGCGGGGGCCGGCGCGGCGCGGAGAGGCCGGGGTCGTCCCGGTGCGGCTGGGACCCGGCGGCCCTGGCCATGCTCGCGCGGAGCCGCTCGGCGCGGAGCGACATCGACGTGACCGGCCGCGCGGGGCGCTGGTCGTCGTCGCTCACGCGCGGGGCTCCTGCTTCACCCCTCGAGGATACCGGCCTCGTGGACGCCGGCTGCCGCGTGGGGGTAGTCGGCGCTGCGGCCCTGGAAGGTCAGGATCGCGTCGTTGCGGACCCGGCCGGACTCGATCTCGACCGCGCGGTCGATCGTCTCCGAGGCGCTCCACGAGGACGGCCCCTCCATCACGGTGCGGAGGAAGGGCATCAGCGCCTCGCTGATCTCCCAGGAGGTCGAGTTCCAGAGCAGCGACGGGCTGTGGTCGACCGCGTAGTAGTTCGTCGTCTCGCCGACGGTGAACATCGGGTCGGCGAACGTCGTCGCTCGGGCCCAGGAGAAGCCCATCCCCTCGTCGATGGACACGTCGACGATGAGGCTTCCGGGTCGGAACGCCCCGAGGTCCTCGGTGCGGAGGTAGGTGAGGGGGGCGTTCGGATCCTGCAGGGTGCAGTTGACGACGATGTCGTTCTGGGCGAGGTACGGGGCGAGCGGCACCGGGCCGTCCTCCGCGTGGACCGTGCTCGCGAAGGGCGCGGCGGGGTCGTGCTCGAACGTGATGATGTCGACCGACGGGATCGGGGATCCGACCGCGGCGATCCCCCGGTTGGTGAGCACCCGGACGTCGTGGACGCCGTGCGCGTTGAGGGCTGTCACCGCGCCGCGCGCCGTCGCCCCGAAGCCGATCACGACGGCGCTGAGGCGGCGGCCGTAATCACCCGTCGACCCGCAGAGCTGGAGGGCGTGCAGGACGGAGCAGTAGCCGGCGAGCTCGTTGTTCTTGTGGAAGACGTGCAGCCCGAAGCCGCCGTCGGCCTGCCAGTGGTTCATTGCCTCCCAGGCGATCAGGGTGAGCCTCTTGTCGATGGCGAGCTGGGTGATCGCGCGGTCCTGCACGCAGTGCGGCCAGCCCCAGAGCGTCTGTCCGTCGCGGAGATCCTCGAGGTCGGAGGCCTGCGGCTTGGGCAGGAGCACGACGTCCGCGCGCGCGATGATCTCGTCGCGGTCCGCCATCACCCCGACCAGCGGCTCCAGCTCGTCGTCGCCGATGCCGAAGCGGGTGCCGTAGCCGCGCTCGAGGATCATCTTCGCCCGGAGGTCGGCGTCGATCCGTTCGAAGTGCGCGGGATGGATCGGGACGCGCCTCTCGTCCACCTTGCGGGACGTGGCGAGGACTCCGAGGAGCAGCAGCGCGGGCGTCGTTTCGGTTTCGCTCATACTGGACTCTAGGCGGCGAGCGCGCGGTGCGATCACCGGTCGGCCGGATCCCACCCGGATCCCGCCCGCACCGCCCGTCCCGACCGGAAGTGAGCACGCGGTGAAGCTGTCCCAGCGAGCGCGGAACGTGGAGCCGTTCCACGCCATGGCATTCGGCCAGCAGGCCGCCGACCTCGAGGCCGAGGGGCACGACGTCGTCAAGCTCAGCATCGGCGAGCCCGACTTCGGTGCGCCACCCGCGGTCCGGGCGGCGATGCGCGAGGTGATGGACGGGCGGCCCCTGCCCTACACCTCGGCTCTCGGCCTGCCCGCGCTCCGTCGGGCGATCTCCGGGTTCTACCGGGACCGGCACGGCGTCGAGGTCGACCCGGCGCGCATCGTCATCACGTCGGGGGCATCGGCCGCGCTCCTGCTCGTGCTGTCGGCGACCGTCGACCCGGGGAGCGAGGTGATCCTGGCCGATCCCTCGTACCCGTGCAACCGCCAGCTCGTGGAGACCTTCGGGGGCAGGATCCGCGCGGTCGCGTCGTCGCCGGAGACCCGCTACCAGCTCGACCTGCGGGGTATGCGGGAGGCCGTCACCGACGCCACCACCGCGGTCATGATCGCGACCCCGTCGAACCCCACCGGCACGTCGATCCCCTTCGCCGAGCTGGAGGCCGTGTGCGCCGAGGCCCGGTCGCTCGGGCTGTGGCGGATCGTCGACGAGATCTACCTCGACCTGGGCGACCACGCTCCCGACGGGACCCCCCAGCGCTCGGTGCTCGGCGTCGACCCGGACGCCATCGTGATCAACAGCTTCTCGAAGTACTTCGGCATGACCGGGTGGCGGTTGGGCTGGTGCATCCTGCCCGAGGCTCTCCTGCCCGCCGTCGAGAAGCTCGCGACGAACTACTTCCTCTGCGCCTCCTCCCCCGCGCAGCAGGCGGCGCTGGCGTGCTTCACGCCGGAGTCGCTCGCGCTCTCCGAGGAGCGTCGTCTCGAACTGCTCGCCCGGCGGGCGCTCGTCCTCGACGGCCTCTCGCGCATCGGGCTGCCGGTTCCGGTCGTCCCCGACGGCGCGTTCTACGTCTACTTCGACGTCACCGGCACCGGGATCTCGTCGTGGGAGTTCTGCGAGCGCGCGCTCCACGAGGCGCACGTGGCGCTCACGCCGGGGCGCGACTTCGGCTTCTCGACGGCCGACTCGCACGTGAGGCTCTCCTACGCCGCCTCGCGCGAGACGCTCGCGGAGGGGCTGCGTCGGCTCGGTGTCTTCGTCGCGGGCCTCGGGGCGGCCCGGGCCGACGTCGCCGACGGTCAGCGGGCCGCCGAGGGTCAGCGGGCCGCCGAGGGTCAGCGGGTCGCCGACGGTCCGCGGTCGCGGCGGTAGCGCAGTTCGAGGACTCCCGGACCGGTGGCGTCGCTGGAGACGCGCAGGAGTCGGTAGTCGTCGGGAACGTCATCGAAGAGGACCGTGCCCTCGTTCGTGACGTAGGGGTGGAGCCCGATGGCGAACTCGTCGATGAGGTCGAGCCTCATGAGGGAGCGCCAGAGGCGGACGCCGCCCCACACGACGACGTGGCCGTCGCCGCCGTCGCGGATCCGCTCGACCTCCTCCGACGTGCCGCCGGACACGATCATCGTGTTCTCCCAGTCCGCCCTGTCGAGGGTCGTCGAGAAGACGATCTTCGGGGCCGCGTTCATGATCGCCGACCACGGGTGGTCCGTCGCCTGCGGCAGGTTCGCGGCCATCCCCTCGTACGCGCTCCTGCCCATGAGGTGGGCGTCCGCGGTGCGGAGGAAGTCGAGCGACGCGTCGTCGTGGTCGGGTCCGCCGTGCCGGTCGAGGAGCTCGAAGCAGAACCGGTAGAAGTCGGTGCCCTCGTCGGCGAGGAGGCCGTTGAGGGAGTAGTTGAAGACGAGCGCGACGAGCGTCCGCACGACGATGCCGCTCAGAGAGCCAGGACGGAGAGGATGTTGCCCGCGGGGTCGCGGAACCAGGCGATGTCGGGGCCGCGATCGACCGAGCGACCGCGGACGATGCCCCGCTCGTCGGCGTAGCCGCCGAAGTCCTCGATGGCGACGCCTGCTTCGGCGAGTTCGTCGACCGCCGCGTCGATGTCGTCCACGACGAAGTTGAGCACGGTGTGGGCCGCGGGGACGTGGTCCTCCTTGGGGTAGATCAGCACCGTCGCCCCGCCGGGGAGCACGATGTCGGCGTTGCCCATCATCCCGTCCGTGACGGTCAGGCCGAGGCGGTCGCGGTAGAACCGCTTCGCCTCCTCGACGTCTTTCACGGCGAATCCGCTGAATGCGTGTCGGGTGGTGATCATGATCCCGTCTCCTTCGATCGGTGCACCCATATTGCCTCTCGCTGACGGGAATGCAAGCATGTCCAGAATGTCTTCCCTCTCCTCGACCGCAGGATGCCCGTGACCGACGTCGGCGTCTCCCTCCCGGCCGCACTCCTCCGCACAGCCGCCGAGGCCTGCGTGGGGGGTCCGCTGTCGACCTGGGTTCTCGTCACGGTGCAGGGCGAGAGGGCCCGCTCGGAGTCCTGGCTCGACGACCGGCGGGAGCGGCTCCGCGTCGATCTCTGGTCGGAGGGGACCCCCGAGGAGGACATCCTCGCGATCGACGAGGCGCTGGCCTCGCCGTTCGAGGTGGCGGGACGGGTGAGCCGGTACGTGCTCGCGTCGGGCGGCCGCATCCTGCTGTCCGAGCTCCTCCTGGGGCCCCTCCAAGGCGGCGAGGTCACCGGGCACGGCTTCGTCCCCGACCTGTCACCGCTGATCCGTCACCTCGGCCACCGGCTGCCCGCCGACCACGACCTGGAGTTCGCGGACACCGGGGTGGAGGCCGCCGTCGGCGCGCTCCGCTCGCAGCGCGCCGAAGCCGTCGTCCTCGATGCGGACTCCCTCGAGGGTCGCACGCTCGTCGCCCTCGGCGGGGCGCCGTGGGTGGCGCTCCCCGCGCGGGCGGACGCGGGGCCGGAACCGAGCGGGGCGACGGTGATCGCTGCGGCGCCGGCCACGAGCGCGCTCGTCCGCGCGGCCCTCCTCACCGGGACGGACGTCGTCTTCGCCGGGTTCGGAGCGCTCCCCGACGGCATCCCCGCGGCGGTCGTCGGGCGCTGACGGGCACCTCTCCTCGAGGGGACACGCCGTCCTCCTCAGCGCCCGATGATTGACTGGTGTATAAATGCCTCATGTATTTACACCTCATACGACGGGCACGCCTCGCGCGAGGACTCGGCGCGATCGCCGCTGTCGGCGCACTCGTCGGCTGCGCCTCCACCGTCGATCCCAGCGAGGCGACGACCGGCACCGCCGTCGCGCGGACCGCCACGGGTACACCGACGGCGAGCCCCACCCCGTCCACGTCCCCCGCCGCGACCACGCCGTCCATCGTTCTGGGCCCGGGCCACCTCACGATCACCGGGCCGGATTCCACGCGGACTCCCGGCGGTGACGCCGCCCGCAGCGTGGCCGAACTGACCGAGCTCCTGGGGGCACCGACCGTGACGACGACCGGTCAGGATCACTGCGTGACGCCCGGCACAGCCTACGACTGGGACGGGGCGCTGACCGTGTTCGCACCCGAGGGCGGGGCTCCCCTCGAGACGCGCCTCGGGGCTCCTGCGGTCGCCTCGGCTGACGGCGCGTCCGTCGAACTCGAGGGCCCCGAGGGCGTCCAGGTGGGCGACGACGCCGGAGCCCTCCTCGCAGCGCTGCCCGACTCGCTGACGGAGAGCCACGAGGTCGGGGGCGAGACGGTGACGACGGCTCTGATCGGCCCCGCCGAGGCGACGGCCGGCGAGACCCCGGGGAGGCGCGGAGTCGCCGCAGTCCTCCGCGGCACGACGGTCACCGCGATCGCCTGGCCGGTGATCGTCCACGGTGCGGGCGACTGCTGATCGTGACGAACCAGCCGTCCCGGAACCTGTTCCTCGCCCACGACGAGGAGTTCCTCGAGGCGACCTCCCACCTCTCCCGCCGGACCCTCCTCGTCCTGGCCGCGGCAGGCGCGGCGACGCTCGCGGCCCTCGCCGACGGAGCCCTCGTCGCGCCGGTGGCCCGGGCCGCCGGCTGGGGCGGGCACGCGAACGGCAGGATTCCCGCCTCGGCGCTCTCGCCCGTGCCGGCCCGCCTCGGTCCCCGGCTGCGGTCCGACGCCGCCGTCGCCTACCTCGACCTCTCGACCGCCTTCCACCAGCGCTTCGGATCGAGCCTCAGCATCAGCGAGGGGTATCGGGACTTCGCGCGACAGCAGTACCTCTATGAGGGCTGGACGAACCACCGGCCGGGCTTCGCCCTCGCGGCACCGCCGGGCACCTCCGTGCACGGGTGGGCTCTCGCCTGCGACTTCGGATCCGGGGTCGAACGCTACGGATCGCCCCAGAAGATCTGGATGGACGCCAACGCACCTCGCTTCGGCTGGTCTCCCCGAGGGAACACCTTCGCGTGGCGCGAAGCGTGGCACTTCGAATTCACCGGCTCCTACTCACCACCCCCCACACTCCCGGAGGACGACATGCCCTATTCCGAAGCCCAGCTCAAGCTGATCATCCGCGACGCGATGATCGGGATCCTGCGCGCCCCCGAGTTCAACGCGGACGCCCTGGCGACGCGAGTCTGGTCGTACAAAACCGCGGACATGCCCGGCCGGGCGTGGGAGGCTCTCCGGGACACCCGCCAGATCGCCCGGCGCGCCGAGATCGAGGCCCAGAAGGCGAACGCGCAGCTCGCGAAGATCTCGGCGGCGTTGAAGGTCCCGCAGGTCTGACCCGATGGCGGATGCCGCTCCCACGGCGGGTCCGTGCGTCAGACGAAGCGGACGGCCTGCTGGAGGCGGTCTCGCACCTCGAAGACGTCGATGGTGCTCGTGCTCGCCCCGCCGGTCAGTCCGCCACGGAGGACGAACGGCAGCACGGAGCGCCGCACCACGAACGCCTGATTGCGCCAACCGAGACTGACGGGCGCGACGGGCTCCTCGAGCGACGAGTCGGGGACGACGATGAGCTGGGCCGTGAACGGCACCCGGCTGGTCTTCTGGAAGGCGCGGGCGCTCCGGGCGAGACGCTTCGCCGGCTGCTCGTCGTGGCCGACGGTCTCCCCCTCGATCTCGCCCTTGACGAGCCGGATCGGGGCGCCCCAGTCTTCGGAGTTGACGGCGTAGAGCCCGGTCGGCCCCAGGACGATGTGGTCGAGCTCGGGTTCGCGGCCGGCCGCGACGTTGCTCCAGATCGTGTAGCCGATGCCGAGTTCGACGACGGCGGTCGCCGTCGACTCCTCCGCGATCGCCTTGGCCAGGGTCCGGCGGATCTCGGGCGGCGCCGAGCGCACGAGGACGGGATCGTAGGGGTCGTCGAGGTCCTCCCCGCGGCCCACCCACTCGCGCATCAGGTCGAGGAAGAGCACCCGCTCCTGCCCGCCCGGGTGCCCGAAGGCGCGTGCGCGCGGTTTCGTCTCGGGCCGACGGCGAGGAGCGGCGGGAGCCCAGGTGCGTCCCGTCGAGTCGGAGGAGCCGGGCGCGGTCCCGCTCCGGCTCGCGGAGTCGTAGCGGGCGCGGTCCTCCGGCGTGCCGATTCGCTCCCAGGCCAGCTGCACTCGTCGGAACTTCTCGGGGCTCCCGCCGAGGTCGGGGTGCGTGACGCGGGCCAGTCGGCGGTAGGCCCTGCGGAGGTCGTCCTGGCTGGCGGCAGGGCTGACGCCCAGCACCTCGTAGGGCGTGGCGGCGGCCGGACTCTCGCTCATCTGTCGGACGAGACTACCGGGAGGGGGCTGAGAACACGGCCGAGGCCCGCTCGGAACTCGCCGGACGCCTCCGCCCGATACGCTCGACGGGTGGCAGACGACGACAGCATCCTCACCGATCTCACTCCCCCGGCGAAGCGCAACGTGAAGGCCCTGACCGCGGCCCTCGCCGACCTCCAGCCGGGCGACGCGGTCGCGGCCACGTTCGCGACCGAGCGCTACGGGATCTTCGTCGTGCGAGGCGAGGTCACCGCGTCGACGATCCTCGGCTCCTTCGCCCTCGGCAGCCACCCTCTCGAAGCGAACAAGAAGCCGGCCCAGACGCTGCGACTCCTGCGGACCTTCCACTCGGCGGAACGCGCGTCCGCCGAGGCGTCCGAGACCGCTGCGACCTCGGGCTCCCGATCCGCGACCATCGCCCACGGCGACCTCGTCCGCGCCACGGTGTCGGAGCCCGCCTACGGCGTCTTCGACGTCGCCGGAGTCGCGGTGCACTCCGCCGTCGACGACAGCGTCCTCGTCGGCTCGTGGATCGTCGCGACGAAAGGCGTCCTGGCGGAGCGCGTCCGCGCCGTCGAGGTCCTCGAGGCCGCGGGGTCGCACGAGATCGCGGTGCCGAAGGAGATCACGACGTGGGGCAGCGAGGCCCTGGCCGAGGTCTGACCCTCGGTCGACCGGCCCGGGCTAGCGCGGCACGGAGGCCCTGGCAGCACGGCGACGACGTCGCTCGCGCAGCCAGGCGAGCCCGGCGCGGACCTGCCGCTGCACCCACTGGTTGAGCCGGTGCGCCGCGGGGAACTCCGTGCCGAGGATGGCGAGCCCCAGGAACACCACGAGCCAGCCCGGCCCCGGGAGCGGGATCAGGATCACGCCCGCGATCACGACGGCGACGCCGACGATCCCGACGACCACCTTGTAGGCGACGCGGAGCTTCGGGTAGGCGTTGAGACGGGCCCGCAGGAGCCGCGCGCGCTTGGCGAACCGCGAGGTGCGGAAGCGATGCTGATGCCGCCGCACCTCGGCGTCGTGGAGAGTCTCGTCGGCGGCCGGCATGCGTCGATGGTAGCGACGCGGCATGGGAGCCCACGGCGCGCTCCGTGGCAGCTTCCTGAATGCGATGGACGCGGACGCTGGGAGAGGTCTAAGCAGGGAGCATGGACTATACGCATTTGGGACGCACGGGGTTGTCCGTCTCCCGGGCCATTCTCGGCACGATGAACTTCGGCCCGCAGACGAGCGAAGACGACTCGCACGCGATCATGGACAGGGCTCACGAATCCGGCATCAACTTCTTCGACACCGCCAACGTCTACGGCTGGGAGAAGGGCGAGGGCATCACCGAGCAGATCATCGGACGGTGGTTCGCCAAGGGGGGCGGGCGCCGCGAGAAGACCGTCCTCGCGACGAAGCTCTACGGCGACATGGGCGACTGGCCCAACGAGGGCAAGCTCTCCGCCCTCAACATCCGTCGCGCTCTCGACGCCAGCCTGAAGCGCCTGCAGACCGACCACATCGACCTCTACCAGTTCCACCACATCGACCGCGAGACCCCCTGGGACGAGATCTGGCAGGCCATCGAGGTCGCCGTCGCGCAGGGCAAGATCCTCTACGCCGGATCGAGCAACTTCGCCGGCTGGCACATCGCCCAGGCGCAGGAGGCGGCCAAGGCCCGCCACTTCACCGGGCTCGTCAGCGAGCAGTCGATCTACAACCTCATCAAGCGCGAGGTCGAGCTCGAGGTGATCCCCGCCGCGCAGCAGTACGGCCTCGGCGTTATCCCGTGGTCGCCGCTCAACGGCGGTCTCCTCGGCGGGATCATCGGCAAGGAGCAGGAGGGCAAGCGCCGCCTCGAGGGCCGCTCCAAGGAGTACGTCGACGAGCACCGCGAGCAGCTGGAGTCGTACGAGAACCTCGCGCGCGACCTCGGTCACGCCCCCGGCGAACTCGCCCTGGCGTGGCTCCTGCACCAGCCGGGCGTCACCGGGCCGATCACCGGTCCGCGCACGATGGAGCAGCTCGACTCGGCCGTGGCCGCTGTCGACATCCGACTCGACCGGGACGCCCTCGACAAGCTCGACGCGATCTTCCCCGGCCACAAGCCGGCGCCCGAGGACTACGCGTGGTGAGCCCGCGGATCCTGCAGCCCCTCGACCCGACCCGACAGAAAGCACGGACCGCATGAAGACACGCACCATCGGAGACGTCACCGTCAGCGCGATCGGCCTGGGCGCCATGCCCATGTCGATCGAGGGCCGACCGGACCGCAAGCGCTCCATCGCCACCATCCACGCCGCCCTCGAGGCCGGCGTCACGCTCATCGACACGGCGGACGCCTACAGCCTCGCCGGGAAGCCCGACGACGAGGGCCACAACGAGACGCTCGTCGCCGAGGCGCTGAAGGCGTGGCACGGCAGCACCGACGACGTGCTCGTCGCCACCAAGGGCGGACACACCCGCGTGCACAACACGTCGGGTGGCTGGGACCAGGACGGCCGACCGGAGCACCTCAAGGAGGCCGCGAAGGCCTCGGCGAAGCGCCTCGGGGTCGAGACCATCGGGCTCTACCAGTTCCACCGGCCCGACCCGAACGTGCCCTACGCCGACTCCATCGGAGCGCTCGTCGAGCTCCTCGACGAGGGCGTCATCCGCATGGCCGGCATCTCGAACGCCGACGTCGACCAGATCCGCGAGGCCGACGACGTGCTCTCCGGGCGCCTCGTGTCGGTGCAGAACCAGTTCTCGCCGGCGTTCCTGTCGTCGACGAAGGAGCTCGAGCTCTGCGACGAGATGAGCATCGCGTTCCTGCCCTGGAGCCCCCTCGGCGGCATCACGAACGCGGCCGACCTCGGTGCCAACCACGCCGTCTTCGCCGAGATCGCGAACGCCCGCCGGGTCTCGCCCCAGGTGCTCTGCCTCGCCTGGGAGCTGTCGAAGTCGTCGACCGTCATCCCGATCCCGGGAGCGTCGCGCCCGCAGTCGATCATGGACTCCGCGACGGCGGCGACGCTCAAGCTGAGCGACGACGAGATCGCGCGACTCGCGACGGCGACCGCCGAGTAGTCGCTCGGGCTCGCGCCCTCAGGCGCCGGGGAGCGGATAGCGCCACGACGAGCGCTCCGCCCCCGGCGCCTCGGCCCACGTCACCGTGATGGTCGAATCCGTCGTCACCGGAAGGACGGTCGCCCGGAACGCCACGAAGGCGCCGGGGGCGAGATCCGGGTGGCCGGCGATTCCCGACGGGCCCTCCAGCGACGGGGCACCGCCGACCCAGACGTCGCGGGCCGTCGTCGATCCCGTGTTGGTGAGCCGGTAGCCGGCACCGCCGGTGGCTTCGAGCCGCCACGACACCCCGACCGCCTCCGCCCGCGCTTCGAAGCCCGCGCCGGTGGGTCGGCGCGCTGCGATCGCCTCGAGCGCTCCTGCGATCCGTGCCAGATCGTCGATCGTGAGCGCCGCCGACGCCGCGGCCCTCTGCGCGGCGGCCTGTGCGGCGCGATTGGACTCCTCCGCCTGCCGTGCCGCCTCGGCGGACGCCTCGCGCTGGAGCTTCTGGCCCCGTCGCGAGAACTCGAACGACACGGCGAGACCGGCAAGGGCGATGAGCGTCGCGACGATCTGGACGGTGTTGGCGAAGGCGTCTCCGGTCATGCACCGAGCATGCCACCCGCCACCGACGGCGAGCACCGCCCCGGGCAGGAGCCTCGCATCCAGCAGACTGGTTCGATGGACGAGACCCGGGACGTCGACTGGCAGGGGTTCTTCAACACGAGAGACCTCGGGGGTCTCGGGTCCGCCTCTCCCGGCCGGATCTACCGGGCCGGCACGGTCGAGGCCGTCACCTCGACGGGATGGCAGCAGGCCGTCGAGGCCGGCGTGACGACCGTCGTCGACCTGCGCGACGACGACGAGGTGGCGGCCGATCGGCCCGTCGCCGACCCTCCCGCTTCGATCCGGGTGGTCCACGTCGATCTCGACGACCGCTCCGACGAGGCCTTCTGGGCCGACGCCGACCGGATCGACGGCACCCCGCTCGTCCTCGGCCCGTTCCTCCGCGGGAAGCCCGAGCGCGTGGCCGCGGCCGTCCGGTGCATCGCGCACGCGGATCCCGGAGCCGTCGTCTTCCACTGCGGTGCGGGGCGCGACCGGACCGGCATCGTCGCCGTGGTCCTCCTCTCCCTCGCCGGAGCGTCGCCCGCCGAGATCGCGGACGACTACGCCCGGAGCGCGCCCGCCGTGTCGGCGCGCGCCCGGGTCGTGGGCGGGCGCGACGAGCAACCGCTCATCGACGCGATCCTCGCCCGGGAGGGCACGTCGACGCAGGAGGTGGTGTCGGGTCTTGCCTCCGGCTTCGACGCCGAGGCGTACCTCCTGCGCGCCGGCCTCTCGGAGGACGAGGTGGAGGCGCTGCGCTCCCGACTCACCGACGCCTGAGGCGCCGCGCGGAGAGGCCGCCGGGGCTCAGCCGCCGAGGCCCGCCACGAGGTTGATCAGCGACGCGAGGATGACCGAGCCGAAGAGGTACGACAGCAGGCAGTGACGGAGCACGACGCGGCGGATCGCGCTCGAGGTGACGGTCGTGTCGCTGACCTGGAACGTCATGCCGAGGTCGAAGGCGAGGTAGGCGAAGTCGCCGTAGTCGGGCGGCTCCTGCTGATTGAAGTCGATACCGCCCTCCGACGCGCCGGAGTAGTAGAGCACCGCGTACCGCAGCATGAACAGGGTGTGGACGAGGAACCACGACAGCGCGACGCTCGTCACGGCGAGCGCCGCCAGGACATCCGCCTGGACCCCCTTGGCCTGGTTCGCCTGCACGAGGACGACGCCCACGGCGACGAGGCTCGCGACGCTCGCGAGGATCAGCAGGAGCTGCGACGTGCTCCGGGTCGGATCCTCCCGGAGGGCGTGGGCGCGGGTGCTCTCCCCGTCGAAGCGCCTCACGACGATCCAGACCCACAGGAGGTACGTCAGCGCGGCCCCGGCCCAGCCGACGACGAGCGACGCCGGGCCGCAGCCCAGCACCGCGGCGAGGGTGCCCGCCGCGATCCCCACGACGGTCATGACGACGAGGCGGATCCGGGAGCGCCCCGCGCGGGCGTCGACGACGAGTGGGTGCACGGCCCCATGGTCGCGCCTCTCGCACCCTCCTTGCGGGCACGCCACGCCGCGCGGGCGCCCGGAGATCAGCTCAGCCGAGCCAGAGCTGGATCGGACCGCGCGCGAAGTAGACGAGGAAGCCGAGCGCGACCACCCACAGCAGCGGGCTGATCTCCTTCGCCTTGCCCGACAGCGAGCGCACGAGGACCCAGGAGATGAAGCCCGCGCCGATCCCGTTCGAGATCGAGTAGGTCAGCGGCATGACGATCACGGTGAGGAACACCGGCAGCGCGACCGAGAACTCGCTCCAGTCGATGAACCGGATCTGCGACACCATCAGCGCACCGACGACGACGAGGGCGGCAGCGGCCACCTCGAGCGGCACGACCTGCGTCAGCGGCGTGAAGAACATCGCCAGCAGGAAGAGCACCCCGGTCACGAGGGAGGCGAGCCCGGTGCGCGCCCCCTCGCCGATGCCCGCGGCGGACTCGACGAAGACCGTGTTGGACGAACCGCTCGTGGCACCGCCCGCGACCGCACCGATCCCCTCGACGATGAGGGCGGGCCGGAGCCGCGGGAACGTGCCGTCGTCGTCCGCCACGTCCGCCTGCCGAGCGAGGCCCGTCATCGTGCCCATGGCGTCGAAGAAGTTCGTGAACACGAGCGTGAAGATGAGCATCGTCGCGGCCAGCACGCCGATCCGGTGGAACGAGCCGAACGAGAACTGACCGACGAGCGACAGGTCGGGGAGCGACACGAGCGCCGTCGGGAGGACGGGGGCGTTGAGGTTCCAGCCCGCGGGGTTCGTGCCGAGCGACGGCCCGACCCGGAAGATCGCCTCGAGGACGATCGCGATCACGGTCGTCGCCACGATGCCGATGAGGAGGGCGGCCTTGACCTTGCGCGCCATGAGGACGCCGATGATGACGAGCCCGATGACGAACACGATGGTCGGCAGCGTCGTGATCGAGCCGGCCGTGCCGAGCTGGACCGGCGGGGAGTCGGCACCCGAGGTGCGGACGAAGCCCGAGTCGACGAGGCCGATGAAGGCGATGAAGAGGCCGATGCCGACGGTGATCGCCGTCTTGAGCGCCTGGGGCACGGCCCGGAAGATGAGGCTCCGGAGCCCTGTCGCGGCGAGGACGACGATGACCAGGCCCTCGATGACGACGAGCCCCATCGCCTCCGGCCAGGTGACGTCCTTCACGACGCTGACGGCGAGGAACGAGTTGATGCCGAGGCCCGCGGCGAGCCCGAAGGGCAGCCGCGCGACGAGACCGAAGAGGATCGTCATGACGCCCGCGGTGAGAGCCGTCACGGCACCGACCTGGGCGTTCTGCAGCCAGTGGCCGGCGACGTCCTTCGCGGCCTGGTCGCCGGAGAACCCGCCCAGGATGAGCGGGTTGAGGATGACGATGTACGCCATCGTCACGAAGGTGACGAGGCCGCCGCGGATCTCGCGCGCCCAGGTCGACCCCCGTTTCGTGATCTCGAAGAAGCGGTCGACGGTGGGGGCGAAGCCGGTGCGGGTCGTGCTGGACATACGTCACTTTCGGAAGAGCCAGGGGGGAGGCATCCAGCTTAAGCCGATCGGTAGGGTTGCAGGATGCCCGATGCCCCGTCGACTCCCGCCCGGGAGCCCCTCGTGGGCAGCGCGCAGGCCGTCGTGCTCGAGGTCCTCGTGCACGGGCCGCTCTCCCGCAGCGAGCTGGCCGCCCGGCTCTCGCTCTCCGGGCCGAGCCTGACCCGCATCACGAAGCCGCTGATCGACTCCGGACTCCTCGTGGAGGCGCCCTCCACCGGCTCCGCGGGTCTCGGCCGACCCGCCGTCCCCCTCGATCTCGACCCCGGCAAGCACCACTTCCTCGGTGTCAAGCTGACCCGCGACCGGCTCTTCGCCGTCGTCACCGACCAGCGCGGAGCGATCCTCCGCGAGCACGACGAGGAGCTGCTCGGGCGGGGCGTCGCCTCGGTCGTCGAGCAGATCGCAGGAGCCGCGACCCGGCTCGCCGCGGACGACCCGCGAATCCGCGCCACCGGCATCGCGCTCGGCGGCTCCACCGTCGATCGCGAGCACGTCCGCCGCGCGGCGTTCCTCGACTGGACCGACGTGCCGCTCGGCCGCCTCGTGAGCGACGCGACGGGCCTGCCCTCGTGGGTCGAGAACGACGTGCGCGCCCTGACGCAGGCCGAGCACTGGTTCGGTGCGGGGCGCGGCCACCGCTCCTTCGCGCTCGTCACGGTCGGCGCCGGCATCGGTCTCGGGCTCGTGGCGAACGACGCGATCATCGCGGGGGCGCACTCGTCCGCGGGGAGCATCGGCCACCAGCGACTCGGGCGGGTCGACGACGCCGCGGGCGCGGCCACGGGTGCCGCCACGGGTGCCGCGACGGCCGCCGCGGCGGCCGACGCCCCGTGCGAGCTCGGCCATCGCGGCTGCGCCCGCGGTGCCCTCTCCGAGGGCGCCGTCCTCGCGCGGGCCCGAGCGGCGCTGGGACGCGAAGTCGGCTTCGACGAGCTGCTCGGGCTCGCGGGGGCGGGCGACGGCGAGGCGAGGCGCGTCGTCGACGGGGCGGCGTCGGCGCTGGGGATCCTGCTGGCCGACGTGGTGAACGTGTTCGATCCCGAGGTCGTGCTGCTCTCCGGCGAGTGCGCCGCCCTCGGCACGGTGGGCGCCACGGCCCTCGACGACGCCCTGCGGAGGGCCACCCACTGGGCGACGCCGACTCCCGCGATCGTCGTGCAGCCGTTCCGGTTCACGGCGTGGGCGCGCGGAGCCGCGGCCGTCGCGATCCGCCAGCACGCGCTCTCGCGCTGACGGTCGCGACGCGGCCGCTCTACTCGGCGGTCACCCGGAGGACGACGACGCGCTCCGGGAACGACGCGGGTGCCTGGAGGCCCGCCGCGGCCAGCGCCCGGCCGCTGAGGACGACACCCGACCGATCCGCGCCCCACCAGGCCGGCGGGACGACCCCGATACCGGAGTCGGGCTCGCCGACGACGACGGGGGCGACGCGGTAGCGAGTCTCCGGGTCGAGTCCCGGCAGGGTGAAGCGTCCGCGCGGCGACACCTCGGAGCGGCCGACGTAGGCGAGGAAGAACAGGGCCTCGCGCCGGTCGCCGGCCACCGCCCCGTAGACGAGGAGGGTGGGGTCGGTCTCGTCGGCGCGCACGAGGTCGCCGGTGTGCAGGAGGCGGCGCTGCTCCTTGTAGAGCACGATCCAGTCGACGAGGTCGCGGTTCTCCCGGTCGGTGGCCTTCGCGAGGTCCCACTCGATGCCGAGGTGGCCGAAGAGCGCCGTCCCGGCCCGGAACGACAGCTCGTGCCAGCGTCCCGTCGTGTGGTTCACGCCGGAGGCGATGTGCGAGCCGAGGAGCTCGGGCGGCAGGAGCTGCATGGTCCAGCGGTTCATCTGCTGGCGGTCGAGCGGGTCGATGCAGTCGCTCACCCAGACGCGGTCGGTGCGCGCGATGATCCCGAGGTCGACGCGCCCTCCACCGGAGGAGCACGACTCGATCTCGAGACCGGGGAATCGCGCCTTCAGCTCGTCCATCAGGCGGTAGGTGGCGAGCGTCTGCTCGTGCACGCCGGCCGCGCCGCGCGGGGCGGTGCCCGCGTCGATCAGGTCGCGGTTGTGATCCCACTTGATGTAGGCGATGTCGTTCTCCGTCAGGATCGCCGACATGCGCTCGAGGACGTGGGCGAACGCCGCGGGGATCCCCAGGTTCAGCACCTGCTGGTGGCGGCTCCGCACCGGCAGCCGGTCGCCGGTCTGCATGATCCACTCGGGGTGGGCGCGCGCGAGGTCGCTGTCCTCGTTCACCATCTCCGGCTCGAACCAGAGGCCGAACTCCATGCCGAGCGCGGTGACGCGGTCGATGAGCGGCGAGAGGCCGTCGGGCCAGATGTCCTCGTCGACGTACCAGTCGCCGAGACCGGCGAAGTCGTCGCGTCGCCCGCGGAACCAGCCGTCGTCGAGCACGTACCGTTCGACGCCGAGGGCCGCCGCGCGCTCCGCGAGGTCGAGGAGCCGGTCGAGGTCGTGGTCGAAGTAGACCGCCTCCCAGACGTTGAGCGTCACGGGGCGGGGGCGCGCAGGATGCCCGGGGCGAGCCCGCAGGAACCGGTGGAACCGGTGCGCCTGCTCGTCGAGGCCGTCGCCGTAGGCGCCGTAGACCCAGGGCCCGCGGTACTCCTCCCCCGCGGCGAGGCGGACCTCGCCCGGCAGGATCAGCTCGCCGCCGCCGATCACCTGGAACCCGGTGAAGAGCCGCTCGGCGTAGTGGCGGTGGTTGCCGCTCCAGGCGACGTGCACGCCCCACACCTCGCCCGACTCGAAGCCGAAGCCGGGGCGGCCGACGCTGAGGACCGTCGCGGCGTCGGCGCCGGTGCGGCCCTTGCGCCCTTCGCGCTCGTGGATGCCGACGACGAGTTCGCGTCGCTGCGGTGTCCGCTCCTTGCCCCAGCGGCCGGCGAAGTCGAGGATCTCGCGGGCCTGCGGCGGGACCGGCAGGGCCACGGCGACGTCCGTCACGGTGTAGAGGTCGTCGCCCTCGTTGGTGAGGGCGGCGCGGGCGCGGAGGAGGCCGCTCGCCAGCAGCTCGATCTCGAGGCGCAGCGAGAGCGCGGCCGAAGCGTCGTGGGCCGTGACGGTGAGGAGCGCCGGGCCGGCGTCGAGGACGCGGGTCGCGGATCCGGCGTCGATCACGGTCTCACCCTCGGCCGCGTCGTCGCGGACGAGGTCGATGCGCGAGACGACGAACTTCGGCGACCAGTCGGCGCCGTCGCGGTGGCCGGCGACGCCGGGCTTGCCGACCCAGCCCTCGTGGTGCTCGGGCAGGATCGCGAGCCGCACGGGCTCGTCGACGACGTTGCCCGCCAGCGGCTCGACGTTGGCCGTCGTCAGCGACCGGAGATCGTCGAGGCTCAGGGCTCCGAGGGCCCGCCCCCAGTGGATGACGGCCGGGAGCCGACCGGCGGTGAGGTCGAGGACCACGCCGACGCCAGCCGCCTCCAGGTGCACGAAGGCGTCGGGGGCGTCTCCGACCGCGGTCGAGGGGGCGGCGCCCAGGGGCTGGTCGTGGTTCGTCACGGGAACTCCATCGTGGTCGTCAACGAATTACTTTTGTACAGAAAGGAACGCTAGCGGTTCTCCGGGCGCCCGGCCACCCCGGCTGCGCGCCGGATGGCGAGGGCGGTGGTGACGAGGGGGATCTGCAGCGGCAGCCGGACGACCGCGATCGCCTTGGACACGGGGCTGGTCCGCGAGCTGCGGACGTACTTCCTCGCCATCTCGACGTTCGCGGGGAAGACGGCGACGAAGAGCGCCGCGGCGAGTCCCCCGCCGAGCCGTCGCGTCGCGGGGACGGCGAGCGCACCGGCGGTGACGAGTTCGGCGACGCCGGAGAGCAGGGTCCAGGTCCGGGCACGACCCGGCAGGATGCTCGGCACGATGCCGTCGAAGGTCCGGGGCCGCACGAGGTGGAGCGTTCCGGACAGCGCGAGCGCCGAGGTCATTCCGACGAGGGTCAGGGTCTGCTTCGAAGCCGTGGTCATCCCTCCATCCTGCCGCCTCGTCACTCCGCCCGGCTGACGCCCCGGCTCATGATCGCGCTCGTGAGCGCCTCGACCGGCTCGCGGGCCGACGCCGGGTTCGCGACGAGGACGTAGTCGACCGCGCCGAGTTCGGGCAGCTCGAAGCGGACCGACACCTTGACGAGGTCGTTCGGAATGAGCGAGTACGGGAAGACGGCGACCCCGATCCCCGCGCGCACGGCCGCGAGGATCCCGTTGACGTCGCGCGTGTTGCAGGTGATGCGCCAGGTGCGCCCCGCCTTCTCGAGCGCGTCGATCGCGAGTTGGCGACTCAGGCTCGGTGCCTGATAGGTGATGAGGGGGACGGGTTCGTCGCGCTCGAGCCGCATCCGCTCCTGCGCCATCCACACCATCGTGTCGCCCGCGACCCGGGTGCCGTCGTCGTATTCGCCCGCGTTCTGCTTCACGAAGATGAGATCGAGGTGGCCGGAGGCGAGCCGCCGACGGAGCGGCGTCGACTGGTTGATCGTGAGCTCGAGGTTGATCTGCGGGTAGAGCTGCCGGAAGTGGCGCAGGATGCGCGGGAGCTGCGTGATCGCGAGGTCGTCCGCGGCCCCGAACCTCAGCCGACCGGCCATCGCCGACCCGGAGAAGTAGCTCTCCGCCGCGGAGTGCGCCGCGAGGATCGTCCGCGCGAAGCCGGCCATGGCGTCGCCGTTGTCGGTCAGGGCGACCTCGCGGGTGTCGCGCGCGACGAGCGTCCGACCGGCGGCCTTCTCCAGCTTCGACACGTGCTGACTCACGGTCGGCTGGCTGATCCCGAGGCGGAGCGCCGACTGCGTGAAGCTGTGCGTCTCGGCCACGACGAGGAAGGTCCGCAGGAGCACCGGGTCGTACATCGCCACCTCTGTTCTGCGCCGGCCGCGGCCCGCTCATCACGAAAACCAATAGCACTGATTATGCCCATTCGGGAACCAAATGGAAGCGCTCACTTTACGGTGGAGTCAGATGACTTCCCTCTCCAACCTCAGGATCCCCGCGTGACCTCGTCGACGTCGACCGCCTTCCCACCCACCGAACCCCTGACGATCACGACCCAGCGACCGCCCTGGCGACACACCTTCATCGCCCTGGCCGTCCCCAACTTCCGGATCTGGACCGCGGGCAACCTCGTGGCGATGACGGCGGGCTGGATGCAGCGCGTCGCGCAGGACTGGCTCGTCCTCGAGCTCACCGGCAGCGCCACCGCGGTCGGCATCACCGTCGCCATGCAGTTCGCGCCGATGCTCTTCCTGGGCCTCTTCGGCGGCGTCATCGTCGACCGGTTCTCCAAGCGCCTCCTGATGATGATCACGCAGTCGACCTTCGCCGTGCTGAGCCTGGGGCTCGCCGCCCTCACCCTGACCGGCAACGTCGAGGCGTGGATGGTCTGGGCGATCGCCTTCGTCACGGGCCTCGTCACCGTGATCGACAACCCCGCCCGGCAGGTCATCGTGACCGAGCTCGTCGGGCAGAAGAACCTCCGCAACGCGATCAGCATCAACTCCTCCGTGTTCCAGCTCGGCGGGATGATCGGTCCGGCCATCGCGGGAGTGCTCCTCCTGGCGGTCGGAGCCGGGTGGGCGTTCGCCGTGAACGGGGTGGCGTGCGTGCTCGTGGTGGTGATGCTGGGGCTCCTGCGGACCTCGCAGATGACGAGGCTCGCCCCGCCGCCCCGCGCCACGGGGCAGCTCCGGGAGGGCCTCCGCTACGCGATCGGCAAGCCGACCATCGTCTGGCCGGTCTTCCTCGTCGCCGTCTTCGCCGTGTTCGGCCTCACCATGCCCGTGCTGCTCGCGTCCTACGCCGACCGCGTCTTCCACGTCGGCGCGGGCGGCTACGGCCTCTTCAACTCGATGATCGCGGTGGGCGCGCTCGCGGGCGCGCTCCTGTCGACCCGGCGCGCCACCGTGCGGCTCCGTACCATCGTCGTCGCCGTGGGGGCCACGGGGCTCCTGCAGGCGACGGCCGGGCTGATGCCCTCGATCGTTCCCTTCGCGGTTCTCCTCGTCGCCGTCGGAGTCGCGTCGCTGCTGTTCCTGACGGCCGCCAACTCGCTCGTGCAGATGTCGAGCAACATCGCGATCCGCGGTCGCGTCATGTCGCTCTACATCCTGGTGCTGCTGGGCGGTCAGGCCATCGGCGGGCCGCTCATGGGCGGCATCGTGTCGACCTTCGGCGTGCAGGCGGGCATGGTCGTCTCCGGCGGCCTTCCCGCGCTCGCGGCGCTCGTCGCGGGGATCGCCCTCGCGCGGCGCGGTCAGCTCACCCTGCACGTCGTGATGAAGCACCACGTGCCGCTCCTGCGGATCGAGCACCGGCTCGCCGCCTGAGGGGCGTCTCAGCCGACGAGCTCCTGGTCGCGGTGCGAACGCTCGTCCGCCCCGTCGACGACCCGGGCAGGATGCCGGTGCCGCCGGTACTCGATCACCGTCAGCCACACGATCACCACGTCGAACACCGTCAGGGCGGCGAGGGCCCACGACCACGAGGCCGCGAGCTCGTAGACCTGGTAGCCGATGAAGATGCAGAGCACGGCGATCATCCACGGGTAGAGGCCGTAGCGGTGGCGGGCGACCGCCCACCAGAGCACGACCTTCACGACGCCGTGGATCAGCAGGTACACCCCCGCGAAGACCGTCGTCGCGGCCGTGAGGTGCGCGACGCCCGGCCGGAGCGACTCCGCCAGAGCGTTGTCGGGATCGGCGGCGAGCACCTGCCCGAGGGCCCAGCGCGCGAGCGTCCCGAGGGCGCCGGGGCCGATCACGAGGAGCGCGGTCCCGCCGACGAGCTCGAGGAGCCCGTCCACCCCCTTGATCACGACGAACCAGAGGAAGACCCGGTCGAGCGGGGTCGGGGTGCGGGTCGCTGACTCGGGGGCCATGGTGCTCCGTTCCGCGGGTCGAGGAGGCTTGCCGCCCACGCTGATCGCCCGCGACCCAGGAACGCCCCAGAATGGAGGGATGCCCTCCGACTCGCAGCCGACTCCCGGGAAGGGCCTCCGGTGACGCGCCGACGCGGACGGGGCGCCGCCCTCGGCACCCTCGTCGTCGTGGCCGTCGCCGTGGCGCTGTTCGTGGCGTCGGGGCGCGGCGCATCCGTCGATCCGGGCTCCGCGGGCACGGCGACGTCCAGCGCGGCGGCACCGACGGCCGAGGCGTCCGGCGCTCCCCCGGCGCCGGCGTCCGTCGACGCGGCCGCCGCGCGCACGCTCCTCGGCGGCCTCGCCGTGCGCCCGTGGGCGACGGGCGCGCGCTACGACCGGACCGCCGACTTCGGCGACGCGTGGATCGACGTCGACCGCAACGGCTGCGACACCCGCAACGACGTGCTCGCCCGCGACCTCTCCGGCGTGAGGCGGTCGTCGACGTGCAAGGTCCTGTCCGGGCTTCTGACGTCGCCCTACAGCGGTGCCCGGATCTCCTTCGTCAAGGGGCCGCGGACGTCCGAGCTCGTCCAGATCGACCACGTCGTCGCCCTGAGCGACGCCTGGCGGACGGGCGCCCAGAACCTCTCCCCGGAGCAGCGGGTCGCCTTCGCCAACGATCCGCTCGAACTCCTCGCGGTCGACGGCGCCTCCAACGACGACAAGGGCTCGCAGGATGCCTCGGCCTGGCTCCCCGCGGACGCCGGCTACCGCTGCGCCTACGTCACCCGCCAGATCCGGGTCAAGGCGAAGTACCGGCTCTGGGTCACGGCGTCGGAGCGCGGCGCGCTGCTGCGCGTCCTCTCCGGCTGCCCGTGACGCGACCGGGACGCCGACCCCGTCAGATCTCCGCGCGCCGCCGACCACCGAATCCGCAGGCGACGTCGAGCCGCCACGGCTCGTCCGACCACGGGGTCTCGACCCGCCCCGTGAAGCGGATCCGGTCGCCGGCGTGGCTCGTGAGCGTGCCGAAGGCGTCGAAACGCGAGCTGAGGGCGAAGGTCACGCCGCCGTCCTCCAGGAGCAGCGAGTCGAGGAACTCCTGGTCGACGGTGGCGCCCAGGCGTTCGCCGTCGAAACGCAGCGGAACGCGGGCGAAGTGGAGCCGAGGGGCGACGGTGGCCCAGTGCGAGACCTCGCCGGGGATCCTGCGGGCCGCGATCGTGGCGTCGAGGACGCCGTCGACGTCGACGTTCACGACGGAGCGGCGCGCATCGACCTCCAGGTCGTGGCCGTCGATCCGGAACCGGTTCTCCATTGTCCGAGCGTAGGCGCGCCCGCGGAGCCGTCGGCCCATCGGTTGTATCGACAACCAATCGCTAGACTCGGGGGATGGACGACACGCGCTGGCTCACCGACGACGAGCGGCGGGCGTGGGTGCGGTTCGCCGCCGTCCTCGAGCTCCTCCCGGGCGTGCTCGATTCGCAGCTCGACCGCGACGAGGGGATCACCCACTTCGAGTACTTCGTCCTCGCGATGCTCTCCGAGACGCCCGGGCGGACGCTCCGCATGACGCACCTGGCCTCGCGCACGAACGCGACGCTCCCCCGGCTCTCGCGCGTGGTGTCGCGCTTGGAGGGCCAGGGCTTCGTGGAACGCTCGCCGTGCGTCGAGGATCGCCGCGCGACGAACGCGACGCTGACCGACGCGGGCTGGCGGAAGGTCGTACACGCGGCACCCGGCCACGTCGAGAACGTGCGCGGCGCCGTGATCGACGTGCTGACGCAGGAGCAGGTGGCGCAGCTCGACGACATCAGCGCGGCGCTCCTGGCTCGGCTCGACCCGGAGTCGCGGCTCTTCGCGAACACCCCTCCTCCGGGCACCGCCGCCTCCTGACGACGCGCGTGCGCGCCGCCACGCCGAGTCAGCCCATGCGGATGACGTTGCCGGTCACGCGACGCCCCGCGTCCGACACGAGGAACGACGCGAGATCGGCGACCTCGTCGGGCTCGGCGACGCTGAAGAACGCGTCGTTCGTCGCGACCGACGCGCGCACGTCGTCGGTCACCCAGCCGGTGTCGGTGACGGGCGGGTGGATCGCGTTCGCGGTGACGCCGAAGCGACTCAGCTCGAGGCTCGCCGACATCAGGTAGTTGACCAGCGCCGCCTTCGCCGCCCCGTACGACACCTCCTGCGGGAATCCGCGCTCGCCGCCCGAGGTGAGGCCGAGGATCCGGCCCCAGGAGCCGCCGCGACGCTGCAGGCGCCCCGCGAACTCGGCGATCAGCAGTGCCCCCGCGCGGGCGTCGACGCCGAACTGCCGGTCGAAGGTCTCGGCCGTGACGGGCCCCAGGGTGCGGCCCGCCCAGTCGCGCTCGACGGGCCGGAACGTGTCGCTCAGCGACGCGGTCGCGTTGTTCACGAGGACGTCGACGGGGCCGAACTCCTGCTCCGCCCGATCGAAGAGCGCGGGGATCACGGAGGCGTCAGTGAGGTCGGCCCGCACGGCGACGGCGCGCCCACCGGCCGCACGGATGCGCTCCACGACGGCGGAGGCGTCCGAGCGGTGGTTCTCGCGCTGACGTTCGGGGGTGCCCTCGTCCGCGGGCTCCTCGAAGCTCCAGAAGGTCAGGAGGACGGCGAGTCCGTCCGCGGCGAGACGCTCGGCGAGGGCGGCGCCGATACCGTGGTTGGCCCCGGTGACGAGGGCGACGTGGTCGTGGTTCATCGCTCCACCCTAGGCGTCTCCCCGGCAGGATCCGGGTTCGGAGCGGAGGGCGGAACCGAGTACAGTTCGGATGCCGCTCGGCCGGAGCGACGGAGAGGAGCGCACCGTGCAGGTTCTCGAGCTCCTCGTCGTCCTCGGGGCGACGATCCTCGTCGGTGGCTGGATCGGCGAGAAGACCCGCGTCGCGACGCCGATCGTGCTCCTGCTGCTCGGCGGAGCCCTCGGCTTCGTCCCCGGCCTCGGCGGCGTGCAGCTCCCCCCGGAGATCGTGCTCCTGCTGTTCCTGCCGGCGCTCCTCTACTGGGAGTCGCTGAACACCTCGCTGCGCGAGATCCGGGCGAACCTCCGCAGCATCACGTTGCTGGCGACGGTGCTCGTCTTCGCGACCGCGGCCGTGGTGGCCGTCGTCGGACACGCCTTCGGCATGCCGTGGGCCGTGGCGATCGCCCTCGGCGCGATCCTCGCCCCGACCGACGCGACGGCCGTGACGGCGGTCGCGCACGACCTCCCGCGACGCACCATGACGATCCTGCACACCGAGAGCCTCGTGAACGACGGCACGGCGCTCACGCTGTTCGCCGTCGCGGTGGCCGCCGCGACCTCGGGCACCGACGTGACCTTCGGCCCCGCCGCGCTGCAGTTCGTCGCCTCCTACGGCGTCGGGATCGCCATCGGCCTGGCCGTCGGCCTGGCCGTCGTGTTCCTCCGCCGGTTCCTCCACGACGAGCGCCTCGAGAGCGTCTTCAGCGTCCTGACCCCGTTCCTCGCCTACCTGCCCGCCGAGGCGCTCGGCGTCTCCGGCGTCGTGGCCGTCGTCACCTGCGGGCTCGTTCTGAGCCAGGGCGGCCCGAAGGTCATCTCCGCGCGGGGCAGGATCCAGGGCTTCGGCTTCTGGGAGGTCGCCGTCCAACTCCTCAACGGCTCGCTCTTCGTGCTGCTCGGGCTGGAGTTCCACCGCGTGGTCACCGACCTCGCCGGGGGGCGCCTCGGGCCCGCAGCGCTGCTCGCGGCCCTCCTCGTCGTGGCCGTCGTCCTCACGCGCATCTTCTGGGTGAACGTCGCCCCCGTCGTCATCCGACTCCTCGACCGCCGGCCCGCCCAGCGCGCCCGACGGATCCACTGGCGCCAGCGCACCCCGATCGCCTGGGCCGGGTTCCGCGGCGCGGTCTCCCTGGCGGCGGCGCTCTCGCTCCCGGCGGAGACGGCGAACGGCGACCCGTTCCCGATGCGCGACCTCATCATCGCGTCGACCTTCGCCGTCATCCTGGTCACCCTCATCGTGCAGGGGAGCACCCTGCCCGCCGTGATCCGCTTCGCGGATCTGCCTCCGGATCCGACCGAGGCGGACGAGTTCGTGCTGGCCGAGCGGTCCGCCCTCGAGACGGCCCTCGACGAGCTGGACGAGGTGGCGAGAGGGCTCGAGACCTCCGAAAAGGCCAAGGAGGTGGTCCGCGCCTCGTACCGCGAGCGCCTCGAGCGGCTGGACCGCGACGAGGAGAACTCCGAGGCCGACGACGACGCGGAGGAGGAGCAGGTCGACCAGGAGGAACGGCTCCGGCTGGCCCTCCTCGGCGTGAAGCGCGAGACCGTCGTCAAGCTCCGCGACGAGCGTCGGATCGACGACACCGTCCTCCGCCGCTACCAGGCCCGCCTCGACGTCGAGGAGCTGCGGCTCGCCGAGGTCGAGGACGACGACTGAGCCACCGGGAAGAAGTACGGCTCCGGGGGCGTTGACTGGTGACATGAGATCGATCGTCTACACGCACACCGGCTCCCCCGACGTCCTCGAACTGGTCGAACGCGAGGTGACGGAGCCCGCGGCGGGCGAGATGCGCGTGCGCATCGTCGTCTCCGGGGTCAACCCCACCGACTGGAAGTCTCGCAGCGGGGGCGACCTCGCCTTCCCCGAGGTGACCCCGAACCAGGACGGCTCGGGCGTCGTCGACGCGGTCGGCGACGGCGTGACGGGCTTCGAGGTCGGCGACCGCGTCTGGACCTTCATCTCCGCCTACCAGCGCCCGACCGGAACGGCCCAGGAATTCACGAATGTCCTCGCCGAGCACGTCGTGAAGCTCCCCGCCTCCGCGAGCCACGACGTCGGCGCCTCGATGGGCGTTCCCGCGATGACGGCGCACCGCGCTCTCACCGTGCACGAGTTCGGCCCGACCCGACTCTCGCCCGGGGCGCTCGAGGGCCGGGTCGTCCTGGTCCAGGGCGGCGCAGGAGCCGTGGGGCACGCCGCGATCCAGCTCGCGCGCTGGGCGGGCGCGACCGTGATCTCCACGATCTCGAGCGACGAGAAGGCCGACCTCGCCACCCGCGCGGGTGCGCACCACGTCGTCAACTACCGCACGGAGGACGCGGCCGAGGTCATCGGGCGCATCGCGCCGGACGGCGTCGACATCATCGTCGAGGTCTCGATCCCGAAGAACGCCGCCCTCGACGCGGCCGTCGCCGCCCCGAACGCCGTCGTCGCCATGTACGCGAACGACGGCGGCGACGAGGCCTCCCTCGACATCCGCCCGAACATGTCCAAGAACATCCGCTACCAGTTCGTGCTGCTCTACACCGTCGGTGCCGACGCTCTCCGCGCCGCGGCGGAGGACGTGACGGCGGCGCTCATCGACGGCGCGCTGCCGGTGGGAGCCGAGTTCGGCCTCCCGCTGCACCGGTTCGCCCTGGCCGACACGGCGAAGGCGCACCAGGCCGTGGAGGACGCCGTCGTCGGCAAGGTCCTCGTCGACGTGGCCGAGTAGGCACCGTGGCTCAGGGATCCGGCGCCTGGCGCGTCCTCGGCACCGTCGTCGTCGCCATCGCGACGGCGATCACGGCCGGCCTCTCCTCGGTGAACCGGGCGGCCGGCGGCGACTCCTACGAGCCGCCCCGGCGGAAGGACCCGCGCGAGGGGCGCTGACCCCTCGGCACGTCTCCCGTCACACCGGCAGGAGCGGGCGCGGGTCGCCCTCGGGCGGTTCGACGACGATCGCATCGCCCGGCGTGATCGCGCCACCCGCGACGACGACGCTCATGACCCCGCCCTTCCTGACGACGGCCCCGGTCTCGTCGCGGCCCACGAGCTGCTTGAGCAGCCCGGCCTCGAAGCCGTCGATCTGCACGCACGGGTTGCGGAGGCCGGTGACACGGACGACGGCCTCCGGTCCGATCCGCAGGAGCGTGTCGGTCGCGAGCCCGAGGAGGTCGATCCCGCGCGTGGTGACGTTCTCGCCGAGCTGTCCTGGCTCGACGGGGAAGCCGGCCGCCTCGACCTCGTCGAGGAGCTCCGCGTGGATCAGGTGGACCTGGCGGAGGTTCGGCGCGTCCGGATCGCGCCGCAGGCGCGAGCGGTGCTGCACCGTGACGCCGGCGTGCGCATCCCCCTCGATTCCCCAACCCTCGCGGAGCAGGATGCTCGGCACCTCCGGCTTGCTGAATCGGTGCTTCCCGTCCCGGCTCACGGCCACCACTGTCGCGCTCGTCATGACCCCACCCTGCCGCATCCGGGTCCCCCGCGCGAGACCCTAGCGGAGAGCTCGGGACGCCTCCTCGATCGCCGCCGCCCGGGTCTGGACCGCTCGGACCCGGGAGACGTCGAACTTGTCCGAGCGATCGAACGCGTACACGCCGTTCTGCTCCTGGAACACGTCGGTGAGCTGGGTGTAGCAGTAGCCGAACATGTGCTCGTTGTCGAGAAGGGCCTGGACGAGCCCCTCGAACCGGTCGTGGAACTCCTCGACCGACCGCACCCTCTCGCCGTACCCCCACGACGTCGTGCCGCTCTGCGAGGGCGCGTCCGGCGACGGGTTCCACCAGATGCCGCCGAACTCGCTGCAGAAGTAGGGCTGCCCGGCGTACGGCAGCGACCACGGGCGGGCGTCGTCGACCTGCAGGTCGCCGTCGTCCTCCGTGTTGACGTAGGCCGTCTTCGACGCCGGATCGAGGATCCCGAGGGTCTGCCGGAACGTCACGACGTTCTGGTCGTAGTTGTGCGAGTCGTAGACGTCGGTCTCCGGGACGCGGTGCGAGTAGCCCGACGTGTCCAGGACGGGCCGGGTCGTGTCCATGGCCTTCGTCGCGAGGAACATGCCTCGCATGACGTCGTCGAGGACCGTGATGCGGTCGGCCAGAAACTGCCGCGTCTCGTTGAGCGGGCACCAGCCGACGATCGCCGGGTGCGAGTAGTCGCGCTCCAGAGCCTCCAGCCACTGGGTGACGTACGAGGCGGTCGGCTGCTGCCGGTCGTCCGGGTGCCCTCCCGTGAGGCAGCCCCAGTCGCCGAACTCGCCCCACACGAGATAACCGAGGCGGTCCGCGTGGTAGAGGAACCGCTCCTCGAAGACCTTCTGGTGGAGTCTCGCCCCGTTGAAGCCGGCTCGCATCGAGAGCTCGATGTCGCGGACGAGATCGGCGTCGCTCGGCGCCGTGAGGAGCCCGCCGGGGTAGAGCCCCTGGTCGAGCACGAGACGCTGGAACACCGTCTCGCCGTTGATCCGGACCTCCTGCCCAACGATCCCGACGCTCCGGAGGCCCGCGTAGCTCTCGGCCCGGTCGACGACGTCCCCGTCGGGGCCGAGGAGGTCGAGGCGGAGGCTGTAGAGGTGCGGATCGTCGATCGACCACGGGCGCGTGCGGCCCTCGGGCAGCCGCAGGGTCACGCGGGGGGTCAGCGAGAGATCGGCCCGGGCCTCCTGCGCGTCGATGTCGCCGTCGTCGTCGGCGATCGTCACGCGGACGGCCCCGCCCCGAAGGCCGGTCGACAGCGGTGTCTCGACGGTGAAAGACCGCGAGCCGAGGTCGGGCGTGATGCGCGGCCGCCCCAGCGAGACCCGGGGGACGGGCTCCAGCCACACCGTCTGCCAGATGCCGGTCGTCCGCGTGTAGTCGGCGTCGTGGTTCGCGTACTCGGTCGACTGCTTGCCGCGCGCCTGCGGGCCGTGCTTGGAGTCGCGGGCGCGCACGACGATCACAACCTCGTCGCCGGCGGGCACGTCGTCACCCAGGTCGACGGTGAAGCTCGTGAACCCGCCGCGGTGCCGCCCGACCTCCCGGCCTTCGACCCAGACGGTCGCGTCGTGGTCGACGGCGCCGAAGTGCAGCAGGATCCGGTCTCCCGCCCAGTCGCCGGGGACGGTCACCGCGCGCCGGTACCAGACGGCCTCGTGGAAGTCGGTGTCGCCGATCCCCGAGAGCGTCGACTCCGGCGCGAACGGCACCGTGATCTCGCCCGCCAGGGGACGGTCGACGAGCCCGCGCTCGAGACCGGAGTCGCCCGGATCGAACTCGAACTGCCACCGCCCGTTGAGGTTCAGCCACCGTTCGCGGGTGAACTGGGGGCGCGGGTACTCCGGCCGGGGCGGGGTGATGGCAGTGGTCATGAGCACTCGTCCTCGAGGTCTGCGGGCTGACGCTCCACGCTACAACGATGTAAGCGGGGCCCGCCACCCGACCGGACGTCGGGGGCACGGCCTAACGTGGACGCATGGCAGACACTCCGTTCCACGACCTCGACGACTACATCGCGCTCCCCCGCGTCGAAAGCCTGACTCTCTCGCCCGACGGGCAGAGCGTCGTGCTGACGGTGGCGACCCTCGACCGGGCGCGCACCTCGTACACGCGGGCCCTCTGGTCGGCGCCGGCCGACGGCTCCGGCCGCGCGACGCGCCTGACGCGCAGCGCCAAGGGCGAGGCCGGCGCGGCGTTCACCGCCTCGGGCGACATCCTGTTCGTGTCGGGCCGCCCCGACGCCGGCGCCGGCGACGACGCCGAGAGCGCGCAGCTGTGGCTCCTTCCCGCCGAGGGCGGCGAGGCCCGGGCCGTGACGCGGCTCGCAGGAGGCGCGGGCGGCATCGCCGCGTCGGCCACGGGTCGCGACGTGGTCGTCCTGGCCACGCAGCTCCTGCCCGGCGCCGACACGCTCGAGAGCGAGGCGACGCTCCGGAAGGAGCGCACCGACAAGAAGATCGCCGCGGTCCTGCACGAGCGCTACCCGGTCCGCTACTGGGATCACGATCTCGGCCCGGAGGAGGCGCACCTGCTCGCCCTCGACCTGACCGACCTCGCCGAGACACTCGAGGTCGGGTCGACGGCCCCCGGCGAGAAGACCGGCGGCGACGACGCCGCGACCCCCTACCCCGCGGAGCTCCCCCGCCCGGTCGATCTCACCTCGCACCCCGGCGTGCTCGCCGACACCGAGGGTCAGGCGCTGACCCCCGACGGGTCGAAGCTGATCGCCGCGGTCAAGCTCCCCGAGCAGCGGACGACGCGCTCGGTGATCGCCTCCATCGACGTGGCGACCGGTCGCCTCACGGTGCTCGTCGACGAGCCCGGCGTGGATCTCTCCGGCCCCGTCATCAGCCACGACGGCACGACGATCGCGTTCCAGGCGGAGCCGCGCTCGACGCCCGACGGGCCCCTCGACATCGAGATCCGCGTCGCCGCGATCGACGGCAGCGGCGTCCGCCGGATCGCCGCCGACTGGGATCACTGGGCGTCCACGCTCCTCTTCGACCTCGGCGACGACGCCCTCGTCGCGACGGCCGACCACGACGGCCGCGGCCCGATCTTCCGCATCCCGCTCGACGGGTCGCCCGTCGAGCTCCTGACCGACGACGAGTTCGCGTACACCGACGTCGCCGTCGACGAGCACACCGGCGACCTCGTCGCGCTCCGCAGCTCGTGGACGAGGCCGTCGCACGCCGTCCGCCTCGACCGGGACGGCGTCGTTGTCGAGCTCGCCTCGCCCGTCGCCCTGCCGGAGACGCCGGGCACGATCACCGAGGTCGAGGCGACGGCGGAGGACGGCGCGCGGGTGCACGGCTGGCTGCTGCTTCCCGAGGGGGCCGACCCCGAGCATCCTGCGCCCCTGCTGCTCTGGATCCACGGCGGTCCGCTCGGCAGTTGGAACGCGTGGAGCTGGCGCTGGAACCCGAACCTCGCGGTCGCGCGCGGGTACGCGGTGCTGCTGCCCGACCCGGCGCTCTCGACCGGCTACGGGCTCGACTTCATCGCCCGCGGCTGGAACGCCTGGGGCAAGGCGCCGTTCACCGACCTGCTGGCGATCACCGACGAGGTCGTCCGCCGCGACGACATCGACGAGACGAAGACCGCCGCGATGGGTGGCTCCTTCGGCGGGTACATGGCGAACTGGGTCGCCGGACACACCGACCGCTTCCGCGCGATCGTGTCGCACGCGAGCCTGTGGGCCCTCGACCAGTTCGCCGGCACCACCGACTCGTCCTGGTACTGGCAGAGCATCTTCTCCGAGGAGGGGATGCGCGAGAACTCCCCGCACCTCGCCGTGCGCGACATCGTCACGCCGATGCTCGTCATCCACGGCGACCGCGACTACCGGGTACCGATCGGCGAGAGCCTGCGCCTCTGGTCGGAGCTCGCGGAGCACCACGCCGCCGACGACGGGTCGACGGTGCACCGGTTCCTGCTGTTCCCCGACGAGAATCACTGGGTGCTCAAGCCGCAGCACGCCGTGCTCTGGTACGAGACCGTATTCGCGTTCCTCGACGAGCACGTGCACGGAGCCGACTGGAAGCGCCCGCGCCTCCTCGGCTGACGCCGCCGGGGCCCGCGCGCGTCGCGTGCGGGCCCCGGTCGACTACGTCTGGGGCACGAACAGGGTCAGCGCGTCGAGCACGAGCGCCGGCTTGTCCGATCCCTCGATCTCGACGGTCAGCCGGTAGGCCAGCTTGACGCCGGAGGCGCCGGAGTCGACGCCGGTGATCTCGCCGACGGCACGCACGCGGCTGCCGACGACGACCGGCTTGACGAAGCGGAGGCGATCGGCGCCGTAGTTGACGACCGCCGAGGTGTTCTGCACGTCGAGCAGCTCCATCACCATCGACGACACCAGCGACAGCGTCAAGAACCCGTGAGCGATCGTCGCGCCGAAGGGGCCGACGGCCGCGCGCTCCGGATCGACGTGGATCCACTGCCGGTCGTTCGTCGCCTCCGCGAACGCCGTGATGCGCTCCTGGTCGATCTCGATCCAGGACGACGGCCCGAGGGCCGTGCCGACGGCGTCCGCGAGATCGGCGGGCGACGCGAAGACGACGGCGGTCACGCGAGCGGCCCGCCAGCGACGTACACCGTCTGTCCGGAGACGAAGCCGGACTCCTCCGAGCAGAAGAACGACGCGAGCGCCGCGATGTCCTCCGGCTGTCCGATGCGACGCACGGGGATCTGCTTCGCCGCCTCCTCGAGGAAGGTCTCGAACGGCACCTTGAGCCGCGCCGCCGTCGCCTCGGTCATGGCCGTCTGGATGAGCCCCGGGGCGATCGCGTTCGCGGTGACCCCGAACGGGCCGAGCTCGATCGCGAGGGTCTTCGTGAAGCCCTGCATCCCCGCCTTGGCGGCCGAGTAGTTCGCCTGGCCGCGGTTCCCCAGCGCCGACGAGGACGACAGGTTCACGATGCGACCCCACTTGGCCTCCACCATGTGCGCCTGGACGGCGCGGCTCATGAGGAACGCCCCGCGGAGGTGCACGTCGAGGACCGTGTCCCAGTCGTCGACGCTCATCTTGAAGAGGAGGTTGTCGCGGAGCACTCCCGCGTTGTTCACGAGCGCGGTCGGAGCACCGAGCTCCTCGACGACGCGCGCGACCGCGGCCGCGACGCCGTCCTCGTCCGCGACGTCGGCCCCGACGCCGATCGCGCGGTGGCCGGCGGCTTCGAGGTCGGCGGCGGTCGACGACGCATCCTGCTCGTTGAGGTCGAGGAGGGCGACGGCGAAACCGTCGGCCGCCAGGCGGGTGCCGACGGCGCGGCCGATGCCGCGGCCTCCGCCGGTGACGATTGCGACCTTCTGGGACATGGTGTTCCTTTCGTGTGGGTGCTTCACCCCGTGCTCGCCGCACCCTCGCGTTCGGCGTCCGCGGTGGTCCTAGGACCGCTGCGGACGCCGAACACGAGGGTGCAGCGGGGGTGTTAGAAGACGACGAGCTGCCGCAGAGCGGAGCCCGAGGCGAGCGCGTCCATCGCCTCGTTGAGGGAGTCGAGCCCGACCTGCGCGGAGACGAGCTTCTCGACCGGCAGGAGCCCCCGCCGCCAGAGATCGACGTAGATCGGGATGTCGCGCGCGGGGACGGAGGAGCCGAGGTAGCTCCCGACGACCGTGCGCGCCTCGGCGGTGAGCGTCAGCGGCGCGATCGACGAGCGCGCGTCCGGCCGGGGCAGCCCCACGGTGACGGTGGTCCCGCCGAGGGCCGTGAGGTCGAGGGCCGTCTCGAAGGCGGCAGGATGCCCGGCCGCCTCGATCACGAGCGGCGCACGCACCCCCGCCTCGCGTGCGGAGTCCGGCGTGTGCACGGCGTCCGCGCCGATCTCGCGCGCGACGGCGAGCTTGCTCTCGAGCGCGTCCACACCGATGACGCGGTGCCCCAGCGCCCGGGCGACGAGGACGGCGGCCATCCCGACTCCCCCGAGGCCGACCACGAGCACGTCGTCGCCCTCGCGCGGTCGCCCCGCATTGATGACCGCGCCGCCACCGGTGAGCACGGCGCACCCGAGGAGGGCGGCGACCGCAGGAGGCACGTCGGGATCGACCCGGACGACGCTCGTCTCGCTCACCACGGCGTGCGTCGCGAACGCGGAGACGCCGAGGTGGTGGTTCACGTCGACTCCGTCGCGGTGGAGGCGTACGCCGCCGCCGACCAGGGTGCCGTCGTTGTTCGCCGCGCTGCCGACGGAGCACGGGAGGCGCCCGTCGGTGCGGCAGTTGGCGCACCGGCCGCACCGCGGGAGGAAGGTCATCACGACGCGGTCGCCGACGTCGAGGGCAGTGACCCCGGGGCCCCGCTCCTCGACGATGCCTGCGGCCTCGTGTCCGAGGAGCATCGGCACCGGTCGGACGCGATTGCCGTCCACGACCGAGAGATCGCTGTGGCAGACGCCCGCCGCCTCGATCCTGACCAGGATCTCGCCGGGACCGGGGGGATCGAGCTCGAGGGTCAAGAGCGTCAGCGGTCGCGAGGACGCGAAGGGCCGCTCGGCCTCCGTCGTCTCGAGGACGACCCCCTCGACGTTCACGAACGGCACCTCACGAGAGGCGCTCGACGATCATCGCCATGCCCTGCCCGCCCCCGACGCACATCGTCTCGAGGCCGAACTGGGCGTCCTTCGTGCGGAGACCGTTGAGGAGCGTCCCGGTGATCCGCGCCCCGGTCATGCCGAACGGGTGGCCGACCGCGATCGCGCCCCCGTGCACGTTGAGCTTGTCGTAGGAGACACCCAGCTCGCGCGCGGACGGGATCACCTGGGCGGCGAACGCCTCGTTGATCTCGACCAGGTCGATGTCGTCGATCGTCATGCCGGCGCGAGCGAGCGCCTGACGAGAGGCCTCGACCGGGCCGAGACCCATGATCTCGGGGGAGAGCCCGGTGACGCCCGTCGACACGATTCGCGCCAGCGGGGTGAGTCCGAGCTCGGCGGCCCGCGTGTCGCTCATGATCACGACGGCGGCGGCACCGTCGTTGAGCGGGCAGGCGTTCCCGGCCGTGATCGTGCCGTCGGGGCGGAACACGGGGTTGAGCGACGAGAGGGTCTCGACCGTCACTCCGGCCCGCGGCCCGTCGTCGACCGACACGACACTCCCGTCGGGCAGCGTGATCGGCGTGATCTCGCGGGCCCAGAAGCCGTCGGCGATGGCCTGCTCGGCGCGGTTCTGGCTGAGCGCCGCGAATTCGTCCTGGTCGCTCCGGGTGACGCCCATGAGCCCGGCGACGTTCTCGGCCGTCTCGCCCATCGCGATGTAGGGGTCGGGGAGTTCGCCGTCCTCGCGGGGATCGCGCCAGACCCCCTGGCCGCCCTCCTGGCGCTTCGCCGCGCGGGCGACGGCGTCGTGGAACAGCGGGTTGGTGAGGTCCTCACCGGGGATGTAGTCGCTGGAGCCGCGGCGCGCGCCCGAGACCGACTCGACGCCGGCGGAGATGAACGCGTCGCCCTCCCCCGCCTTGATGGCGTGGAACGCCATGCGGGTCGTCTGCAGGCTCGACGAGCAGTAGCGGTTGACGGTCGTCCCCGGCAGGAAGTCGTAGCCGAGGGCGACGGCCACGATGCGGGCGATGTTCATGCCCTGCTCGCCGCCGGGCATGCCGCAGCCCATCATCAGGTCGCCGATCTCGCGCGGGTCGAGTTCCGGCACCCGGTCGAGGACGTCCCGGACGATGAACGACGCGAGGTCGTCGGCGCGCATCTCGCGCAGGGATCCCTTGAACGCGCGACCGATCGGCGTGCGGGCGGTCGCGACGATGACGGCCTCGGTCATGAGACGAACGCGCTCTTGCCGGTGATGGCACGGCCCACGATGAGGGAGTTCATCTCGCGGGTGCCCTCGTAGGAGTACAGGGCCTCCGCGTCGGCGAAGCGGCGGGCGACGCCGTACTCGAGGACGATGCCGTTGCCGCCCATCACCTCGCGCGACCAGGCGACGGTCTCGCGCATCCTGCTGGTCGCGAACGACTTGGCCATGGCGGAGTGGGCGTCGCTCTGGCGCCCCTCGTCGAGGAGCTGCGACGTCTGCATGCACAGGGCGATGCTGGCGGAGATGTTGCCGAGGCAGCGCGCGAGGAGGTCCTGCACGAGCTGGAACGAGGAGAGCTTCTTGCCGAACTGCTCGCGCTCGAGGGTGTACTTGACGGCGGCCTCGTAGGCACCGATAGAGTTGCCCACGGCCTGCCAGGCGACGTCGGCCCGGGTGAGGCGGAGCACCTGGGCGGTGTCCTTGAACGAGTTGGCGTTCTGGAGCCGGCGCTCCTCCGGGACCTCGACGTCGGTGAGGACGATGTCGGCGTTCTGCACGGAGCGGAGCGCCTGCTTGTGCTCGATCTTGCTGGTGACGAAGCCGGGGGTGTCGCGGGTGACGAGGAAGCCCTTGACCTGGCCGTCGGCGGTGTCGCGCGCCCAGATGACGACGACGTCGGCGAACGTGGCGTTCCCGATCCAGCGCTTGGCGCCGTTCAGGATCCAGGTGTCGCCCTTGCGGGTCGCTGAGGTGCTGAGGCCGCCCGAGGAGTCGGAGCCGGAGAGGGGCTCCGTGAGCCCGAACGCGGCGATCAGGTCACCCGACGCGAGCTTGGGCAGCCACTCGGCCCGCTGCTCCGGGCTCCCGGCCACGCCGATCGACCCCATCGCGAGACCGGACTGCACACCGATGAAGGTGCTGACGCCGGCGTCGACGCGACCGGACTCGAGGGCGGCCCAGCCGCGGTAGCGCGCGCTGTTCTCGAAGAGGCGCGACTCCTCCCAGAGCGGCCCGTAGGCGCCCAGCGCGGCCATCGGCTTGATGACCTGCATGGGGAACTCGGCGCGCTCCCAGTAGTCGTCGGCGATGGGGGCGACCTCCGAGTCGAAGTAGTCGCGGAGGTCGTGGATGGACTCGTTCTCCCGGTCGGTGAGGGAGTCCTGGACGAAGTAGAAGTCGGAAGAGAGATTCTTCACGTGGGTGCTGACGGTCATTTTCTGAGCTCCATTGATCGATGTGAGACAACCGATGCCTCCATCATGCATCGTTTTCCAAAATGTTGCACAGGGAGAATCCTGAGACGTAGAGTGCTGGCATGTCGATGCAGACCGCACCCGCCGCCTCGTGCGCGGCGACCGCCACAGCGCGGGTGCCGTCCGAGCTCGCGTCGCGCCTGGCTGCGGGCACCCACCCCGACACCGTCCGGGCGTTCGTCCTCGCGCGCCGAACCTTCCTCGCCGGCGAACGCGTCGACTCGAACGTCCTCGCCGCGTCGCTGGGCATCGACCGCACGTCGCTCTTCCGCTGGCTCGGCAACCGCGACGCGGTCCTCAGCGAGGTCCTCTGGTCGCTCGCCGAGCCGACGCTGACGCGCATCGAGCGGGCGACGACGCTCACGGGCGCGGCGCGGATCACGGGCATCCTGGGCGATTTCGTCGCGACGCTGATCGAGGCGCCCTACTTCCAGGGCTTCCTCAAGCGCGAGCCGGCCAGAGCGCTCCGCCTGCTGACGACGAAGGACTCCCAGGTCCAGCAGCGCTACCTCGCCGCCGTCGAGGCGATGCTCGAGATCGAGGTCGGAAGGGGCACGATGCACTTCGCCCTCACCGTGCACGACCTCGCCTACCTTCTCGTCCGCATCTCCGAGTCGTTCACCTACGCCGACCTGATCACGGGCGAGACGCCGAGCGCGGAGCGCGCCCGGGCCGCCTTCGAGTACGTCCTGAGGGAGCCATGACCACCGACACCTCCGATTTCCGCGTCCCGGCCTACCGCCGCACGGTGCCCACGCGCTGGAACGACAACGACATGTACGGCCACCTCAACAACACGGTGTACTACCAGGCCATGGACACGGTCATCAACACGTGGATGATCGAGGAGGCCGGGCTCGACCCCCTCGCCGGTCCCGCGATCGGCGTGTGCGTGGCGTCGTCGTGCCAGTTCCTCGCCTCCGCGGGCTTCCCCGAGGAGATCGCCGTCGAGCTGGCCGTCAGCCGGATCGGGACGACCAGCGTCGTCTGGGCCCCGCGCATCCTGCGGGCCTCCGACGGCACGGACCTCGCCCGCGGCGAGTTCGTCACGGTCTTCGTCGACCGCACCGACCGCAGGAGCACCGTCCCCATCCCGACCGGCATCCGCATCGCCATCGAGAGCGAGTTCGCGGTCCCCCAGCCCTGACGCGCGCGCCGCAGCCCGCGCCTCACCCCCTTCACGAAAGGAACGAACGATGACGTTCACCACCCAGGAGCTCCTCGACGGCCCCGGCCTCGGCACCCTCTCGATCGCGGCGATCCTCAGCGAGAGCGCCACCCGCCACCGCGACCGGCCCGCCCTCCACTTCGCCGGGATGACGACCAGCTACGGACAGCTCTGGGACGAGACCCGCGCCTACGCCGGTGCCCTCCGTGCACGGGGCATCGGCCGCGGAGACCGCGTGGCGATCATCGTCCCCAACGTGCCCGACTTCGCACGCACGTACTACGCCGTCCTCGCGCTCGGCGCCGTCGTGGTGCCGATCCACCTGCTCTTCAAGGCGGAGGAGATCGAGTACGTGCTCCGCGACTCCGGTGCGACGCTCGCCATCGTCGCGGCCCCGCAGCTCGCCGAGGCGCTTCCGGCCGCGACCGCCGCGGGCGTCCCCGTCGTGTCCGTGCTCCTGCCGGCCGACGCGCCCACGCCCGTCCCGGTCGACCGCCTCGAGGTGGAGGCCGCGCACGCCGCGCCCATCGAGCGCTACGAGTCGGTCAGCCCGCTCGCCTCGGCCACGATCCTGTACACGTCGGGCACCACCGGCCACCCCAAGGGCGCCGTCGGCTCGCACCTCGCGATGATCGAGCAGGTCAGCGCCGAACTGATCGACTGCGCCGACATGCGCGTCGACGACGTCGTGTTCGGCGGCCTGCCCTTCTTCCACGCCTTCGGGCAGACGGCCGTGCTCAACACGGTGTTCCGGCGCGGTGCGTCGATCGTGCTCCTGCCGAAGTTCGACCCTCAGCAGGCCCTGCAGCTCATGGTCGAGCACGGCGTGACCATCTTCACCGCCGTGCCCACGATGTACATCGGCCTCCTCCAGGCGGCAGGAGCGACGGACGTCCGTCCGCCCCTCCGCTACTGCGTGTCGGGCGGCTCCGCGCTCCCCGTGGCCGTCCTCGAGCGCTTCCAGGCCACCTTCGACACGGTCGTGCAGGAGGGCTACGGCCTCACCGAGACGAGCCCGGTGGCGACGGTGAACGACATCGCCGATCCCCGTCCGGGGACGATCGGCAAGGCGATCTGGGGTGTCGACGTGGAGATCGCGAACCCCGACGTCGAGGACACCGTCGAGTTCCTGCCGCACGGCGAGCTCGGCGAGATCGTCATCCGCGGCCACAACCTGATGAAGGGGTACCTCGGCCGGCCAGAGGCGACCGACGCCGCCATGGTCGACGGCTGGTTCCACACCGGCGACCTCGGCTGCAAGGACGACGAGGGGCTCGTGACGATCCTCGACCGCAAGAAGGACATGATCGTGCGCAACGGCTACAACGTGTACCCGAGCGAGGTCGAGAACGTCATCATGCGGCACGGAGCCGTGGCCAACGCCGCCGTCTTCGGGGTGCCGGACGACCTCCACGGCCAGGAGGTGCACGCCGCCGTCATCGCCCGACCCGGCGAGACCGTCGACGAGGCGGACCTCATCGCGTTCGTGCGGGAGCACCTCGCCGCGTACAAGTTCCCGCGCGTCGTGCACGTCCTGGAGGCGTTCCCCATCGGGGCGAGCGGCAAGGTGCTGAAGCGCGAGCTGGTCGCCGAGTTCGCCCCGGCTCCTGCCCCCGCCAGCTGAGCCGCTGGCTGCCGGCGCGCCTCACGCCCGCCTCCTGCTGCCCACCCGGCTCGCGGGCCACGTGAGCCGCACCCCCTCACGGGGCGAGGAACCCTCCCGCGGGCGGGTTCCTCGCCCGGAGAGGGGTGCGCCTCGCCCGGATGGGGGTGCGGCTCGGCCGGACGGGGGTGCGGCCGAGCCGGACGGGGGTGCACGTCAGCGACGACGGGGAACGCCGGCCGCCCGGAGCACCGCGGCCAGCCTCTGCGGCGACCGCGCGGTGGCGTAGTCCCAGCGGACGAGACCGCGGACCTCCGGATGCGCGCGCAGAGCGTCCTCGCGCCTTTTCTCCTCGAGGACGACCCGTTCCGCCGAGAGTCCACGGCGAAGCGCCTCGTCGAGGTACTTCACCTCGCCGTCGAACTCGCCGACGACGCCGACCGACGGCCACCAGAAATCGACCCGGTACGCCCGGCCGTTCCCCCAGGCGAACGTCCGCTGGAGCTCGGGCGCCTCGAAGCCCGCCTCGTGCAGCGCCGCTCGACTGATCGACTCCCCCGGCGACTCCGACGCAGGCGTCGCGAGGTCGAGGGCGACGCGCGCGTTCCGACCGTTCCGCGCGCGGGGCTGCCTGGCGAGCAGGTCGCGGCACTCCTGCCGCGTCGCGATCCCCGCGCGGAGGGCGTGGTCGAACGCGAGGACACCCCGAGCGAAGCCTCCGGCCAGCGCCAGATCGACGGACGTGCGAGCGGCCGTTGTGCACGGAAACCCGTCGACGTCCACGGACTCGAGCGACGGGGGCGCAGGATGCACGACCAGTGTCGCGGTCCGCTTCCCCGTGCTCCGTCCCCGATGCCGCGCGTGTACCTCGGGGGGCCACGGGTCGAGCGTCGGATACCCCCACAGCACCGCCGCGGAGTCGTGGCTCAGGACGAGCCGCGGTCCGAGCCGCTCGGCCCGGGCGCGGACGACCTCGGCGTAGCGCCCACGGGCCGAGAGCGCGGCCCAGTCCGCGGCAGGGAGATAGGCCCCGCGGACGATGCGGTGCATCTCTCCGCGACGAGCAGCGCTCCTCAGGGCGGAGTCGTCGAGGTCGGCGAGGACGAGGTCGGAGGTGCGGAGCAGGGGCGATGGCATCCTGCGATCCTGGCCGGTCCAGAGCGGTCGGACCGACATGACGACGGTCCCGGCGAGGAGACCGCCGCCCGCCGCGCCGGTGGAGGACTCGCCGCTCCCGCGCTACGCGCAGGCGGTCCCGATCTCCTGGAAGTCGGCCTGGATCTTTCCGGCCTGCGACTGCACCTTCGCGGCGGAGGTCGCCGACGGGTCGGAGACGGCCGCCTGGACGGTGGAGACGAACGCCTTCAGGTCGGTGTTCGCCTTGTCGGCGGAGGAGCGCACGTCGACGTTCGACACCTTCGCAACGGCTCCGTCGAGCGTGGACGACAGCTCGTTCAGGACGGCCGCAGCGGCCTTCGGGTCCTTCGCGAGCGTCTCGTAGGAGGACGACATGCGCGTCGAGACGTCCTTGAGCGACGACGTGAGGATCTGGCAGGCCTGAGCTTTCGTCTGCGAGGACGACCCGGCTGCCGGAGCCGCGGCCGCGGACGACGCGGGCGCGGAGGATCCGGCGGCGGCCGAGGACGAGCGCGAGGCGTCGGGGCCGACGGCCGTGCAGCCGGCCAGCGTGAGGGCGAGGCCTGCGACGAGGGCCGCCGTCGCGGCGACGGCGCCGAGGGGGCGGGTGGTGATCATGGTCGGAGTCCTTCGTGTCGGCCTGGGGGTCCGGATCGCCGTCCCCCGCCGACATCAAAGCACGAACCGGCCCCGATCCTGCTGACCGTCGGCGAAGGTCATCCCGGAGACGGAACGCGTGTCGGACGGAAGAACTAAGGTCGAGGAATGACCAGTGCTCCCCTCGAGTCCCCCCGTCGCGCTCTCGTCCTGGGGGGAGGTGGAGTCGCCGGCATCGCCTGGCATCTCGGCATGCTGGCGGAGCTCCTCGAGCAGGGCATCCCGGTCGACGGGGCCGATCTCGTGATCGGGACGAGCGCCGGTTCGGTGGCCGGCAGCATCCTGCGCTTCGGCCAGGTCCCGGCCACCTACCGGGTGCAGATCTCGGAGGAGGTCCCCGACCTCCCCGCCGGCGACCCGTCGGTCGCCCCGGCCGACATGTCGACGTTCCGCGAGCGCGTCGTCGCCGCGATCTCGGGAGCGACGAGCGAGCAGGATGCCCGGGCACGCCTCGGCCGTGCCGCCGTCGACGCGGCCCAGGGCGCGGAGTCCGTGCTGCTGCCCACGATGGCGCAGCAGTTCCCGCCGGCCGTCGGGTGGCCGGAGGCGCCGCTCGGCGTGACCGTCGTCGACGCCCACACGGGCGATTTCCGCGTGATCGACGCCTCCGACGGCGTCGAGCTGTTCCGCGCGGTGGCCGCCAGCTGCTCCGTCCCCCTCGTCTTCCCGCCCGTCGAGATCGACGGCGCGACCTACGTCGACGGCGGGGCCCGGTCGGCGACGAACGCCGACGTCGCCCGCGACTACGACCGCGTGCTCGTCCTCGCCTGCGGCCCCGAGGATCCCGCGAGCCCGCTCGGCCCGCAGCTCGACCGCGCGGTCTCGACCCTCTCCGAGTCGGCCGACGTGCTCGTCCTCAGCGCCGACGAGGCCAGCCTCCAGGCGTTCGGCGCCAACTCGCTGGCCGGGACGACCCGGATCCCCTCGGCACTCGCCGGTCGCGCTCAGGCCGCCGCCCGTGCCGAGGAGGTCCGGGCGTTCTGGTCGTGATCGTCGGCTCCTGACGGACGGGCCCGGCCCGTCGGCGACGCACGGACCGTGAGGCACGGACCGTGACACGGACGGCGGGGGCATACTGGCCGCATGGAGCGTGACGACGACCGGGAGGCCGAGGCCGCGGCCACCGCCCTCCGCGACCTCCTCAGCGAGACCGTCGAGCGCCTGCGTGCGGACGGCGCACCCCAGGAGACCCTGGCCGTCGTCAAGGACCCCCGCGGCTTCGGCCCGTTCAAGACGGCCGTCTCGATGGCGCCGGTCGGGCACGCGTGGCGACTCGGCGTGCTCCTGCTGGAGGCGGACGGCACCCTGCATTCGACCGGCAAGATCACCCGGGCCGTCGTCCCGACGCGGCCTCAGGGGTTGTCGCGGTCGGTCGAGCAGCGACGTGCCGACCGTCTCGCCGCGAGCCGCGGGCGCTTCGCCGAGGGCGAGGTGGTCGACTACGCCTTCGGCGAGGTCGCGCAGGATGCTCGCTCGCTGCGTCTCGGCTCCGGCCTGCTGTCGCTCGAGGGCGAGACCGTCCTCGTCCGGTGGGGCCCCGCCGCCCACGAGGTGCGGCCGCTGGCGGCCTACCTCGCCGACCGGGCCGCGCTCCTCGTCGAGGGCTGACGACGCTCAGGCGCTCGGCGCCACCGTGGCCAGGCCCTCGAGGATGGTCATCCAGCTGCTCGACGACCGCTCGGCCGCGTCCTCGCTGTCGTTGTTGTCCTGCTCGACCGAGACGCGGCACCCGCCGTCGATCGGCTGGATCCGGTAGGTGACCCGCTGGTGGTTCTCCGGGACGTCGGCCTTGCCGCTCGCCGGGCTGAAGAACGTCGTGATGAGCAGGAGCGGCGGATCCGCCTCGACGACGACGCCGCGGTCCTCGTACGGCTGGCCGTCCCACTCACCGGCGTAGGTCACGGTGCTGCCGACCTGCCAGTCGGAGGTCACGGTCGTCCCGAAGAAGTAGTCCTTCACGAGGTCCGGGTCGGTGAGCGCGCGCCAGACCTGGTCGGGGCCGGCGTTCACGGTCAGGCTCGCCGTGGCGATGTGGGTGGTGGCGACGTCGCTCATGGGGCTTTTCCTTCATCGGTGGGCGCCATCCTCCTCGCCCCGTCCTCGTCCGACAAGGGCCGAACGACCCTGTCCCCTGTCGCGCGCGGTTCCCGAGCGCTACCGTGGGGCACCGCGAGCCGCCCGGGTTCCGCGGACACCGATCGGAGAACACCGTGACCGAGTTCAGCACCGTGGAGCGCTCCACCGTCATCGCGGCGCCGGCGGCGAGCATCCTGCCCCATCTGACCGACTTCTCGAAGTGGACGGCGTGGTCGCCGTGGGAGGGGCAGGACCCGGAGATGAAGCGCAGCTACGCGGGAACGCCCGGAGCCACGGGGTCGACCTACGCCTGGAACGGCAACCGCAAGGCCGGAGCGGGAACGATGGCCGTCACGCACGTCGATCCCCACGCCCTCGACGTCGACCTGCACTTCACCAGGCCGTTCAAATCGACGAGTGCGATCCGCTTCGACCTCGAGGAGGCCGACGGCTCCACGACGGTCGTCTGGAGCATGCGCAGCCCGAAGACGGTCCAGTCGCGCGTCATGGGCGTGTTCCTGAACATGGACACGCTGATCGGCACCGACTTCGAGAAGGGGCTCGCGAAGTTCAAGACCGTCGTCGAGGGCTGACCCCGGAGCGACGGCTCCGATCGGCGGCGTTCGGAACGACTCAGGATCGGGGGGCCGTCACCACCCGAGCGTGCCGGGCGCGCCCTTGAACGGCCCGACGATCGCGGACGTGATCCAGCCGCCGTAGAAGTCGCCCTCCTGCGCGCGGACCGTCTCGCCCGCCACCTCGCACGAGTCCATCGCCCCCGGGTAGAGCGCGATGTACCCCGAAAGGCTCTCGTAGCCGCGCCAGGGTTCCCGGTAGTACCAGCCCGCTCGCGGGGCGGTGACGTTCCCACCCCGCACGTCGACGTAGCTCGCCTGCCCCTTGAACTCGCAGAGGCTCCGCCCGGGAGCCGGATGCAGGACCCCGTCGGCGAACGACTCCGGCGGCAGGTAGTACACCGGCGGGTGACTCGTCTCGAGAACCCGCAGAGCCCGCGTGGTGTCGGCGATCACCTGGCCGCCGAGGCGCACGACGACGCGATCGGAGGTCTTCTCGACGCGTGGCGGGCGGGGGTACTCCCACACCGACTCCTGCCCGGGACCGGGCTTCTCGGGGACGACGGGACGGTTTCTTCCTGGCAGGCGCGGCATGGCTCCATCGTCCTCCCGGAGGCTCCGAGAACGCCGCGGCGCGGGATGACGATCGCGGACCCGCGTTGCATCTGTCCCCCGGAACCGGCAGGATCGGACGACACCCGATCCGTGAACCACGACGTCCTCCGGGAGGACCCATGGCCCAATCGATCAGCACCGCATCGCCCACGGGGTCGCCCACGGGCGAGCACCCGACCGAGCTGAAGAGGGTCATCGGCCCCAAGCTCCTGCTGCTCTTCATCGTCGGAGACATCCTCGGGACGGGCGTCTACGCGCTCACCGGGCAGGTGGCCGCCGAGGTCGGCGGGGCGGCCTGGGTGCCGTTCCTCGTCGCCTTCGCCGTCGCCCTCGTGACCGCGTTCTCCTACCTCGAGCTCGTCACGAAATACCCTCAGACCGCAGGAGCCGCGCTCTACGTGCACAAGGCGTTCGGTGTGCACTTCGTCACCTTCCTGGTCACGTTCGTCGTCATGTGCTCCGGGATCACGTCCGCGGCGACGGCCTCGCGCGCCTTCGCCGCGAACCTGGCGGCCGGCATCGGCACGGAGCTCTCGAACGGGACGATCATGGCCGTCGCGATGATGTTCCTCCTGCTCGTCATGGCGGTGAACTTCCGCGGCGTGAGCGAGAGCGTCAAGGCGAACGTCGTGCTGACGCTCGTCGAGCTCTCCGGCCTCGTCATGGTCATCCTCATCGGGCTCTGGGCGATCGCGGGCGGCAACGCGGACCTCTCCCGCGTCGTCCTCTTCGACACGCCCGGCGACAAGTCCCTCCTCCTCAGCGTGAGCACGGCGACGTCGCTGGCGTTCTTCGCGATGGTCGGGTTCGAGGACAGTGTCAACATGGCCGAGGAGACGAAGGACCCCAGCCGCATCTTCCCGCGCGTGATGCTGACGGGGCTCGGGATCACCGCGGTCATCTACGTCCTCGTGTCGATCTGCGCCGTCGCCATCGTCCCGGTCGGCGAGCTCGCCGGGAACGAGACGCCGCTCGTCACCGTCGTCGAGACGGCCGCGCCCGGGTTCCCGATCGGGAGCCTCCTGCCGTTCATCTCCCTGTTCGCCGTGGCGAACAGCGCGCTGATCAACATGATGATGGCGAGCCGACTCCTCTACGGGATGAGCAAGCAGGGCGTCCTCCCGGGGTTCCTCTCGAAGGTGCACTCGGCCAGGCGGACGCCGTGGGCGGCCATCCTGTTCACGACCGGCCTCGCCCTGCTGCTGATCGGCTACGTGTCGCTCTCGCCGGAATCGCCGATCGTGGCCGTGCTGGGAGGGACGACGTCGCTCCTGCTGCTCGCCGTGTTCGCGGTCGTGAACGTCGTCGTGCTCGTCCTGCGGCGCGATCTCGTAGGGCACAAGCACTTTCGCGCGGGGACCGTGCTTCCCGTCATCGGCGTGATCGCCTGCGTCTGGCTGGTGCTGCCGGTGTCGTCGGGTCGCGGGATCGAGCAGTACCAGATCGCCGGGGCGCTGCTGGCGATCGGGGTGGTGCTGTGGCTGGCGACGTTCGTGACGCGGCGGGTGCGCGGTTCGGCATCGCGAGACTCCAGGCCTCGGTGCCCGCGTTCGTAAGACGCCGCACCGCGGCAGGCCGCGCGAGACTCCACGACTCGCCGCTCACGTTCGGAGAACGCCGCACATCGTGGAGTCTCGCGAGGGAGCTGCCGGACCCTCCCGCAGGATGCCCAGCCTCGACTCCCCCGCGCTCGGCTAGCCTCGGGGGATGCCCGCCCCCACCCGCCCGACGCCCGCGCGTGGCCGCGCGACGCCCGGGCGCGCTCGCGCGACGCCGACGCGTCGGCGCAAGCGGCAGCGGCGGCGCGACCCCGGGCCGGGCGCGCGCCTCCTCGGCGTGGTGGTCGCCCTCGGGGTGGCAGCCGTCGTGGCGCTCGGCGCCTCGGTCGCCCTCTCGGCCGCAGGATCCCCGATCACGACGATCGTCGGCGGGCTCGGCGACTCCTCGGCGCCCGGCACGGCTCAGCGGGCCGGGACCGTGTCGTGCCCGAGGGTCGCTCCGGTGGTCGTGGGCTCCGTGACCGTCCCTGCCGGACCGATCGCCGGCTACTGCCAGGATCGCCTCATCAACGCGGCCCACATCATCAACGCCGCGAAGGCGCAGGGCATCGGTCCGCACACGCAGGCGATCGGCGTGATGACCGCGATGGGCGAGTCGAGTCTCGTGAACGTCGACCACGGCGACGCCGTCGGGCCCGACAGCCGCGGCCTCTTCCAGCAGCGCGACAACGGCGCCTGGGGCAGCTACACCGACCGCATGACCCCGTACATCGCAGCGACGCACTTCTTCGACCGGCTCGTGCGCGTGCCGGGCTGGAAGTCGCTCACGCCGACCCAGGCCGCGCACCGCGTGCAGGTGAACGCCGACCCGAACCACTACGCGCCCTACTGGCCGGCCGCCGTCGCGGTCGTCTCCGCCCTGGATCCTGCGGGCTGAGCGGGAGCCTCGTCAGGCGGCCGTCGGGGCCGCGATGTTGAAGAGCCACTTGACGCCGAAGCGGTCGGTGAGCTGGCCGAAGCTGTCTCCCCACGGCGCCTTCCCGAGCGGCTGGGAGATCGTGGCGCCCTGAGACAACCCCTCGTACCAGGAGGTGAGGCCGGCTTCGTCCTCGCCGCCGAGGAGGACGGAGATGCTGTCGCCGAAGACGACCTCCATCGTCTCCGGGACGTCGGACCCCATCAGCACGAGGCCGTGCTCCGTGATGAGGCGCGAGTGCATGACCTTGTCGAGCTGGTCGGGCCAGTCGGTGATGCCGAAGTCGCGGAACGTGCTGACGACGAGCTCGCCGCCGAGGACGCTCCGGTAGAACTCCATGGCCTCCCGGGCATCGCCGCGGAAGTTGAGGTACGGGCACAGCACTGTGGACATGATCGGCTCCTTCGTCGACGTCGTGGGTCCGAGTATCCCGCGTGCGGCCGGTGAGCGACAGCCCTCCCGAGCACTCGCGCGTGAAACTCCACGATGTGCGTCGTTCAGCGAAAGTGAGCGGCGAGTCGTGGAGTCTCGGGCAGGGCGCGCGCGGCGAGACGCGGACGACCGGGGCGTGTCGGGCGCACGCGGGGCGTGTGAGGATTCTCACCGCGCGGGCCCCGGGCGGCGATTCTCCTGGGAGTGACGAGGGCCCGCAGGATGCCCGACCCGACGCTCCTGTCGGCACAAGAGCGGACCGCGGGCGGGCGTCGCGCCCCCTGCCGACCGCGGTCCGTGCTTCGGCGGACACGGCGCCGCGAAAGGCCTCTGACCAGGGATTACGTGGCCCCGGGCATCCTGCGCCCCGCGGCTCGGGGCGGACCCACAGCCCCCGTTCACACTCCCGTAACCGGGGCCGGACGACACAGTACCCGGGGCTTCGTGAGCGACGGCGCATCGTTTTGACCCGGGCGGCGGCGCTCCGGAGAGTGGAGGCCTGGAGTCGCTCACGGCCCGGCTAGGGAAGGACCCCCACATGACGACCTACGACAGAAGCACCACCCGCACCACCGCCTCGACCGGCGCCCTCCGCGGGTTCGCCGCTCTCACGGGGATCACCTCCCTCGCGATCTTCCTGCAGGCCGTGACGGCCGGGCAGTTCCTCCAGCAGGAGGGCAACGAAGCGTGGGTCGAGGCCCACGGCGTGATCGCCGACGTGGCGTGGGGCTTCGCCCTCGTCACTGCGATCTTCGCCCTCGTCACCCTGCGGAAGGCGCAGCCGCGACTGACCGTGCTGACGGTCGTTCTCTTCGTGCTCACCCTGGGTCAGACCGGGATGGGTCACCTCATCACCGACCTGGGGCAGGATGCGTGGATCCCGGTCCACGTGCCCGTCGCGTTCGTGGTGTTCGGCCTGACGGCGTGGCTGTCGTTCAAGGCCGCTCAGCTGCGTCGCGCGTCACGCTAGCCGCGTAGCGCCTCCGTTCCGGCTCCGCCCGCTAAACCCTCGCGCTCGGCTACCGCACCCCGCCTAGGACCACCGCGGAGGCCGACCGCGAGGGTCTGACGGCACGGCCGTTAACCAGAGCGGCACGAACCGGATGCGGCAGATGGCTGAGCGGAGAGTCGAGCTCCCGGTGAGGTGAGTCCATCTGGTCGGGCTGCGGTTCGTGCCGTGTGAGGCGATGGTACGCCCGCGGGGCCGCTGCCGCTAGGGGTTTCCCTGCGGCTGTGGCTCAGCTCTCGCAGCCGACACCATCGCCGTCACGATCGAGGCCGTAGATGTCGGATCCCACCACAGTGACCGGGCCCTGCACGTAGGCCGGCCCGTTCCCACTTCCGCCGGCGCAATCGACGTCCGAGGCGATGGGCACGCAAGCGCCCGAGTAGTTCGTGTCACAACCGCCGGCGGCCGCCTGGGGTGCGGGCGCGACCGGGGCGGGATCGGGCTGCTTCGTGCCTACGCTCACGATTCGCTCGACGGGCTTGACCTCCGTGATGACACTGAGAACACGTCGGGACTTCTCGACGCCGTCGACCAGCGTCACCTCCACCGTCGTGACCTCTCGACCGGCGACCCCGGCCTGCGTGACGGCTTTCGTCCCGACCGCTCTCCGCGCATCATCGACGTTTCGCGTCGTGAAACCCAGGGCCCGTCGAGTCTGCTCGGTTCTCACGACGGTGACCGGCGTGGCGGTGGGTTCCGGTGTCGAAGCGGTGGTCGGGCGCGGTGTGGTCTCGATCACTTCGACGGCCGACGACGTGGCGTCCGCCCCACGCTGGGCAGAGTCGACGGTGCCGGCCCACACGGCGGGTGCGACCCCGAAGATCAGGACGGCCATGACGCCGCCGTAGACCAGCATTCGCCCCGTGTTGCTCAAGCGATTCCACCAGGAACGCATACGACTCCCCCATCACGTTTCGAGCACGACATCGTGCCCGCTCAGTCTCGCCAGATGGGAGGCGGCGGTCCATAGCCCGACGGACGGTCTTCGTCGCCGCGGTGCCACCTGCGGGTGGGAGCGCCGTCACCCTCCGGTCGTGGGGTCCGTCTCGGGCTCTGCGGGCGCGTGGCCCGACTCGGAGGCTCCGTCAGCCCGCGCGGCCGCCTCGTCCGAGCGCTGCAACCGCAGCAGGAGTACGGCCACCACGAGCCCGAGGACGATCAGCCACGCCCACCACGGCAGCTCCGCCAGGCGGAGCGACAGCCCGTGCAGCGCCCGAGAGACCGTCGACAGGAAGGCCGGGGCTCCTGCGCCGGGGGCGCCGCTGGGTGAGGGGAACACGGGGCGATCCTAGGCGACGTGCTGGTCGTCACGTCGTCGCGGGCGCGTCGTCCGCCCGGCCGATCCCGTCGCGACTTCGGGGCGAAGCGGCGCGTGAGCGCCGGCCCGTACGGTCGGAACGTGCCGTCCTCCGCCTCCGTCGTCGACCTCCAGGCGTTCGCCCTCGCGGCGGGGCCCCCGATGGCGGTGGTGCTGGTCGCCGTGGCGGTCGGGATCCTGCGCCCCCGTCGCTTCGCCCCGGTCGCCTGGTCCGGCTTCGCACTGGCCGCCGGACTGTTCGCGTGGTGGTTGCACGCGGCCCCGTCGTTCGGGCGGCTCTACCCGACGCGCGGCGAGGTGCTGCCCTTCACCGACGCGGCCTTCGTCCTCGGTCTCGGGCTCGACCTGGGGATCCTCGGCGTCGTCGTGAACGCCGTTGCCGCGACCGTCATCGGACTGCGGCGCGCGCGGCGCCCCCGTGAGCGTACCCGGACCGTGGCGGCGACCTCGGCGCTCCTGGCGGCCTCCGCTCTCCTCGTCGTCGTCGTCCCGCTTCGAGCGGGCGCAGGAGTCACGGGGCCGATTCTCCCCGTGACTCTCGCCGCCACCGCCCTCGTCGGGCTCCTCGTGCACGTCGTCGTCCGGGCCCGGGACGACGACGCCTCCCTCCTCGTCGTCGTGCCCGTGGTCGTGGCGCTTCTCGTCGTCGCGACCGCAGGAGGCACCGGCCGCTCCGGCATCGACCCGCTGCTGCTCTCCTCGCCAGAGCCGACGCCGCCGCACGAGACCCAGCGCCCCGCCCCCGGCGAGGTCGCCGCGCCCGCCCCCGGGGCGCCCGGCAACCCGCAGCCCGCGACGGCCACCTCGCTCGAGTCGACGCGCGTCCGGACGGGACTCGGCGCGCTCGCCTCCCGCACGGCCGGAGTCGCCGAGGCTCGAGGCGCGCTCGGGTCCACGCTGTTCACGGGCGGTGGTGAGAAGCCCGCCGTCGACGACGCGGAGGCGTGCGAGAGCACCGCCGGGCCCGGATCCCGCTGGATCGTCACCGTCTCGGTCGAACCTGTCGACCCGTCAGCGGCTCTCGCAGCGATCCTGTCGACGTGGGAACGCGCCGGCTACCGAACCTCGGATCGCGCACTCGGCGCCGACCTCCGCTCCCCCTCGCGGACTGACCTCCCGGCGGCGCGGCTGTCCGTCCGCGGAGGAGACGGGCGCGTCACGGCGCGCCTGGAGAGCTTCTGCGTCCGCTCCTGATCGCGAGTCGCACCCCGCGCGGGCCCGCGGCGTGCCCGGCGTGGCGCGGGCGCGGCCAGAAAGGATCCGACCCGAGCGGTTAGGAGCGATCCGCCTCGCGCGGTCAGAAGCGCATCGGCCAGGCGCCGTCGGGCAGGGTGAACGCCAGGTCCGGTAACCAGGTGCTCGGCGCGACCCAGCCCGGACCCGTCGGCAGCTGTCGCAGGAGCCGTCGCACCGATCCTGCTGCGGCGGGCTGCGGGAGCACGCGCCGTGTCCCGTGCGAGGCGAGCGCTCCGAACCACCAGTGCCGCCAGGTCGGTTCGAGCGACTCCGGGTCGAGGACGATGTAGTAGTCGGGCATCACGCGCTCCCCCGCCCGGAAGGCGGCGAGCGCCGTCGACACCTCGATCTCGAGCGTGCCGGCGGTCGACCTGTCGTCGAAGAACTCGACCCAGGCGTGAGCGACGTGTCCGAGCGGGTCGGCGTCGTGGACGACGTAGGGAGCCTGCGACGCGCTGATCCTGCGGGTGCTGTCCGCGTCGGGTTCGCCGAGCCGGAGGGCGTCGACCCCGCGCAGCACGGAGAGCTCCGCGATCACCTCTGCTGCGCCGTCGCCGACGACGGCGACGATGGTTGCGTTCTGAACGGCCATGGCCCACTGTACGGCGGCGCGGGGCGATTCCGACCCGCTGCACCCTCGTGTTCGGCCGTCGCACGAGGCCTAGGACCACCGCGACAGCCGAACACGAGGGTGCAGCGGCAAAGGACGCCGGCCCGCAGGAGCCACGGACCGCACCCGCAGAAGTGCCGACTTGCCGCACCCCCCGCCGCTCCATAGGCTCCCCACAGCGCCCGCAAAGATGCGTGCCCTGCAGGAACCAGGAGCAACCGTGCCCACTCGACGACGAGACCCACGAGACCCACGAGAAACACCCCGCCACCACCACCCGATCCGCACCTCCCTCCCCCTTCTCACCGCCACGGCCCTCGCGGCGACCCTCGCGTTCGGCGCGTCGCCCGCCACCGCGGCCACCCCGATCCTGCGACCCGCGGCCGGCACCCCCGCCGCCGCAGGGCCGGCAGCCGACGGCGCCCCCGGCGCCACCTCGCACCAGGCCCTGTCGCGCAAGGACTGCGTCGGCACCGCCCGCACCACCACGAGCAAGATCTGGTTCACGGTCGCGAACGGCGTCCTCTCCGACGTCTACGCGCCGACGGTCGACGCGACGAACGTCGAGACGATGCAGTACCTCGTCACGGACGGGAGCACGTTCACCGACCTGCAGACGCGCGACATGACGTACACGGCCCAGGGCGACCCGACCGGCATGGTGTGCACGGTGACGGCGACCGCGAAGAGCGGCGCCTACCGGCTCGTCACGACGTACTTCACCGACCCGGCCCGCAACAGCGTGGTCGCGCGCACGCGCTACCAGCCGCTCACCTCGAAGGCGAAGTCGTTCCACCTCTACGTGCGTCTCGACGCGAACGCCGGGGGGAACGGCGGCGGCGGTTCCGCGAACGCGGGCGGGGACACGTCCGTCGTCGACACGTCGACGGGGCAGCCGATCCCGGTGACCTTCGACACGGTCGCGACGAGCCAGTCGCCCCGGACGGCCTACGCGGTGCCGAGCTACCTCGCGCTCCGCGCCGACCGCCCGTTCGGCGCCGTGGACAGCGGCTTCGTCGGCACACCGAGCGACGGCCTCTCGAAGCTCGATCAGGCCCACACCCTCGGCGGCGCAGGAGGCACGGCGACCGCCACGGGCGGCAACACCGAGCAGACGGCCGCGCTGTCCCTCGACCGCGAGGGCACGACCACGCTCTCGCTCGGCTTCGGCACGTCGCAGGCCGACGCCGTGAAGACGGCGTCCGCGACGAGCGGCACCTCGACGGCGAGGATGCTCGCCACCTACGAGGCGCAGTGGCTCGGCTACGACGCGCACCTGCGGTTCCCGAATCTGTCGCGCACGAAGCTGACGACGGCCCAGCGCCTCACCGCGCTCGGGAAGTACTACCAGTCGGCGAACGTCGTGAAGGCGTCGGAGGACAAGACCTACCCCGGCGCGATCGTCGCGGGTCTCGACGCCCCGTGGGGCCAGGACGTCGTCGCGAACGACCCGGCCGACCAGTTCCACTCGGGGTACCGCGAGGTGTTCGCGCGCGACCTCTACGAGGCGTGGACGGCCCTCTACACCGACGGCGACATCGCCACGGCCCAGGACACCGTCCGCTACCTGCTGACGAAGTCGCAGCAGGCGAACGGCTCCCAGCCGCGGAACTCCCTCCTCGACGGGACCAAGGCCGCCGACTCGTTCAACGACCAGCTGGACGAGAGCGCGTACCCGATCCTGATGGCCTGGCAGTCCGGCCTGGCGTCCGACAGGACTCTCTGGCCGCACGTCAAGCGCGCCGCCGACTTCCTCGTCAGCCACGGGCCGAGCTTCGGCGTGGAGCGCTGGGAGGAGCAGTCGGGGTACTCGCCGTCCACGATCGCGGCCGAGATCGCGGGCCTCGTGAGCGCGAACCGGATCGCTCTGGCGAACGGCGACGCCGCGAGCGCGCGGATCTACGCCGCCACCGCCGACCGGTACCAGCGGACGATCGCGACCTGGGGCGTCACGACGACCGGGTCGCTGAGTGCGAAGCCGTACTACATCCGTCTCTCGAAGACGGGCGACCCGAACGCGGCCATCTCCTACAACCTCGGCAACGGCGGTCCGACGCTCGACCAGCGGGACGTGGTCGACCTCGGCTTCCTGGAGTACGTCCGCCTGGGCATCCTGCCCGCCACCGACCCCGTCGTCGCGAACTCGCTCGTCGTGGCCGACACGACGCTCGGCAGGACGACGGCCAGCGGCGAGGGCTGGTTGCGGTACAACGGCGACGGCTACGGCGACTGCCTCGCAGGATCCGCCAGCTCGTGCACGACGACGGGTGCTCCGTGGGCGGCGACGTTCACCGGTACCGGTCACCCGTGGCCCGTCCTCGGAGCGGAGCGCGCACAGCAGTCCCTCACGACCGGCGACGCCGCGGCGGCCGCGAAGCAGCTCGTGACGATCAACGCCGAGAACTCCGGCCCGGGGCTCGTTCCCGAGCAGGTCTGGGACGGACCGGACCTCGCGGCCTCGCCGTTCGGGACCGACCCGAACGTGGCCTCGATCGGCTTCCGGAACGGCAAGGCCGCAGGATCCGCGTCCCCGCTCACCTGGGGCTCGGCCAGCCAGGTCCGGCTCACCGCCGACCTCGCCGCCGGGCGCTCCCTCGAGACGCCGAGCATCGTGGCCGACCGCTACGTCCGGCATGCGCAGGGCTCGACACCGCTGACCGTGACCTCCCCGGCCGATCAGACGTCGGTGGGGGCGAGCGTCACCGTCACGGGGACCGCGGCTCCCGGCGCGACGGTCGACGTCGCGAGCGTGGCGGACGCCGACTCGGCGACGACGACGGCCACGACCACGGCCGGCGCGGACGGCGCGTTCACCGTGGCCGTGCCGACCGTGAGCGGGACCAACACCCTCGTCATCACGGCGACGACCTCCGCGGGCACCGCGCAGGCGACGCGCACCGTCACGAACGACTCCGTCTCGGGCACGCTCCTGTTCGCGCAGGACGACCCGTCGGGCGACGACAGCGGACCGGGGACGTACGCGTACCCGACGGCGTCCGACTTCCACGCCGGCGCCTTCGACCTCACCCGGTTCGAGGTCTACGACACGGGTTCCACCGTCACGCTCCGCGCGCAGACGCGCGACCTGACGCCGACCTTCGGGTCGACGAACGGCGCGCAGCTGCTCGACGTCTACGTGCACGACCCGGCGGCCGCGTCGACGTCGACGGCCTCCGCGTACCCGGGCATGAACTACCGCGTGGCCGCAGGATCCGCGTGGTCCAGGCTCGTGGAGGTCCAGGGGTTCTCCGCCCCGAAGGTCCTCGACGCGCAGGGCGCCTCGGCCGGGACGGCCACCAGCACCGCGAACTCCGTGTCCCGGTACATCACGGTCGTGGTGCCGAAGACGGCCCTCGGCGGAACGCCGTCGGCGGGCTGGTCGTTCGCGGTCGCGCTCACGGGTCAGGACGGCACCCACGGCGCCGACCAGACCCGCGCGTTCACGGCGACGCCGGGCGGCTACACGTTCGGGGTCTGCGCGGACGGTGCCGTGCCATCGGCGGCATGCTCCGCCGACCCGAACGCGGTGCCCAAGGTGATGGACACGCTCACGCCCGCGGGGGTCTCCCAGCAGGCCGAGCTGTCCGCGCAGCCCGCCGAACTGCAGGGTGTGCCGCTGCCCTGACGCCGCGGTGACGATGTCCGACGCGTCGGCTCGACTCCGGTCGGGTCGGCGCGTCGCCGTCCGGGCGGGTCGTCGGGGAACTCCGGCAATCCGTCCGGCCGGCGACTCCGAACACCCGTCACCACTCCGATCACTTCCAAAGGGGCTTCATGACCGAGTCGACACTCCCGGCCGACGACCTCTGCCAGCGCGTCGCGTCGGCCGTGGCTCCTGCGTACCGCGACGAGAGCCACCGGGAGCGCGTCATCAGCCTCCTGACGACGGCCCTCGTGATGGTGGCCGGGGCGGGCACGTTCGCCTTCGGGCAAATGCTCGTCACCCTCGGCTAGCGCCTGCACCTGCCGCTGCACCCGCACACCGCTGCACCCTCGTGTTCGGCGTCCGCGGTGGTCCTAGGACCACTGCGACGCCCGAACACGAGGGTGCAGTGGATTGGAGCTAGAGAACCGACTTCGGGACGCGGTGCAGTGTGACCGCACCGACGGCGTCGAACGGGTGCAGCGGGTCGGGTGCCTCCGAGCCGGTCGGGCCGCCGAGGCGCGAGTGCCCCACCGCGCTCAGCACGGCATAGGCGTCGCCGCGATCCCACGAGTGGTCGTCGACGAGGAACGCGAAGGCGTCCTCGTACCCGCGGCGGATGCTCTCCTGCACCGGGGCGCCGAGGCCGACGAAGATCCACTCGTCGTCGGTCTCGATCCGCGGGGCGCGGAGATCGAGACCCTTCACGAGGTCGACCGAGACCACGGCGACGCCCTCCGCCTCGATCGCCACGAACGACGACTCGCCCTCGGCCATGATCGCGTGGATGTCTCCGATCGCGAGGTAAGCGCCCTCGACCATGACCGGGAGGTACACGGTGGAGCCGACCCGGTTCTCGGTGACGTCCATGTTCCCGCCCTGCGGGTACGCGGGCATGATGGTCGAGTTCGCGCCCTCCGCAGGTGCCGTGCCCATGCACCCGATCATCGGCTGCGGCGCGAAGACGTGCCGCTCGGTGACGTGCACGCCGTCGGCGTCGATGGGGACGCGCCGCGTGAACATCTCATCGCCCATCACGTGCTGCAGGGCCCCGGAGCCCGGGAGGCTGACCGACCAGCCGTACTCCTTGAGCCGGATCTCGTGCACGGTGACCGCGAGGGCGTCCCCGGGCTCCGCGCCCTCGACGTAGACCGGACCCGTGACGGGGTTGATCTGAGCCTGGAGCTTTGCCATGTCGTGGTGCCCGTGGAGCTCCTCGTACACGGCGTCGCTCGTCTCGAACCCGATTCGCTCGCCCGTTCCCGGCAGGATGCGGAGCACCGGCTCGTCGGGGGCCGAGAACCCGGGTCTCCCGAGCTCCTTGCCGAGGAAGTGGTCGAGGCCGGCCGCGTGGTCGCTCACGCTTCTTCTCCGACGACGGTCTTCCGGCCGGTGAGCCGGTAGTAGAGGAAGACGCCGGCGCCGAGGATCAGCCAGACGACCCCGCCGATCTTCGCCTGCGGAGCCGCGTTCAGCAGCACGTAGCCGATGATCAGGAACCCGATGACGGGGACGACCAGGTGGAGCAGGAGGTTCCGCGACTTCTTGCGGACGACGTAGTGGACGATCACGGAGAGGTGCAGCAGCATGAACCCGAAGAGCGCACCGAAGTTGACCAGCGACGAGATCAGGTCGATCTGGCCGACGAAACCGATGACCAGGATCGCGGACAGGCCGGACACGACGAGGATCGCGGCCTGCGGCACCTGGCGCTTGTTGATGACGGAGAGGAACCTCGGCAGCTGGCGGTCGCGGCTCATCGAGTAGAGCAGGCGCGAGGTCGCCGCCTGGGCGGCCATGGCGTTCGCGATGCCGACGGCGAGGACGTTGACGACGAAGAATGCGGTCGACCAGCCGCTCGACGAGGCCTGCTGCACGATCGTGAAGAACGCGTTTCCGGCCTCGGAGTCGGGGAACGACGAGCGCCCGGCAGCGAGCGCCGACGCGAGCCAGGTCTGGAGGACGAAGCAGAACGCGACGATGAAGAGCGCGATGATCATCGCCTTGCCGGCGCCGTTGCGCTTGCCGGTCGACTCCTCGGCCATCGTGGAGATGCCGTCGAAGCCGAGGAAGCTGAGCACGGCGATCGAGAGGGCGGAGGCGATCAGCGGCGCCGTCACCTTGCTCGAGTCCCAGACGGGAGCGGTCGTGAACTCGGCCCCGGGAACGGTGCCGTTGTTGAGGGCCACGACCGCGATGATGACGAAGATGACGATGAAGACGACCTCGATCGCGAGGAACACGCGGTTCATGAGCTTCAGCGACTGCACGCCCAGGAGGTTGATGACCGTGTTGATGGCGACGAAGATGAGCGCCCACATCCAGCGGGCCGTGCCGGGGAAGATGCCGATCATCGACTCGGCCGCGAACACGTAGAGCAGGGTCGGCACGAGGAGGTAGTCGAGCAGGATCGCCCAGCCGGCGAAGAAGCCGGCGATGGGGTGGATCCCTCGGCCGACGTAGGAGAAGACCGAGCCCGCGAGCGGGATCGACTTCGCCATCTGCGAGTACGCCAGCGCGGTGAAGATCATGGCGACGAGGCCCACGAGGTAGACCAGGGGCACCATGCCCTGCGAGGCATTGAAGACGGTGCCGAAGATCGCCCAGGGGGCGATCGGCACCATGAAGATGAGGCCGTAGATCAGGAGGTCGGCGGTGGAGACGGAGCGCTTCAGCTCCTGCTTGTAGCCGAAGCTCTCGAGCTGCTCCTGGTTCGACAGCTCGCCCGACGCGGGCTGACCTGCGCCTGTCGTGGACTCTTCGCGGAGGGTCATGGGTCTTCCTTCGGGTGTGGTGGGGGTGGGGAGTGCGGTGGGGACGCGGGAGGGAGGGGCGGGATCAGGCGGTGGCGTCGTTCCGGGCGAGAAACCCGGAGATGACGTCGCGGAAGGCTTCGGGCTGCTCGAGGTGCGTGCAGTGGCTGGCGCCCGGGAAGACGTGGGAGGTGGCTCCTGCGATCCCGTCGACGAAGGGCTGCCAGGTGGCGGGCGTGGCCTCGTCGAACTCGCCGGCGACGACGAGGGTCGGCGCGGTGACCTCGCCGAGGCGGTCGACGATGGTCCAGTCGCGCATGGTCCCGATCACGTGGAACTCGTTCGGGCCGTTCATCGTGTGGTAGACCGTCGGCTCGTGCTCCATCTGCGCCTCGCTGTCGGCGAAGTCCTGCGGCGTGGGGGTGATCCTGCAGACGTGGCGCTCGTAGAAGACGGCGGTCGCCGCGAGGTACTCCGGGTCGTCGGTGGTTCCGGCGCTCTCGTGACGGTCGAGCGCCTCCTGCGTCTCGGCGGGCAGCGCGGAACGGAGCTCGGCGGCCCCCTCGACCCAGAGCTGCATCGACGCGGGCGAGTTGCAGATGGCGAGCGAGCGGAGGCCGACAGGGCGGGTGACGGCGATCTCGGCCCCGAGCATCCCGCCCCAGGACTGCCCGAGCACGTGGTACTCGGCGAACCCGAGGTGCTCCACGAGGGCGGCGAACTCCTCGACGAAGAGGTCGGCGTTCCAGAACGACGCGGGAGCCTCGGGCCGGTGCGTGCTGCGACCGCAGCCGAACTGGTCGTAGTGCACGACCGTCCGGCCGGTCTCGTCGGCGAGGGCGGCGAGGTTCTTGACGTAGTCGTGGGCCATGCCCGGACCGCCGTGCAGGACGATCAGGGGCAGAGCGCCGGGGGTCGGGGTCTCGGGTTCGGTGACGCGCAGCCAGGTCTCACCCTCGTGGAACGGCATCGTGTCTTCGGTGACGATTGACATGGCGAGAGTGTGGACCACGGAAAGGTCTCATGACAAGACCATTCTTCGTGTCTTAACGTGGGTGTAACACGAAGGGCGGGGTGAGGTGACTTCAGAGGCGACTTCCGGGGCGAGCGAGTCGGAGACGGCGCTCGGCGCGCTGGGCGGCGGCGCGCTAAGGAGGCCGCTCGCCACCACCTCCCGGGTCGACGACCTGACCGACCGCCTCGTCACGGCCATCGCGATCGGCGAGTACCTGCCCGGGTCGCGGCTCCCGACCGAACGCGAGCTCGCGGCCTCCCTCGGCGCCGGGCGGATGACGGTGCGCGCCGCCCTGGCGCGCCTCGTCGAGCGGGGGCTCCTCGAGACCCAGCGGGGGCGCGGCGGCGGGTCGTTCGTGCGCGCGCAGTGGCCGGTGTCGTCGACCGACTCCGTCCAGCGCACCCTGTCGGCGCGGTGGGCGTCCCTCCGCGACACCTGCGAGGCGATCAGCCGCCTGCACGGGACGATCGCGAGGGCCGCCGCCGAGAACCGTACGCCGGCCGACGTCGACGACCTCGAGGGTCGGCTGGAGGCGTTCCGTGGAGCGGAGTCGGGCCTCGCGAAGCAGCGGGCCGACTCGCTCCTGCACGTGGCGATCGCCACCGCGGCACGGAACGACACGCTCCGCGACGTCCTGCTCGATCTCGAGTCGCGCATCAGCATGACCGCTCCCGCCCACCTCTGGGGCGAACCGGAGGGCATGGCGGCCATGGAGGCCCGCGCGCTCCGCGAGCACGAGGCCCTCGTCGGCGCCATCGTGCATGGCCTCCCCGACGACGCCGGCTCCATCGCCCGCGAGCACGCGAAGATCGACTTCGAGCTGCTCGAGGCGGCGCTCACCCGCTCCGCCCTCGAGGGCCCTGGCCGCTAGACCCTCGCGCTCGGCTGCGGCGGTGGTCCTAGGCGGGGTGCGACGGCCGAGCGCGAGGGTCTAGCGGGTGCGGAGCAGGCCGGTCTAGCGGGTGCGGAGCGACACCCGCGGCCTCGAGGTCCGCGCCGTCAGCCAGCCGCCGAGGGCGATCAGCAGCGGCATCGCCAGCGCGGTCGCCGCGAGCTGCAGCCACGGCGGGTCGAACGGGACGAATCCGTGCGTCACGCCGGGGGGATGCAGCCCGAGCGCGAACGCCGGCACGAGGCCCAACGCGACCCCGATCACCGCACCGAGCCCGGCGATGATGATCCCCTGCCAGAATCCGAACGACCGCAGGATCCGCGGCGGCGACCCGAGCGCCGCGAGCGTCTCGTCGTCCCGACGTCCGTCGGCCCGGGCCAGCGCGATCGCGACGATCGACGCCCCCAGCGCGATCACCGTGGTGAGACCGAGGAGCGCCCACGACCAGTTCGCGGCGGACCGGTCGGGACCCGTCTCGTAGCCGGCGTAGAGTCCCGGGTCGACGACCTGGAGGGCGGCGGCGAGCTGATCCTGCTTCGCCTGCGCGACCCCGGTGCCCACCTGGTCGATGACGACGGTCGCCCGGTACGGGATCCCCAGCGACCGGGCCGTCTCCGGCAGGAGGAAGAGCCCGAAGTCCGGTGCCCGGACGGGTCGCTGCAGCGCGGTGTTGACCTGGACGGTCCGGAGCGACTCGGCCTTCGAGAAGTCGAGATCCTCCCTGGAGGCGAACGTGTCGATGGTCAGGCGCCCGCCCGAGGCGTAGATCGGCGATGTGGCGACCGCTCCGCCCGAGGCCAGCATCGCTCGCGCCTCGGCCGTGACGGGGGCGTCGAGGAGCGTGGCCAGATCGTCGACCGAGCCCACGACGATGTGGTCGCCGTTCGTCAGACCGTCGCCGCTCGTCTGGCCGGGTTCGACCCCTCGGAGCCGCGGCGCCGCGAACGTCGTGGACGGGTCCGCGTCGGGCGACGCCGACGGAGACGTCGAGACGATGCGGGCCGTGGTGCCGGGGAACGTCGACTGGAGGACCGACGCGACCCTCTCGCCCCGGTCGGCGTCGACCCTGGGGGCCCCCGTCGCGTCGTAGAGCGTCAGCCCCACCTGCACCTGGCCGAGCGGCGCGGACCAGAAATGGTCGCGGATCCCCATGGCCTGGCTCCCGGCGAGCAGGCACATGCTGAACGCCGAGACGAAGACCGTGCTCATGATCGCGGCGATGGCGGGGACCGTCCGCGACGGGTTGCGGGAGGCGTCGCGCGAACCGAGCCGGGCTCCCGCTCCGAGCCTCGAGAAGGCCGCCATCACCCAGCGCAGGAGCAGCGGCGCGATCAGGATCGCCCCGATCTGCATCGTGATCGGTCCCGCGATGAGGAGCCCGATGCCCGTGTTCGTCACCGCCTGCGGAGTGTCGGCCGTCTGTCGGCTGGCGATGATGACGATCCCCCCGGCCAGGGAGAGGACCGACCCCGCAGCCACTACGAACACTCCGACGAAGGGCCGGCGGAACGACGGCCTCGGGGGTCGCTGCGCGCCGCGGATCGCCGCGACGATGTCGACCCGGGAGGCCGCCCGGGCGGGGAACGCCGCCGCGAGGAGGCCCGAGACGACGGCCGCCAGGACGATGCCGGACAGCCCGAGCAGATCGACGCGGAACGCCGGGTACTGCGCCGCCCGCCCTCCGCTGATCAGCGGTTCGCCGAGGGCAGCCAGGACGATGCCGAGCCCCGATCCGAGGAGTCCGCCGAGGAGCCCCAGCACGGCACCCTCCGTCGTCATGACGGCGAAGATCGTCCGCCGGTCGGCGCCCACGCTGCTGAGAACCGCGAGACTCCGCTGGCGGTGGCGGGCACCGACGGCGAAGGCTGCTCCGGCGAGGAGGCAGACCTCGAACAGGGCGAACGCGCCCAGAAGCGCGACCGAAAGGATAAGCGTCACGTCGGGGCCCGAGCCGTTGTCGCTCCGTGGCGCCTCCGACGCCGACGGCGGATCGAGGACGACCGCGCGGGAGAGGGCCACGATGCCCTGCGCGTTCAGCTTCTTCACGTCGGGCCAGGTGAGCACCGTGCTCGGGAGGTAGAACTTCGACGACGACAGCGCATCCTGCGCCGAGACGCCGCCGAAGGCACCGTCCCGCCCGTAGAGGACGGATTCGGAATCGCCGACGTCGGCGTCCCGGAGAACTCCGACCACCCGGACGGTCTCCGCGCGGGGCGCCTGGATCGCGACCGTCGCTCCGAGAGAGACGCCGAGGCGGACGAGCGCTCCGGGGCTGACGAGGATCTCGCCGGCAGCGTTCGGGGCACGCCCGTCGACCAGGGTGAACTTCCCGACGAGGCGCCTGTCCCACGCCGACCCCTCGAAGGCCGAGAGCGAGCCGATGCCGCCGGCCGTCTTCGCCACCACGGTGGTCTGGGTGACCCGCAGGATCTCGGTGCCCTTCGGGAGGACGTCCGCCGGGTCGCGGCTCTCCCCCGTCGGGTCGCCGCTTTGGACGGTGTCGTCGGTGAGGGGATCCTGCCGGAGCTGGGGATCCGGCGCCGAGACGACCTGCAGCCGGGCCTCCGACCGCCCGAGCTGCAGCCGCACCGTGTCGGCCGGCGAGGCCGTGCGGCTGGCCTGCACCGTGTCGATGCCCGCGAGACCGATGATCGGCAGGGCGATCAACAGAACCACGAGGACGCTGCGTCCCCGCGACTGCCACGCCATCCGCCGGGCGAGCCGGATCGCGACCGTGACCGCCTGGCGGCCGCCGCGCAGCGCTGAGCGGCGGCCCGCGGGCCTCCCCTCGGCGCGTCCCCCGCGCGACGGCCGCTCCCCCCGGCGCGTCACCGCCCTGCCCCCTCGAGCAGCGATGACGCGGTGTCCCTCTGCGACTGGTCGACGATGCGGCCGTCGCGGAGGAAGACGATGCGATCCGCCCAGGCGGCGTGCCGGGCGTCATGGGTGACCAGGATGCCGCCGGCCCCGGCGTCGACGCGGGAGCGCAGCATCCGGAGGACCACCTCCCCCGTCGTCGAGTCGAGGGCCCCGGTCGGCTCGTCGGCCAGGATGAGCGCCCGGCCGCCGACGACGGCGCGCGCGATCGCGACGCGCTGCTGCTGGCCGCCCGAGAGGTCGGCCGGGTAGCGGTCGGCCCGGTCGGCGAGCTCGACGAGGGCGAGGGCGTCGAGGGCGGGGCGGCGGGCCCGTCGGAGGGGAAGCCCGTCGAGCTCGAGGGGCAGCGCCACGTTCTCGATCGCGGTGAGACTGGGCACCAGGTTGAAGTCCTGGAAGACGAAGCCGAGGCTCCTGCGCCGGAGGGCCGCGGTGTCTCGCATCGAGAGCTGGCTCAGCCAGTGGCCCTCGACGATCACCTCACCGCTCGTGGGCGTCGTGAGCCCCCCGGCGACGGTGAGGAGAGTCGATTTACCGGACCCGGAGGCGCCCATCACGGCCACGAGCTCGCCGCGCGTCACCGTCAGGTCGACCCCGGAGAGCGCCGTGACGCTCGTCTCGCCACGGCCGTACTGCATCGAGACGCCGTCGAGCCGGAGCAGCTCGTCGCCGATCACGACTCCACCCCCGTCGGTGCGGCGGCCGGCCGGCCCCGTTTCGGCAGGGTGGCGTCGATGGCCACGGGCGAGGCGACCCCCGCGGCGCGCGCCTGCACGAGGCGGGTCTCCGAGTGGTCCAGCCAGCGGACCTCGGCCTCGGCCGCGAAGATCATCGAGTCGACGACGAGCTGCCAGGAGAGGTCTTCGGCCGAGGTCGGCTCGCCGCTGGCCACCTTCGAGCGGGTGAGCTCCTGCAGCGAACGGAAGGTCGCCCGCCGCTGCACCTGGATGAGCTCGACGATGTCGACCCCGGGCAGCGTCACGGCGATGGCCAGCTTCATCGCCAGCTCGTCGCGCGGAGCGGCGGTGCTGCGCTCGACCGGCGAGGTCAGCCAGCCGGTGACCTCGGCGTGGCCCGCCGCGGTGATGCGGTAGTAGACGTGATCGCCGGAGGAGGCGTCGTCTCGTTCGACGAGGCCGTCGCGCTCGAGCCGGTCGAGCGTCGTGTAGATCTGGCCGATGTTCAACGGCCAGGTGGAACCGGTCCGCCGCTCGAACTCGGAGCGGAGCTGATAGCCGTAGCACGCCCCCTGATCGAGAATGGCGAGAAAGCTCTGACGAATCGACATGCGACCCCCGCATCTGCCGGCCACCGTGGCCTGCCTACCCAGTATTGCATACTCGGTAACCCGCGTGCGGCATCCGCTGCACCCGTGTGTTCGGCTGCGGCGGTGGTCCTAGGACCACCGCGACGGCCGAACACGAGGGTGCAGCGGGCGGCGCTAGCCGAAGGCGGGGGCAGGAGCCACGGCGGGAACCCGCACGCGGACGGTGAACGCCTTCTTCAGGCCCCGGCCGATCTTCTTCATCCGGCCGTTGAACCAGTCGTCGTCGTCGGAGTGGTTCTTGACCTCCACCCAGGACAGGTAGACGGCGAAGGCGAGGCTGAGGGTCGCGAGCGACTGGCCGGTGACGAGGCCGATGACGCCCTGGATCGCGAAGCCGACGTTGACGGTCCAGCTCAGGATGCGACGCTGCGTCAGAAGTACGTACCGCTCCCGCGAGCCGAGGACGGCCTGCCGCGCGCGCATGCTGACGATGGTCTCGAGAAGGATCACGGCGAACAGGACCATCGAGAACACGTAGCTCAGAACAACCATGACGGTCCTTTCGCTCGCGCCGGGCGGTCGTGGGCTTCCGGGTATTGTCTCGCGCGATCCTGTGCGCGCACCAGGGACGGAAGCCCCGGGATCAGCTCACGCTGACGGTGACGCCGTCCCAGCCCTCGGCGCCGTTCGGCGCGGGAGCGACAGGGGTGCTCGACTGGGTCACGCCGTCCTTGTTCGTGGCGCGCACCTCGATGCCGTGGCTGCCGGCGGTGGCGTCCCAGCGGTAGACCCACTGCCGCCAGGTGTCGTCGGAGACGGAGTCGGCGAGCGTGGCCTCGACCCAGTCGCCCTCGTCGATCCTGACCTCGACCTTGGCGACGCCCACGTGAGGCTCCCAGGCGACTCCCGCGACGGCGATGGTGCCCGCGCGGAGACTGGCGCCCTGCGTCGGGGTGTCGACCCGCGACTGGAGTTTCACGGGCGCCTTCGCGGAGTAGCCGCGCGTGGTCCAGTACGCGGTGGTCGCCGCGAAGGTCGTGACCTCGAGCGACACCACCCACTTCGTGGCCGACACGTAGCCGTAGAGACCCGGGACCACGAGGCGCGCCGGGAAGCCGTGCTGGAGCGGGAGCGGCTGGCCGTTCATGCCGACGGCGAGGAGGGCATCGGTCCCGGCATCCTGCAGGACCGAGAGCGGGGTCGACGCCGTGAACCCGTCGATGCTCCGCGAGAGCACCATGTCGGCTCCGGCTCGGGGCTTCGCCTCCGCCAGGAGGTCGCGGATCGGGTAGCCGAGCCAGAGGGCGTTGCCGACGAGGTCGCCGCCCACCTCGTTCGAGACGCAGCTGAGAGTGGCCATGTGCTCGACCAGCGGCTTGGCGAGGAGCTGGTCGAAGGTCAGCGAGACCTTCTTCTCGACCATGCCGGTGATCTCGAGCGTCCAGGAGGAGGGGTCGATCTGCGGGATGGAGAGGGCCGTGTCGATCCGGTAGAAGTCGCTCGTCGGCGTCACGTAGGGGGTGATGCCCGCCACGTCGAGCGAGGCGCCCGAGGGGACGGCCTCCTCGGCGACCGCCGCGCGCGGGAGCCGGATCCTCGCCCGGAGGGCAGCGGCGTTGACCTGGGCGGCCTGGATCACCCGCGCGCCGGCCCCGAGAACCACCGCGGCCGCGGCGGCGACCCCGGCGAGGCGCAGGAAGTCGCGTCGCTCGAGCCCCGGCGAGCGCAGAGCGGGGACCGCCGGACCCCCTCCCGACGTCGCCCGCTCCCAGCGCTGCAGCCGCTGCGCGAGCCGCCCCAGCACGAGGACCGCGACCACCGTTCCGACGAGGGCCGGGATCGACTGGAGTTCGCTGGCGTCCGACCGCGTGACGACCGCTGCGACCGCGAGGACGCCGCCGAGCAGGAAGATCGAGCGCCCCCACGCCGACCGCCGGTGCTCCAGCAGCCCGGCCAGCCCGGTGATGATGACCAGCAGGATGCCCATCAGGACGAACAGCGCGGCCTTGTCGCCCACGCCGAACAGCGCGACCATCACCTGCTTGGCTCCCGGCGGCGCGAGATCGATCACGGCCGAGCCGACCGCGGTCAACGGGCTCGACGCGGCGCCGAAGAAGAGGGCTGCGACCTCGGCCGAGCCGAGGAACGCCAGCAGCGCGACGATCCCGGTCGCCGCGGCCCACAGCCGGACGCGCGGCCTCGGCGCAGGGGTGGCCGCGGCCTCGTCGACGGGGGTCTCGCGAAGCGTCATGGTGCGAGGTTACGTCCTGAACCACGGCGAATCCTGGGGCACCCCCTCCGGCCTAAGATCGAGGGAACGGGGAGGAGCAGCGTGCCGGGTCGCACCACGATCGTCGACGTCGCGCGAGCGGCCGGCGTCAGCAAGGGTGCCGCGTCGCACGCCCTCAACGGGCGCCGGGGCGTCTCCGAGGAGACCCGCGAGCGTGTCAAGGCCGCCGCGGCGGCCCTCGGCTGGTCGCCGAACGGGGTGGCGCGGGCCCTCTCGGGCGCCCGGGCCGGAGCCGTCGGCTGGGCGATCCTGAAGAGCGGCAAGTCCGCGTCGGTCGATCCCTACTTCACGGAGCTCTTCGCCGGCATCGAGCTGGAACTCGCGCAGACGGACCTCGCCCTGGTCGTGAAGCTCGTCGGCGACCGCGAGGAGGAGGAGCTCCTCTACCGCCGCTGGGCCTCGGAGCGCCGCGTCGACGGGGTGCTCCTGACCGAGTTCGACGCGGGCGACCGGCGCCTCGACCTCCTCCGCGACCTCGAGCTGCCCGTGGCGGCGATGAGCAACTTCGTCGGCGGCGACCCCGGACGAGGCGCCGTCCCCGCCGTGTGGCAGGACGAAGGGTCGGCCGTCGGCACCCTTCTCGACCACGCGTTCGCCGGCGGCCACCGCCGGATCGGCTGGATCACCGGCCCGGGCGACAAGCGGGCCGTGCTCCTGCGGGAGGAGGCGACTCTGGCCTGGGCGGCGCGGACGGGCGCCATCGTGACCACCGTCTACACCGACTACGGCCCCGCGCAGGGGGCCGCCGCCGCCAAGCGCCTGCTGTCGGGCGACTCCGCCCCGACCCTCCTCGTCTTCGACAACGACCGGATGGCGCTCGCGGGGCTGTCGACCTGCCACGAGCTCGGCCTGGGCGTTCCGCGCGACCTCTCGGTCGCCTCCTTCGTCGACAGCGAGCTCTGCGCCATCTCCGTCCCGCCGGTCACCGCCCTGCGCCACGACATCGTCGGCTTCGGCCGGAGCCTCACCCGGCGCCTGCTCGACACGCTCGACGGTCGCGACGAACCCGACGTCGTCCTCCCGGCGCTCGTGCTGGAGGCCCGGGCCAGCATCGGTCCCCCGTCGGATCGTTGACTCGTCCGCGCGGCGCGTGCTACTTTTCCCGGGAAACCGCTAAACCGGTTTAGCAGGGCCTCGAGGGTTCTGATCCGCTCTCGAGGCCCTGCACCCGATCCCGTGTCCTCCGGGTGCAGGACACCCCGGGCACCCGACCTCCGGAGACCCGAGTGACCACCACCCCCGACCCAGACCCCGTCGGCACCGTCAGGGCCTTCCTCGACGTGAACGCCGAAGCGCTGACCCGACTCGTCGACCGGGTCGTCCCCGCCGACGACTTCCCCTCCGCCTCCGAGGCCGGCTCCCTGCGCTACCTCGGGCGCCTCCTCGCCGAGCGCCCGGACTGGACCGCCCGCGTCGCCGCCCTGCTGGACGAGGCCGACCCCGCGTCGAGCACCGACTGGAACTGGTTCGCCGGGATCGTCTCCGCGGGCTACTACGCCGACCCCGCGAACGGCGGCAACGACGACGCCGCCTCGTGGCGCATGATCGGGTGGCGCCCCGGCCCCGCGGGCGGTTGGCCCGCCGGCACGCCCGTCGCCCCCGCTCCGCGGACCGTCGTCGGCCCGCAGGATCTGGTCTCCCGCTACGACGCGATCGTCATCGGCTCGGGCGCCGGCGGAGGCGTCGCCGCGTGCGGCCTCGCCGAGGCCGGGCGGCGCGTCCTCGTCGTGGAGGCCGGGTCGTGGCCCGACACGGCGATCCTCGCGACCGACCAGCTCCGCAACCCCCGCTCCGACTGGGGCGTCGCCCCGCTGTCCGGCCCCCGGGCCGACGGAAACCCGCGCGTGCTCGACGACGGACGGACCCGCGTGGTCCTCCACTCGACCGAGGGCGGCTGGAGCAACAACGCCCAGACGGCCGGGGGCGGCACGCGCGTCTACGGGGCGCAGGCGTGGCGCTTCACGCCCGAGGACTTCCGGATGGCGTCGACCTACGGAACGCCCGACGACAGCTCCCTGGCCGACTGGCCGATCTCCTACGACGACCTCGAGCCGTACTACTCGCGCGCCGAGTGGGAGGTCGGCGTCAGCGGCTCGCCGCACGAGCCCAACGCCGGTCCCCGGTCGAGGCCCTACCCGATGCCTCCGCTCCCCGCGGGACGGCAGCGCGATCGCCTCGCCGACGCCGCCGCGTCGCTCGGCTGGTCGACCGTCTCCGTGCCCCTGCTCATCAACTCCACGCCGTACCTCGGCCGGGGCTCCTGCGCGCAGTGCTCGATGTGCGTCGGCTTCGCCTGCCCCGTCGACGCCAAGAACGGCAGTCAGAACACGCTCCTCACCAGGGCCTTCGAGACCGGGCTCTGCTCGATCGTCCTCGAGACGCGGGCGGCGCGGCTCCGCACCGACGGAGCCGGCCGGATCGTGGGGGCGACGCTCGTCGGCTCCGTGGACGGGGTCGCGTGGCAGAGCGACGTCGACGCGGACGAGGTCGTGGTCGCGGCCGGGGCGATCGAGTCGGCGCGGCTCCTGCTCAACAGCCGGAGCGACCGAGAGCCGCAGGGCGTCGGGAACAACCGCGACCAGGTCGGGCGCCACCTGCAGGGGCACGTCTACGGCGGCGCCACCGCGGTCTTCGACGAGGAGATCGAGGAGCTGATCGGGCCCGGGCCGTCGATCGCCACGACCGACTTCCGGCACGGCAACGAGGGGCTCGCGGGCGGCGGCATGATCGCCAACGAGTTCGTGCCCCTCCCGGCCAACACGTACCGCTACCTCACGTCGGCCGGGCTCCTGCCGGTCTCGGGGCTCGTCGCCAAGCAGGGGATGCGCGACCTCGCCCGGCGGATGATCCGGCTGATGGGACCGATCCAGGAGCTGACCTCCGCGGAGTCGCGCGTCCGGGTCGACCCCGGGGTGGTGGACGCCACGGGGGTCCCGGTCGCGCACCTGAGCGGTTCGCTCCTCCCCCAGGACGTCGCGGCGCGGGACTTCCTCAGCGCCCGGAGCGCCGAGTGGCTCCGAGCCGCCGGCGCCCGTGCCGTCGTCCCCGTGGGCGCGCCCTCGGCGAGCGCCCCGGGCACCGGCCAGAACACCGGTCAGGGCGGCGGCCCGAGCGGCGGCCAGCACCAGGCCGGCACCTGCCGCATGGGCACCGACCCCGCGACCAGCGTCGTCGACCCGCTGGGCCGGGTCTGGGGCCACGACAACCTGCGCATCGCCGACGCCTCGGTCCACGTCACGAACGGCGGCGTGAACCCGGTGCTCACCGTCTTCGCGACGGCCCTCCGCACGATCGAGGACATGGCGGGCGGCTGGCGCGCGGTCTGAGGAGCGCGCGTCCCGCCCGGCCGGATCGGCCACCGCCGACCCGCCGCGTCACCGCGTACCTCACCGCGCGTCGTCCGCCGCGCCCCGGCGCTCGCGGAACGCCACCATGTTCATCCTGTTGCCGCAGCGCACACTGCAGAAGCGCTTCGAGGAGTTCCGCGACAGGTCGACGAAAATTCCCGCGCAGTCCGGCGCCGCGCAGCTCCGCAGCCGGCCGAGCTCGTCGGACCGGATCACGTCGACGAGGGCCAGGGCCACCTCGACGCGGATGCGGACGGCGAGCGGGGCCTCCTGCGACACGGCGTGGATGTGCCAGTCGTGGCGGTCGTGCCGGATGAGCTGCGGAAGGGCCCGGGCCTCGCGGAGGAGCACGTTGATCTCGTCGACCAGCGGATCGCGCTCCAGCCCCCAGAGCCGCCGGATCTCCTCCCGGACCGACAGCACCTGGCGGAGCTCGCCGTCGTCGCGATCGAAGCGGCCCGAGAACCCCTGCGCGTCGAGGAACCCTCGCAGGGCGGCAGGATCCGGCAGCTCGTCGACCCCGCTCGCGGTCGCCTCGGGAACGGTGTTGGCCAGGGCGACGGCGAACGCCAGGCTTTCGTCGACGTCAGGGGCGAAATGCAAATTGACTCCTTACTCGCGACCACACTAGCGTCAGGAGCGTCTCGTCTCGACACCCCTTCCCCAGGAGCTCCCCGTGCGCCGTTCCTCCGCCTCCCGAGGCCTCGTCGTCGCCGTCGTCGCGGCGTTCACCTTCGGCACCTCGGGCGCGCTCGTCAAGCCGCTGCTGGAGTCCGGCTGGAGCCCCGCGGCAGCGGTCACCCTCCGCGCCCTCGTGGGCGGGATCGTCCTGATGCCCATCGCCCTGCTGTCGCTCCGCGGCCGGTGGGACGCCCTCTGGCGCGGCCGGTACCGGGTCGCCGCGATGGGCCTCGTCGGGGTGGCCGCCACGCAGCTCGCCTACTTCGGCGCCCTCCAGCGGATCCCCGTCGGGACCGCGATCCTGCTGGAGTACATGGCCCCGATCCTGCTCGTGGCCGTCGCATGGGCCCTGTCGCGCAGGAGGCCCGAGCTGGTGATCCTCGCCGGCAGCGTCGTCGCCGTCCTCGGCCTCGTCCTCGTGGTCGCTCCCGCCAGGGGTGCGACGCTCGACGCCCTCGGGCTGCTGCTCGGCGTCGCCGCGATGGTCGGCTGCGCGTTCTACTACGTGCTCGCCGCTCGGCCGAGCGACGGGCTGCCCCCGGTGGCACTGGCCGCGTTCGGGCTGGTGCTGGGCGGCGCCGCCCTCGGCGTGACGGGGGCCGCGGGCATCCTGCCGTTCACGACGTCGACCCGGGACGTCGCGCTGCTCGGCGCCTCGGCACCGTGGTGGCTGCCGATCCTCCTGGTGGGGATCGTCTCGACCGCCGTGGCGTACACCGCGAACATCACCGCGAGCGAGCTGCTGGGGTCGAGGCTGGCGTCGTTCGCCGGGCTGCTGGAGGTCATCGCGGCGACGCTCTACGCGTGGCTCCTGCTCGGCGAGCGGCTGACCGTGCCGCAGCTCCTCGGCGGAGCGCTCATCCTCGGCGGGATCGTGCTGGTGCGGCTCGCGCGCGGTCGGTCGCTCCCGGTCGAGGCGCCCGGAAGCTCGCCCCTGCCGGAGCACGTGCCGTAGCTCGGACGGCCCGGCGGGGCTACCGTGTCGGCATGGACGCGATCGATCGCTGGCTGAGGGAGTCGGATCCGTCGCTCGCCTGGCAGGTCGAGCGGGATCTCCTCGACGAGCCGGAGGAGGTCTGGCGGGCGACGCGACGCCGCGTCGCCTCCGAGGGCTTCGGGGCCAGGCTCCTCGCTCTGCAGGACGCCGATGGCCAGTGGGCGGGCGGCGCCTTCTTCCCGGCCGGGTTCTTCGACGACGAGGAGGCGCGCGCCGAGCCCGGGCAGCCCTGGACCGCGACGACCTGGAGCCTCAACGCCCTCCGCGAGTGGGGCGTCGACGCGTCGGCCCTCGACGGCACCGCGGAGCGCCTCGCCGCCAGCAGCCGCTGGGAGTACGACGGCTCGCCCTACTGGGGTGGCGAGGTCGACTGCTGCATCAACGCGTCGACGCTGTCGAACGGCCTCTGGCTCGGCGCCGACGTGGAGGGTCTGGCGACCTGGTTCGTGGAGCACCGGCAGGCGGACGGCGGCTGGAACTGCGAGTGGGTCGAGGGGTCGACGAGGTCGTCGTTCCACTCGACGCTGAACGTGCTGCGAGCGCTGCTCGACCACGAGGAGGCGACGGGTGGCACGGCCGCGACCCGGGCCGCGCGGCGAGCCGGCGAGGAGTACCTGCTGGAGCGGCGACTCCTGCGGGGCCTCCGCACCGGCGAGCCGCTCGGTGAGTGGACGACCCGGCTGGCCTCCCCGCAGCGGTGGCGGTTCGACGTCCTGCGGGCCACGGAGTACTTCCGGCGGGCGACGATCCACGACGGCGGCGACCCGGATCCGCGCCTCGCGGAGGCGGTCGAGGCGGTGCGCGCCGCGCGGCACCCCGACGGGACGTGGCATCAGGGGCTGCGTGACCCGGGCCGCGTCTGGTTCGAGGTCGACGTGCCCCCGGGCGAGCCGTCGCCATGGCTGACGTTCTCCGCCCGCCGGGTGCTCCGCTGGACCGACGCCGCCCCCGCGCTCCCCCGCTAGCCCCCGCGCTCCCCCGCTAGCCCCCGCCCCACCCGTGCCCTCCCCCGCACTCCCCCTCCCCGCATTCCCCCCACCCCCTCCGCGAGTGGACAGTTACCGACGCCTCACGCCCGGAAAACGTCGGCAACTGTCCACTCGCCGAAGCGGCCCACCGCTGAGACCCACCCCGCAGCCCCTCCCCGAGTGGACAGTTACCGACGCCTCACGCCCGGAAAACGTCGGCAACTGTCCACTCGCCGCCGGGGTGGGTGGGGTGAGGCGCCGGGCGGGGGCGGGGGCGGAGCGGGCGGGCGGGGCGGGGGCGAGCTGTGCGCGTCAGGGTCGACGACGGAACGAGAAGAACTTGTGCCCGAAGAAACTGATCAGCGTGGTGACCACGACGATCAGCGCCTGCGCGACGAGCGGCACGAGCCCGCCCACCTCGACCAGGAGCGGCAGCGCCAGCGTGTTGACCGCGAGCGACACGACGTAGACGCTGCAGAACCGCAGGAAGTCCACGAGCACACGACCGCTCCCCGCCACCCGGAACGTGTACCGCCGGTGCAGCACGAACGCCAGCACGATGGCGATCGCGTACGAGAGGTACAGGCTCCCGAGGTAGCCGACGACGCGCCCGATCGTCAGCTCGAAGAGGGCGAAGAGGCCGTACCCGACGACGGTGTTGATGCCGCCGACGACCAGGAAGCGGAACCTCTCGTCGGCGACGAGGGCGCGCAGGAGCCGCCTCACGGCAGCAGGCGCCGCATCACGCGACGGGCGGCGCGGGCGGTGTCGGCCGGTGCGGCCGCGCGGGTCGCTGCCGGATGGTGCCCGTCCGGCCGGCGAGCGCCCGGAGGACGCGCGGCGTGAGCGCGAACCACGCGGCGACCATCACGACGACGGAGGCGGCGAAGACGACGACCCCGCTCCATCCGACGCCGTTGTTGCCCGCGTACATGTGGTTGAGGTTGTTGAGCGCCCCCGTGGCGAGGACGAGCGTCACGTGGATCACGATGAACACCGCGAACACGAGCATCGTCCAGTAGTGCACGCGCTTCGTCGCGGCGACGGGGAAGACGCGGTCGAGGGGCCGGAAGCGGGCCGAGAAGCCCGGGGCGAGCCGGATGCCCGTGGCGAGCGCGACCGGCGCGACGACGAACACGATCCCGAAGTAGCTCAGTGTCTGCAGCGCGTTGTAGTTCGACCAGCCGTTCTCGGTCGGCCAGTCGAGGGAGGCGTACTGGAGTGCGGCGGAGAGCGCGTTCGGGACGATGTCCCACCGGGTCGGGACGATGCGCGTCCACTGGGCGGTGGCGAAGATCAGGACGTAGAAGACGACGCCGTTCAGCAGCCAGAGGATGTCGACGGCGATGTGGAACCAGGTCGCGAGCGTGATCCGGACTGGAGCGCCCTTCGTCTTCACGCGGCCGGTGTTGTCCCGGATCCAGAACGTCTCCGGCTTCTTCGTCAGCCGCACCTGCCACCCCGATCGGAGGACGAACAGCATCAGGAACGCGTTCAGCCCGTGCTGCCACCCCAGCCACGCGGGGAACCCGACCGGCGCGAACGAGGGCAGCGCGGACCGCCCCGGGTACGTCTCGAGGAACGCCTGCCCGCCGCCCGACTCGCGGAGAGCCCGGGCCGCGACCACGATCAGCGCGAGCCCCACGACGGCGAGGGGGACGAGCCAGAGCAGCTTCCGATGGCGGGACGGTTCGGTGCCCGCAGGAGCCGCGGGGCGGGTCGCTTCGCTCACGAGGCGCGGTGCGTCGGGGTCGGGGTCGGCCGGGCGGTGAACACCCGACGACGATACCGAAGTTCCCTGCTCGGTACCCGCCGCCGCACGGGCCTCGGCTCAGGCGTCGGCCCCGGTCAGCCGGCGACGTCGACGAGCACCTCGTTGCGGCGCAGGAACCAGGGCTTGTAGGGCGGGTCGAAGCGGGCGAAGCGGGGTGCGGCGAGGGTGGTGAGCCCGGCCGAGGCCACTGCCGCGAGGAGGTCCGCGCAGTGCTCGTCGTAGCGGGCCTGCGTCCACCGGCCCGAGTAGGTGGACGCCGCCACGAGGGCCTCGGGCACCGTGCGGAGGGAGACCTCCGGGTCGGTGGGAACGGGAGCCGTGGCCTCGGTCAGCGTCGCGGGGAGGACGAACGCGACGACGTGGCTCCCGGGATCCTGCCCCGGTGCCTGGACGACCGGCGCCGTCATCTCGATCTTCTCAGAGGCGGGCGCCTGCACGACCGGGGCTGTCATGGCGACCTTCTCGCTCCGGGCGTTCGACCCGCTGATGTAGCCGAACAGGAAGCGGAACGCCCGATTGCCGGCGTCGTCGAAGTCCGCGCTGACGGTGACCTCGGCGACGACGTGCTCCGGGTAGCGGCGCACCTCGAACGAGGGCTCCTCGCGGACGACGGTGTAGGGCTGCTGCTCGGTCATGGTGCGGAGGCTACGCCGGGTCGCTGTGCGGCCGCGGCGGGGCGGGCGGCGGACACCGCCCGCCCCGCGCGGCGCTCGTCAGACCGACAGGCGGGTCGCAGGAGGCACGGGGTCGCCCTCGATCGCCTCCGCGCCCTCCAGCAGGGCCGGTGCCGCCGCCAGCACGCCGGGACGCGTGATCGCCAGCACGACGGTGTACACCACGCCGACGGCCACGAGCAGCAGCGACAGCAGCGGCATGAAGTCGAACGTGCCGCCCTGGCCCGGGCGGAGGTTGCCCCAGATCGGGATCAGGAGCACCAGCATGCCGACGATGGGCGACACCACCCAGAGCAGCGGGTTCTTCGCGACGCCGCTCCGGCGGAGGCGGAAGAACTGGACGATCAGGGCGAGGTTCGCCACGAAGTACATGATCACCACCCCGAAGATGCCGAGCGTCGGGAGGACGCTGCCCGCTTCCGCCGGGTCGACGAACTGCATGACGCAGCCGATGACGAGGCTCGGCACGACGAACGCGATGCCCGCGACCCACGGGGTCTTGTAGCGCGGGTGCGTCCGGTCGAGGACGGCGGGCCAGAGCCGCCCGCGGGCACCGGCGAACAGAACGCGGGCCGTCTGCGTGTTCGCGGAGATGTAGGAGGAGGTGAGGCTGACGAGGAACACGGCCACGAGGAAGGGGACCGCGAAGCTGCTCGACACGTGCAGGAAGCGCACGGTCGCGGTGGCGAACGGGTTGGGGTCCTTCGCGAAGTCGCCGACGTGGTTCACGCCGAAGGCCGAGATGACGGCGTAGGAGCCGAGCACGTAGAGGAACCCCGAGATGAGGACCGATCCGACGAGGCCGATCGGGACGTTGCGGCGCGGGTTGTCCGTCTCCTCCGCCAGCGGCGCCGAGGCCTCGAAACCGCCGAACGCGACGACGGCCAGGCCGAACGTGATGAAGATGTTCGACGCCTCCGTGCCCTTCGGCCAGGTGAACGGCACCGCGGAGAGCCCCTCGGCGCCGCCCTGCAGCACCACGGCGAGGCTGATGACGAGGAGGACGACGACCTCGATCAGATACAGCACCACGGTCACGCGCACGCCGAACTGCAGCCCAATGATGACGGGCACCGTGACGATGACGCCGTAGACGAGCGTGATGGCGACCGTGAGGAGGTTCACTCCCGCTCCCGCGGTCGTCACCCCGAACACGTTCGCGACGATGTACTGCCCGGCGAAGATGTAGATGCCGCCGAACGTGATCATGTAGCCGACGATCGTGATGACGCCGATCGCCGTCGCCACCCGCGCTCCGAGGGCCCGGCTGATGTAGGTGACGAAGGAGCCCGCACTCGGGTAGATGCTCGAGAACTGGGCGAGGCTGAGCGCCGTCGCGAGCATGCCGACCATCGAGATGAGGAAGACGAGCGGAACCGACGGCCCCGCGAGGGACGCCATGACGGCCGTCGTGAAGAACAGGTTGAAGGCGGGCGCGATCTGCGCCACGCCCGGCATCAGCACGCCGAGGAGACCCAGCTTCTTGGAGCTGAGCGTTTCCGTCTCGGCAATCGCGTCGGTCACGGGGTGGTCCTTTCGATCTCGGTCAGGAAGCGGAGGAGGGTGGTGTTGAAGTCGTCGGGGTGCTCCCAGACGCAGCCGTGACCGCCCCGGGTGGTCTCCCAGCGGGAGCCGGGGACGAGCTCGTGCAGGTCGTGGGAGAGGGCGGTCGGGATGAGGATGTCCTCGTCGCCGGCGAGGACGAGCGTCGGCACGGCGAGGCCCGGGAGGCGGGCCGTCGTGTCGTGCGTCTGGATCGCGGAGAGCTGCGCGAGATACGCCGGGGTCGGCATGTTCAGGTGCTTCATGCCGGTCTCGAACTCGGCGAGCTCGTCCTCCCTCGTCCGGAAGAAGTCGAGCGTGAACGCCCACAGGGTCACGTCGCGCATGACGAAGGGAACGCCCATCACGGGGGCGAGGTCCTCCCACATCGAGAACATCCGGGAGCAGAACGGACCGGGGGCCGCGTACGTGCACGCGAGGGTCAGCGAACGGAGGTCGGCGGGGTGCTTGAGGGCGTACTCCTGGACGATCATCCCGCCCATCGAGACCCCGAGGAGGTGGAAGTCGGTGATGCCGAGGGTGTCGACGAGGGCCTTCGTGTCGTCGGCGAGGAGCTCGGTCGTGTACGGCCCCGCGGGCTTGGACGTGGCTCCGACGCCCCGGTTGTCGAAGGTCAGCACGCGGTAGCCGGCCTCGAGCAGCGCCGGTGTCTGGTAGGCCCAGGTCTCCTTCTCGTCGGCCAGGCCGTTGACCAGCACGACGGTCCGCTCCCCCTCCCCCTCGAGGAGGTAGTCGATCTCGATTCCGTTCACGGATGCGGTGGGCATCAGGCTCCTTCGTTCGGGTTCTGCGGGTTCCGCAGGATCTGCGGGTCGTCCGGGTTCAGTGCGGTGGTGCGGTCGTGGAGTGCCGTCAGCAGCTCCTCGGTCAGGGCGAAGTGCTCGCGGGCGAGTCGCTCGGCGTCCTCCGGGCGACGCTCGAGCACGGCCGCCGCCAGCACCGTGTGCTGATCGACGGCGCGTCTCCGGACGTCCTCGCTGAACGGCTCGCCGTGGAAGCCGAGACCCACCTCGTGCTGCAGCCGGAGGCTCAGTTCGGCGAGCTGCGAGTTGTGCGTCGCCGCGGCGATCGCCTGGTGCACCTCGAGGTCGGCCAGCCGCGACGCGTCGCGATCGGTCCCGGCGTCGCGGTAGGCCCGCGCGGCGGCGCGGATGCGCTCCTCGTCCTCGGGCAGGATGCGCTGGGCGGCGGTCCTCGCGATCTGCTGCTCGATGAGCGATCGGAAGTCGAGGGTCTCCTTGACCGTGCCCCAGCTCTCGCCGAGCGCACGGCGGACACCCGAGTCCGACGCGGGCCCCCACTGCGAGACGACGAAGGTGCCGCCCCCGCGTCCGCGCTGGACGCGGACGTAGCCGAGGGCCGCGAGGCGGGAGATCGCCTCCCGCACGGTCGACTGGCTCACCTCGAGCATCGTCGACAGCTCCGGGAGCGTCGGCAGCCGCTGGCCGACCACGAACTGCCCGAGCGCGAACGCCGTCACGAAGCGGTCGGCGATCCGCGCCGCCGCCGTCTCGGCCACGAGCGGGCGGAGTGCCGCCACGTCGTCGCGCCGCCGCCGCTGATCGCTCACGACCGTGCCTCCCCGGCGCCGAGGTGATCGAGGAGGAACCGCGCGAGCGTCCGGGCACCCTCCACGATGCTCCGGAGCTCCACCGCCTCGTCGACCCCGTGCATGTTGCGCGTGCGCGGGCCGTAGGCCAGCGCGGGGGTGTCGAACTGGTTCAGGTAGTAGCGGGCGTCCGTCGTCGAGCCGATCGGAACCGCCGCGGGCGTGACGCCGTGGGCCGCCTCGTGCGCCCGGGCGAACCGACGGACGAACGGGTGGCCGGGATCCTGCGCGTACCGCTCCGCCCGGTAGCCGTTCAGCCGGTAGGTCGGCGGGTGGGCGAGGAGCCACGGGTCGTCGCCGGACGCGTCGGCGACCGCCGCCCGGACCTCGTCGACGGTGCGCTCGGCCGTCCACGCCGCGGGGTGGCCGACCCGCACGCCGATGCGCGCGACCTCGGGGACGCTGGACGCCCACGAGCCGGAGCGGAAGGTGCCCACGTTCACCGTGTAGGGCGCCTCGATCGTCGAGAACGCAGGATCGGCGCCGACGCCGCGGTGCTCGTCGTTCATCCGGCTCTCCAGCCGCCGGAGCCCCTCGAGGACGGGAGCCGCGGCGAGGATCGGGTTGACCGACCGACCGGCCGCCTCGGCGTGTCCGGAGCGGCCCTCCACCTCGATCTCGATCCAGACGATGGCGATTCCGGCGAGGAGCATCTCGAGCTCGGTGGGTTCGAGGAGGACGGCGGCGTCGGCGAGGACCCCGGCCCGGCCCGCCGCGAGCGTACCGTTGCCCGTGCACTCCTCCTCGATGACGGCGAGGACCGTCAGGGCGCCCCGCTGCCAGCCGGGGTGGGTCTCGTCGAGAGCGCGGAGGGCCAGGAGCCCCATGGCGAAGCCGCACTTCATGTCGCCGGCGCCCCGTCCGACGAGCCAGCCGTCGCGGCGGGTCGGTTCGAAGGGCGGAGACGTCCAGCCGCCGGCGTCCTCGGCGGGGACGACGTCGATGTGACCGTTGAGGAGCAGGCTCGCGGCTCCCGGGACCGAGCCGGCGCGGCGACCGACGAGGTCGTAGCGACCGGCGTACGACATCGGCGGGATCCCGGCCAGCGGATCGGAGCCGATCGATTCCGGGACGGCGAGTCGCTCCAGCTCGAAGTCCGAGGCGGCGAGCGCGTCGGCGAGGACCTCCTCGGCGGCGGATTCGCGGCCCACGGTGCTGTCGGCACGGACGAGGTCTTCGAGCAGCTCGAAGGCTGCGGGGGCGTGGGTCTCGAGCGCGTCGTCGAGAGCGGAGAGTGCGGCTTTCACTAAACAACCAATCTTTAGTGGTTAGAAAATAGACCCCTCCGGCTTCTCAGCGGAAGACACGAAACATGACTGTTACACCGGGGCTTTGCTACGCTGACTCCGATGTTCGTCAGGCGCACGCCTGTTCGCCAGGCGAACAAAGAAGGAGAACGATGACGATCTCGAAGACCGTGCCGACGCCGGCCGACGCCGTCGCCGACATCCCCGACGGCGCGACCGTCATGGTCGGGGGGTTCGGCCTCGCGGGTCAGCCGGTCGCTCTCCTCGAGGCGCTCCTCGACCAGGGCGCGACCGACCTCACCGTCGTGAGCAACAACGCGGGCAACGGCGACACCGGGCTGGCCGCCCTCCTCGCCGCCCGACGCGTCCGCAAGATCGTCTGCTCCTTCCCGCGCCAGGTCGACTCGTGGGTCTTCGACGGTCTGTACCGCAGCGGCGACATCGAACTCGAGCTCGTCCCCCAGGGCACGCTCGCGGAGAGGATCCGCGCCGCCGGTGCCGGGATCCCCGCGTTCTTCACCCCGACCGGCTTCGGGACACCGCTCGCGGACGGCAAGGAGACGCGGGTCGTGGGCGGCCGCGACGTCGTCCTCGAACACGCGCTCCACGCGGACTTCGCCCTCGTCGGCGCCCGCTTCGCTGACCGGTGGGGCAACCTCGTCTACCGGGAGACGGCCCGCAACTTCGGCCCGATGATGGCGTCGGCCGCCGCCGTGACCATCACGCAGGTCGACGCGATCCTGCCCCTCGGCGATCTGGACCCGGAGCGGATCGTCACGCCCGGGATCTTCGTGCAGCGGGTGGTCGAACTCGGCGAACGCCCGTGGCTTCGCGACGGAGAACTCGTGACCGGGGCCGGACGCGAGGCCCTGGCGTGAGCGGCCGGATCTCGCGCGACGACCTGGCCGCCGTCATCGCCCGCGACATCGCGGAGGGCTCCGTGGTGAACCTCGGCATCGGCGCGCCCACCCGGGTGGCGAACTTCCTCGACCCCGCCCGGGAGATCGTCCTGCACACGGAGAACGGCCTCCTCGGCATGGGCCCGGAGCCCGAGGCCGACCTGATCGACCCCGACCTCATCAACGCCGGCAAGATCCCCGTCACGGCTCTGCCGGGCGCCTCCTACTTCCATCAGGCGGATTCCTTCGGCATGATGCGCGGCGGGCACCTCGACGTGTGCGTCCTCGGCGCGTTCCAGGTCTCGGTGCGCGGCGACCTGGCGAACTGGAGCACCGGGAGAGCCGACGCGATCCCGGCCGTCGGCGGCGCGATGGACCTCGCGATCGGCGCCAAGCAGGTCTTCGTCATGACGGATCTGCTGGCCCGCGACGGAACCCCCAAGATCGTCGCGGAGTGCACGTTCCCCCTGACCGGAGTGGCCTGCGTCGACCGGATCTACACCGATCACGCCGTCTTCGACGTCACCGACGCGGGGCTCGTCGTGCGCCGCGTGTTCGGCGACGCCACCGTCGACGAGCTCCGTGCTCTCACGGGTCTGCCCCTGATAGACCCCAGCGAGACCGACGACGAGAGAGCAGAAGACCGATGACCGCCAGCTTCGTGTACGACGCCGTCCGAACCCCCTTCGGGCGCCTCGGTAAGGGCCTCGCCGGCGTCCGCCCGGACGACCTGGCCGCCTCGACCCTCCGCGCCCTCCTCGATCGCCACCCGGACCTCGATCCGGCGCGCCTCGACGACGTCATCGTCGGCGACGCCAACCAGGCCGGCGAGGACAACCGCGACGTCGCCCGCATGGCGGTCCTGCTCGCGGGCCTCCCGACGAGCGTCCCCGGATCGACGGTCAACCGCCTCTGCGGCTCGAGCGTCGAGAGCGTGATCCAGGCCAGCCGCGCCATCGAGGCCGGTGACGCGACCCTCGTCGTCGCCGGCGGTGTCGAGTCGATGAGCCGCGCCCCGTGGGTCGCCCTCAAGCCCGATCGGCCGTACTCCCCCGCCCCGGCGACCCTCCACTCGACGACCCTCGGCTGGCGGATGGTCAACCCGGCCATGCCGACCCGGTGGTCGATCCCCCTCGGCGAGACCGCGGAGATCCTGGCCGACAGGTTCTCGATCTCCCGCGACGCACAGGACGCCTTCGCGCTGCGGAGCCACCGCCGGGCCTCCGAGGCGTGGGACGCGGGTCGCTACGACGACGAGATCGTCCTCGTCCCCGGCACCTCCCTGACGCGCGACGAGGGGATCCGCGCCGACACGTCGCTCGAAGCGCTCGGGGCTCTGAAGCCGGCCTTCCGGGCGACGGGCAGCGTCACGGCCGGCAACTCCTCCCCGCTGAACGACGGAGCCTCGATGCTCCTGATCGGCGGCGAAGGGGCCCTCCCGGGCGAACCGCTGGCCCGGATCATCGGTCGCGGCGTGTCCGGCATCGACCCCGACGTCTTCGGGATCGCCCCCGTCGAAGCGGCCGACCGGGCCCTGGCGCGGGCCGGCAAGTCGTGGAGCGACGTCGACCTCGTCGAACTGAACGAGGCTTTCGCGTCGCAGAGCCTCGCCTGCCTCGGCCTCTGGCCGGACCTCGACCCGGAGAAGGTCAACGTCGACGGCGGGGCCATCGCCCTCGGCCACCCCCTCGGCGCATCGGGCGGCAGGATCATCGGCCACCTCGCCCACGCCCTCGAACGTCGCGGAGGCGGCATCGGGGTCGCCGCCATCTGCATCGGCGTGGGCCAGGGGCTCGCCGTCGTCCTCGAGCGATAGCCTCGACGCCGTGCCGCCCGAGTCGACCGTCGCCCCCGTCCAGTCGTTCGCGCGCGGCCTCACGGTGATCACGTCGTTCGACGCCGATCACCGGGAGATGACGCTGAGCGAGATCGCCACGCGCACCGGTCTCGCCCGCGCGACGGTGCGCCGGTTCCTCCACACGCTGGTCGACCTCGGCTACGTGGCGAGCGACGGTCGCACGTTCGTCCTCACCCCGCGCGTGCTCGAGCTCGGGTTCAGCTACCTCTCCGGCCTGAGCCTGCCCGAGGTCGCCCAGCCGCTCCTCGAGGCGCTCTCCCGCGACGTCGGGGAGTCGAGCTCGGCCTCCGTCCTCGACGGCGACGACATCGTCTACGTGGTCCGGGTGCCGACGCGCAGGATCATGTCGGTCGGGATCAGCATCGGCACGCGTTTCCCGGCGCACGCCACGTCCATGGGGCGCGTGCTCCTCGCGGGGCTGACCGACGAGGAGCTCGACGAGCGTCTCGGTCGGCTCAGGCCGACGGCGTTCACGCCGAAGACGCTCACCTCGCCGGCCCTCGTCCGCGACGCCGTCCTGCTCGCGAGGCGCCAGGGCTGGGCTCTGGTCGACGGCGAGCTCGAAGCGGGCCTCCGATCGATCGCGGCCCCGGTCCGCGCGCGGGACGGGCGCGTGCTCGCCGCCGTGAACGTCTCTACGTCGACGTCGACGTCGCTCGAGACGATGCGGGAGCGCATCCTGCCCGCCCTGCTCGAGGTGGCGACGACGCTGAGCGACTCGACGAAGCGGGGTCCCGGGGCCTAGCGCTCCTCGGCCGAGGGCGCGAGGACGATGTCGAACCGGGTCCGCGACCACGGAGCCCCGCCGAGGTCCCGACCGTCGGGCGTCGTCGCTCCCGCCCGCTGACGGTCGAAGTCCATGATCAGCGACTCCTTCACGCCGAAGACGGAGTCGCTCGCGAGGAGCTCGTCGCCCCGGACGAAGATGTGCGTCACGAGCGTACGTCTCCCGGGCGCCGAGACCATGAAGTGCAGGTGCGACGCCCTCATGGGCGATCGTCCGACGGCGGCCAGGAGCCGTCCGACGGGACCGTCGTCGGGGATCGGGTAGGGCGTCGGCGTCAGCCCCCAGAAGCGGAAGGTGCCCTCCTCGTCCGAGAACAGGTGAGCGCGACCGGCGACCCGGTCGTCGGAGTACTGGACGTCGTAGAAGCCGTCCTCGTCGGCCTCCCACACCTCGATGCGGGCACCGGGGATCGGGGCTCCCTCGGTGTCGCGGACGCTCCCCTCGACCCAGCAGGCCTCCCCGGGGGCGTCCCCGGCGATGTCGCCGCCGTTCTCGATCAGCGGCGCGTCGCCGACGAAGAAGGGCCCGAACACGGTCGCCTCGGTGGCGTCGCCGTGGGCCTCGTTGTTGATCGCGACCGTCTGCATCGAGAGGCCGAGCACGTCCGACAGGAGGATGAACTCCTGCCGCCGGTCGTCCGTGATGTGGCCGGCGTCGGTGAGGAAGGCGATCCCCGCGTTCCACTCGGCCTCGGTGAGACGGACGTCGCGGACGAAGGCGTGCAGATGCCGGGTGAGAGACTGCATGACCTCCCGGAGGCGCGGATCGGGAGCCGCGGCGAACGAGGCGACCACGGTGTCGACCAGGTCGTCCTCCCGCTTCGTCTGGGCATCCCGCGTGTCGTCGTCGAGCATGGTGGCGTCCTTTCTGTCAGAGGTTCACGGCGGCTTCGAGGTCCGCCGAGTGCGCGAAGTCGTCCGCGGGGGTTCCGGCCCACGCGGCACGCAGGAGCACGCGGAGCACGGCCTCCGTCACCGGGCGGGGGTGCGACGGCGGAACGGCCGACACGATGAGGCGCGCGGCCTCCGGGATGTCGCTCTCGGAGAACCCGTGGTCGCGCAGAGCCGTCGGAGCGTGGAGGTCGCGCCGGAGGCTCTCGAGACCCCCGAGACCGGTCGAGGCGCCGAGAGCGTCGGCGAGCCGACGCTCGGCCGCCGGGGCGGCCGGCAGGGTGAACGCCGCCACGTACGGCAGCACGACCGCGTGCGTCTCGGCGTGGGGCAGCCCGTAGGTCCCGCCGAGGACGTGGCAGATCTTGTGGTGCAGCCCGGATCCTGCCGAGGCGAACGCCGTCGCGGCGAGGTAGGTGCCGAGGAGCGCCCGGTCCCGGCCGTCCGCGTCGTCGGCCGTCGCGACGACGGCGCGGAGCCCTGCGGCGAGCGCCCGGATCCCCTCGGTGGCCAGGGCGGCGTTGATCGGGTCGGCTCGCGGCGCCCAGAGCGAGTCGACGCAGTGCGCGATCGCGTTCAGGCCGGACGCCACCGACAATCCGACCGGGAGGTCCCGCGTGAGCTGCGCGTCGTAGACGATCGCCACCGGCAGGACCCGCGGGTCGGAGCCGGTCGTCTTGCGACCGTCCTCGGTCAGGCCCCAGACGTCGGTGGCCTCAGATCCCGCGTAGGTGGTCGGGACCGCGACGATCGGGATGCCCGTGGTCAGCGCGATAGCCTTCGCCAGACCGGTCGTCGAGCCTCCGCCGACGGCGACGACGACGTCGATCCCCGCCTCGGTCGCCGCTCGTCGCGCCCGAGCCGCCGTCTCGAGCGGGACGTGCTGCACGACGTCGGTCCAGGTGAGGGCGACCGGGATGACGTCGGCGAGGGAGCGGGCGAGCGCCGCCTGGGAGCCCGAGGTGACGACCATCACCCGGGCCGCGCCGAGCCGTTGCACCTCCGCGACGACGTTCTCGACGGCCAGACCGGCGCCGAAGAGCACTCGACCGGCTCGGGTCTCGTGCGTGAAGGAGAGCGTCATCGATCGGACGCCCGGCTGAGGATCGTCGACAGGGCGGACAGGAGGGCGTCGCGAGGATCGTCCACCAGGGAGGTGGACCTCCAGGCGATGATCTTGTCGGGGCGGACCAGCAGGACGCCGTCCTCGTCGATCTCGCGCAGGCGCTCCCAGTCGAAGTAGAGGTCGGTGTTCTCCCTCCCCGGCCCGATCACGACTGCGGCGAGGGGAACGCCCAGCTCGCGCGCCACCTCCGGTGCCGCATCCGCCCACGCCTGGCCCGCGATGCCGGTGAAGAGGGTGAACCGGGTGCTCGGAGCGAGGTCGAGCGTCGAGCGCTTCCGGGCGGAGTCCCCGACCCAGGCGTGGGGCAGGGGCGACCCCGGCACCGTCGACGTCTCGTAGTAGAGCTCCGGGTCGCGGGTCGGCTCGGGCTTCGTCGAGCCGTCGGAGAGGACGGCGCTCGACGCGTAGAACTGGCCGAGCTCGACGCCGTGCGCATTGAACTCGTAGTTCTTGAGGTCCATGGCGGCGGTGATGGCCCTCCGCTTGGCGGCGCCGCGCGGGGTGTTCGCCTTCCTCTCCTCGATCTGCTCGCGCATCTCGTCCTCCGTCCTGGCATCGGTGACCCCGAGCGCCGTGAAGAGCTCGCCGAACTCCCGGCCCGACTTGTTGGCTCGCCGGACGATCTGCCGGGCGACGGGTGCGCGCTCGGCCGTGTACGTGTCGAGCAGCTCCTCGCCGGCCTGCCCGCGGATCACGGCCGCGAGCTTCCAGGCGAGGTTGTAGGAGTCCTGGACCGACGTGTTCGAGCCGAGACCGTTCGACGGCGGGTGCCGGTGGATCGCATCGCCGGCGGCGAACACCCGCCCCTCCTGGAGGCGCGTGGCGTACATCTCGTTGTTGCCCCAGAGCGACGTCCCGGTGATGGTCACCTCGAGGTCGGGCACCCCCAGGAGGTTCCGGACGATCTCCGTCGCGGCCGCCTCGTCCACGCGCGGCTCCGGACCGTCGATGTCGTAGCCCCAGACGATCAGCCACTCGTTCCACGGCCGGACCATCCGCACGAGGCCGGCGCCGATGCCTCCCACGTTCGACCCCGGCTGGATCACCCAGTACAGGACGCTCGGTCGGTGGCCGACGAGCTCCCGGATGTCGGCGGTGAAGGTGATGTTCATGGATCCTGCGATGTCCATGCGCCCCTCCATCGGGAGGTCGAGATCGGCGACGACCCTGGAGCGCGCCCCGTCCGCGGCGATCAGGTACTTCGCCCGGACCTCGTACGGTCGGCCGGTCACGCGGTCGAGGACCTGCACCGTCACGCCGTCTGCATCCTGCGTGTGGGAGAGGTACTCGCTCGAGAAGCGCGTCTGCGTCCCGCGGGCGGTGGCGTTCCGCACGAGGATCGGTTCGAGGTAGTTCTGCGGCACGTCGCAGTTGAGGGTCGGCGACGCGGCCACGTAGTCCGCGTGACGGGCGGGGCTGGTGCCCCAGGTCAGGATCCGGCCGATCTCCTCCCCCGCCAGCGACGTGCAGAAGACGGTGTCGCCGATCATCTCGTGCGGGGTCGACTCGGCCTTGACCTGCTCCTCGATGCCCATGTCGCGGAAGAACTCCATCGAGCGCTGGTTCGTGATGTGCGCGCGCGGCGTGTTGGCGGTCCAGCGGTACTTGGTGATCATCGTGTTCGCGATGCCCAGCGTCGAGAGCGCGAGGGCGGCGGACGCACCCGCGGGTCCCGATCCGACGATCAGGACGTCGGTCAGGACCGGCCCGCCCCGGTCGTCGGGGAGGGTGGTGTCGGCAATGCCGTCGTGGAAAGTCGCCATGGGAACAGCCCTTCGCGCGTTCGGGCCACGTCGTCGTGGTCTCGCGGACGAGTATCGCCTGCGCGGGCGTGGAGGCGGACGGAACCGGCCGGATCCGGCGCGAGATGTCCGGAATGATCAAACGGCGGCGAGGCGCTCCGACAGGACGTCGACGGGGCGCCGGTCGAACCGGGCGCGGAACGCCCGGGTGAAATGGGCGTGCGACGCGAAGCCGCACCGATCGGCGACACCGGCGACCGTCGCGGGGCCGTCCTCCTCGCCCCGCAGGATCCGGTGGGCGAGGTCGAGACGGCGGCCGAGGATCGTCTCGGCGAGGCCCGCTCCCGTTCCGGCGAAGAGGCGCCTGACCTGCCGCTCGGAGAGGCCCTGGCTCGCGGCGACGCTCTCGACGGTCAGCTCGCGGTCGTGCAGGTGCTCGTCGACGTGGTCGACGATCACGAAGCGGCGCCCCTCGGCGCTCCTGTCGAAACCGGGGGTCAGCAGGAGCCGCAGCCGGGTGGTGAGCTCGGCCGCGGTCTCGGTCGCACTCGCGCGGTCGGGCGCGGCCAGCGCGGCGCCGAGGAAGCGGTCCAGCGAGCGGGACGCCGGCGTCGTCCCGGAGCGTCGGCCGCCGTCCACGAGGCGGACCCGAGCGGGCGACTCGGACGACGCCACGGTCTCCGCCACCGCGTGAGGGATCCGGACGACGAGCTCGTCGACCCCCTCGGCGAACCGACGGGAGAACGGCTCGGCGATCGGGCAGAGGGTGATCGAACCGGGATCCTGCCGGATGCTCCCCCAGCGGCTGGTCAGCGTCGACGAGCCCCGACGGGTCAGGTAGAGAACGGAGTCCCCGGCCGCGGCGCCGGCGATGTGACTCGTCCGGCGGGCGACGGCGTGCGGTGTGGCGACGACGTGGGCGACGTCGAACGACCCGAGCCGGGCGTTCGTCTCGACGGCGTCGAAGCGGCCCGAGCGCGGGGTGAGGCAGGAGAGACCGACGAGCGATCGGGCGTTGTGCGCCTCCCACTCCGCGACCGGATCCCCGGACGTCACGTGACGCGTCGAGAACGTCGTTGCCTGCATGGAACGCCCACTTCGCTGTGTCGGGAGGAGGACCGCCCCTCCCTGGGGACGCCCTCCCGTGTCACTGTAGGTCAGCGCGTGCGAGACGTCACGTCGTGCCGCCCGCGGGGCGATCGGGCGCCCGTCCTCCGTCCGCCCTACAGTGAGCGCATGCTCCCACCGTCGCCGCACCGGTCGTCCCGTGAGCGGGTGGCCTGAGTGCGCTCCTTCCTCCTGCGCGCGCGGGAGTCCTTCTGGTTCCTCCCGGCCGTCTTCGGGCTCCTCTCCATCGTCCTCGCCGAGGCGCTGGTGGCGGTCGACCGGGTACTGATCGACGACGGCACCCGTGTCGCTTTCCTCGACGCCCTGAGCGCGTCGGCCGCCCGGAGCATCCTCTCGAGCATCGGCACGTCGATGCTGACCGTCGCCGGCACCTCGTTCTCGATCACGATCTCGGTGCTCGCCACGACGTCCTCGACGTACGGCCCCCGACTCGTTCGGAACTTCCTGGCCGATCGAGCGAACCAGCTCGTCCTCGCGGTCTTCACGTCGACCTTCCTCTACGCGCTGGTGGTCCTCCGTTCGGTTCGTTCCGAGTCCGACGGCGGTTCCGGGTTCGTGCCCACGATCGCCGTCCACACGGCCGTCCTGATCGGCATCCTGGACGTGGCGGTGCTGGTGTTCTTCATCCACCACATCGCCGACTCCGTCCAGATCTCCACGCTGCAGAAAAGAGTGCAGGCGGACCTCATCGGCGCCATCGACTCGGTCTATCCCGCTCGCCCGGACGGGCGCACCGTCGACGCGGTCGACATCGATTCGACCGACACCGCTGCGGTGGCCACCGAGAGCGACGGCTACGTCCAGCATGTCGATCTCGTCGGACTGCGACGAGCAGCCACCCGCGCGGGATGCGTCCTGGACGTCGCGGCGATGCCCGGCGAGTTCGTGATCCCGGGCGATCCCCTGGTCCGGGTCCGACCCGCGGACAGGGCGGCCGACGTCGCCGGCAGCGTCAAGTCCGCCATCACGATCGGAACGGGTCGCACTCCCCACCAGGACGTCCGTTTCGCCCTGCAGCAACTCGTCGAGATCGCCGTCCGAGGTCTCGCGTCCGGGACCAACGACCCCTACACCGCCGTCACCGCGCTCGACCTCGCGGGAACGGCGCTCGTGCCCCTCATGACGAGGCCCGCGGCGGCGACCACCCTCGCGGACGAGGACGGTACCGTTCGCGTGAACCTGCATTGGCCCGCTCCCGACGACCTGCTGCAGGACCTCTTCGAGGGCGTGGCCGTCTACGGCCTCGACCATCCGCTCGTCGTCGACGCCGCCCGGCGCCTGGCAGGACGCCTGCGCCAGTCGGCGAGCGGTTCCACCGCGACCGTCCTCGACCGGGCACTCGACACCCTCCATTAGCCGCCGACGATCCCGGCGCCGACCCCGACATCACCCGTTCCCGAGGAGCAGCACCATGAGCGAAGAGAAACGACGCGAACTCGGCGACTCCGACGCCCCGATCGAGGACGACCTCCAGGACTCCTTCGACAGCACCGTCGAGGCCGGAGCCGAACGGCTGCACCGGACCCTCGGCACCATCCTGATCACGGGCTTCTTCGGCGGCCTGGAGGTCGGCGTCGGCATCATGGCCCTGCTCGCGGTCCTCACCGAGACCGGGAACCACCTCCTCGCCGGGCTCGCGTTCAGCGTCGGACTCATCGCGCTCCTGCTCGCCCACTCCGAGCTCTTCACCGAGAACTTCCTCCTCCCGATCGCCGCCCTCGTCGCCCGCGAGGGGAACGTCCGGCAGCTGATCACCCTCTGGGCCGGAACGCTCGTGGCGAATCTCGCCGGCGGCTGGCTCTTCATGTGGCTGATCGTGCAGGCCTTCCCCGAGTGGCACGAGACCCTCGCCGAGTCGGCGCACCACTTCGTCGACGCGCCCTTCTCCCTCCAGACCGTGGTCCTCGCGGTCCTCGGCGGGAGCACGATCACCCTGATGACCCGGATGCAGCAGGGCACCGAGTCGGACCCCGCCAAGATCGTGGCGGCGGTCGTCGGCGGATTCCTCCTCGCCGGGCTCCAGCTCTTCCACTCGATCCTCGACTCCCTGCTGATCTTCGGCGCCATCCAGGCCGGCACCGACATCACCTACGGGCAGTGGCTCGGGTGGTTCGGCTACACGCTGCTGTTCAACATCCTCGGCGGGCTGCTTCTCGTGACGGCGCTCCGGCTCCTGCGGACCAAGGACCTCGTCGACGAGCGGCGGCGCGAGAACGGGTGAGGAGAGTCCCCGACCGGGATCGGATCGTGCGAGATCCTTCCCGGTCGGGGACAGGCCGACACTCCCAGATGGTGTCGGCGGGGGCGCGAGGCTCCCGGTCGGGAGAGATCCTCGCAAGTGGCTGGAAGGGAACCATTACCCGAGATTCCGCTCGCAGGATCCGCGACTCTCTGACGCCTGAGATGGCGCGCCGGAGCGAGGCCCGCATTCCAGCCACATCCATGTCACCCGGATCCGGGTGGCGGTTTCGACTGCTCGGAAGAGTCCGTCATCCTTCGGCGGTGGAGGGCGACCCGGCCGGAGCTGGGCCGATGGACGATCGTGATCACCGGCCCAGTGTTCCGGGCTTCTCCGAGCAGACCGGCGGACGACCATGCCCGCCTAGAACACATCCTCGGCCTCGTCTCTCCCTGCGGAGACCACTCCGCGCGAGCGTCGCCTGCGATCCAGGGAAACGATCGCGAGACCGAGCCCGAGGAGACCTACCGCCAGGCCGGCGACCAGGAACGGGACGCTCGACCCCGTGAAGGCCAGGGCGCCACCGCTTCCGGAACTGCTCCCGGCGGCGTTGGCCGCCGCCGGGTCGACGGTCCCCGCTCCGTTCGCGCTGGAAGTGGATGTCGCTGATGCCGATGACGACGCCTGCGAGGCGCCCGTGGCGATCGCGTCCGAGATGGCGGTACTGCGGCTCTGTGCCGAGTCCGGACTCGCGGTTCCCGAGGCGTTCGTGCTCGCGTTCGTCAGAGCTGCAGCCTCCGCCGCCGACGACGCGTTCGCCGTCGCCGTCGACGACGCCGCCGCGTTCGTGTTCGACGTGTTATCCGCATTCGCCGCCGCGTTCGCCGCGACCTGAGCCGCCGCATTCGCTGCCGTCGTCGCGGTGCTCGACGCATCCGTCGACGCCTGAGCGGTCGCCGCCGCCTGCGCTGCCGCCGCCGCGGTCGCATCCGACGCCGCCGACGCCGTCGTCGTCGCATCCGCCAACGCCGCCGCGACCGCCGCCGCCTGAGCGCCCGCATTCGCGTTCGAATCCGCCTGCGCCGACGCCGCCGCCGACGCTGCCGCGTTCCCATTCGCCGCCGCCGCCGCGTTCGCATCCGTGCCCGCAGTACTCGACGCCGTCGTGCTCGCATTCGCCAACGCCGCAGCCTCCGCCGCCGACGACGCGTTCGCCGTCGCCGTCGACGACGCCGCCGCGTTCGTGTTCGACGTGTTATCCGCATTCGCCGCCGCGTTCGCCGCGACCTGAGCCGCCGCATTCGCTGCCGTCGTCGCGGTGCTCGACGCATCCGTCGACGCCTGAGCGGTCGCCGCCGCCTGCGCTGCCGCCGCCGCGGTCGCATCCGACGCCGCCGACGCCGTCGTCGTCGCATCCGCCAACGCCGCCGCGACCGCCGCCGCCTGAGCGGCCGCATTCGCGTTCGAATCCGCCTGCGCCGACGCCGCCGCCGACGCTGCCGCGTTCCCATTCGCCGCCGCCGCCGCGTTCGCATCCGTGCCCGCAGTACTCGACGCCGTCGTGCTCGCATTCGCCAACGCCGCAGCCTCCGCCGCCGACGACGCGTTCGCCGTCGCCGTCGAGGACGCCGCCGCGTTCGTGTTCGACGTGTTATCCGCATTCGCCGCCGCGTTCGCCGCGACCTGAGCCGCCGCATTCGCCGTCGCCTGCGCGGTGCTCGACGCATCCGTCGACGCCTGAGCGGTCGCCGCCGCCTGCGCTGCCGCCGCCGCGGTCGCATCCGACGCCGCCGACGCCGTCGTCGTCGCATCCGCCAACGCCGCCGCGACCGCCGCCGCCTGAGCGGCCGCATTCGCGTTCGAATCCGCCTGCGCCGACGCCGCCGCGGACGCTGCCGCGTTCCCATTCGCCGCCGCCGCCGCGTTCGCATCCGTGCCCGCAGTACTCGACGCCGTCGTGCTCGCATTCGCCAACGCCGCAGCCTCCGCCGCCGACGACGCGTTCGCCGTCGCCGTCGAGGACGCCGCCGCGTTCGTGTTCGACGTGTTATCCGCATTCGCCGCCGCGTTCGCCGCGACCTGAGCCGCCGCATTCGCCGTCGCCTGCGCGGTGCTCGACGCATCCGTCGACGCCTGAGCGGTCGCCGCCGCCTGCGCTGCCGCCGCCGCGGTCGCATCCGACGCCGCCGACGCCGTCGTCGTCGCATCCGCCAACGCCGCCGCGACCGCCGCCGCCTGAGCGCCCGCATTCGCGTTCGAATCCGCCTGCGCCGACGCCGCCGCCGACGCTGCCGCGTTCCCATTCGCCGCCGCCGCCGCGTTCGCATCCGTGCCCGCAGTACTCGACGCCGTCGTGCTCGCATTCGCCAACGCCGCAGCCTCCGCCGCCGACGACGCGTTCGCCGTCGCCGTCGACGACGCCGCCGCGTTCGTGTTCGACGTGTTATCCGCATTCGCCGCCGCGTTCGCCGCGACCTGAGCCGCCGCATTCGCTGCCGTCGTCGCGGTGCTCGACGCATCCGTCGACGCATCGGCCAGTTGCGTCCCGGCGGCTTGTGCCGCCGCGTTCGCGGTGGTGTCCGCCGCGGCCGACGCCGTCGTCGAAGCGTCGGCGAGGGCAGCTGCTATGGCAGCCGCCTCCGCGACGGCATTGGAATTGGAGTCGGCTTGCGCCGCAGCCGCCGCTGACGCGGCGGCATTGGCGTTTCCCGGATCGGGATCCGGGGCTGAGGGAACGGCATTGGGAATGGCCCCGCCGATGAGAGCGCCACCCTGGGACAGATAGCTCCCCGTGAAGATTGTGGCTGGAGCACTCGGGTTCGGCGCGCGCAGGGAGGGTGTTCCGTAGCGCGGGTATCCGTTGAACGTGGCGAGCGACTGCCACTGCCCGGAGGAGGTCGACGACTCGACCACGGACGCGCAGTTGACCCAACCGACCTTGCCGACGATCGCCGCGAAGTTCCCGGGCAGGGTCAGCACCTGCCATCCGGAGATGTAGAGGCATTCACCCGCAGCGTTCGTGATGGGGCCGATCTCGGTGCCCGCGGGCACCGTGAGACTCGACGCCTGTGCCAAGGCTTCGGCGGCAGTCGGATACTGCGCCGTGACTCGCGCGTTGCCGGCACCGTCGTTGGAGTCGAGGATGCCCGTCGTGGGGGCGATGCTCGTGATGATGCGTCTCGTCTCGACCGCACCCGTCCCGGCTGCGTTCGCCCAGCTCGGCCCGAGGATCGTGAGCGTCGCAACGGAGGCGGTGACGAGCACGGCCCACGGCCGCATCCGGCGGCTCTTCATCATGTGTGTTGACACGGTCTAGGCGTCCTTACTTCTGCGAGTGATACGTGGGTGTGTCGATGAGGATGCACGGCGATGAGCTGCCGGCTGGGCGAGATCGTTCGGAGGGGCTCGGCATGATCGGTGCCTCAGAGCCGAACCAGATCGGCGGCGGGCTCGTTCGCCTCCGGGACCTTCTCCGTCACGCGAGACTTCGGGACGGGGAGCGGGAGTCCGGAGGCGTCGAGCACAGGTCGGGAGTCCACGAGCGGAGGATCAGCATGTTTCAGCCAGGCACGTCGGATCGCCGTCCGCAGTTTCCGCCATGTCGCGTCGCGGATGAAGATCGAGTCGATGGCGACCATCGCGAACGAGAAGAAGGGCAAGCCCATGAAGAATGCGATGCCCAGGTGGAATCCGAAGATCCCCATCAGCGCCAGGATGCGCGTCACCCGGTTGAGGAGCATCGGGAGGAACATCATCTGGATGACGATGGTCCCCCACGAGAGGGCAACGACGAGAGGCCCGAGAGACGTGATGAAGTCAGCGAGTTCCGGCCAGTTGCTGAATCTCATGACGTGCAGGGGATTGAAGATGGCGTAGCCGTTCTGCCAGGTCTGACCCTCGGCCTTGTACAGAGCGCCCGACATGTAGATGAAGCTGACGTGCATGGTGACGACGACGATGGCGAGGTTGTGGAGGATGTTCGAGAAGGGCTCGTATCGGGCTCCGGCTCGCGTCGCGTTTCGCAGCGTCGCCGGGGTCCGCGACCGGAGCAGGGCGTCGACCGAGAATCGAGACGACGTGTCGGCGAAAACGAGGTAGATCAGGAGCATCCGGTAGATGTTGTCTCCCTGGTCGTGCACGAGGCTGTTCAGGTCGATGAACCCCACCCAGAGACACAGGAAGATCGGGAGGACGATCTTCGTTCGCCAGCCGGCCACGATGACGAGAGCCAGAGCGGCCAGGAGGAGGTAGCCCGCGGTGAAGGACGCCCTGGATTCGTTGATCGAGTCGAAGAACGAGAAGAACCACACGTGGGGAAGATCGCTGGCGGGAGACCCGAGTTGGCTCGTCCACGCCATGCCCGGACCCCAGGTGTACGAGCGCGTCGACCAGTTGGCGGCGAGTTGCACGAATGCGACGAGGCCGACGATGATCCTGGTGACGGCGAGACCATAGCGGGCCTTCTTCCGCCCGAGGAGCCACGATTCCGAGAATCGAAGAGCTCTCGTGACGAGTCGCCCGACGAGGGAGAGCAGGCTCGCGAGCAGGTCTCCCGCTGTTCGCACGATTCTCACGGGCAGACGGCGCCGGGGTGCGAACATCAGCGCCTCCCCTCCGCTGCGAGAGGCGCGAAGACGGCTGCGAAGTCACCCGACGATTGACCTGCGTACTCATGCAGCCCTCGCCACCCGGTCGCCGCGATCTGCTTGGGTGGGCGCACCGCTCCCGCCTTATCCCGGTCGGCGAACGGGATGATGTTCTGGCGATAGATCTGGAACTGGACGTACGTCACCTTCGATCCCCAGATAGCCTTGGCCGCCTGGGTTGCGTACGAGTCGGTGTGGAGGGCCTCCGCGAGGAAGGTTCTCGTCGCCGCAGTCGAGGCATCGTTCTTGCCGCCCAGGACCGTGATCGACTGGGCGTAGCGGGCGTTCCACGTCGATCCGAGGTAGTACCCGTATCCGACGGCCTTTCGCTGTCCCGGATTCAGGCGGTCGTAGGCCGTCTTGTATCGGGAGGCCTGCTCGACCGCGAGGTTGGCAGCCCGGGGAGGGAGGAGGTTGTGGAGACCCAGGGAGTGCTCGGCGACGGTCGCGTCGATCCAATTCGTCACGGTGGTCTTCGTTCCATCCGGCACGATCGCCCTCACCAGGAAGTGATAGTCACCGTTGATCGGATCCGGGGCGAAGACAGACCAGGACTGGCCGAACAGCGGAATCTCATAGCGCTCCAGGGCGTTTCCCGGCACCACCGCTCGAAGTTGGGAGGGGGGCGCGATCCACAGGAACTGGGCGAAGATGTGCCAGCCGGCCAGAGCCGCGGCCGCAACCGCGAATACTCGCACCGCCGTCTTCGACCTGCCTCGATACAGACCGTGTTCCATGCTCGACCGCCCGTTCTCTCCCCTGTCGCCCGAGAGAGGTCGAGCGAGAGGGCCACAACGTAGGCACCCCCGAAACGACGTGTCAACACCGAAATCGACAACAAGGTTTTCCGCCTCAGCTCTTGACACAGACGGCCACGGTGTCATAGTCATCCCGACGCATCGGGCGTCATCCGAACCGAGGCAGGTGCCTGCCTGGTGACGTGCCCTCAGCGCCTCCTCGGCGTGCCTGGACACCCCTCTCGTGGGTGTGGCACTGCCGCTGGTTCGAGACATACCGATTCGCGAAATACACGTTCGAGGGGATCATCATGAGCTCACAAGTGACCCAATCAGGTCGGACCGGTCGGGGTCGAGCCTCGTTCACCCATCGCTTGTTAGCAGTCGTCGTCACGAGTGCGCTGCTGATGATCGGTGCCTTGGCTGTCCCCTCATCGGCCCGAGCCGCGATCCGATTCCCGTTTGAGACGACATTCGATTCCGCCGCCGGAGGCACTCTCTCGGGCTCCGCCACGACGGGCGGCGGGTGGCTGTCGCTCACCACCTCCGCCCGGACCCAGGCAGGATCCTGGACGACCGACGACGCCTTCGATTCGAGCCTCGGGCTCGACGTGACTTTCCAATACGCCACCTATGGCGGATCCGGCGGCAACGGATTGTCGTTCTTCCTGGCCGATGGGGCCGCCTCGGCCTCGGTGGGACCACCCGGAGCGGGTCTCGGCTACGCCTGCGTCAACAACAACGCCACCGGATCACCCTGTAATCAGCCTGGTGTGGCGGGGGCGTTCGTCGGAATCGGTCTGGACGAGTACGGCGCCTTCAGCGATCCGAATTTCTTGGGCACGGGGCCCGGTCAGAGCCGCAACAGCATCGCGGTACGCGGTTCAGGCACCGGGACATCCGGCTACCGATACCTCGCTGGAGCCGTCGCGCCGGGTGGTTCCGTGGCCACGGGCTCCCGCGCCGGCGAGAGAACGATTCGCGTCATCGTCCAACCCGATCCTTCGGGGACGATCGCTCTCGACGTCTTCTCGAACACAGGTCCCGGTACGAGCCTGCAGCCCGTCTTCAAAGACCTGGTCGTCACCGGTCCCGACCAAGCCGCTCTTCCGCCGACGCTCCGACTGGGATTCGTGGGATCGACAGGAGATGCGACGAACGCTCACGAGATCGACGATCTTCGGGTGAACGTCCCGACCGACCTGGCGATCACCACGACCGGCCCTGTAACCGCGGTCGCCGGAACGGACATCGGGTACACCGTCACGGCGACGAACGCGAGTCCGTATCCCGTCACGGGCGCTGCCATCGCCGATGCCATCCCCGCCGGAATCACGGGCGTCACCTGGACCTGCACCTCTCCCGACGGCGGAACGTGCGCCAGCGATGCCGGAACAGGCCAGGACATAGCCACCACGGCAGACCTTCCCGGCGGTGCATCCGTCGTCTACTCGATCCGTGGAAGGGCAGATCCCTCGCTGGCGCCGCAAGCCTTGACCAACACGGCGATCGTGACCGCCCCCGTCGACCGCGCCGACACCGACCTCGCCAACAACCGAGGGTCCGTCTCGACGCAGATCGAACAGGACGCCTCGCTGACGACGACCAAGTCAGCGGCTCTCCTTCCTTCGGCCACCGAATTGGCCCCGGGCGAGGACTTCACCTATACGCTCCGAGCCGGCGTCACCGGGCCCTCCACGGCGACGGATGTCGGAGTCTCCGACGCGCTGCCAGAAGGAATCGACTTCGTCTCGTCTCCCGACGGCTGCTCGGCAACGGGCAAGGAGGTGAGGTGCACATCGAACGGCGCGACGCTTCCCGGAGAGGGCAGGAGCTTCAGGTTCACGGTGCGGCTCAACCCCGCCTACGTCGGAGACGGTACCGACCTCGGCAACATCGCCACCGCGACGTCCCGCACGCCCGGCACGTCGACATCCTCACCCACGGTCTTCCCACCGACCATCGTTCCCCGCGCAGCGCTGACGACCACGAAGGTCGCCGCCGTGATCGGGACCGGTGCCTCGGTCGCCCCCGGCGAGACTTACTCGTACACCGTGACCGTCAGGAACGGCGGGCCGTCTTACGCCACGGACGTGGGCGCCTCGGATCGACTTCCCGACCCCCTCGCGTTCGTGTCGTCCGGAGACGGGTGCACGGCATCGGGACAGCTCGTCACCTGCGCCTCGAGCGAGCGTCTCGCGGTCGGTGAATCGACCGCGTTCACCTTCGTCGTGAAGCTGGCGGCTTCCTACACCGGTACCGGTGAGGACCTCCTCAACGTGGCATCCGGAACGTCGACGACGCCCGGCGCCTCACCCCCGTCGGCACCCGCTCCCCCTCCGCCACTGGCAGCTCCGCGCGCCGACCTCACGACGGATCAGAGCGTGTCCCTGATCCCTCCGGCGACCTCGCTCGTCCCGGGAGAGAGCTTCACCTACACCATCTCCGTCGCCAACCAGGGCCCTTCAGCGGCCGCCGACGTCGGTGCCATCGACAACCTCCCCGGGGGAATCCTCTTCCAGTCATCCGCGTCGGGATGCACCGCCGAGGGACAACGGGTCGTCTGCGCCGGAGTCGGACCACCTCTCGCCCCCGGAGGGAAACGATCGTTCACCTTCACCGTCCGGCTCGATCCGAGCTACATCGGTGACGGGTCCGATCTCGGCAACGTGGCTTCAGGATCCATGTCCACATCCGGGACTATCAGCCCGTCGGAGATGGTGTTCCCCCCGGAACCCCTGGTCGACCCTGTAGCCGACCTCTCCATCACGAAGTCGGCTGCAATGGTGGCTCCGGTTGCCGACGGGAGCACCGACTGGACGATCACGGTGACCAACCGCGGGCCATCGACCGCGCAGGACGTCCTGGCGACCGACGCCGTGCCACAGGGTCTGACGTTCACGGGTTCGGTCCCCTCGGTCTGCGTCCCCTCCGGCAATTCGACCATCGGAAACGTCGCCGAATGCTCGCTCGGATCACTGCTCCCCGGCGAGACGACGACGGTCATCCTGACGACAGGCGTGAGCTCGGCCGTCGTCGCAGGGACCATCCTCCGCAACAGTGCCACGGTGACGAGCCTGACCGACGACCCCGTCCCGGAGAACAATCGGACGGGCCTCGTGGCCTCGATTCCCGTGATAGGACTCCCGACTCCCCAGCCGGCGCCACCGAACGAACCTGTTCTGGCGTTCACCGGATCCCGAGGAGTCGCGCCGCTGGCGATCGGAGCCTTGCTTCTTCTCGGACTCGGCGCCGTCCTCCTCATCAGGAGGCGACGGGATCCGCGCTGACGTCATCGCGGCCCCGATCTCTGCCATCGCCGATACTCGAACGACGACCTGATTCCTGTACCCCAGTTGAAACTGAGCATTGCACAGCAGTATCCTTCGACGGAATATCGCGGGCAGCAGAGACAAGTTTTTTTCGGACACACACAGGAACCTGTCTCGACCCCGACCGGGAGACGGAAAACCCGGGAGATGCTCCTCTCTCCCGGAATTCCGGGGCAGAAGCGCGGCGCGGGTAACGGGACGCGGCTCCATGCGTCTCCCCCAAGAGCGATCGAGCGCGTGTGCCGCAGATTAATATTGCTTGCGCTTCACGCTGGAAGAAGACATCCTTCGCACACCTACACGAAGCCGCGAAGGCCGGATGGGGTACAAGGGCCATCTGGGGGCCCGGATCGGGAGTCATGATGATGTGTTCGAAAGTGTCAAAAAGACGGGGAGCCAACCACCCCGAGCAGGATCGCCTCCTCTCATCGGTCGGAAGGTAGACGACCTAGCAACAACCGAAGGGCGAGCGCTCTTCTCACGGAACGAATCCCGATGCGTCACTCTCGGGATTCCGCGCCATACGAGGACATCACAGTGTCGATGTCCGCCGTCCGTGTGGTGTTCACTCGGACACGTCACCGCATGTCACGCGCGTGATCGTGTCATGAATCACCACCTCACCCTGACCGTCTCTCTCGCCGCGGCGGCGCTCACCACCGCCGAGCGATGATCGAGGGACTCGGCAGACAGGGATCGGGTGGTCCTCGTGCACGCCTCGGCGTGGAGATCCATCTGGAAAGGTTTTTGATGTCGTCGACGCCATCCGCTCGAGAACAGGCAGTTCAGATTCACAAGAGGATCACGGAGTCCTCCACCAAGTCCGCGTGGTCGACCCAGTGCATCGAGAACGAGTCGATTCCGAAATGGCAATTGGCGACGGTGGCAGCTCTCCTCGCGCTCAGTCAGGGTGAAGAGCTCGACTACGTGACGAGTTCCCTGCTGGAGGACCGAGACTGGCAGATCGTCGCTTTCACGCCTCGACGGGTTGTCCGACTCGTTCTGACTCCGTCGCACTCGGGCGAATTACTGACCCACGGGTACGTCTTCGGGAGGGGAACGCTCTCCGCCATCGAACTCGTGTCATCGCCGGCCCCCATCTCGACACAGGACCCCTGGCCGGGGAATCTGAGCATGATCGCCCGATATGCGGGCGCCACCATCCCCTTGCCCCTGGATGATTTCGCCTCGCCGCGGAATCGATCGCAGATCCCGCGTCTCCTGGCGTCGCTTCTCAAAGACGTGTCCGGATGACGGGGGGTCCGGGTGGCCTTCGTGCCCCCGTCGGGCCCGACCCACGCCGACCGTGGCACCGACCGGCGAATCGCCCGTCACTCGGCAGCCGCACCGCAGGGCTCCGGCACCCAGCCCTCTAAGCTGGGCCATCCGCCCACGGAAGGAACCGCAATGAGCATGGAAGGCGCGGCCTGGAGCTCGCTCTACAAGATCTCTTCCGCCCGGGACGGCAAGAACGGCATCTCCCGGGAGTCCGTCCGGCGCATCATGACGTTCGCGGTGCCCTACCGGTCCAAGCTGCTGATCTTCATCGCCCTCTCCGTCGTCGGAGCCTTCCTCGCCGTCGCGACGCCGGTTCTCGCCGGCCAGGTGGTCGACGTCATCACCGCCAAGGGCGAGGTCGCCACGATCGTGTGGCTCGCCGTCGTCATCGCCCTCGTGGCCGTCGCCGACGCGGGAGTGTCACTCGTGACGCGCTGGTTCTCGGCGCGGATCGGCGAGGGCGTGATCCTGGACCTCCGCACCTCCGTCTTCGACCACGTTCAGAAGATGCCGATCGCGTTCTTCACCCGCACCCGGACGGGCGCCCTCGTGAGCCGCCTCAACAACGACGTCATCGGTGCCCAGCAGGCCTTCAGCGGCACCCTGTCCGGCGTGGTCACGAACCTCGTGGCGCTGACCCTCACCCTGATCGTCATGCTCAGCACGTCCTGGCTCGTGACGGTTCTGGCCGTGGTCATGCTCCCCCTCTTCCTGATCCCCGCGCGCCGCATGGGCAGCCGCCTCGCCGCGCTGCGTCGCGAGGCCGCCGATCACAACTCCGCCATGAGCACGCAGATGACCGAGCGCTTCTCGGCACCCGGCGCCACGCTCGTCAAGCTGTTCGGCCGTCCCGACGAGGAGGCGGAGGAGTTCCGCGTCCGCGCCGCCCGGGTCAGGGACATCGGAGTCCGGACCGCGATGCTGCAGTTCGTCTTCTTCACCGCCCTGATGCTCGTCTCCGCCCTCGCTCTCGCACTCGTCTACGGGCTCGGCGGCGTCCTCGCCCTGGCCGGTCAGCTCAACACCGGTGAGGTGGTCACGCTGGCACTCCTCCTCACCCGCCTCTACGCACCCCTCACCAGCCTCGCGAACGCGCGCGTGGAGATCATGAGCGCGGTGGTCAGCTTCGAGCGCGTCTTCGAGGTGCTGGACCTCGAACCGCTCATCACGGAGAAGCCCGACGCCGTCGCCGTCCCCGACGGCCCCGTGTCCGTCGAGTTCGACGACGTCCGCTTCGCCTACCCGTCCGCGGACAAGGTCTCCCTCGCCTCTCTCGAGGAGGTCTCCACGCTGGATACCCGCGGCGGGGAAGAGGTGCTGCACGGCGTCTCCTTCCGGATCGAGCCGGGGCAGACCGTCGCCCTCGTCGGGACGTCCGGTGCCGGCAAGTCCACGATCGCGCAACTCCTGTCGCGCCTCTACGACGTCGACAGCGGCGCCGTGCGCCTCGCGGGAACGGACGTCCGCGACGTCACCTTCGTGTCGATGCGCAACAGCCTGGGCATGGTCACGCAGGACGGCCACCTGTTCCACGAGACCATCCTCTCGAACCTCCGCTTGGCGAGGCCGGAGGCGACCGACGACGAGGTCTGGGACGCCGTGCGCCGGGCGCGGCTCGAGCCGCTCATCCGATCCCTGCCGGACCAGCTGGACACCATGGTGGGCGAGCGGGGCTATCGCCTCTCCGGAGGCGAACGTCAGCGCATGACCATCGCGAGGCTCCTGCTCGCCCAGCCGCGCGTCGTCATCCTCGACGAGGCGACGGCGGCGCTGGACTCGACGTCCGAGGCCGCCGTGCAGGCGGCCCTCAGCGAGGCGCTCCAGGGCCGGACGGCGATGGTGATCGCCCACCGCCTCTCCACCATCCGCAGCGCTGACCTGATCCTCGTGGTCGAGGACGGCTCCATCGTGGAGCGCGGGACGCACGAGGAGTTGCTGGCGGCGGGCGGCCGGTACGAGGAACTGCACCGGACCCAGTTCGCGGTGCAGAAAGACGTCGCGGCCGACGAGGAAGCGCTGAGTCGACCTGGTCGCTGAGTGCGGTGGGGGTGAGCCGTGTGAAAGGCCGACCGCCGGAGGCGGTCCCTCTGCTGCGGTCGGGCTGCGCCCCATCGGCACGGCCGACACGTCGCTCCGCGACGCGTCGGAACCGGCGACGGGGACCCCGCTGTCAGCCCTCGCAAATGCAGAACGGGCCGCCCGAAGGCGACCCGTTCTGCATGGTCGGGCTGACAGGATTTGAACCTGCGACCCCTTGACCCCCAGGCATCAGCATGGCTCCGTTTGGCTCGACTACCGCGTGATTCTGGGCCTCAGATCATGCAGAGCAAGTCATGAAACGCATCATTTGCATGATTCTGGTCCCCTTTTGGTCCCCTTCTTCAAGGGCGCGGCAGGGATGCCACTGATAGCGTCTGGGACTTCGCAGAGGTCAACCGGCCAAGAACTCCACGCCATGTCGGTGTTTGAGTTGACCAGGTCAAAGGGACGGTGAACGAGCACTCGCGTGCACGGTTCCAGTGCCCACCTTCCTGAAACAGATCGTCCGAAAATCCGACGAGGTTCCCCGCAGATCGAAGCTAGTTGGCTATCGCAGCGTCTGGCGCCCAGAGGTGGCGGGTGATGCCTTGATCTTCCTCGGTTGCGCGTTCGCCGAGTTCAATGGTGATGAGCTCGTCGCCTTCGTAGGCCGGGCTGAGCTCGAGAGCTAAGTAATCAAACAGTTCGCGTTCGTGGACGGCGATTATGACTTGCCGGTCGTTCTGCTTCGAAAGCAGGCGGACGAGTCCAGCGAACTGTGCCACATGTACTTCGTCCATTGCTTGGACGGGGTCATCGAAGACAAGGCACGGGACGATCGGTTCGACGGCGAGGTGGAGCGCGAGGAACAGGGACAGTGCTGCGGTGTTCAGATTGCCCGCAGACAGCATCATTTGGGGCGGGCCGCTGGCTTCGCCGTTGCGGTGGGTGGTCTCCAACTTGATGTCGAACGTCTTCTTTGTTGCGCTGGGAATTCCGAAGCTTGGGATGAACCCTTCGTTCGGGGCGAGCGGGACTGCTGAGGGTTTAGTTTCCATCTAGCCTGTGAGGATTTTGTCCTCCTGGAAGGATGGCCATTGTGGCAAAGCCCTATCCGGAAGAGTTCCGTCGCGACGTCGTGTCCGTCGCGAGAAAGCACGAAGCACCACTTGCTCAGATCGCGAAGGATTTCGGGATCAGCGAGGGGACACTGACCAACTGGCTGAAACGGGCCGACGTCGAGGAAGGCGTCCGCCCCGGGCTGAAACAAGCCGACGCTGAAGAGTTGCGGGAGCTGAAGAAACGCAACCGTCTCCTCGAGCAAGAGAACGAGATCCTGAGGCGGGCGGCGGCGTTCTTCGCCCGGGAGCTGCCCCCAAAATGATCTACCCGCTGGTCCTCGACCTTGCCGGTGACGGGATCCCCGTCACGGTGACCTGCCGGGTCCTGGGGTTCTCCACCCAAGGCTTCAACAAGTGGCGCCGCCACCCTGTCTCGCAGCGGGACTGGGATGACACCCACCTGACAAACCTCGCCCTCGATATCCACCGCGACGACCCCGAGTTCGGGTATCGGTTCGTCGCCGACGAGATCGCCGACTTGGGTGTAACCGCGTCCGAGCGGCGCGTGTGGCGACTCTGCTCCGAGCAACAGCTGTGGTCTTTGCATGCCAAGAAACGGGGCCTGACACGCAAGGCCGGCCCACCAGTGCATGACGACCTCGTCCTTCGCCAGTTCCGTGCCGACCGCATCAACCAGCTGTGGCTCACGGACATCACGGAGCATCGGACCGACACCGGGAAGCTTTACCTATGTGCGATCAAGGACATGTTTTCGCGCCGGATCGTGGGCTACTCGATCAGCGACCGGATGACGTCAGGGCTTGCCGTGTCGGCGGTGCGGAACGCGATCCGTCTCCGCGGACCCGTCGACACGATCTTGCACTCGGATCGAGGTTCTCAATTTCGGTCGAAGGTCTTCGTCCGCACCCTGAAGTCGAACGGGCTGACCGGGTCGATGGGCCGGGTCGGTGCGTGTGGCGACAACGCGGCCATGGAGTCCTTCTTCTCGCTGCTGCAGAAGAACGTCCTCGACCGGCGACGGTGGGCCACGAAGGAGGAGCTGCGGCTCGCGATCGTCACCTGGATCGAGCGGACCTATCACCGAAAGCGACGCCAGCGAGGCCTCGGGAGGCTCACACCGATCGAGTTCGAGCTACTCTCCCAAAGAGCCACTGCGGTGGCCTGAAACCAGCAACACTCACCTGGAAAACAAAACATCAGCAGCCCCGGGCATGCACCAGCGATTCTGGTGGCGCGCATTCGCGCCTTGCCGTTGTCGCGCCTGTTGGGCCAACATCGCTCCTCTCCGCGTCCGCACCTGCTTCTGGAAAGATTGAAGTATGGGTGGTCGCAACCTGCCGTTGAATCCGACCCAGATCGAAGTACTGATCTGGGTGCGCGACGGGTGTGCCCCCGGTGTCTATGAGGACTGGGCCCACCGGATCACTGCACGAGCGCTACACAATCGTGAACTAGTCGTTGTGAAAGGTCGCGGTACCGGGTGGGCGGCGTCATTGACCGATGACGGCACCTTCTACCTCGATTACGGCGAATACCCTGGCGTGCAGGAAAGCCCGCTCTCTGAGGCACATAGGCCTCCGTTGGCCCCCGCAGACGAAGAGCCGACCCCCCGGCGCCCACAGCTACCATTCGTGGCAAACAGGACAAACTACCGTCGAAGGTGTGGCCTAGCCTGGAATGCATGACCTCCGGTGCGCAGTGCTGCGTATGCTGCACGTTCTCCCTGGGGCGGCTTACGCTTGTGGCAACGGTGCATTCGTCAGGGGCTCTGGCTAGTCGGTATGTGAACTGAGGAGTGTTCCGCAAGATCGGAAACGACTACGCCTGGGCGCTCGTCAGGAGTCGGTTCCGAGCTGGCCCCCGCTACCGGCTACTTGGTGTCGACAGCGCGAACGCCACGCGCTCGTAGCCGATGTACTCCTGCTCGAGCCGCAGGGATTCGCCGAACTCACCGTGGAGCAGCGCTTGATAGAGAAGTTGCTCGCTTTCGGTGAGGTGAATCAGTGCCCCTGCACGCTGACGACCTTCACGACCCCAGTACGGCTTGTGGGCTTCGAGGGTATCCAAATCCATAAGCACGCTCCGCACTTGAGGCGCGCGGGCCCGGACAGCGTCGAGGATGTGAAGCCCATGCGTGTCAAGGTCACCCCAGTAGGTCACGGCTACCCGATCGCGCCATTCCAGCGCGTGGAGGAGTTGGTCTGCTCCATAGCCTGCGCCCCACAGTATGAGTCGGCCTGGCTGGTGAGGCGTGGTGAGGAAGGAGATCTTGTTCTCCACGACGACGAGTTCACGCACTCCGACTGCGGGCGCGTCTAGGGCGGCCAGTGCCGTGACAGGCCAAGTTACGTCACCAAGCGAGTCGTCGGTGAGAAGAACGCCAAGTGTCGGATGCACCAGGGCAGGTCGGGCGGCAGGCGCAGCATCGGATTCTAGGTGCGACGTCGGCTCGGCTCCCTGTAAAGGTAGGCCGAGCACACCTCGGTCTCCACGGATCCGCACCGATCGGGCTTCGTTGATGAAGCCGAACCGGTGGGCGAAATCTGAGTGTTGGGGCGCGATGTCCGCTGCCGCCAGCACAGTATCGAGGAGCCTCGTCAGTATTGGTCTGTGTTGCTCGATGACCTTCGTGTGGAGACCGGGCACTGGTACTTGGCGGACGTAGATGCCGGGCCGGGGGTTCGCGAGAAGCCACTGAGCGACTTTCACCAAGATGGGCCATTCATCACCAGCCGCGAGGACGTCAAAGGGGCGTCGAAGTGCAATTTCTCGCGCGAGGTAATCGAGTACTTCAGTGGCAGCGAGTAGCTCGCGATATGTACTGGCGTCAGCGGTTTGTGCGCGGCCGAGTAGGTTGAGTGCGACCGTCGGCGTGGAGATGATCGCAGCCGTGGGAATAGTCTGCATGCCGAGGACGCCTGCGCGGATACGTTTGGTCACCAGATTCCATTCGGCGTTCGCAGCGCTGTCGTTGAGTGTCCGTGACCAGGCCTGGGCATCTGCACGATACTCGACGAGGTCAGCTGCGGACGGCCCTGAAAGGCGGACGCGGTGCGGAAAAGACACCCATTCCTCGGGCGGCAGGTTGAGTTCGCGCAAAATGGCGCCGCGATCCCATAGTTTGCGAGCGGCTGATGTGACGGTAGCCAAAGTCGACCAGCCTCGAGGTCCCGTGGGCGAATCGCTGCGAGCGAGTCGTGTGGACGTCATGACGAACCTTCGGTGGGGCCGTCATGGCTGCTGTCGTTCTCGGCGGGAAGATATGGGTCTTTCTCTGATGCCCGAGCGCCGTGCCTTCTGCGCTTGGCGCGGTATTCCTCGATTGGCATGCTGATCAGCTGACTGCGGGTGTCTGTCGGTCTCACGTAGGCGAGAGCGTCCACGTAGTTCTCGATCACCTGGATCTTCTGTAGCGGGGTGACGGTGAGAAGTTGCAGTCCGAGGCGGCTGAACAGTTCAAGTCCGAACTTGGTAGATTCCTCGGACCCTCGGCCGAACGCTTCGTCGATCATCACGAACCGAAATGCGTTGGCTCGCCCGCCGGCAAGGCCGTATTGGTAGGACAGGGAGGCGGCGAGGACCGTGTAGGCGAGCTTCTCTTTTTGCCCACCGGACTTACCGCCCGAGTCCTCGTAGTGTTCTATCTCGGCGTCGTCGAGGCGGGCTCGTTCGGAGCCGGAGAAAACGAACCAGTTGCGGACGTCAGTAACCTTGGCGGTCCAGGACTGGTCGGCGGTCGTGAAGCCTTCGCGTCCTGCGAAACGGTTGAGGAGCTCTTTGACGCGGAGGAATCGGATTTCGGCGTAGGTTTCGTCATCACCGAGCATCGTGTCGCCGGTGATCGCTTCGAGCTGGTTGCGGAAGTCACGAACCATGGCGTCGGTTGTGGGGTCGGCAACGAGCTTGATGTAGGTGCCTGGTCGATAGTTGATGTCGTGCAACGCGTTGTTGATCACGTCGATGCGTTCGGCGATCTTGCGAGACTCCTGCTCGAGTCCGACGCTGAACCGTGCCAGATGGTGGATGGCGTTAGTTTCGAGCTCGGTCCGGAAGTTGTCTTCGTAGCGGGGTAGGTCGTCGAGTTCGAGTCGATCACGCATGTTGAGAAAATCGACGCGCGAGGATGGATCGGTCGTGATGATCTCACCGACTACGAGAGGCCACTCCTTCGCGAAATCCTTCATATGGCCTACAAGACGCTGACCAGCGCGTTCACGAGTGTTCCGCGCAGATTCGGCGCGGTTACTGAGGTGGGCGCTGACCTCCCGCTGCCAGCTCCCGATCTGGTCGAGGCTACCGGGGCCAGGTACTTCCGCGATCGCTTCGGTGAGCGCCTCGGTCGCGTTGTCATCGAGGTCGGGTTGAGAGAGATGTTCGAGGCGGGCTTGGACGCGGGTAACGGCGGCGACGTGCTCGGTTTTGGTCTGTTCGGCTGCGCCAACTGCATTCTCCGCCAGTGAGCGGCGCTCGTCGAGATCCTTCATCTGACCTTCAAGTCGCGACTTGACCTTCAGAAAGTGCGCGAGGTCGGCGTCGGAAGCGAACGAGGCGACCATCTCCTCGGACTGCTGGACTCGATCGTGTGCTGCACCGACGTCAACTGCAGGTAGGTCTGAGAACCGTTCACGGATCTGGCGCACCGCGTGGATTCGCTCACCGTGCTGATTCTGCCGAATGGCTGCAGCGTCGGCGACGCTCTTGGCATCAGTGACTGTTTGTTCAAGGCCCGGTATGGCGGCCGCAATCGCCTCGCGACGGACTGCCGTGTCCCAGCCAAGCACGTAGTTGCTCCGACCGACAAGATGGCGCCGGTCGTCCTTCACATGCCGCGAACCGTCCTTCGTTTGCCCTGCTCTGGTGACCGCACGGCGGTGTCCGCGCATGTCGGGGGCGGCATCGACGCGGACGTGGTCATAGCGGCGTGCGATCTCCGAGGTCAGCCAGGCAGTCGCGAACGTGTCGGATCGCACCTCGATACAGGAGGCCATTGTGCGCATGTCTACCGAGGCGGGAACCGGCGCACCGGCCGGCACAGGATGGTATTCAAGGCGCCCTCGCAAGTCATTCGCATCGACCCAGGTTGCAACGCGCTCGTAGTGGTGCGGTGGGACGAGCAGCGCCAAGGCAAAGGGCCGAAGAAGCCGCTCAGCCGCCAGTTCCCATTCCTGGGCGTCGGCAGCCACCGTTAGCAGCTCGGCCGCGTACGGCAAATCAGCGGTAGGGAGGGAGAGCTCAGCACAAATGCGATCACGCATCTGCCGCTGCTCTTGAGGAACGTTGCTGGCGGCCAGGCCTGCGGCCTGATATTCCTCGTGTGCACGACTAAGGACTGAGTTTGCTTCACGGAAGGCTCTCTCCGTCTCGAACACCTGGTCGCGCATAGCAGACACGCCACCGGTGAGCGCGATCGCCGCGTTGTCCACGTCGGAGGTGAAGCGGGGGTAATCGGCGATTCCTGCCAAGGGTGCGACGTCGAGAGTGGCGGCTAGACGCTGAAGGTCGGCTGCCGCTGACGCTACGTTTTGTAGGCTCTCTTGAGCAAGCTCAAGTTCACGCTCGGCCTCTCGCAGGACTGCGCCGCCGTTCGTCGCAATGGCAACTTCGTTCTGTGTGAATCGGGCGGCCGCCTGCCTGACCTGCTCCGCGAGCTGATCGCGGTTGGCACGCAGACCAGGCAGATTGCTCTCTACATGCGCGAGTGCTTCTTCCAACATGGTGGCGCGCAGTTGCTCGGCCCGGTGCTGTACAGCGTGTTCGGCATCGCGGGAGGAGTCAATGCGGGTGATGGCGCGGTCGTAGGCGTCAGCGTCGCGTCGCAGTGCTTCGAGCCTTTCGAGTTGCCGTCGGGCTTCCTGCACAAGTTCGTGTGCGCGAAGCAGATCAGCGTAGTGGTCGAGGATCTTGGCGATCTCCGCGGGAGCAGTGGTCTCGTCGAGCATGTGTTCACGGACGAACCCAGTCAGATTCCCGACCTGCTTCATCGAGATGGTTTGCACGAGAAGCTTGAGCGCGTTGGAGGACAAGTTGAGCTGTCGACATAGGCTGCGTTGATAGCTGCGGTAGTTGTTTTCGAATAGCTCTGCGCCGGCGTCGCGGAGTGCGGCACGGACCGCCCTGTGATCTCGATGGCCAATCAGATGCTCGGTAATGTCGAGGTGGCTGGGGCAGGTGAAGTAGAGCTTGTTCGGGTTGAGACTGTTTTCAGGGAACCAGAACACGACACCAGCAGTCAGCTGACCCGTTTGCTTCGGCGTGCGCAAGTCCACAGCCGCTGTGTCGCTTGCTGCACGCGAAGGAAGGCCGGTGAAGCGTGCCAGTAGGACGCTGTAGGCGGTTTTGGCGGTGCGCAGGGTCTCAGCTTTATTAGTTCCCGTGTCTTCGTCGCGAGTGCGTCCGTATGTTCCGAGAACGTAGGTGGCGAGGTTGCGTTCTCGTCGATCCGCGCCGGCAGCAAGATTGAAGGTCACTCGGCTGGTGTCAGCGAAGAGCGTCGTGAGGCCGTCGACGACGGTGGACTTGCCGGCTCCGATCTGGCCGGTAAGAAGGGTGCTTCCGGAGAACATCTTCAGTCGCTGTACGGAACGGTCGAACGTACCCCAGTTGAGCATCTGAAATTGCTCGAGCCGGATGCCATCGCGCGGTTGTATAGCGACGGGCCCTGGGTGAGCGTCCCCCACGGTCGGCCCCGTGAACCCGTCCGAAGGGTCTTCGTTTGAAGCGGCGGAGGCGTTGGACTTCGCCTGGTCACGAATTTCGGAAGGCTGCTCGTTGAATGCGTCAAGGCGCCGCTCAGTCGTCGTCATCGCTCCCCCGGATTGTCAGAGTGTGAGTGTCCGAGCCTGAGAACTCGTCGGGGTTTGTAGCCGGATCACCGCCCGACGCGTGTACTAAGAGTCGATTGCCATATGCGGCTATCCAGTCGGACGTGACTATCGCCTTGACGATGCGGCGGATCTCGTAGGTATCATCGTGCCCACGCAAACGGCGCAGGTAGCCGAGCCGCTCAACACCGAGAATGTCGCCGGAGATCCTCTCCGTGGTCGTGCCGTCGGGGTGGTAGAGCTGGAGCCACTCGACCATCTCAGCGGTGGTGACAACAATCCGAGATGCTGTGGCGTCCGACTCCGCAGTAGTCAGGTGCCGTCTCAGCAAGATCAACAGGATGGTGGCGCCAAACGTGAGCCTGTGACGACGAAACAGGCGCGGCATGCCTTCAGGCAGCTCATCGATGGTGCGTAAAAAGGCGTAGCTCTCGACATCATCGATGAGAAGGCGCAGCCCGAAGGGGGCAAGGTGGTCACGCAACTGTGCGGTCTTGGTGGACACGGTCGCCCACACGGCGGGCTGGTCCTCCGCGTATAAGACCCCGCCAAGCAGGTGGGCAAGCGCGACGGAGACTTCGGCGTTTTCCGTCATCGCCTGTTCCTCTCCTCGTGTATCTCATCCGACGAGTCAGCAGGGTGGTCGGTGAGGCCAAACAGGACAAGCGGGACTCGAGCCTCACGGTGTCGCCCACCCTGATCGATCCAGTCGACAAGCTCGTCACGGTCGGTAATGACGCGGGCATCAGTATCGGCGATCTGCAGGTACCCGACGAGCTCAGCAAGGCCATCGTCGAGAGGATGGTCCTTGATCACCTGCCGCAGCGTAGCGGTCCCGCCGTGGGCTTCGCGTACCGATGAGATGTGCACCCGGAGCGCTTCCATATCGATCCACGAGAGATCGAGGAGATCGGCCAACTCGCCGAGATCGTCGGAGTCGGATTCGACATCGTCGGTGGTGGAATCAATGGCAACCGCTTCACGCAACGTATACAACGGGCGTTCGGTCGGCATCGAAATGTCAGGACGAAGTTCCACAACAGCATAGCCAGGGCGAGTGGAGTCATCGCGCAGATCAAGTGCCAAGGAGAGGCTCGTGCGGATAGCCTCGTTGATTCTTCGCCCCTCGCTCCAAGTCTGCTCATCGAGGAAGCGGCGCAATTGCGCCGACAGAGAAGCGACGGTGGACTGGGTGGAATCAGCAGCGATCATGATGTCGATGCGAAGGAGGTCGTCAAGCTGCCCAGGACGAAAAATGTCATCACCCGTCAGCGCATCAATCGTGGGCAATAGAACGAGCAGTTCGCGCAGTTCCGCTTGCTGTCGCGCAGAGAGTAGATGCTCCCAAAATGCCTTCCACGAACGGCCCTGATCGGACGCGCCGATCTCGGCAGTGGAACCAAAGACAGTGGCGAGGAACTCACCCCGCGGCCCGTCCCAGGTTGTCGCGCGGCGGCGAACATCGCGATCGAGGCTGCGGAAGTTCTCTTCAACCTCCCGGAGGTCGGTGAGTAGCTCACGGGCAGTACCAACGGCTTGGGCGTATCGTTCCCTGATCGCCGTGGGGTCCAGACTCGGCGCGTTGCCAGCGTCAATGTCAGCAATCTGCGCGTCTATCTCCGCACGTTGCCGGTGCAGCGCGGCGAGTCGAACTTCAGGGTCTGTAGCAGCACCGGCGGCGATCTGACGCAGCAGATCACGCACCGTAAGAAGGCGACTGGCGGTGCCGAGAAATTCTCGTCGGCCGAGGCTGCGCAGAAACTCCGACGCAGTTTCGACAGCGGAGGTCGGCTCATAGTGCGGGATGTCGGCGTCCACAGCATCGCGGGCACTCCCCGTCCCGCGGGTTGGATACGTCCGGCGCAGCCACCCGGTTTGCGGATCGGCCCACTCGGCGAGATACGCCTCGGGAGCGCGCGGGTAGGTGGTGGCTCCGTCACCGTCGAGCTTGCGGAGTTCATGAAGGTGGTCATCCAGCTTCTCGAGAAGAATCGGTCCGGGAAGTTGACGAACGTTTGGTTCGAGGAAAACCTGATCGCAGAAACCAAGAACGAGTCCGGCGTTGTCTGCGGCCAGAAGCCGCCATGCTGGATGGTTGCGGCGCAGATTGAGGAGTTCATCGTGACGTTGCTGGATGGTCACTGGCACCCCTTCGTCGTCCGGTGGCGATCGGACACGCCCAGGTTCAAAGTCCAGTCTGCTGTAAGGCACCGACAATTCGGCCTAAGAATGGGCCTTAAGTACGGAGTGTCACGAGTTCGCTTGGCTGTGACGCGTGGACAATGCCCACAACCGCGGAGGCGCGCGACCACTTCAGCCTTATTTCGCCGACTGCAGCGTTGATCAATACCGTCGACAGTCAGGCGAACGCAGCATCCGCATCGACACCTGACAAAAAGCGGCCGCGATTCCGAACTATTGATTCCACCGCTCAGCGCTCAGCCTGAACCTCGGCAAGCTTTTTACGGGCCGCAGCAGCCGCCTTCTCCGCCTCCTTCACTTCACGCTCCGCGCGCGCAACCTTTTCGTCGCGCCTGCGGTTCGCTTCCGCCATCCGCGCCGCAGCTTCGACCACCTTCTCCGACGTCACGACGCCTCGGGTGATCTCACACTCCGGGCACCACTGCGTCGAGAAGCTCGGCTCCCGGTTGGTGTGGTGGACGCTCTGCTCGACCCTGTGCCCACATGTCAGGGTTCGAGCCCAGATATCGAGTTCTTCCTCCCGACGCTCGGAGACGGTGGCAAAGATGCGCTGGATGTTCTCTGCCTGCTCGCGCGACATCGGGATCGGCGGACAGCAGTGGCCACAATGCGTCGCACGTGAACCGGCCATGCTCCAGCGGTGCGCATCACAGTTCGGATGCATCTCGCGGTAGCGCTCGTGGTCCGCGTCGTAGATGATGCGCTGTTCGTCCGTGAGGTACATCGTCCCCGGCCAGCTGCCGAGGTTGTCGATGACCGGTAGTCCGCAGCCACGACATATCTCACCTGCGGTCGCCTGCTCGCGAGTGAGATACATCCCCTTTTCGCGCCATTCCTGCCGCCTCGCCTCGTCACGATGCGCGCGTGCCTCTTCCTTGAGTGCGTTCGTCATGCGACGCTTCTGCGCTCGTTCAACCTTCTGTTCCTCGGTGAACGGCATACCAATCCTCCAGTCGCAATGTCGGAGGCCTGACGGAGAATGCCAACATGCCTCAGCTCTACACATAGAATGGCCGTCCGTTGCAACGAGACGGTAACCAGTTGTTTGCCAGATCGGGAAGCTACTTGGGAACGATCCAGGGCCGGTACGTCTTCCACACCTCCGGTCAGTACGCGGGCACGATCGACGGCGACCGCGTGGTGTACCGAACCATTGACTCTGCCCGCGTCTTGAGTCCAACGATCGCCGGACCCCGAGTCGGGCTTGCCGTGGTGAACGCAGTTCCTGCTGCGATATTGGGCGAGGAGCCTTCGTTTCCGAACTGAACGCTTCGACACGCCGCACCTGACTTGATGTGGTAATTCTTTCACTCCCCCGCTAGAGTGGGACTCACCACCGGCCGCGAGAGAGGAACCGTCATGGCGATTCACACCCCCAAGACCCGCGAGGATCTCGCGCGCCACCTGTCCCCAATGCGTCTCCAAGCGACTGTCTTCGAGCGAGCTGTCGCGGTGGGCGCTGCGGAGAGTCGCACCTACTCGAATGGTGCGCCGAAATCGGCACCCAACATGACACGCTGGTACCGCACCGTCGAGGTCATTCACGAGCAACTCATGCTGCTGCAACTCGACTGGAAGCGCTCGGACCCGCAGAACCTGCCTTACTTCTCTCAGACTGACCTCAACCTCGGGCTGATCACCAGCAGCGGCGACGAGTTCACTGGTATCGCCTGGGGCACACCGAGCACCAAGAACCCGAAGGGCTCGGCCTTCGCGCGCCGCGTCGACGAGAACGGCCAGATGGCTATGTTCGGCCAGCCGACCGACGACGGTGGCGAGATCGACGTCAAGTACCTCTGGATCCTGCTCTACAACGAGCGTGACGGCATGGTTTTTCTGGAGCTATCCCGTCCGACCTCGATGGCCGGTAAGCAGATCGACAGCTGGTCGGAGCGGATCATTTTCCCTCCGTTCGACCTGGCGCTCGGTGCGTTCTCGTTCGAGGAAGACACCGAAGAAGACGAGGGCTTCGGCTTCACCGTCGCACGGCGCTAAGGCGCCGGGTTCCCCGCGATGAGCACCACCTTCATTCCCGCACGCCTTGAGATGGCGCGCGCCATCCGACAGATGACCGCAACCGCGCTCGCCACGGAAGCGGGCACGACCGCGCCCTGGGTATCTCAAGCCGAGAACACCAAGAAGACACCGAGTCCCGAGCTTATCCGTGAATTCGCCCGCGTCCTCAACTTCCCGGTCGACTTCTTCTATCGCCCAGTCAAGGCGCTCCCCCCGTCGGATGCTTTCCATTTCCGAGCGACATCGCGACTCGCGAAGAAGGACGAAGCGACAGCACGAAGCCTGTCAACGCTGGCGATCGAACTGTCGGACTGGATTGAGGCGACATATAGGGCACCAGCTCCCGAGGTTCCAGAGCTCCAGGACATCCTCGACTCCGACGACGAGCTTCCTCCCGAGCAAGCTGCCGAGGCTCTGCGCGGCGCATGGGGTCTTGGCGTCGCACCGATCAAGAACCTTCTGCAGCTTCTCGAATCCAAGGGCGCGAAGGTCTACTCGGCCGGCGGGCCGCTGCAAGCCATCGACGCTTTTTCGTTCCGGCACGGGGCGACACCGGTGATCTTCCTGAACGTGCATAAGTCCGCCGAACGACTACGTTTCGACCTCGCCCACGAACTCGGGCACCTCGTCATGCACGGCGGGTCATTGCACGTTGAACCAGGAAAGGAAAAGGAGCAGGCAGCGAACGACTTTGCCAGTTCCTTCTTAATGCCGCGCGCCGACGTCCTTGGCGCGATCCGCGGCAACTTGATGCTCGAGGACATCCTGATGCTCAAGAGACGCTGGCATGTGAGTGCAATGGCGCTCAACCTGCGTGCGCATCGACTAGGCGTCATCTCAGACTGGACCTACAGCACACTGGCGAAGCAACTCTCAATGGCCGGCTTCCGACGAAGCGAGCCCGGCTCCGACCTACTCGCCGAAAGCTCCAGCCTCCTAACGCAGGTCATGAACGATATGCGTGGCCAAGGCGCAGGATTCTTCGAGATCGCGCGAGCGCTCGACGTGCGCGCACAGGACGTGCGGGATCTCATGCTCGGGCTTGTGACGTTCTCTCTCGAAGGGGATGCACAAGCTCGGTTACGCAGCCAAGCGAACCTGCGGGCGGTCTGACCTATGAACGGTGGGAACTTGAATGAGCAGTCCGCTCTACCGGCGGCCGGCCTCGGACGATCACAGGCCAGACGACTCGTTTTGACCTGGCGAATTTTGGAGGATTGTTCGGATGGCTCGGATTAAGACGTGGGTGACCACCACCCGGGAGAACATTGGTTCTCACAAGGTTGTGCGGATGGTGCCAGCCGACGAGGTCGCGGTTGATGCTGGGGTGAAATGGGCCGCTGCCGCTGTACCTCGTCACTATGTGTCTGCGGATGAGATCGCGGCAGTGTTACGCGAGCTCGGCAAGCCGGAGGCGGCAGAGGTTCTCAGCGGAAAGCTACCGGTCAGCAAGCGGACCCGGTCGGGCGAACTCGGAGAGGTCCTCGCCACCCAGTATGTGGCGCGAGAACTCGGCTACCGCATGATCGCACGCCTGCGGTGGAAGGACAGCCGCGAGATGCCCATGCGCGGCGACGATCTCCTCGGCGTTCGCATGGTGGACGATGACAAGCTCGAGTTCCTCAAGGGCGAGGCGAAAAGTCGCGCGAGCCTCTCGACTTCGACACTGGACGAGGCGGAAACAGCCTTGCTGAGCGATCACGGCCTGCCGACACCCCACGCGCTGATGTTCGTCGCCGCGCGTCTGCGCGAAATGGGTGAGACGAAGCTGCACGTCAAGATCCTCGCCGCTCAGCTTCGTGGACGTATCCGACCCGGCGATGTACTGCACCTGCTGTTCACGTTGTCTGGCAACAACCCTCTCGGGTTGCTCCGCAATCACACCAAGGCCTATAAGGGCAAAATCCGGCGACTCGGTGTGGGGCTGCAGATCCCAGAGCACCAGGCGTTCATCCGTCGAGTCTTCGAGAAGGTGAGCCGCGATGCCCGCACGCGTTGAGGATCTCGAAACCGCGATCGGTCGAGCAACGACGTCAGGCTTTCGTGAGCGGCTTCTTGCGCGCGGAGAGGCACGCGCAATGATATGGCGCGAAGGTGTACTCCCAGAGGACGCTCCCCCATTTGACGTTCTACTGAGCCACGACCTCCTCTCCTACGGGTATGCGCTTCTGGAGCACGGACTGGAGCTGAGCGATCTAGAGGGATCTGCCGAGGTATCTCGACGGGCATTCGAGAACGCGGCGACAGCGATCGAATCAGTCATCGCCCGAGGAGAGGTGACACCGGAATTGGGCTTTCACCGGGTGGTAGCCGCAGCTAGCTTTCATCTCGCTCGATTCTCAGCGCGGGCCTATTCCCTTCTGACGGCGACGCGCAACGATCAAAACATCTCCCCCACCGAGAGATGCCTGGTGCTACTCATGCTCCGCGACCTGGATGGCCTGACAATGCTCGTCTCCGGAAGCCGCGCGGACGAACGGGCCGCGGACGCGAGCCTTGCCGAGGAGTTGCGTTCGACGCTTGCCCCGGATGACGGCAACGACGACCTCGGGGACGGGGCCGATGTCCTGGATGTCGTCGATGCGGCATTGACGGATGCGTTCATGGGTGCGATCAGCGTGGCCATGCTGGCGTTCGAACGTGGCGAGCCGACTCTCCTCACGGACGCCATTGCACGACTCGAGGTGGGTATGCGCGGCGCGGCCGCCCTGAGCATGGTGCCGCAGTGGTGGTGTCATCGGCTGGCGATTCACCTGCTGCGGGGCCTCTGGGATTCCAGCTTCCATGTGGTCCTGCCGACGGGTCCGGAAAGCGGGGACGCTGGCGACTGGGATCGCCTACGCGCCACATTCATCGCCTCGCTCTTCCGCCGACGACGCTCCGAGATCGACCTCTGGCCCTCCCAATTGGAAGCCGCTTCACGAGTGCTCAATACGCAAGACAACCTCGTACTCTCCCTGCCCACGAGCGCAGGCAAGACTCGCATCGCAGAACTATGCATCCTCGCGACCCTGGCCGAAGGAAAACGGGTGGTGTTCGTCACCCCGCTCCGCGCGCTCTCCGCACAGACCGAGACCGCTCTGGAACGCACCTTCGTCCCTCTCGGCAAGACCATCTCATCCTTGTACGGCACCACCGGGGTTAGCGATGTCGACGAGAGCATCCTCCAGGACCGCGACATTGTCGTCTCGACTCCCGAGAAGCTCGACTTCGCCCTCCGCAACGATCCGGATCTACTCAATGACGTCGGACTGATCGTGCTCGACGAGGGACACATGATCGGAGCGAACGAGCGGGAGGTGCGGTACGAAGTCCAGATTCAGCGACTCCTTCGCCGCCCCGACGCTAAGACTCGGCGCATCATCTGTCTCTCAGCGATCCTGCCCGAGGGCGACGAGGTCAAGGATTTCGTCGATTGGCTCACAGACGACGAACCCGATGGGCTGATCAGCAGTGACTGGCGCCCCACCGTCCTCCGATACGGAGAAGTCGTCTGGCGCGATAACAACGCCAGGCTGAACATCACTGTCGGCGGTGAAGAACCGTATGTCCCCCGGTTCCTCACCGCGGAGACAGTCCCCAGCAAGCAACGCAAGCTCCCATTCCCGAAAGATGCTCAAGAGCTCACGCTGGCCACCGCCTGGCGCCTCGTCGATGACGGCCAGACCGTCCTGGTGTTCTGCCCGCTGAAGAGCTCGGTCAACGCATTTGCCAAACTGATCGTCAAGCTGGCCCGGCAAGGCGCGCTCCGCAGCGTCTTTGACGGCGACCCGACCGTCCTGAACACCGCCCTCAGCATCGGCCAAGAATGGTTCGGGGCCGACCATCCTCTCCTAGCCTGCCTACGCATGGGCGTCGCCATCCATCACGGCTCTCTGCCCGGGCCCTACCGGAAAGAAGTAGAGAATCTCCTGCAACAGGGAGCGCTGAAAATTACGGTCTCCTCCCCCACGCTGGCGCAGGGATTGAACCTGTCGGCGAGTTCGCTAGTGGTCCATAGTCTGTGGCGAAACCGGAAGATCATCGATGCCGCCGAGTTCCGCAACATCGTGGGCCGAGCTGGACGAGCCTTCGTCGATTCGTCCGGACTCGTGGTGCATCCCATGTTCGAGCCCAGCCGTCGAACACGACAGAACTGGGAGCGGCTCGTCGAAGATTCGCAGCTGCGGGACATGCAGAGCGGACTCGTCCGACTCCTCACCACCATGCTCCAGAGGATGTCCGACAGTCTCGGCGAGGTCGACCGGGACGACTTCACCGAGTACGTCACTGGGCTTGCCGACTGGCCCTTCCTCGCGATTGCCACCGAAGACGAAGAGACCGCGAGCGAAGCCATGAAGCTCTGGCCGGGCCAACTCGCGAGCCTGGACTGCGCGATCCTCGGACTGCTCAGCGACTCCTCTGTCGCGGAGCAGGATCTCGGCGCCGCGCTCGATGCAGTTCTCGCTTCATCGCTGTGGGCACGAACAATCGCTCGCCACCAAGAACCAGTGCGCAACGCCCTGCGGACAGGTCTCGTGGCCCGAGCTGGAGTTATCTGGCGGAGCACGACACCAGATCAGCGGCGTGGCTATTACCTGGCTGGCGTTGGCCTCGCGACCGGCCGGGAACTCGATTCGAATGCTGAGCAACTCAACCGTCACCTGCAAACCGCCGAAGCGGCCATCCAACTCGGCATGAACGACGAAGCGATCAACGCCATAGTCCATTTTGCCAATATCGTGTTCGAGATCTTCCCCTTCACTCCCAAGTCTCAACCAGACAATTGGGAAGAGATCCTGGTCGGGTGGCTGCGAGGGCGTCCAGTCGCGGAAATCGCGGCCGACGATAGCCTCGAAACGGTTGAGTTCATCGAAGAAACCCTGGCGTACCGACTCCCGTGGGCACTCGAAGCCGTCCGTGTCCGAGCTGCAGCGCACCCCAACCCCGACGCATTCCCTTGGGACCTATCCAGTCCGGAGACCGGACTGAGCGTCGCTGCTGTGGAAGCCGGCACCCTTAACAGGGCTGCGTCGACGCTGATGCGAGCAGGCTTCGCCTCTAGGTCGGGAGCGCTCGTCGCGGTGGAGTCAACCGAAGCTGCATTCACGACCCCAGCCGGGCTACACGAGTGGATGATCTCCGAGGCAACAAAAATCGCAACGAGAGACGCGTCCTGGCCTACACCGGCCACCCGAGAGCTCTGGATGAGCTTCGCCACCCGCACTGTCGCCCTCCGTCAGCGAACGTGGATCCATGAAGTGCACGAGACTTCGGTGAGTTGGATGCCTGGCTATCAGACCACCCCCGGTGAGCCATACCGAGCGATCTCCCACTCCGACGAAACAACCGTGCTCGAGGCAGCAGATGCCCAGCGAGTCGGGGTACTGACTACGCGCCTGAACCCGCGCCGTCAGGGCCTGCTGAAAGTCACCGCGATCGGAGCAGGAGACGTCGTCGAGCTTGACTACCTGGGGCCGTCCGATCTTCTTGCCTAAACACTCGCTCCACCTGCAACTCCTGTCCGCGTCGCCCTAGTATCTTCTGGCTATGGATCGGTCACTGCCCAGTAGGTAAGCCTCAAGGCGAGCAGGACAGCTTGATGGATCGCTCGTTACGAACTGGAACCACCCAGGACGGCGACCAGCCCCGCTGCATCGCGAAGCAATTTCGTCTTGTAGCGCTCATCGACCTTGCCTTGCTGCAGCCAGTGGACCCATAGCTTCTCAGTCACAACCACGTCTCAATACACCGCCGCGACAGGCAACGCCGCGAGGTCATTGAAATCGTTGAGCTCCCACCTCTGCTCGGTCACTCTCGATATTCCGCTGCCCGCGTCTGAACGAGCAGGCCAACGCATATCGGACCGATCACGATGAACTTCAGCGCGTTCCAGATGCAGACAAGGGCAACGACGTAGAGCCAGCGGGACGCTCCCCCGTCGATCAGATCCGTGCAGATGCTCGCGGCGAGAAGGTACGGGATTGCGAGGAGCATCGCGGGCACGCCCCACTTGAGCCCGCGGCGGGTTCGAATCGCGTCGAGCAGGATGTTGGTGGGCATGTACCTGCGCATGAAGTTGCGGAGGTGGATGCTGATAACCCAGATGACATGGAACGACGCTCCTACGGAATCCGAGCGCGGGCACGCTGGACCGATCCGCTCACCAAGCAGCGCGTGATCCGTACCGAGATCATGAAGGACGAGGCAACCGCACGGGCATTCTTCGAAACGCTCCGTAATTCTTCGGTCAAGGGAATGGACGTCTCCATGACGCTCCTGGAGTTCTTCACCTCGATCGACGATCGATGGGCCCGCGGCCTCGATATGACCTCCACCGGCGACAACTACCGGTATGGTCTTCGGCTCCGAGTACTCCCGGCGCTCGGCCATCTGCCCGTCACGCAGATCACCGCTGGAATGATCGACCGCACGATCGATCACTGGGAGAAGCAGTACGGCGCATCGACGATCAAGAACACCATCCCACCACTCGTGCGGGTGCTCGACGAAGCCGTTCGCGACGGCCTGATCACAATCAATCCCGCCAAGCACCATGCGAAGCGGAGTCTCCATCGGAACGCCTTCCGAGTTCAACCGGCCGAAGATGCTGCCCCGCGCGCGCACGCGATCCCTGACCTGCAGAAGCTGAACCAGCTCGCCTCCGCCTGCGGCACCGTCCATCAGTCCTATTCAGACTTCGTGATGCTCGCAGCTCTGCTGGCAGCACGTTCTTCCGAAGTCTCCGGACTCCAAGTCGGAGACGTGGACTTCACAAAGAACCTCGTCATCATCAGACGACAAGTCTTCCCTGGCAGGGGCGGCCTCATCACCAAACCAACCAAAAGCCGCAAAGAGCGTCGCGTGCCGATTCGCGACCCACTCCGGCCGGTCCTGAAAAGACTCTGCGCGTTCAAGCAATCGGACGAACCACTCCTCGTCGGTCCGCGTGGCGGCTTCCTCACGACGGCCACCGTTCGCGACGCCACCAGCTGGGACCAGGTCGTTGCTGACCTCGGCCTGCCCAACCTCACCCGACACGGCCTCCGACACACCGGTGCCACCTGGCTCGCCGACGCCGGAGTCCCCCTCCACGTCCTCCAAGAGATCCTCGGACATGCCTCAATCGAGACAACACGCGGCTACCTCCACCCCGATGACCGCCACCTCGCATCCGCCGCAGAACAAGCCAACGCCTTCCTCAGCAGAGACGCCCGCCCGAACACTTCAGGACGGCCACGGCAAGTCACCGGACGCGGACTGTGAGCGGCTCAGTCGTGAGTTTCCACCGTTCTGGTCCCCTTTTGGTCCCCTTATCCACAGACAGGGCATCGCGACGGATTCTGTCATCCACAGGTCGACCACGCCTGCCTGTCCAGGGGGACCAGAGGGGGACCAGAGAAAACGACGTTCAGAAACAACAAATCCCTGATGAAAATTGCTTCTCATCAGGGATTTTCTGTCGGGCTGACAGGATTTGAACCTGCGACCCCTTGACCCCCAGTCAAGTGCGCTACCAAGCTGCGCCACAGCCCGTGGCATTGTTTTTCAGTTGTTCGGGCCGACCGGAGAGCGGTAAACCACTTAACCCCCAGTCAAGTGAGCTACCAAGCTGCGCCACAGCCCGAGAGCCCGCAAGGGCTCTTGGTGTTGCTCGACCGGAGCAACCTGAACAGCATACCCGACCGGGAGGGGCCCGGCGGACCAGCCGAATGGCGGGGCGACGCTCGCTAGGCTGGAGGTCAGTTCGCGAAACGAAAGCCGCCCCGTGAAGAAGTCCGCCCGTCCTGTGGTCGCCGTTGCGATAGCCGCCTCCTGCGCCGCCCTGCTCAGCGGGTGCAGCCCGAGCTTCCCGAACCTCGCCGGCGTCTGGACCGCCTCGGACGGCTCCAGCGACAAGACGATCAGCGACGTCGGCAACTGCACCAACATGCTCTACCGCGATTCGAAGATCGTCACCAGCCGGACCCCGGGCATGTGCCACATCATCGGCCGGAGCGGCGACACGTACACCCTCCAGGTGGTGCAGAAGCCCTACAGCCAGAAGTACACCGCGCGCTTCTCCGACGACGGCACCACGATCGCCCTCTCCGCAGGAGCCACGACCTTCGTCACCCTGAAGCGCGTACCGGGCTCGCACTAGCCCCGCACGCGCGCCGCACCGTCGAGCGCCGCGACGGGCCCCGCGCCGCAACTCAGGACTGAAAAACGCAACTCAGGAGCACGCCCCCTGCGGGACACATTCCTCAGGCGATCGAGCCCCGCCCGGCGCGCACTTCAGGAGCCGCCGCGGCGAACTCCTGAAAACCGCGAGGCCGCCCGCAGGATGCCCGAGCCCACCCCTACCCGTGGTGCGCGTCGCTCCCGTGCTCGTGCGGATCGCCGGCGTCACCGACACCGCCGCCGCCGCCATGGTGCGAGCAGTGGTCGCCCATCGGCTCCGGCGGCAGGTCGAGCATCGGGTTGCCGTCGAAGAAGCCGACCGGCTTGAGGTGGAAGCCGGCGCGCGCGACCGGCATGACCGGCCAGTCCTCCGGGCGCACGACGTGGTGCACCCCGACGGTGTACCAGCAGACGACGTCCTCGTCGACGAGGGGTCGCCCGGCCTCGACGAAGCGCGAGACGCCGCCGGCGACGGGCTCCTGCGCGATGTAGTCGCCCGCCGCGTAGCGCTCGGCCGGGTCGTACTTCGTCACCCAGAGCTGCTTCGTGGCGAACCGACCGCGGTTGAGCTGCTGCGACCCCTCCTGCGCGAAGAACGGAGCGGCGGCTCCCGGCTCGATCAGGTAGGCCGGCCTGCCGCCGACGCCGTTGACCGTGTCGGACGAGGTGACCAGCCAGTTGCGCGCCGTCGACGGCGAGGCGTCTCTGGCCGACATGGCCTCCGACTCGATCGGCGTCTTCGTGACCCGCCAGGCGCTGCCCCACGGGTTGTCGGGCCCGGCCGGGACGGCCTCCGAGTTGAGCTCCTCCACGGTGTTGCGCTGGCCGTCGACCTGCATGTCGAGGCGGACGCTGAAGAAGTGCTGGTGGTGCGGACCGTAGAGCTGCGGGGCGACGATCGTGCCGTGGCCGGGCTCGTCGCCGGGCTGCAGACTGCCGGGCAGGAGCGCCCCGGTCGAGATGATGCCGGTGAGCTTCACCTCGAGCTCGATGGAGCCGTCGAGGTGCAGGTTCCAGTAGAAGCCGTAGTCGTAGTTGCCGACGGTGACGAAGAACGAGATGACCAGGCGGCGGTTGCGGCGCACCTCGCCTCGGCCGTCGCGGTACTCGGTGTGCTTCCAGCCGATCCCGGCGTCCTCCTCGTGCACGCAGATGCCGTTGGGGATGGTGATCGCCCCGCCGTCCTGGTCGTTGACCACGGCGTCGAGGTAGAGGATCTCGCCCACGCAGTCGCAGCCGAGCTCGAGCGAGTTGGCCAGGACGCCGAGGCCGTACTCGCCCTCGTCGAAGACGTTCTTGTTCCAGTGCGTGGCCGCGGGGTCGCCGTAGGGGACGTACATCTCGGCGAGGGAGCCGCGGTAGAGGATCGGCCGCGTCTTCCCCTTGTCGACGTAGCGGACGTCGTGCAGCACGACGCCCTCGCGGGGCGTGTAGCCGATCTCGAGGCGCCAGGGACCCCACGAGAGGGAGTGACCGTCGATCGAGACGCTCGAGCCCTGCGGCTGGCTGATCTCGATCGGCTTCATCGCCTCGCGGTAGCCCTCGATCAGCGGGTAGTTGCCCTCGCGGGAGAAGAACTCCGCCTCGAAGTTCCCGGTCGACGGGGGCAGCGGGACGACCCCGTGGTCGGTGACGTCGAGCACCTCCCAGGTGTCCATGTCGATCGTGACGATGAGCCCTTCGACCGGGCGCGCGTAGCCGTTCTCGTGCTCGCCGCTCCTCACGAAGGTGAGCAGCCGAGCGAGACGCCGCTCGGTCGAGTCGGACTCCCCGGTGTAGCCCGACGACCACTTGTCGATCATGGGCAGGTCGAAGTCGGTGACTCCGCGGAGCCGGAGCGCGTCGCGCCAGCGCTCGTCTTTCCGGACGAGCTCCTCCGCGATGTCGAACTCCTCGACGGTGATGGGCGGCTGGACGTCGTCGATGCGCTCGAACGACACGACGGCGTCGCTCGTCAGCGATACGACGGCCTCGTAGGTGGCCCGCTCCGCCCGCTCGCGCAGGATGGCGAACCCGCGCCGCTCGAACGGCTCGCCCGGCGTCCAGGCCAGCACGTCGGCCTTCGGCGGCTCGTGGAGCTCGATGAAGACGAACCGCGCGGTGTCGCGCAGACCGCGATCGCGCTTCAGGACGGCCGCGACCCGCTCCAGCTCGGAGGCGGACAGGGGCTCGAGAGGATGCGTCGACATGGGGCTCCTTGGATGACGGTGACTCGACCGTAGCGGGCACCTCCGACGGAGGCCGTGCCGGAGTGGCGCGCGTCGAGCGGGGATCTGCCGATGCGGCCCCCGGTCGTGGTCCGCTGCCCGGAGCGCACCCCGCAGCCCAGACCGTCGAGAGCCTCGCGTGCTTGGCTCGAGACATGGCAGAGACGGTCCAGCTCGACAACGACGGCCCCTTCGACGTGCACCTCGCGACTCCCCCGGACGGCGTCGCCGTCAAGGGCGGGCTCGTCGTGATCCACGAGATCTGGGGCCTCGTCGACCACATCCGCGACATCGCCGACCGGTTCGCCCTCGAGGGCTGGGTGGCGGCGGCCCCCGACATCCTCAGCCGCGGCGGCATGCAACCCGCCCTCGGCGAGGAGCTCCTCGCGATCATGGCGGGCGAGGACGACGAGGCGAAGAGCACCGTCCAGCCTCGGATGCGGGAGGCCGCGTCCCCCATCCGCTCGCCCGAGTACGCCCGGTGGGCGATCCCGTCGCTCCGGAAGACGCTCGACCTGCTGGAGTCGCAGCCCGGCGTCGACGGACGACCCGCGGTGACCGGGTTCTGCTTCGGCGGGACCTACAGCTTCGCCCTGGCCGCGGCCGACCCCCGGATCCGGGCCGCGGTCCCGTTCTACGGCGCACCCCCGGAGGAGACGACCCTCGGCGACGTCACCGCCCCGATCCTGGCGTTCTACGGCGATCAGGACGAACGCCTGATCGACGGGCTGCCCGAGGTCACCGCGGCGATGACGAAGGCGGGGGTCGACTTCACCCCGACCGTCTACGCGGGCACGGGCCACGCCTTCTTCAACGACCGCAACCCGCACGCCTACGACGCCGGGTACGCGGCCGACGCCTGGCGGGCCACCCTGGCGTTCCTCGACGAGCACGTCGCTTAGCCGGCACGCCCGCACGCGCCGGCGTCACGTCCGCACGCCGCGACGTCACGTCGGCACCCACCGGCGTCACGCCTCGGAGGCGGCCTCTCCCGCGGCGGAGGAGGCCGCCCCGCCGCGCGACGAGCGGGCGAGGAGCAGCACGAACACGAGGGCCACCGCCGCGAGCGCCACGATGACGGGCGCGCCGAGGTCCACGGCGCGCTGCAGACCGCCGGCGGTCGCCTCCGCCCCGAGCCACAGAGCCGACGCCCCCTGGACGAGGTAGGCGGCGAGGTAGACGGCGGACAGCGTCCCGGCGCGGTGGTGCGCCGGGGCGAAGCGGCCGACGATCTGGAGCCCGGCGGCGAAGAAGAGGCTGTAGCCGACCCCCGCGAACACGCAGAACACCAGGAACAGCGCAAGTGAGCGCGTGCTCGCCGCCGCGACGAGGGCCGTGAAGGCCAGCCCCGTGGCCACGAGGGCGATGGGCGTGGCCACGACGAGCGGGATGCGGCGCGACACCAGCGCCACGACGCCGATCACGACCATCGACAGGGCCAGGATCGACCCGGTGACGAAGGCGTCGTCCGTGCCGATCAGCTGCTTGCCGATCGACGCTCCCAGCGACATCACGACGCCACCGAGCGCGTACGAGGCGCTGACGCAGACCGCTGCCGCGACGACGGCGCCCCAGAGCGAGCGCGGCACGGAGATGCCGCGCGGCCGCCAGCGGCCTGCCGCCGGGTCACGGTCGCGATCGAGCCGCCAGACGAGCACCAGCACGACGAGCTCCGCCCCGAGCAGGACCCAATAGGTCAGATGCAGCGGGAACGGCGCGTACTGCACGAGCGCGCCTCCGACGAGGGTCGCGAACACGAGTCCGGTGGCGGTGGAGGCGGTGCTGATCGCGCCCGTCCGCGCCGAGGCAGCGGGCCCGGCGATGTCGATCATCTTGGCCGTCGCGGGGCTGAGCGCGAGGCCGACGCCCAGCCCCATGAAGGCCCGGCCGACGAGTACCCACACCACGTCGGGCGCGACCGCGAAGAGCACGACCCCCACGATCTGAGCGGCGACTCCCAGCAGGATGCTCGCCCTCCTGCCGACCGTGTCGCTGAGGTCGCCGAACACGAGCAGCACGACGACGAGCACGAGCGGATACACGGCGAAGATCGACGTCGTGAGGATCGGCGTGAGATGCCAGTCGGCGGAGTAGAGCGGGTAGACCGGTGTCGCGGCGCCGCTCGTCCACAGCGCGAGGGCGAGGACGGCGGCGCAGGTCCAGAAGGCGAGGCGGTTCCGAGCGGGCATGCGGCGACCCTACCCCTCTGGATAGGAATTGCCAACCGAGGTACGCTGGTGCCATGGCACCCCGATCCTGCCCGGACCCCACCTGCGGCATCGCCCGCAGCCTCGACGTCCTCGGCGAGCGGTGGGCGCTCCTCGTCGTCCGCGACGCCTTCTTCGGCACCACGCGGTTCTCCGACTTCCGCGCGTCGCTCGGCGTCTCCCCCGACGTCCTGGCGGCGCGCCTCGCGTCCCTCGTCGAGGTCGGTGTCTTCGAGCGGCGCTCTTACCGGGAGCCCGGCGAGCGCGAGCGCGACGAGTACCTCCTGACCGAGGCCGGCCGCGAGCTCGTCCCCGTTCTCGCGGCCCTCGGCTCCTGGGGGGGCAAGCACCGTCCCGTCGAAGCCGGGCCCCGCGCCGCCTACCGCGACGGCGGCTCCGGCGATGCCGTCCGTCTCGCCTTCGTCACCGCCGACGGGCGCGAGGTCTCCCCCGGCGACGTGACGATGACGCGGAGCGCAGGAGCCGCGGTCTGATCAGTGCCGTGCCGCCGCCTCGCGCCGCCGAGGGTGATTTTCCCGTCGACGGTATGGCCACCTCACCCGATAAGGTCGGGCCAAGTGTTTCGTACGGATTTCCAGCGCCTGCCGAAGATCTGTCCATTTCGACCATCGTCCGTCGAAAACTGTCGAAAATGTCCCCCTTCGAGGGGACAGGGCGAATGATGCGTCGTGTCCAGGGCGTCCAACAGTAGACGAACCTGTTCGTTCGGTTACTTTCACCCGGAATCGTCGAAATCATCAAACGGGTGAGGCCGGACGCGCTCGGTGTCCGGCGACCTGATTTTTTCTCACACGAATCCGCGCGTCAATTAGTCTCGCCTCACGATCATCAGCGACGCGGATCCCAGGTCGAGACACCCACTCTTCCTCGCTTCGGCTGGTGTCTCGTTTTCCGCGAACTCTCCCCCGAAGAAGAGGTACAGCTGTGCATGTTGTCGTGTCCGGCGGAGCGGGATTCCTAGGATCCCATCTCTGCGAAGCCCTCATAGCCCGTGGCGACTCGGTCACCTGCGTCGACAATCTGTCGACCGGACGTCTCGAGAATCTGACCGCTCTCCTGGACCACCCGGATTTCACCATCGTCGAAGAGGATGTCACCACCTGGGTCGCCCCGAGCCGGCACGTCGACGCCGTGGCTCACCTGGCCAGTGCCGCATCACCGCCCGATTATCACCGCATGCCACTCGAGACGCTCCTGGTGGGCAGTCGCGGTACGGAGAGAATGCTGGAGCTCGCGGATTCGCACGGCGCCCGTTTCATCGTTGCATCGACGAGCGAGGTCTACGGCGATCCCCATGTCCATCCGCAGCGCGAGGACTACTGGGGGCACGTGAACCCGGTCGGACCGCGCAGCGTCTACGACGAGGCGAAGCGCTACGCCGAAGCCGTGTCGATGGCCTACTCCAGGACCCGTGGTACGAACGTCGGAATCGTCCGGATCTTCAACACCTACGGTCCTCGCATGCGTGCCAACGACGGTCGGGTCGTCACTTCGTTCATCGCGCAGGCTCTCAATGATGATGCGATCACGATCTACGGCGACGGCAGTCAGACGCGGAGCTTCTGCTACGTCGACGACCTGATCCGCGGACTCGTCGCAATGCTCGACTCGCGGGAGACGGGTCCGATCAACATCGGAAACCCCGCCGAGCGCACCGTCTCCAGCCTCGCCGAACTCGTGATCGCGCTCTCCGGCTCGTCGTCGGAGATCGAGTACTTCCCACTGCCACAGGACGACCCGACTCGTCGGCGCCCCAACATCGAGCTCGCCTTCAGGCATCTCTCCTGGACTCCGCGCGTCAACATCCTCGAGGGACTCAAACGGACCATCGACTGGTTCGCCAGCCGACCGGGCGAGGTCCACGAGGCCTCCTCGGCGCTTCAGGGCGGCCAGATGGGCGACGAATCCTCCGTCGACCGGCACTTCGCGAAGCCGGCCGCCTGATGCGCATCACGGTCATCGGCACCGGGTACCTCGGCGCAGTCCATGCGGCCGGGATGGCGGCGCTCGGACACGACGTCCTCGGTGTCGACTCGGATCCGTCGAAGATCGCCGCTCTCCAGCAGGGACACGCGCCCTTCTTCGAGCCCGGCCTCCCCGAGCTGCTCCACGAGACGGTGGCCTCCGGCAGGCTGCGTTTCACGACGTCGATAGCTCAGGCGGCCGCGTTCGGGGAGGTTCACTTCGTCTGCGTCGGCACTCCTCAGAAGGCCGATTCCGACTCCGCGGACATGCGGTTCGTCGATGCCGTCGTGGCCGAACTGGCGAGGGGGCTCACACCTGGAAGCCTGATCGTCGGCAAGTCGACCGTCCCCGTGGGGACGGCGCGCAGACTCCGCGAGCTGGCGCAGGAGCTGGCGCCGACGGGCGTCGACGTCCGGGTCGCATGGAATCCGGAATTCCTCCGAGAGGGCTTCGCCGTCGAGGACACCCTCTCGCCGGATCGTCTCGTCTTCGGAGTCGACGATGCCGACTCGGAGGGCATCCTGCGTGCCGTGTACTCCTCGATTCTCGACGGGGGTACCCCGAGCTTCACGACGGATCTCGAGACGGCCGAACTCGTCAAGGTGGCGGCCAACTCCTTCCTCGCGATGAAGATCTCCTTCATCAACGCGATGGCAGAGGTCTGCGAGACCGTCGGCGCCGACGTCACGACCCTGGCCGACGCCATCGGGCAGGATGCCCGCATCGGTCGTCGCTTCCTCAACGCCGGTGTCGGCTTCGGTGGAGGCTGCCTCGGCAAGGACATCCGCGCATTCCGGGCTCGCGGTGAAGAACTCGGCGTCGGCAAGGCTCTGGAGTTCCTCGGCACCGTCGACGCGGTCAATCAGCGTCGTCGGAATCGAGTCCTCGAACTCGCGGCGGAACTCCTGGGCGGCGACGTCCGCGGGCGGCGCATCACCATTCTCGGCGCCGCGTTCAAACCCAACAGCGATGACGTCCGCGACTCCCCCGCGCTGTTCGTCGCGAGGGCCCTCCATGATCGCGGAGCCCTTGTCACCGTCCACGATCCCGCGGCCGTCGAGAACGCGCGCAGGATCGCGCCGCACCTCAGCTACGCGCAGTCCACTGTGCAGGCGAGCATCGGAGCCGAGCTCCTCGTTCATCTCACCGAGTGGGACGAATACCGAGAACTCGACCCGAGCATCCTGAACGACCTCGTCTCGGCGCGCCTCGTCATCGACGGCCGCAATCAGCTCGACGTCGATGCCTGGAACGCGGCCGGATGGTCCGTTCACGCGCTCGGTCGTGCACCGGCTCCCGCCTGGAACACCCCCTCCTCCCTTGACATGGCCGCCCTCTCGGCCGAGAAAGAAGCAGTCGCATGAAAATCCTCGTCACCGGCGGAGCCGGCTTCATCGGTTCGCACGTCGTCGACATCCTTCTCGGCCAGGGTCACGACGTCCGCGTCTACGACAAGCTGGTCGACCAGGTCCACAACGGTGCGGGTCCGAAGCACGTCTCGGAACAGGCGGAATTCGTCCTGGGCGACATGAACGATCGCACCGCCCTGTCTGAGGCCCTGATCGGCATCGAACAGATCGTCCACCTCGCCGCGGAGGTGGGCGTGGGCCAGTCCATGTACGAGATCTCTCGCTACGTTGAGGCCAACACCGGCGGAACGGCGCTCCTGCTCGACATCCTCGTCAACGGCGACTTCGCCGTGAAGAAGATCGTGGTGGCCTCGTCGATGTCCATCTACGGTGAGGGCTCCTACCACTGCGACGATCACGGCGACGTCGCTCCGCGCCTGCGCTCCGAGGACCAGTTGGTCGCCCGGGAGTGGGAGCCGAAGTGCCCCGTCTGCGGGAAGGCGCTCTCGCCCGTCCCGACGGCGGAGAGCAAGCCCCTCTTCCCGACCTCGGTGTACGCGATCTCCAAGATGGATCAGGAGCTTCTCGTGCTGTCGGTCGGAGCGGCCTACGGCATCGACGTCACGGCGGTGCGCTATTTCAACGCGTACGGACCGCGCCAGGCTCTGTCGAATCCCTACACGGGTGTGGCGGCGATCTTCAGCGGCCGCCTCCTCAATGGTCAGCCGCCGGTGATCATGGAGGACGGGAACCAGAAACGCGATTTCATTCACGTCAAGGATGTGGCGCGCGCCACGGTCCTGGCGCTCACGGCCGCGAAGGCGAACGGTCAGGCGATCAACATCGGCATCGGTGATCCCATCAGCATCAAGGAGGTGGCGACGCTGCTGGCGAAGGCCCTCGGCCGCGAGGAGATCGAGCCCATCGTCACTGGAGAGTATCGAGCCGGTGACATCCGGCACTGCTGGGCGGATCCGACGCTCGCCAAGGAGATCCTGGGCTTCGAGCCGGAGTACCGGTTCCGTGACCAGGGCGTGCAGGAGCTCGTCGCCTGGGTGAGCGAGCAGACCGCGGTCGATCGTGTCGGCGCTGCGAACGAAGAGCTCAAGAAGCGAGGGCTGACCGTATGAACGGAGATGTTCTTTCGTGGACGTTGGTGGTCGTCCAGGGTGTCTACCTCGTCGGCATCCTGGTCACCCTGTGGTTCTACTCCCTTCCCGTCGACCTCGTCGATCGCGCAGCTCGCCCGCAGCGTCCCCTTCCCAAGATCGTTCTCTTCTACCCCGTCCTCCACGAACTGGAAGCGACCATGAGGACGACCTTCACGGGGATGCAGCGTGCCGACTACCCGAAGGAACTCCTGAGGGTCATCTCGATCCCGAACGACAACGACCCGGACACGATCGCGTCGCTCCGGCGGCTGCAGGAGGAGTTCTCCTTCCTTGAGGTGCTCCCCGTTCCGGCCACGACCGATCCGAGTTGGGACAGCGTCTGGAACGCCTGGGACGCAAATCCCAAGGCTTACTGGTGGCACCAGGACAAGCGTGCCGGCGACCGATCCCTGCCGCCGAAGAAGACGCGGCAGCTCATCTGGGCCATGTACCAGGTCGCGCCCGGCAACGAAGACGCGCTCCTCTCCTACATCGACGCCGACAGCGTCGTGCCGGCTGATTTCTGGCAGACGGCGGCGATCGGGATGGAGTCGTACGACGTCGTCCAGAACACCAACATCACGGGAAACCTCCTCGGCAGCTGGCCCGCCTCGTTCTATGGCATGGACCACATCGCGTGGGATTCCTCGCTCTACAAGCACATGTCCGCCCACGGCAAGCATCCGTTCTATGTGCTCGGCAAGGGTCTCTTCTTCCGATTCGGCGATCTCCTCGAAGTCGGGGGGTTCCATCCCTGGCTGACGATCGAGGACCCGGAGATCGGTATGCGCATGTGGACGAACGGCCGACGGTTGGGAGTCGTGGAATCGCCTTTGATCGAGGAGGTCCCCGCGACCTGGAGCCAGGGCGTCACGCAGCGGAAGCGCTGGGTAGCCGGATTCTTCCAGAGCCTCTCCACTCCCCTGACTCGCATGGGGATGACGCCCGGTCAGCGATTCCGGGCCCGGCTCAACTTCGTGCCGTGTCTGTCGCTTGCGTTCAACCCCATCGGTTTCACCGTGGGGATCCTCGCACTCGTCGATCTCGGCATCAACGGCCCCGGCATCCTGAATCCTGCGGCGATCGTCATCTCGCTCGTGACGATGCTCCTCGCGCTCGTTCTGATGATCCGTGGAATGGTTCAGGCCGCCAGGATGTCGCGACCGGTGCTTCCTCGCCGACGCGATCGTGCCGTATTCGTGGCTCGAGTCAACCTCGTCTTCATCCTGGGCTATTGGCTCTGGTGGCTCGTGCCGCTCGCCAAGGGATTCGTCATGTTCCTGCGCGACGGAGGTCTCGTCTGGGAGCGCACCGAGAAGAGGGATGCCAATAACGTCCTCATCCGGGTCGGAGCCGCAGGGGCGGCCTCCGAGGTGACGGCTCCTGCCGGACGCAGATCGGCTCGGAGGGGCGTCACCGCTCCCTGAGGTCACGGAGGGTCGGAGTCATGTCGCGAGAACGGCTCCGACCGCCACCGTGGATCCGGTCTGCCTGCTGATCCCGAGAGCCCGATAACCCAGGCTGCCGGTCCTCTTCTGCACGGTGGTGACGACCCTGGGGGCGAGGTGTCCGAGCGGCATTCCCCCGACGAGACCGGGCGTCGTCGGGATCGCGACGAACGCTTTCAGCCCGATGGATCGCAGGCTCTGGTTCCCCCGCGGGATCGCGTCCGTGCCTCCGAGGGCGGTGTTCCCCGTGATCGTCTGCGCGACATGGTCGAAGACGCGAGTGGTGTGGAGAGGAGCAAGGAGGTTGTTGGCGATCGTCACACCGTTGTTCGCATCGGGAGTGTCCAGTTGCACGTCGATCTCCGTCGAGCCCGAGATGTAGGGGCTCTTCGTCCGGAGGTTCCCCACGAGCGTGTTGTTGACGACATCGATGTTCTTCGAGTTGTAGATGTGGACTCCGCGGCCGCCGCAGGCCGTGATCACGTTGCCCTCGATGAGCCCTCGTTTGAGATAGGGCCTGAGACCGGGATTGAGGCTGTTCGGAACCGCGAGCGAATCGGGACTGATCCCGTTTCCGTCCGTGACGTCGGAGAACCCGCCGGGGCGATAGGGCACAGTGCAGACCACGTCGTAGATGTAGTTCCCGACGGCTCGGTACCCGTATCGTCCGTCGATGGTCCCGCCGGTCAGGTCCTCCCCGCCGTAGAAGCTGATGCCGGACGTGTTGAACGTGGAGTATCTGGAGGTCGCGTTGATCGTGTTGAAGAACAGGTCGACCGAATCCCAACCTCCAGCCTCGAGGCGGCGAGAGCCGATCCACGTCTCGGCGGCGTAAAAGCAGTTGATTCCGCCTCCGGGGAAATCATGGACGTGGCAGCCCCAGACCGCGATGCGGCTCGAGCCGCGGAAGATGGCTATGCCCGAGGGATCCGGGTCGACACTCCGCTGATCGCCGCGGACCTCCAGCCCGAAGATCGCGATCCGGGAGGACAGTTGGACGTCGATGCCGTTGTTCCGCTTCGAGGCATTCCACGACGCGACGGACTTCGTCACGTCGATGACCGGGCGGGCACCGGGCACGCTCTCCAGAGTTATCCACTCCGTCGCCGAGCCGTTCTTCTCGAAGAACTGCGTGTGCCCGTATGTTCCGGTTCCGACGAGGATGCGGTCACCCGCGCGGCAGATATCCACCGCGGCCTGGATGGTGCGCTTGGCGGCGGCTGCCGTGAGCCCTGAGCCAGCATCGTCTCCATCCGCGCGCACGTAGAGCGTGCGCCGGCCGCTGGGGTAGAGGGATCGGAAGGTGCCGCGGGTGTCCAGCATCAGGCGAGAACCTCGATCGTGACCATCGCATCGACGGGGAGGGCGATCGAGCGGCCGCCGGTGACGAGATGGAGAGCGGTTCCCGGACGTCCGTCGAGGTCGCCTCCCTCGCGCATCACTGCGACGAGCGTGTCAGCAGCGGAGCTCTGCTTCGCGGAGAGAAGTATCTGCGCGCTGGGCCTCGCCTCGGGCGCGACCGCGATTCGAACCGCCTGCGACCCGTCGCCGCCCACCGCCGCCACGACGTCGGACAGCCTGACCCCTCCCCAGGAGACGGACCGAGACGCTTGACGTGCGGCCCGCACGCTCGACGAATTCGCGCTGGTGAGCCTCGTTTTCGTCGCTTCGAGCGGGAAGAGCTTGAGTGCGTCCACGGTGAGTTCGATCGACGTTCCGGACAGACTCACGAGGAGTCCCGTCGTCCGTGGCGTCGCCCCCACGATCGAGTCGGTCTTGGAACCCCCTCCAGAGCCGTCGGTGGACGCCGACCGATGCGCCGGCGCTCCCGAGAGGGAGAAGCCCGACGTCGGTTGCGAGAGTGCGGAGGCAGCGGCCGCGGCACCCGCGACGAGAAGAGCACCCAGAAAACGTCGACGGGGCAGGCGGGAGAGCGTCGGGGACACTCGAACGACGACGGTCGCATCAGTACTTTCGGTCACGCTGATCACCCCCACCATGTCGTGAATCGCAGGACCATCGCCGGTCGTCCGAATCGGGAGCCCGAACTCCACGACTCCACTATGCGTTCGACGTGGCGAGGCCGCAGGCCCCACTTCGGGGACCGGCGGGGTGACGACCACCGCACTGCCGGTCAGGACGACGTCAGGACCGACGTGCCGCCGCCTCGCGCCGCGCCCGCGACGGGAACACCTCCCGCATGTGGTCGGTCGTGAGGAGGTCGCCGATGCCGATCATGAGGAGCGAGAAGACGATCTGCTCGATGACCATCCAGAACGGGTAGAGGCCCGGGATGCAGGCGATCACCAGGGTGACGACGGGGAAGATCCTGCTGAAGAGCCGGAGCCGGGCGTAGGCCCAGTAGTAGCCGAGCTGCGCGCGCCACGCGAAGACGTAGAGCGACAGGGTGATGAGCAGGACGACCGTGGAGCGGAACCAGACGGCCCAGGGCACGGTGACGCCGCGCGAGGTGAGGACGAGCGCGACGACGATGGCCGTCAGGCCGACGAGGGTCTCACCGACGAGCAGCCATCGGATGCCCTGGAACGCGCGGACCGTCTGCGGGTGGGACCGCATGTCCTCGCGGATGACGACGTCGTGCTGGCGGCCGCCGGCGAGCCGGTCGACGTCGAGCGCTTCCCAGAGCCGCTCGATGCGCCCGCCGCGCTGCGACTCGGTTGCGTTGCCCATGGTGACGCCCATTCTCGCCGCTCCCGGGCGGCGCTGCAAAGCCGCGCCCGGCACACCGGCACCGCTGCACCCTCGTGTTCGGCGTCCGCGGTGGTCCTAGGACCACCGCCGCGCCCGAGCACGAGGGTTTAGCGCTCTGGGGCCGTGCGCAGCACGCCCGGACCTGCCTCCGCCCACCCCCGCCGAGCGGGGCCAGGGTGCGCGGATCGCAAGGCGGAGGAGGGCCGCGATAGCAGCGCTATCGAAACCGACGACAACGCCGCGAGCCGCGTGCCCCGGCCCCGCTCAGCGCTTGCGCTTCTCGCGGACTCGCATGTTGACGGTGATGGGCGTTCCTTCGAACCCGAAGATCTCCCGCAGTCGACGCGTGATGAAGCGGCGGTACTGCGGGTCGAGGAACCCGGTGGTGAAGAGCACGAACGTCGGGGGCCGGTTCGCGGCCTGGGTGCCGAACAGGATGCGGGGCTGCTTGCCGCCGCGGACGGGGTGCGGGTGCTCCTGCGTGAGCTCGGCGAGGAGGGCGTTGAACTTGCCGGTGGGGATGCGGGTGTCCCACGACTCGAGGGCGAGCTCGAGGGCGGGGACGAGTCGCTCCAGGTGGCGGCCGGTCTTCGCGGAGATGTTGACGCGGGGGGCCCAGGAGACGTGGTCGAGATCCTGCTCGATCTCGCGCTCGAGGTAGCGGCGGCGTTCGTCGTCGAGGAGGTCCCACTTGTTGAAGGCGAGCACGAGGGCGCGCCCGGACTCGAGGACGAGGTCGATGATGCGGAGATCCTGCGTGGAGATCGACTCGGTGACGTCGAGGACGACGACGGCCACCTCGGCCTTCTCGAGCGCCGCCGAGGTGCGGAGCGACGCGTAGAAGTCGGCACCCTGCTGCAGGTGGACGCGCTTGCGGATGCCGGCGGTGTCGACGAAGGTCCAGATGCGACCGCCGATCTCGACCTGCTCGTCGACGGGGTCACGCGTGGTGCCGGCGATCTCGTTGACGACGACGCGCTCCTCGCCGGCGGCCCGGTTGAGCAGGGACGACTTGCCGACGTTCGGGCGCCCGAGGATGGCGACGCGACGGGGGCCGCCGATCTCCTCCTTCGCCACGTTCGACACGGCGGGAAGGGTCGCCATCGCCTTGTCGAGCAGGTCGGCCACCCCGCGCCCGTGGAGCGCGGAGACGGGGAACGGCTCGCCGAGGCCCAGCGACCAGAGCTCGGAGGCCTGGATCGCCTTGCGGTCGTCGTCGGTCTTGTTCGCGACCAGGATGACGGGCTTGTGCGTCTTGCGGAGCATCGAGACGACGTGCTCGTCGGTGGAGGTGGCCCCCACGTTGACGTCGACCACGAAGAGGACGGCGTCGGCGAGGTCGACGGCGATCTCGGCCTGCATGGCGACCGACGCGTCGATGCCGATCGCGTCGGGCTCCCACCCGCCGGTGTCGACGATGGTGTAGCGGCGGCCACCCCACTCGGCCTTGTACGAGACGCGGTCGCGGGTCACTCCCGGGGTGTCCTCGACGACGGCTTCGCGCCGGCCGAGGATGCGGTTCACGAGCTGCGACTTGCCGACGTTCGGCCGGCCCACGATGGCGAGGACGGGCAGAGCGGGGGCGTAGGTGATCGCGTTCGGATCCCACTCCGACCCCTCGAGGACGTCGATGTCTTCGTCGTCGAGCTCGTACTGCTCCAGCCCGGCGCGGAGGGCGGCGGCACGCTGCTCGGCGTCGACGTCGTCGAGGGTCGCCAGGCGGTCGACCATGGTCCCGTCGAGGTCGGGACCAGTGTCCGTGTCGAAGTCGGTGTCGTCGTCTGCCATCGAAGGCTCCTAGGGGGTGTTGGTGCTCGCCGCCGCACTCGCGTGGACGAGCTCGACCACGGCGTGAACCGTCTGATCGAAGTCGAGGTGGGTGGAGTCGAGGGTCGTGACGCCTTCGGCGGCGGTCATGAAGTCGACGACCTTGCTGTCCTGTCGGTCGCGGTGGAGCAGCTGCCGGGCTGTCTCCTCGGCACTCTGACCCGTGACCTCGGCGGAACGCCTCGCCATTCTAGCCTCTTCCGACGCGGTGAGCAGGATGCGCACCGGAGCATCCGGCGCGACGACCGTCGTGATGTCTCGCCCCTCGGTGACGATGCCCGGCTTCTCGGTGCTCGCGATGACGCTGCGGAAGAGCTCGACGAGGCGGCTCCGGACGGCGGGGACCTTCGCGACGCTCGCCACGGAGGTCGTCACGCCGGGCGTGCGGATCTCCTCGGTAACGTCGCGGCCGGAGACCAGGACGGTCACGTGGTCGGGGTCGGTGGAGATCGCGTAGTCGAACGATGCCAGGGCCGCGACGATCGAGTCGGCGTCGGCGAGGTCGGCCCCCGCCTCGACGGCGTGGAGGGCGAAGGCGCGGTAGGCGGCACCGGTGTCCTGGTAGCCGAAGCCGAGTGCCTTGGCGGCGGCCCGGCTCACGCTCGACTTGCCGCTGCCCGCGGGACCGTCGACGGCGACGACCACGGGACGGTAGAGGTCACTGCCCCGGTAGCGGTCGAACAGCTCGGCCTTCCAGTCGTGGATCTCGGCGGCCGTGGTGCCCGGGTCGTTCGGCGGTGTCGTCGTCATGCCTTCTATGATCCCGCAATGGTCCAGCCGCGTCGCACCAGCTCGGCCACGAGGCGCTCGGCGTGCTCGGGCACGACGCTCACCTCGGCGAGTCCGAACTGCGCGCCCGGCGAGTGCTCGAGGCGGAGGTCCTCGAGGTTGACCCCGATGTCGCCGATCTCCGTCAGCAGGAGTGCGAGCTGGCCGGGGGTGTCGTCGACCATCACGACGACCTGCGTGAACGTCGTCGACTGGCCGTGCTTGCCCGGCAGTCTCGCGACTCCGGCGTTCCCGGCGCCGATGCTCTCGGCGAGGGCGCGGAGGGCACCCGGATGCTCGGGCGCGGCGAGTGCGCCGAGGACGTCGTCGAGGTCGTCGCGGAGCGCCCTCAGCACCTCCTCGACGCGGCTCGCGTTCGCCCCGAGGATCTGCACCCAGAGCGCCGGGTCGCTCGACGCGATGCGGGTCACGTCGCGCACGCCCTGGCCGGCGAGGCCGAGGGAGGCGTCGGGGGCGTCGCGGAGACGCGCGGCCATGAGGGACGCGACGACCTGGGGGGCGTGCGAGACGACGGCCACACCCGCGTCGTGCTCCTCGGGGGTCATCTCGATCGGTGTCGCACCGAGGTCGAGGATCAGGTCTTCGAGAGCCGCCGCCGCGCGGTAGCTGATGCCGTCGTGTCCCGCCACGACCCAGGGTCGGCCGATGAAGAGGTCGGCGCGCGCGGAGATCGGGCCGCCTCGCTCCCGCCCCGCCATGGGGTGCGAGCCGATGTAGCGGGAGACGTCGGCTCCGGCCTCCTGCAGGGCGCGGAGCGGGGCGACCTTGACGCTCGCGACGTCGGTGACGAGGGCGTCCGGGAACGTCTCGAGTTCGCGCGCGACGATGGCCGCCGTGACGTCGGGCGGCACGCAGACGACGACGAGCGTCGGGGTGTCGCCCTCGAGCGGTGCGCGCCCGGCGCCGTAGTCGATGGCGAGCCGCAGCGACGCGGGAGACACGTCGTCGAGCACCACGTCGACGCCCTGGCGGCGCAGCCCCAGTCCGATGCTCGCCCCGAGCAGGCCGGCGCCCACGATGCGCACGGTGCCGTCCAGGCGTCGGGGCGCAGGATGCCCGGCCCCCGCCACCTCGCCGCCCACGTCGCCCGGGGTCACCGTCCGCCCCGCCGGCGCTTCTCCTGCTCGCGGCGGACCTGCGCCCTGCGGCTCGGTGGCGCACCGGCTCCGGCCTGCCCGCCGCCCTGGGCGTCGCGCGTCGGACCGGTGAACGAGGGCCGACGATTGCCGTCGCTGTCGTACTGCTTCTTGGGGGCGGGACGGTCCGCGGCGCCGCCGAGGGCTCCGCCGGACGCCTGGCCACGGCGACTCTCGTCGCGAGCGTCGAACGCCTCGTCGAACTCCTCGTCGTCCTCGTCGTAGTACTCCTTGTCGGACTCCGCGAGGTCGTCCTCGACGTCGGCGTCGAGCTCGGCTCCGGAGTCGTCGAGGGCGTCGGCCACCGCGGTGCCGGCGACGTCGCCGGCCTCGCCGGCCTCGCCGAGAACCGTGCGGCCGAGCCCCGCGTCGCGCGCGATGGTGAGGATCTCCCCCAGCTCGTCGCGGGTCAGGTCGCGCACCTCGCCGACCTTGAGGGTGCCGAGGTGCAGGGGGCCGAACTGCCGGCGGACCAGGTCGACGACGGGGTGGCCGACGGCCTCGAGCATCCGGCGCACGATGCGGTTGCGCCCGGAGTGCAGCGTGATCTCCACGATGCTGGTGCCGCCGGCGCGCCCGGTGCCGCGGTCGACGATGCGCGCCGAGTCGGCGACGATGTCGCCGTCGTCGAGCGTGATGCCGCTCGTCAGCTTCTTGACCGTCGCCGGGGTGATCGACCCCTGGACCTTCGCGATGTACGTCTTCAGCACGCCGAACGACGGGTGCGCGAGGACGTGGGCGAGCTCGCCGTCGTTCGTCAGCACGAGCAGGCCGCTCGTCTCGGCGTCGAGGCGGCCGACGTTGAAGAGCCGTTCCTCGTAGGCGCTCGTGAACTCCCGGAGATCGGGCCGGCCGCGCTCGTCGCTCAGCGACGACACGACGCCGACGGGCTTGTTGAGCATGAGGTAGCGCCTGGTCGGATCGAGCTGCACGGCCTGACCGTCGACCACGACGCGATCGACGCCCGGGTCGACGCGGCGACCGAGCTCGGTGACGACCTGCCCGTTGACGGAGACCCGGCCCGCCTGGATCAGGTCTTCCGAGACTCGGCGGCTCGCGACTCCTGCGGCCGCCATGACCTTCTGCAGGCGCTCGCCCTGGGGTGCGTCGTGATCAGGCATCGTCGAATCCTCCTCGGCCGTCGGCGAGCAGCGGCGAGATGAGCGGCAGGTCGTCGAGGGTGTTGATCCCGAGGTGCGTCAGCAGGAGCTCGGTGGTCTCGTAGTTGATGGCGCCGGTCTCGGCGTCGGTGAAGGACTCGGTGATGAGTCCGCGACCGAGCAGCGTGCGCACGACCGAGTCGACGTTCACCGCCCGGATCTGGGCGATGGCGCCGCGGGTGATCGGCTGCTTGTACGCGATGACGGCCAGGGTCTCGAGCGCCGCCTGCGACAGCCGGGTCGGGTTCTGCGTCAGCACGAAGTCCCGCACGATCGGGTCGAACTCCTCGCGCACGTAGAAGCGCCAGCCGCCACCGACCTCGCGCAGCTCGAAGCCGCGTCTCGTCGTGCCGTCGACGCCGTCGAAGTCGGCCACGAGGCTCTCGACGGCCTGGCGGACCGCGGCCACCGGCTGCCCGACGGCCGTGGCGAGGGCGACGAGGCTCTGCGGCTCGTCGGCGACCATGAGGATCGCCTCGAGGGTGCGGGCGATCGGGACGCCGGGCGGTGGCGTCGCCGGGGTGTCGTCTCGCCGGGGCTCCTGGTCAGGAGTCATAGTCGGCCCCCAGGTTCGCGAGGTTCTCTTCGGTCCAGTGCTCGGCGGTCCAGCGGATCGTCAGCTCGCCGAGCGGCTCGACCTGCTCGAAGCTCAGCGACGCGTGCCGGTAGAGCTCCAGGATCGCCAGGAACCGCGCCACGACGACGCCCTTGACGTCGATGCCGTCGATCAGCTCGCGGAAGCTCATGACGGCGCCCCGGCGGAGCATCGACACGACGATCGCCGCCTGCTCCCGGATGCTCACGAGCGGCGCGTGCAGGTGGTCGAGCCCGACCGTGGGCACCTCGCGCGGCGACAGCGCCATCGCGGCGAGCGCGGCGAAGTCGTCGGGCGACAGGGTCCAGACGAGTTCGGGGGTCGAGACGCGGAACTTCTGCTCCAGTCGCACGCTCCGGGCGTGCCGCGACCCCTCCGCCTCGCCGCGGGTGGCGAACCACTCGGCGGCCTGCTTGAAGGCCCGGTACTGCAGGAGCCGCGCGAACAGCAGGTCGCGCGCCTCGAGCAGGGCGACGTCCTCCGCGTCGACGAGCTCGCCCTGCGGCAGGAGCCCCGCCACCTTGAGGTCGAGCAGCGTGGCGGCGACCACGAGGAACTCGCTCGCCCTGTCGAGCTCCTCCGCCGAGTCGAGACCGCGCAGGTACGAGAGGAACTCGTCGGTGACCTCGCTCAGCGCGATCTCCGTGATGTCCATCTCGCGCTTCGTGATGAGCGACAGGAGGAGGTCGAACGGCCCGGAGAAGTTGGTCAGCGACACCCGGAACGCGTGGTCGGTCGTGGCCTCGACGTCGTCGGACGCGTCGACGGCTTGCTCCCCGGGGTTCTCCGCGAGCTGCGCCGACGCGATCGTGCCGGGACTAGGCGGCGGCGCCACGCGCGATCAGCTCTCTCGCCAGCTGTCGGTAGGCCTCGGCGGCCGGATGCGACGGGGCGAACTGGGTGATGGGCGCGGCCGCGACGGACGCGTCGGGGAACTTCACCGTGCGCGTGATGACCGTCTCGAGAACGCTGTCGCCGAACGCGTCGACGACCCGCTCCAGGACCTCGCGGCTGTGGAGCGTGCGGGAGTCGTACATGGTGGGCAGGATGCCGTCGAGCTGGATGTCCTCGTTGAGGCGGTCGCGCACCTTGTCGATCGTCTCGACGAGCAGGGCCACGCCGCGGAGGGCGAAGAACTCGCACTCGAGCGGGATGAGGACGCCGTGCGCCGCCGTGAGGGCGTTGACGGTCAGGATGCCGAGGGACGGCTGGCAGTCGACCAGGATGACGTCGTAGTCGTCGCGGACCTTGCGCAGCACGCGGGCCAGGATCTGCTCGCGCGCGACCTCGTTGACGAGATGCACCTCGGCGGCGGACAGGTCGATGTTCGCGGGGATGACGTCGAGGCCCGGGATCGCCGTGCCCTGGATCACCTCGCGCGGGTCTTTCACGGTGCCGATGAGGAGGTCGTAGATCGTCGCGACGTCGTGCGTCTTCACCCCGAGACCGGCGCTGAGCGCCCCCTGCGGGTCGAAGTCGACGGCGAGGACACGCCGGCCGTACTCCGCGAGCGCCGCACCGAGGTTGATGCTCGTCGTCGTCTTGCCGACGCCGCCCTTCTGGTTGCAGAGGGAGATGATGCGCGCGGGGCCGTGACCGTCGAGTTCGACGGGGACGGGGAAGACCGTGCGGGGACGACCGGTCGGGCCCAGGGCCGGGGCCGCGTCGGCTGCGCCGGTCGGTCGGTCGGCTGTGCTCGGGTTCGGCGTCGTGCTCACGTGCCCCATCGTACCGGGGGCCGTGCTCCGCCCCGGTCCGCCGCGCGCGCGGCGTCGCTCAGTCGGTGGACGCCGGGCGCGCGGCGTCGCTCAGTCGGTGGACGCCGGGCGCGCGGCGTCGCTCAGTCGGTGGACGCCAGGCGCGCGACGTCGCTCAGTCGGTCGACGCGGCGCGCGCGGCGTCGCGGTCGCGGGACTCCCGTTCGCCGACGCGCCACCGAGCCCGCGGGTGGGCGGTGGCGTAGGCGTCCCGCAGCGCATCCGCCGTGACGAGCGTGTAGATCTGCGTCGTGGCGACCGACGAGTGCCCGAGCAGCTCCTGCACGACCCGGACGTCCGCCCCGCCCTCGAGCAGGTGCGTCGCGAACGAGTGGCGCAGCGTGTGGGGCGACACCTCGACTCCGAGCTGCGCGCGCTCGGCCGCCGCCTGGATGATCAGCCAGGCGTTCTGCCGCGACACGCGGTTGCCCCGCACCCCGAGGAAGAGGGCGGGCGTCGCGCTCCCCCGGCCGGAGAAGGAGGGTCTCGCACGGACGAGGTAGTCGTCGAGCGCTCGCCGGGCGAAGCTCCCGAGCGGGACGATTCGCTGCTTGTTGCCTTTGCCGAGCAGCCGCACCACGTCGTGGTCGATGACGTCGTCGACGTTGAGGGAGACCGCCTCCGTCACCCGCGCGCCGGTCGCATAGAGGAGTTCGAGCAGCGCCTTGTCGCGGAGCCTGGTCGGCTCGTCGCCGTCGGTCGCCGCGAGCAGCGCCTCGACCTGGGTGACCGTGATCGCCTTCGGCAGCCGCGAGGGCAGCTTCGGCGGCCGCGTGGTGGTCGTCACGTCGTCTCCGGTCAGGCCCTCCTCGGCCGCAAAGCGGTGGAAGCTCTTGACGGCGGAGAGGACCCGGGCGACCGACGACGGCCCGAGGGGCTTCTCCCGGGTGGCCAGGTGCGTGGGGAACTCCGCGACGTCCGCGCTCGACACGCCCGCAGGATCCTGCACCCCGCGGCCCTCGAGGAAAGCCCGGTACAGCGCCAGGTCGCGGCGGTACGCGGCCACGGTGTTCGGGGAGAGTCCGCGCTCCACGGTGACGTGGCGCAGGAACCGCGCCACCCCGTCGTCGAACGCCTTCACCCTCCCAGGCTACGCCGGTGCCCCACCCTCCCACCCCCGGCGCCGAGTGGACACGTCTCGACGTTCATCGGAGCGAATGCGTCGACAGCTGTCCGCTCGGGAGGGCGCGGGGCGCGCGGATCGACGGGCGTCAGCGCTGCTTCGCGTGGAGGGCCAGGGCGGCGATGCAGAGGATGCTGTTGTGGAGGCGCCCGTCGAGGATCGCCTCGACGATCTCGTCGAGCGGCACCCAGCGCACCTCGATGTCGGCCTCCTCGGCCTCCCGCGCGAACGCCTCGGCCGTGGCCCGGACCTCCGTCGCGTGGAAGACGACGAGCTTCTCGTCGCTTCCGCCGGGGGTCGTGTTGAACGTGACGAGGTGCTCCCAGGTCGACGCCTCGAGGTCGGCCTCCTCGGCGAGCTCCCGCTTCGCCGCGACAAGGGTCTCCTCGCCGGGGATGTCGAGCAGGCCCGCGGGCAGCTCCCAGTCGCGGGCCCGGATCGGGTGGCGGTACTGCTTGATGAGGAGGACCCTGCCCCGGGCATCCTGCACCAGGATCGCGACGGCGCCCGTGTGGTCGACGTACTCGCGCCGGATGCTCGACCCGCCGTAGTCGAAGGCGTCGCGCACGATGTTCCAGACGGCCCCGGTGAACACGACCTCCGAGGAGGTGACGGTCACCTCGGTCGGGTCGTCGCGCAGGAGCCCGGTCACGTCGCCTGCGGCCACGTCACCGGCGGAACCGACGTCACTCGGCACCGTCGGCCACCTCGAACAGGCGCGTGGAGTTCTGACGCTCGAGCGACGCCTCGACGAGCCCGGCGAAGAGCGGGTGGGCGTTGTTGGGGCGCGAGCGGAGCTCGGGGTGAGCCTGCGTGCCGATGTAGAACGGGTGCTCGGAGCGGTCGAGCTCGACGTACTCGACGAGCTGGCCGTCGGGCGAGGTGCCGGAGAAGACGAGGCCGGCGTCGGCGATCTGCTCGCGGTAGTGGTTGTTGACCTCGTAGCGGTGGCGGTGACGCTCGGAGGCGGTCGGGGCGCCGTAGAGATCCGCCGCGAGCGACCCCTCGAGCAGGCTGGCCTCGTAGAGTCCGAGGCGCATCGTGCCACCCAGGTCGCCGCCCGCGATGATGTCGACCTGCTCGGCCATCGTCGCGATGACGGGGTAGTCGGTGTCGGGATCGAACTCGGACGACGAGGCTCCCGCGAGCCCGACGCGGTTGCGCGCGTACTCGATGACCATGCACTGGAGGCCGAGGCAGAGGCCGAGCGTCGGGATGCCGTTCTCCCGGGCGAAGCGGAGTGCGCCGAGCTTGCCCTCGATGCCGCGGATGCCGAACCCGCCGGGCACGCAGATGCCGTCCACCTCGGCGAGCGCCTTGCCGGCACCCTCCGGGGTCTCGCAGTCGTCGGACGGGATCCAGCGAAGGTTGACCTTCGTCTGGTGCGCGAACCCGCCGGCCTTGAGCGCCTCGGTCACGCTGAGGTAGGCGTCGGGCAGGTCGATGTACTTGCCGACGAGGCCGATGGTGACCTCGTGCTTCGGGTCGTGGACCGCCTGGAGCAGCGTCGTCCATCCCGACCAGTCGACCTCGCCCGCCTTCGCCCCGAGCCCGAGGTGCTCGATGATGTAGGAGTCGAGGTGCTGCTCGTTCAGCATCGAGGGGATGTCGTAGATGCTCGCGACGTCCCTCGCGTTGACGACGGCGTCCTCGTCGACGTCGCACATCAGCGCGATCTTCCGGCGGTTGCTCTCGGAGACCGGGCGGTCGCTCCGGAGGACGAGGGCGTCCGGCTGGATGCCGATCGAGCGGAGCGCCGCGACGGAGTGCTGCGTCGGCTTGGTCTTCTGCTCGCCCGACGCTCCCATGTAGGGCACGAGGGAGACGTGGACGAAGAAGACGTTCTTCCGGCCGAGCTCGTGCCGGACCTGGCGAGCGGACTCGAGGAACGGCTGGCTCTCGATGTCGCCGACCGTTCCGCCCACCTCGGTGATGATGACGTCGGGCTGGGGCTGGTCGGAGGCCTGGAGGCGCATGCGCCGCTTGATCTCGTCCGTGATGTGCGGGATGACCTGGACGGTGTCGCCGAGGTACTCACCGCGGCGCTCCTGCGCGATGACGGTCGAGTAGATCTGACCGGTCGTGACGTTCGCGCCCTGGTTGAGATTGATGTCGAGGAAGCGCTCGTAGTGGCCGATGTCGAGGTCGGTCTCGGCGCCGTCGTCGGTAACGAAGACCTCGCCGTGCTGGAACGGGTTCATCGTGCCCGGGTCGACGTTGAGGTAGGGATCGAGCTTCTGCATCACCACGCGCAGCCCGCGCGCGGTGAGGAGATTGCCCAGGCTGGCCGCCGTGAGGCCCTTGCCGAGGGAGGAGACGACGCCCCCGGTGACGAAGATGTGCTTCGTCGTCTGCGCGGCTGCTTCGGAGGAAGCTGCTTCGGAAGAAGCTGCGTCGCGAATGGAAGAGGGACCCGAGTTTTGATTGACCACCACGGGCTTCCATCCTACGTCACTCCCGGCGTCGACCCGAGCGTGTCACGTTACGAGCGTGTATCAGCTGCTCGCCGTCGAGCGACTCGACGCCAGGTCGAGCAGCTCGCGCGCGTGCTCCAGGCCGCTCTCGCTGTCGGGCAGGCCCGAGAGGAGCCGTGCCATCTCGGCAACCCGCTCCTCCCCCGTGAGCTGCTGCACGCTGGAGGCCGTCACGGCCCCCGAGGCGTCCTTGACGACGCGCAGGTGGTTCGTCGCGAAGGCCGCGACCTGAGCGAGGTGGGTCACGACGATGACCTGCGCCTTCTCCGCCAGCATCGCCAGGCGCCGACCGATCTCGATCGCCGCCGAGCCGCCGACGCCCGCGTCGACCTCGTCGAACACGAACGTGGGCACCTCGCTCGACGACGCCATCACGACCTCGATCGCGAGCATGACGCGCGAGAGCTCTCCGCCGGAGGCGCCCTTCCCCAGCGCGCGGGGCTCGCTCCCCGAGTGCGGTCGCAGCAGGAGCTCGACGCGGTCGGCTCCCGAGGCGCCGAGCTCCCCGCGCGGGGACACCTCGACGACGAGCTCCGCGCCCGCCATGGCGAGGGCGGACAGCTCGTCGCTGACGCGCCGCGCGAGGTCGTCGCCGGAGGCGCGGCGGAGGTCGGTCAGGACGTCCGCGGTGCGCACCGCCTCGGCCTGCTGCTCGTCGACCTCCCGCGCGAGCTCCGCCACGCGGTCGTCGTCGCCGTCCAGCTCCACCAGACGACGCGATCCGTCGTCGAGGAGGGCGATCGCGTCGTCGAGCGTGGGGCCGTACTTGCGAATGAGGGCACCCAGCTCCGCCCGGCGTGTCTGCACCGACTCGAGTTCGCGGGAGACGTCGGCGTCGAGCGACCCGAGATAGCTCGAGAGGCGCGCGCTCGTCTCCGACACCTGCACGCTGACCTCGGCCAGGAGGTCGGCGATCGCCTGGAGATCGGCGTCGTGCTGGGACACCCGCTCGATCTGCCGCCGCGCCTCGTCGACGAGGGACAGGACGTCGCGGGTGCCGTCGACCGCGTCGGTCGAGAGGACCTCGTGCGCCAGACCCGCCGCGAGCCGGAGGTCTTCGGCGTTGCTGAGGCGCTCGGCGGTCGCGTCGAGCTCGGCGTCTTCGCCGGGCTGGGGGGCGACTGCTTCGATCTCGTCGATCGCCGAGCGGAGGCGCGCCGCCTCCGCGAGGCGGGCGTCGCGATCGCCCGTGATCGTGTCGAGCTCGGACTGCGCCCGCTGCCAGCCCTCGTAGGCGGCCCGATAGTCGGACGCGGCGGCGGCCAGAGGCGCTCCCCCGTGCGCATCGACGGCAGCACGCTGCGCCGACGACGACTTGAGGCGGATCTGCTCGGACTGGCCGTGCACGACGACGAGGTGGTCGGCGAGATCCGCGAGCACGCCGATCGGACCCGTGCGACCTCCGACGACGGCGCGGCTCCTGCCCTCGCTCGAGACGATACGGCTGAGGAAGAGCTCGCCCGCGTCGACGTCGCCGCCGGCGTCGCGCACGCGCTCGGCCACGGGACCGTCGTCGGGGACGTTCCAGCGGCCGTCGACCACGGCCTGCGCACTCCCCGAGCGGACGGCGCCGCCGTCGGCCCGCTGGCCGAGGAGCAGCCCGAGCGCCGAGACCACCATGGTCTTCCCTGCGCCGGTCTCGCCCGTCACTGCGGTGAAGCCCGGGCCGAGCGGGAGCGAGGCCTCGCCGATGACCCCGAGGTCGCGGATCGTGATCTCCTCGATCATGAGGCGTGGGGCCCGTCGATGGCGTCGGACCCGTCGAGGGCGTCGGGCCCTTCGACGGCGTCAAGACCGTCGAGGGCGTCGTGCGGGCCTCGCCAGCCGGTGACCGGGAGGTGGAACTTCGCGACCAGCCGGTCGGTGAAGGGGGCCTTGCGGAGGCGCGCGAGGCGCACCGGCCTCGGCGAACGCTGGGCGACCACTCGGGCACCGGGCTCCAGCTTGTGGGCGCGACGACCGTCGCACCAGAGGACGCCGGAGCCGTCCGTCCGGCTCAGGACCTCGACCGCGAAGGTGGACCCCGGACCCACGACGAGCGGGCGGGCGAACAGGGCGTGCGCGCTCAGCGGCACGAGGATCATCGCCTCGACCTCCGGCCACACGATCGGCCCGCCGGCCGAGAAGTTGTAGGCGGTCGACCCCGTGGGTGTCGACATCACGACGCCGTCGCAGCCGAACGAGGACAGGGGTCGGCCGTCGACCTCGATGACGACCTCGAGCATCCGCTCGCGCGACGCCTTCTCGACGGTCGCCTCGTTGAGGGCCCAGGTCTCGTAGACCCGTTCGCCGTCGACCTCGACCCGGATCTGCAGCGCGAAGCGCTCCTCGACCTCGTATTCGCGGGACAACACCCGCTCGACCGTCTCGTGGAGGTCGTCGCGCTCGCTCTCGGCGAGGAAACCCACGTGACCGAGGTTGACGCCGATGAGGGGAGCCCGCGTGTCGCGCGCCAACTCCGCCGCACGCAGGATCGTGCCGTCGCCGCCGAGGACGATGACCGCCTCGAGGTCGCCCACCGCGATGTCGACACCGAGGATGTCGACCCCGCCGAAGCTCGGCTCGGCCGCCCGGATGTCGTCGAACTCCCCGTGAGGCAGGACGGGCCGGAGCCCGGCCGCCGCAAGCAGGCTGCAGACCTCGAGCGCCGCGTCGATGGAATCGCGGCGACCCGTGTGCGAGACGACGAGGATGTGGCGCTCGACGGGGTCGAAGGACGCCGCGGATTCGTCAGTGATGCTGATGGCTCACGCTCCCGTCATCTCGTCGACCCGTGAGAGCCATTCTGTCGGATTCGCTCCGAGACGGGCCGAGAGGTGGACGCAGTACTCGCGGTTGCCGTTGGTGCCGACGATCGGCGACGGGATGACCCCGGCCGTGCCGAGCCCCAGGTCGTGCGCGGCCCAGAGCACGGTCATCACGGCGTCGGCGCGAAGGCCCTGGTCGTGGACGATCCCCTCGCGGATCCCCTGCCGGCCGACCTCGAACTGCGGCTTCACGAGGAGCACGAAGTCGGCGTCGGTGCCGACGGACGCGACGAGGGCGGGCAGGACCATCGTCAGGGAGATGAACGAGAGATCGCCGACGACGAGATCGATGTCCTCGGCCCGCGGGTCGCGACGGGCGAGCTCGTCGGCCGTCAGATAGCGCGCGTTGACGCCCTCCACCACGGTGACCCGCTCGTCGGAGCGGATCCGGGGCGCGAGCTGGCCGTGACCGACGTCGAGCGCGCAGACGCTGACGACCCCGCGTTCCAGCAGGACCTGCGAGAATCCGCCGGTCGACGCCCCCACGTCGAGGGCGGAGCGACCCCGGGGGTCCACGCCGAAGGCGTCGAGAGCCCCGACGAGCTTGTGGGCGGCCCGGCTGACGTAGTGGTCGAGACCGGCGACGACGATCGCCTGCGACTCCGTCACCGGAGTCGACGGCTTGACGACCCCGCGGCCGTCGACGGTGACCAGATCGTCGGCCAGGAGCCGGTGGGCGTGTGTCCGTGACCGGGCGAGGCCCCGTGCGGTGAGCGCCACGTCGAGGCGGACGGTGGCCGCGGTGGCGCCGGAGTCGGCGCCTCCTGCGGTCGCGTCGGCGGGATCACCGGCGGCCTGGGAGTCTCGAGCCGCGGCGTGCGCGGTGGCGGGACGGTGCATCAGCGCCCGAAGGGCCCGGTGGAACCGTCGAGCACCGCCCGCAGCTCGTCGTGGATCTGGGCGAACGCGACGGCACGCCGATCGAGCGGCTGCTGGTCGATGACCGTCAACCGCGAGATCAGCCCGTCGACGACGTCGTTCTCTTCGCTCATGATCGTTCCACCCTAACCGAGCGCCCTGGAACCCCGCGGGATCTCTCCACAGGCCGTCCGCAGCGCTCGTCAGATCGCGGGTCGACCCTACGAGTAGAGGGCAGGATCCACGACCAGACCGTAGATCGCGAGCCCGCTCCCCCAGACCGCCGCCGCACCGGCCCGAAGGAGGTCGACGGTCGAATCGCCCCGCTCGACGGCCACGACGTTGTTGCCCCGGAGCTCGACCCGCGCACCCCGCACCGTGAAGGTCCGCGTGCCCCGGGCATCCTGCGTCTCGACCGTCGCCGGGTACTCCTCGTGGAGTTCGCGGAGGTCGCCCAGGATGTAGTCGGGGCGGGACGTCTCGGGCGCGGCGAGGATCTGCTTGGCCCGGTCGATACCCGTCAGGACGATCGCCGAGGTGATACCGGCCTTGACCGCTCCGGCGATGTCGGTGTCGAGTCGATCGCCGATGAAGAGGGGCTTCGAGGCCCCGAAGCGCTCCACGGCGGCGTCGAAGATCGCCTTCTCCGGCTTGCCGGCGACGAGCGGGAGCTTGCCGACGGCGGTGTGGACGGCGGACACCAGGGTGCCGTTGCCGGGAGCGATGCCTCGCTCCTGCGGGATGGTCCAGTCCTGGTTCGTCGCCACCCACGGGATGTCCTCGGCGAGGGCGAACGACGCTTCGGCGAGGTCCTTCCAGCCGACCTCGGGTGCGAACCCCTGGATCACCGCGGCCGGCGACTCCTCGGCCGACCGCGTCACCGTGAAGCCCGCGGCCTCGACGACCGTCGTGAGGCCCTCGCCGCCGACGACCAGGATCGTCGCCCCCGGCTCGACGACGGTGGCCAGGAGCCGCACGGCCGCCTGAGGGGACGTCACGACGTCGTCGCCCGCGACGGTGAGGCCGAAATCGCTCAGCTGCTGCGCGACGGCGTCGGCGGTCCGCGAGGCGTTGTTGGTGATGTACCCGACGCGGCGGCTCCCGGCGACGCGGTTCAGGCTCTCCACGGCGTGCGGGATCGCGTTGCGCCCCGTGTAGACGACGCCGTCGAGGTCCGCCAGGACGGCGTCGACCCCGTCGAGGGGGAAGCGCGGCTCAGTCGCGGGCTTCGCCGTCGGCATCGTCGGCGGCGCCGTCGTCGATCCCTTCGTCGGGCTCGGCGTCGCCGAGCTCGACGGAGTCGACGCTCCCTGCGGAGAGCTCGTCGTCGAGGGCGATGTCGCCGCCGTCGAATCCGATGATCTCTTCTTCCACGATCTCGACAGTTTCACGGTCCTCCTCGGTGTCCAGCGTGTTCAGGGCCGCGCGCGCACGGCGGGCCAGGGTGTACCACTCCGCGGCTTCGGTCTCGCGACCGAGTTCCTCGAGGACGGTCCCGTAGGCGTCGAAGAGATCCGGGCTGTAGCTGTAGGCACGAGTGCGATTGAGCTGCGGGATCTCCAGCTCGCGGAGCGCCGCGTCCTTCTGATCGAGATCGAGGCGCGCTCCGGACATCGCGATGGCCAGCGATACGCGCACGGGGACGTCCAGGGTCTCCACCTCGACCGAGCGACCGAGCTCGAGAGCCCGGTCGGGACGCTCGAGACCGCGCTCGCTGTCCACCATGAGGGGAAGCTGGTCGTTGCGTCCGGAGATGCGCCGGTAGGTCCGGAGCTCGCGCAGGGTCAGCGCATAGTCCTCGAGCGCGTACGCCGTGATGGCGATCGTCTCCCGCACCACCGCGATCCGCCCGGCCCGACGTCCCGCGGCCTGCGCGTGCTGGTGGGCGAGCGCAGGATCCTCGTCGATCAGTTCGCCCGCCATGACGAGGTGACGCGCGACGAAGTCCGCGTTCTCCTTGCTGAGCGTCTTCAACTCCGCCCGAGCGACCTTGTCCAGCTGACGCGGCTCGATCTCGTCGGGCAGGTGCGGCTCGAACTGGCGCGGACGCACGGAACGCAGGCCCAGCGGATCACGGTCCTCCCACTGGCCTCCACCGTCTCGGGAATCGCGACCCGACCGCGAACCGCGATCATCGCGACCGCTGGAGCCGCGCGCCGGCCGGTCGCTCGACGGACGCCCCGGGCGCTCGCCCGGTCGCTGCGGACGGTCGCCGCTCGGACGGTACGGCCTGTCCCCGCCGGCCCGCGCCGGGCGGTCGCCCTGCCGCTGAGGACGATCCCCGCTCCGCTCCGGACGACCCCCCGAGGAACGTTCCGGGCGGTCGCCGGACGGACGTCCGGGTCGCTCGCCGGGCCGCTGCGGCCGGTCACCCGCACGGAACGGACGATCTCCGGACGAGGTCCGCCCGGGGCGGTCGCCACCGCGTTCGGGACGCTGGGACGATCCTCCGGGGCCATCGCCGCGGGGAGGCCTGTTCGAACCGCTCCGGTCGCCGCTCGGCCGACCGTTGGACGGCCTCCCCGCTCCCGGGCGATCCGATCCGCCGCGGGGAGGACGCGCGCTCCACGAGCGGTCTCCGCTGCGGCCACCCGTGCTCTCGTCGCGGTCGCGTCGAGGACGCTTCTCTTTGTCGTCGTCGCGATCGCTCACGGGTCTCTCCTTGGGAAAAGTCGGTGCCGGCCCTGTCGGAACCGGAAGAGCAGGAGCCTCGAGTCCAGTGGACGAGGTACTCCCGGGTGGCCTGCTGTGGTGTTGTGCAATCAGCCTAACAGGCCGTGTTGCCTGGGTGCTTGTTAACGCAGAAGAGCCATCCCGGTGTGTGGGATGGCTCTTCTGGTGGTGCAACGTTAAGTCCGGCGGTGTCCTACTCTCCCACAAGGTCCCCCTTGCAGTACCATCGGCGCTGAGAGTCTTAGCTTCCGGGTTCGGAATGTGACCGGGCGTTTCCCTCTCGCTATGGCCGCCGAAACATTCATGCCACACCACCCCACAGGGTGTGGGTGTGGTGTGAAGTCGTGTTCCGAAGTCAATGCTTCGTGCTATTGAGTTAGCTTCGCACCCCGCCAAGCGGGGTACTGGTCACGGAACAGGGTCGTATCGACCGTGTTTCGGGAACCACATAGTGGACGCGAGCATCACCGCCCCTGCCACACACAGTTACCTGCACGTGGTGGTGGGTGTTGTCAAGTTATCGGCTTATTAGTACCGGTCAGCTCCATGGGTCTTTAGTCCCCACTTCCACATCCGGCCTATCAACCCAGTAGTCTAGCTGGGAGCCTCTCCCCCCGAAGGGGATGGAAATCTCATCTCGAAGCCGGCTTCCCGCTTAGATGCTTTCAGCGGTTATCCGTTCCGAACGTAGCTAATCAGCGGTGCCCTTGGCAGAACAACTGACACACCAGAGGTTCGTCCATCCCGGTCCTCTCGTACTAGGGATAGATCTTCTCAAATTTCCTACGCGCGCAGCGGATAGGGACCGAACTGTCTCACGACGTTCTAAACCCAGCTCGCGTACCGCTTTAATGGGCGAACAGCCCAACCCTTGGGACCTACTCCAGCCCCAGGATGCGACGAGCCGACATCGAGGTGCCAAACCATGCCGTCGATATGGACTCTTGGGCAAGATCAGCCTGTTATCCCCGAGGTACCTTTTATCCGTTGAGCGACAGCGCTTCCACAAGCCACTGCCGGATCACTAGTCCCGACTTTCGTCCCTGCTCGACTTGTCAGTCTCACAGTCAAGCTCCCTTGTGCACTTACACTCGACACCTGATTGCCAACCAGGTTGAGGGAACCTTTGGGCGCCTCCGTTACTTTTTGGGAGGCAACCGCCCCAGTTAAACTACCCACCAGGCACTGTCCCTGAACCGGATCACGGTTCGAAGTTAGATATCCAGAGTGACCAGAGTGGTATTTCAACAATGACTCCACCCGAACTAGCGTCCGAGCTTCACCGTCTCCCACCTATCCTACACAAGCCACACCGAACACCAATACCAAGCTGTAGTAAAGGTCACGGGGTCTTTCCGTCCTGCTGCGCGTAACGAGCATCTTTACTCGTAGTGCAATTTCGCCGAGTTCGCGGTTGAGACAGCTGGGAAGTCGTTACGCCATTCGTGCAGGTCGGAACTTACCCGACAAGGAATTTCGCTACCTTAGGATGGTTATAGTTACCACCGCCGTTTACTGGGGCTTAAATTCTGAGCTTCGCTTGCGCTAACCCTTCCTCTTAACCTTCCAGCACCGGGCAGGCGTCAGTCCGTATACATCGTCTTGCGACTTGGCACGGACCTGTGTTTTTAGTAAACAGTCGCTTCCCACTGGTCTCTGCGGCCTTCCCCGCTCCCGGAGTAAATCCGTTCACGGTTCCGGCCCCCTTCTCCCGAAGTTACGGGGGCATTTTGCCGAGTTCCTTAACCACGATTCTCTCGATCTCCTTGGTATTCTCTACCTGACCACCTGAGTCGGTTTGGGGTACGGGCGGCTAAAACCTCGCGTCGATGCTTTTCTCGGCAGCATAGGATCACTGAATTCCCCCAATCGGGGTACGCATCGGATCTCAGGCGCATTGACGACGGATTTGCCTATCGTCAGCCCTACATCCTTACACCAGGATCACCTTACGGATACCATCGCCTGGCTCAGCTACCTTCCTGCGTCACACCTGTTAATACGCTAACCGCACCAGCATGGGGTCGAGCGTTAGACCGGCCGGCTTCACCCCGAAGGGATCCACTCAGCCGGGTTAGGACTCTTAGCACCACTGGATTAGCTTGGGCGGTTTTTCGCCGGTACGGGAATATCAACCCGTTGTCCATCGACTACGCCTGTCGGCCTCGCCTTAGGTCCCGACTTACCCAGGGCGGATTAACCTGGCCCTGGAACCCTTGGTCTTTCGGAGGACGGGTTTCTCACCCGTCTTTCGCTACTCATGCCTGCATTCTCACTCGTGTGGCGTCCACGGCTGGTTTCCACCGCCGCTTCACTCGCCACACGACGCTCTCCTACCACTCCATACGACTGAACCACGAAGGCTTGTCTATAATATGAAATCTACAACTTCGGTGGTGTGCTTGAGCCCCGTTACATTGTCGGCGCGGAATCACTTGACCAGTGAGCTATTACGCACTCTTTCAAGGGTGGCTGCTTCTAAGCCAACCTCCTGGTTGTCTCTGCAACTCCACATCCTTTCCCACTTAGCACACGCTTAGGGACCTTAGTTGGTAGTCTGGGTTGTTTCCCTCTCGACGATGAAGCTTATCCCCCACCGTCTCACTGCTGCGCTCTCACTTACCGGCATTCGGAGTTTGGCTGACGTCAGTAAGCTTTTGGGCCCCATCGGCCATCCAGTAGCTCTACCTCCGGCAAGAAACACGCAACGCTGCACCTAAATGCATTTCGGAGAGAACCAGCTATCACGAAGTTTGATTGGCCTTTCACCCCTATCCACAGCTCATCCCCTCCATTTTCAACTGAAGTGGGTTCGGTCCTCCACGACGTCTTACCGTCGCTTCAACCTGGCCATGGATAGATCACTTCGCTTCGGGTCTAGGACATGCGACTGAATCGCCCTATTCAGACTCGCTTTCGCTACGGCTACCCCTCACGGGTTAACCTCGCCACATATCGCTAACTCGCAGGCTCATTCTTCAAAAGGCACGCTGTCACCCCTACTAAGGAGGCTCCAACGGTTTGTAAGCAAACGGTTTCAGGTACTATTTCACTCCCCTCCCGGGGTACTTTTCACCTTTCCCTCACGGTACTTGTCCGCTATCGGTCATCTGGGAGTATTTAGGCTTATCAGGTGGTCCTGACAGATTCACACGGGATTTCTCGGGCCCCGTGCTACTTGGGATACGCATTCAGCCAGCAACACCATTTCGGCTACGGGGTTGGCACCCTCTATGACCAGGCTTTCAATCCTGTTCGCCTATAATGCGCTGTAACTGTTCCAGTCCGGCAGAACTGAACAACACGTCCCACAACCCCGACCATGCAACGACCGCCGTCTATCACACATGACCGGTTTAGCCTCTTCCGATTTCGCTCGCCACTACTCACGGAATCACTGTTGTTTTCTCTTCCTGTGGGTACTGAGATGTTTCACTTCCCCACGTTCCCTCTACCCGCCCTATATATTCAGGCGGGAGTCACCAGGTCAGTCAGACCGCCTGGCGGGGTTTCCCCATTCGGAGACCCTCGGATCACAGCTCGATTATCAGCTCCCCGAGGCTTATCGCAGATTTCTACGTCCTTCTTCGGCTCCAGATGCCAAGGCATCCACCGTTTGCTCTTAAAAACTTGACCACAAAGAACCACGACAAGAAGGCTCCACCCGAAGGCGGCGCCACTTGACGCGGTAAATCAGTGTTATCTCGTTACCCCAACCGGCAAGCCGGCTGGGGAAGAAATTGCACTCGAACACCTGCCAACAACCTGAGCCACCCCGAAAGGCGACCCTGATCGTTCACACGCGTTCAAGATGCTCGCGTCCACTGTGTAGTTCTCAAAAAACGGGCGACACCAACTCCTCGAAGCACAAAGCTTCTCAGACCTGGTCCGCTTGAGGATTCAACCCCGACGACTCAAAGAGCCCCCGGTGTTTGGTCCCTCAGGACCCAACAACGTGCACGCCCACCCCACCCAGCCCCTCCGCCGTTCCAAACCCCCCGAAAGGAGTCGTACTAGAAGAAAGAACCTTCGGAAGAAGGCCACTGTCAATGTTCCACCCATGAGCGCCACCCGAACACATTCGGTTCGGTGTGACTTGACCCGTTGATCCCTGTGTAAACAGCAGGGCAGGTACATGCTCCTTAGAAAGGAGGTGATCCAGCCGCACCTTCCGGTACGGCTACCTTGTTACGACTTAGTCCTAATCACCGATCCCACCTTCGACAGCTCCCTCCAAAAGGTTGGGCCACTGGCTTCGGGTGTTACCGACTTTCATGACTTGACGGGCGGTGTGTACAAGGCCCGGGAACGTATTCACCGCAGCGTTGCTGATCTGCGATTACTAGCGACTCCGACTTCATGAGGTCGAGTTGCAGACCTCAATCCGAACTGAGACCGACTTTTTGGGATTCGCTCCACCTTACGGTATTGCAGCCCTTTGTATCGGCCATTGTAGCATGCGTGAAGCCCAAGACATAAGGGGCATGATGATTTGACGTCATCCCCACCTTCCTCCGAGTTGACCCCGGCAGTCTCCTATGAGTTCCCACCATAACGTGCTGGCAACATAGAACGAGGGTTGCGCTCGTTGCGGGACTTAACCCAACATCTCACGACACGAGCTGACGACAACCATGCACCACCTGTATACCGACCTTGCGGGGCGACCATCTCTGGACGTTTCCGGTATATGTCAAGCCTTGGTAAGGTTCTTCGCGTTGCATCGAATTAATCCGCATGCTCCGCCGCTTGTGCGGGCCCCCGTCAATTCCTTTGAGTTTTAGCCTTGCGGCCGTACTCCCCAGGCGGGGAACTTAATGCGTTAGCTGCGACACAGAAACCGTGGAATGGCCCCTACATCTAGTTCCCAACGTTTACGGCATGGACTACCAGGGTATCTAATCCTGTTCGCTCCCCATGCTTTCGCTCCTCAGCGTCAGTTACGGCCCAGAGATTTGCCTTCGCCATCGGTGTTCCTCCTGATATCTGCGCATTCCACCGCTACACCAGGAATTCCAATCTCCCCTACCGCACTCTAGTCTGCCCGTACCCACTGCAGGCTGGGGGTTGAGCCCCCAGATTTCACAGCAGACGCGACAAACCGCCTACGAGCTCTTTACGCCCAATAATTCCGGACAACGCTTGCACCCTACGTATTACCGCGGCTGCTGGCACGTAGTTAGCCGGTGCTTTTTCTGCAGGTACCGTCAAGAGCAAGCTCCCTTCTTCCCTACTAAAAGAGGTTTACAACCCGAAGGCCGTCGTCCCTCACGCGGCGTTGCTGCATCAGGCTTTCGCCCATTGTGCAATATTCCCCACTGCTGCCTCCCGTAGGAGTCTGGGCCGTGTCTCAGTCCCAGTGTGGCCGGTCACCCTCTCAGGCCGGCTACCCGTCGTCGGCTTGGTGAGCCATTACCTCACCAACTACCTGATAGGCCGCGAGTCCATCCTTGACCAAAAAATCTTTCCACCCCCAGACCATGCGGCCAGGAGTCATATCCGGTATTAGACGTCGTTTCCAACGCTTATCCCAGAGTCAAGGGCAGGTTACTCACGTGTTACTCACCCGTTCGCCACTAATCCCCCCAGCAAGCTGGGGATCATCGTTCGACTTGCATGTGTTAAGCACGCCGCCAGCGTTCGTCCTGAGCCAGGATCAAACTCTCCGTAAAAGAAAAACACCACAACCAACCGGAAAAAGGCCGATCGCAGCAAGTTTGATGCTGACCAAAAGAACAAAAACAATCTGACGATTGTTGTCCATTTCAATCTCAAAGAAACCCAACACCCACCAACCCCCCACCACGAACGCGATGAAAGGACAAGCAGATGCCGAGGTAAAACTTTGGCATTTGACAATGTGCACGCTGTTGAGTTCTCAAGGACCAAACGCACCCCGCCCACCCAGCCACAAAGACCAAACAGCACGAAAGCAAATCAGAACCTAAACCACCCCTTCGGGCCCCGTCAAGAGATGTCAGAGACATCAGACGAGACTTCGATCGGACGAAGCCGATCGCGTTCAGGTGACCCTCCGAAGAGAGTTCCTGAGGAGTGGAGCCTTGCAATCCTACACACGGACGATGACCCCTGCAAGAGGGCCAGACACTGTCTTTCCAGACGATGTTCCGGGAAGATGTCCCCAACTTGAGGCCGGCAGCTCTTCCGCTTTCCGAACCTTTGGGGTGACAGGTAGATACATTACGGGCGGCCTGCGGGTCGGGCAAATCGCGCTTGCATCCCGGGCGTGTCGCGCCTCTCTCCCCCGGAAACTCGGGGGTCGGGGCGGCGCGGACCGTTTAGACGGCGATCGTGACCGCAGCGAGGGTCTTCTTGCCCCGACGGAGGACGGCGTGCCGACCGTGGAGTGCCAGGGACATCACGAGCGTCGCCTCGTCGGTGATCCGCTCGTTGTTGACGTACACGCCTCCCTCGGCGGCAGCCCGACGGGCGGCACCCAGGGACGCGACCAACCCCGTGGCGACGAAGGCCTGAGCCACCGTCGTGTCCGCGGGGACCTCGCTGTGAGGAAGTTCGTCGACGGCAGCGGACAGGACCTCCGCGGGAAGAGCCGCCAGGTCGCCCTGGCCGAAGAGCGCGGCCGATGCGTCGATGGCCGCCCGCGTGGCGTCGAGACCGTGCACGAGAGACGTCACTTCGAAGGCGAGTCGCTTCTGGGCATCCCGCGTGAACGGTCTCTCCGCGACCTGGGTCGCGAGCTCGTCGATCTCGACCCGGCTGAGGAAGGTGAAGACCTTGAGCCGGTCGACGACGTCGGCGTCGTCCTGGTTGAGCCAGAACTGGTAGAAGGCGTAGGGCGACGTGAGCCGCTCGTCGAGCCAGACGGCGTTGCCCTCGCTCTTGCCGAACTTCGTCCCGTCGGAGTTCAGGATGAGAGGCGTGCCGATCGCGTGGACGGAGACCCCCTCGGTCCGGCGGATCAGCTCGGTACCGCTGGTGAGGTTGCCCCACTGATCGCTTCCCCCCGTCTGGAGGACGCAGTCGAAGGTGCGGTAGAGCTCCCGGAAGTCGAGCCCCTGCAGGATCTGGTAGCTGAACTCGGTGTAGCTGATGCCGGCGTCGGAGTTCAATCGCGCGGAGACCGCGTCTTTCTTGAGCATCGAGTTGACGCGGAAGTGCTTGCCGATGTCGCGGAGGAACTCGATGGCCGACAGGGGCTCCGTCCAGTCGAGGTTGTTGACGACGCGGAGACCGTTGTCGCCGCCCGCCGGGAGGAACTTCTCGACCTGCACGCGGATCTTCGAGACCCACTCGGCCGTCTGCTCCCGCGACTTCAGGACGCGCTCCGCCGTCGGTCGGGGATCGCCGATGAGCCCCGTCGACCCGCCCACGAGCCCGATCGGCCGGTGCCCGGCGAGCTGGAGGCGGCGCAGCAGGAGAAGCTGGACGAGATTGCCGAGGTGGAGGCTCTCGGCCGTGGGGTCGAAGCCGCAGTAGTAGGTGATCGGCTCACCGGCGAGGAGCTGGCGCAGGGCATCCTGGTCGGTCGAGACGTGCACGAGGCCCCGATAGACGATCTCGTCCCAGACGGTGTCGAAGGATGGATCGTTTCGCTGGGGGGCCGGAACAGCGGCCGGAGATGTGCTCGTCACCCGCGGAAGTCTACCGGCGGCGCCTCGTCACGGCCGGGCGATACGCCGACACGGTCGGGTCCGCCTCGAGGGCGAAGCGGTAGGGGAATGCGATCGTTCCCGCGACTCCTGCGACCCCGACCCGGGGCCCCTCGACGATCGGACCGACGGGCCCCGTCGGCAGGACGAGCGAGAACGGGGGCGTGTCGGAGGCGGCGCCGTCGTCGGAGAGCTCGATGCCGAGGGCCGTCCCGAGGCGGCCCGGGCCGCGCGCCAGCTCGGCGTCGGAGTTCGCGGTCGGTCGTCGCGCGCGCGCGAGATCGATGCCGGCGACGATCTCGCCGGCACGGAGGAGGACGCCGGACGCCTCGCCCTCCTCCCCGCACGCGACGTTCACGCAGCGGTGGATTCCGTACGACAGGTAGACGTAGAGGGTTCCGGGTGCGGCGAAGAGGCTGGCGTTGCGGGCGGTGCGCCCGCGGTAGGCGTGGGATCCGGGATCCTGCCCCTCGCCACCGTAGGCCTCGACCTCGGTCAGACGGACAGCCACCTCCCCCACCCGGAAGACCGCGCCGAGGAGGCGGGGGGCCACCTCGAGCGCGGTCCCGGTCGGGAAGGACACGTCGGTCACGGACCGATCAGACGAAGCGCTGCCCCGTGGCGATCGACCAGACGATCGCGCCGACGACCACGAGGACGGCGATGACGATCACGGTCGGCAGGAGCCACGGGTACGAGCGGGGCGATCGGCCCTGTCGCGGGGTGCGAGCCATGTCACACCGCCTTCGGGTCGAGGTCGGCGACGAGATCGCGGACCTGAGCGGTCAGATGGCCGAGCTGCTCGGCGACCCGCTCGGGCGCCGTCCCCCCGACGCCGTTGCGACTCGCTATCGATCCCTCGACGGTCAGCACCGGCCGGATGCCCGGGGTGAGGTGCTCGGAGACGCCGAGGTACTGCTCGTCGGTCGGCTCGTCGAGCTCCAGGCCGTGCTGCTCGCAGAGCCGGACGAGCTCGCCCGAGATCTCGTGGGCGTCACGGAAGGCGACTCCCTGGCGGACCAGCCACTCGGCGACGTCCGTCGCGAGCGAGAAGCCCTGCGGCGCGAGCTCCGCGAGGCGCTCCTCGTCGAACTCGAGGGTGGCGATCATCCCGGCGAAGGCCGGCAGGAGCACCTCGAGCTGAGTGACCGTGTCGAAGACGGGCTCCTTGTCCTCCTGCAGGTCGCGGTTGTACGCGAGCGGGAGACCCTTGAAGGTGGCCAGGAGGCCCGTCAGATTGCCGATGAGCCGGCCCGACTTGCCCCGCGCGAGCTCGGCGATGTCGGGGTTCTTCTTCTGAGGCATGATCGACGAGCCCGTCGAATAGGCGTCGTGCAGCCTCACGAAGCCGAACTCGCGCGTCGACCAGAGGATGACCTCCTCGGCCAGACGGGAGACGTCCACGCCGATCGACGCCGTCACGAACGCGAACTCGGAGACGACGTCGCGGCTGGCCGTCGCGTCGATCGAGTTCTCGGTCGTGCGGTCGAAGCCGAGCCGGCGGGCGACCAGGGCGGGATCGAGCCCGAGGGAGCTCCCCGCCAGCGCACCGGCGCCGTAGGGGGACGCCGAGGCGCGCCGCTTCCAGTCGCGGAGGCGCTCGAGGTCGCGGACGAGCGGCCAGGCGTGCGCCAGGAGGTGGTGCGCGAGGAGCACCGGCTGCGCGTGCTGCAGGTGGGTCCGGCCCGGCATGACCGCGCGATCGTGCTTCGTGGCCTGCCCGACGATGGCGTCCACGAGCCCGACGACCTGGTGAGCGATGACGCGCGCATGGTCGCGCAGATAGAGCCGGACCAGCGTGGCGATCTGGTCGTTGCGACTCCTGCCCGCGCGGAGGCGCCCGCCGAGCTCCGGACCCGCGATGGCCATGAGATGCCGCTCGAGCGCCGAGTGGACGTCTTCGTCGGAGTCGTCGGCGACGAGGCGCCCGGAGAGGACCCCCTCCTCGAGCGTGTCGAGGGCCGCGAGCATGCCCTCGAGCTCGGGAGCCGTCAGGTACCCCGCGTCGGCGAGTGCCGCCGCGTGCGCCCGGGACCCCGCGATGTCGTAGGGGGCGAGCTGCCAGTCGAAGTGCGTCGACCTGCTCAGAGCCGCCAGCTCGGGGCTCGGGCCGGAGGCGAAGCGGCCGCCCCAGAGGGCGCCCGCCTCGGCCGCGCGCGAGCCCGTGCCGGTCGGCTCGGCGGTTCCGGTCGGGTCGCTCACTTCTCCTGCTCCAGCAGCCAGGCCAGCAGCGCCTTCTGGGCGTGGAGGCGGTTCTCCGCTTCGTCCCAGATGACGCTCCGGGGGCCGTCGATGACGTCGGCCTCGACCTCGTACCCGCGGTCGGCCGGGAGACAGTGCAGGAAGATCGCTTCGGCGTCGGCTCGGGCCATGAGCGCCTGGTCGACCTTGTAGCTGCCGAACGTCGCGACGCGGTGCGCCTTCTCGTCTTCCTTGCCCATCGAGACCCACGTGTCGGTGACCACCACGTCGGCCCCGCGGACCGCGTCGACGGCGTCGGTGAGGATCGTCGCGGAACCGCCCGTGCCCTCGGCGATGGCCTGGGCGTCGGCCACGACCTGCGCGTCGGGGGTGAACTCCGTCGGCGCGGCGACGCGCACGTGCATCCCCGCCGTCGTGCCCGCGAGGAGGTAGGACTGCGCCATGTTGCAGCGGCCGTCGCCGACGAACGCGACGGTCAGCCCCGCGAGAGCGCCCTTCTTCTCGCGGATCGTCAGGAGGTCGGCGAGGAGCTGGCAGGGGTGGAAGTCGTCGCTGAGGGCGTTGACGACCGGGACCGTGGTCCCCTCCGCCATCTCCTCCAGGCCCGCCTGCCCGTAGGTGCGCCACACGATCGCGGCGACCTGGCGCTCGAGCACGCGAGCCGTGTCGCTCGGGGTCTCCTTGCCGCCGAGCTGGCTGCTCGCGGTGGCGATGATGAGCGGCACTCCCCCGAGGTCGGCGATCCCGACGGCGAACGAGACCCGCGTGCGGGTCGACGACTTGTCGAAGATCACGGCGACCGTCTGAGGGCCGGCCAGGGGACGCTCGCTGAAGCGGTCCGCCTTGAGAGCGACGGCGCGATCGAGGATCGCGCCCTGCTCGGCGGGGCTGAGATCGTCATCGCGGAGGAAGTGCCTGGTCATTCGAGACCTTTCAGGACGGAGGCGAAGATCGCCCGGAACTCCTCGATCGCGGCGTCCCCGACGATGAGGGGCGGCGCGATGCGGATGCTGGAGTCGTTGGCGGCGTTGATGATGAGGCCCGCGTCGAGCGCCCGGGCGGAGACCTCGTTCGCGATCGGCTCGGCGAGGCCCACGCCGATGAGCAGGCCGCGACCGCGGATCTCCGCCACCAGGGGCGAGTCGATCGTCGCGATGGCCTCCCGGAGCTGCCGACCCCGGAGGGCCGCGTTCTCGAGGAGGCCCGCGGACTCGATCTCGCCGAGGACCGCGTTCGCCGCCGTCGTCGCGAGCGGGTTGCCGCCGAAGGTCGAGCCGTGCTGGCCCGCCTCGAACAGGTCGGAGGTGTCGCCGAAGGTGATGAGGGCGCCGATCGGAACACCGCCGGCGATGCCCTTGGCCACCGTGATGGCGTCGGGGACGACGCCGAGCTGCTGGAAGGTGAACCAGGTTCCCGTGCGCCCGATGCCGGTCTGGATCTCGTCGAGGATCAGCAGCGCACCGTGCTCGGTCGTGAGCTCGCGGGCGCGCTGCAGGAAGCCCTCGGGAAGGTCGACGACGCCGGCCTCGCCCTTGATCGGCTCGATGACGATGCCGGCGACCCGGTCGTCCATCGCCTGCTCGAGAGCCTCGATGGTCGTGTCGATGTGCTCGACGCCCGGGAGCATCGGCTCGAAGGGCTCACGGAGGGAGGGCTTCCCGGTGAGTGCGAGAGCGCCCATCGTGCGGCCGTGGAACGACGACTGGAGAGCCAGGATGCGCGTGCGCGACCCGTCTCCCTTGTTCAGCCGCAGCAGCTTGAAGGCCGCCTCGTTCGCCTCGGCACCCGAATTTCCGTAGTAGACGCGGCCGCGGTCGCCCGCTCCTGAGATGCGCTTGAGGCGCTCCGCGAGCTCGACCTGGGACGGCGTCGCGAAGTAGTTGGAGACGTGGATGAGGGTCGCGGCCTGCTTCGACAGCGCCTCGACGAGGACGGGGTGGGCGTGGCCGAGCGCGTTGACGGCGATGCCGGCCAGGAAGTCGAGATAGCGCTTCCCGTCGACGTCCCACACCTCGCAGCCGGAGCCGCGCTCGAGCATCACCTTCGGAGTCGCCAAGGACTTCATGAGCGAATCACCGAAACGGCGCTGCCACTGGCCTTCGTGTGTCGAAATGGGGGTCGTGGTCATGACTGTCCTCTCTTCTTCTCGTTCGGAATGACCTCGGTGCCGGCACCGCGCTGGGTGAAGACCTCGAGGAGGATGGAGTGCGGGATGCGACCGTCGATGATGGTCGCGCCCCCGACGCCCGCGACGACGGCGTCGAGGCAGGCGGTCATCTTGGGGATCATGCCCGACTCGAGCCGCGGCAGCAGCTCGGTCAATTCGTCGACCGTGATCAGGGCGACGAGGGATGTCCGGTCGGGCCAGTCGGCGTAGAGGCCGGGAACGTCGGTGAGCATCACGAGCTTGGAGGCGTGCAGCGCGATCGCCAGCGCCGCGGCCGCGGCGTCGGCGTTGACGTTGAGGGCCGAGTCGGGATCGACGTCGTTCACCGCGATCGACGAGACCACGGGGATCCTGCCCGCCTCGATCTCCGCGATCACCGCGGAGGGATCGACGCTCGTGATGTCGCCGACGTGGCCGAGGTCGAAGGTCTCGCCGTCGACGACGACGCCGCGCTTGTGACCCTGGAAGAGCCGCGCGCGGTCGGTGCCGTCGCTGAAGACGCCGCGGGCGAGGTCGCCGTGCTCGTTCATGAGATCGACGATCTCGGCGTTCACCTCGTCGGCGAGGACCTCGCGGACGACCGAGATCGCCTCCGTCGTCGTGACGCGGTAGCCGCCGCGGAACTCGCTCTCGATACCGGCCGCCTTCAGCGCGGCGGAGATCTGCGGGCCGCCTCCGTGCACCACGACCGGGTGGAGGCCGACGTGCCGGAGATAGACCATGTCTTCGGCGAAGGCGCGCTTGAGGTCGTCGTTGATCATGGCGTTCCCGCCGAACTTCACCACGACGACCTTGCCCGCGTAGCGCTTGAGCCACGGCAGCGACTCGATCAGCGTGGCGGCCTTGACCGCGGCGATCGCCTGTTCGGTATCCATCCCTCGCCCCGTCAGCTCGAGTACGCGCTGTTCTCGTGCACGTAGTCGTGCGTGAGATCGTTCGTGAGGATCGTGGCCTCGGCGTCGCCCGACTTCAGGTCGACGAGGACGTGGACCCGGCGCGCCGTGAGGTCGACCTCGTCGCTCGGCCGATCGGGCGCGCCCTGGGAGCAGACGCGGACGCCGTTCATGGAGACGTCGACGTCGTAGGGGTCGAACGCGGCGCTCGTCGTGCCGATCGCCGCCAGCACGCGGCCCCAGTTGGGATCGTTGCCGAAGACGGCGGCCTTGAAGAGGTTGTTGCGCGCGATGGACCGGCCCACCTCGACCGCGTCGTTCTCGTCGACCGCACCGACGACCTCGATGACGATGTCGTGCGAGGCTCCCTCGGCGTCGGCCTGGAGCTGCTCGGCGAGGTCGCGGCAGAGGGCCGTGACCGCCCGCCCGAACTCCTCCGCGGACGGGACCACGCCGGATTCACCGCTCGCGAGGAGGACGACGGTGTCGTTCGTCGACATGCAGCCGTCGGAGTCGAGGCGGTCGAACGTCACGCGGGTCGCCTCGCGGAGGCTCGCGTCGAGCTGCGCGGACGGGACGTCGGCGTCGGTCGTCAACACGACCAGCATGGTGGCGAGACCGGGGGCGAGCATACCGGCGCCCTTGGCCATCCCGCCGACCGACCAGCCCGCGCCCTCCACGACCGCCTGCTTGGGATGCGTGTCGGTGGTCATGATCGCGGTGGCGGCGTCGAGCCCGCCGTCGGTCGTCAGCGCGGAGGCGGCGGCGCGGGATCCTGCCAGGACCTTGTCTCGGAACGTCTGGTCGCCCACCCCGATGAGACCCGTGGAGCACACCACGACGTCGCCGGCGGAGAGCTCGAGCGCCTCGGCCACGGCCTCCGCGGTCGAGTGCGTCGTCTGGAAGCCGAACGCGCCGGTGAAGCAGTTCGCTCCGCCCGAGTTGAGGACGACGGCTCGGGCGTGCCCGTCGGCCACGGCCTGCTGCGACCAGATGACGGGGTTCGCCTTCGAGCGGTTGCTCGTGAAGACGGCTGCGACCGCGTCGCTCCGGCCGCGATTGACGACGAGGGCGACGTCGGGGGTACCGGAGGTCTTGAGGCCCGCCGTGACTCCGGCCGCCTCGAATCCCTGTGCTGCTGTGACGCTCACGGTGCGACTCCGTCTGCGGTGAGGCCCAGGGTCTCGGCGAGGCCGAGGGCGATGTTGGCCGACTGGACGGCGGCTCCGGCCGTGCCCTTCACGAGGTTGTCGAGGGCGGTGACGACGACGACGCGACCCGCGGCCTCGTCGACCGCCAGACCGATGAGGGCGCTGTTGGCGCCGAGCGTGTCGGCCACGCGCGGGAACTCGCCCGCGGGCAGGAGGTGGACGAACGGCTCGTCGGCGTAGGCGAGCTCCCAGGCCGTGCGGAGGTCGGCTTCGGTGACGCCCGGCGCCAGACGGGCCGTCGTCGTCGCGAGGATCCCCCGCGCCATGGGCACGAGGACGGGAGTGAACGACAACCGGACGTCGGAGCCGCCCGCGGCCCGGAGGTTCTGCTGAACCTCCGGGACGTGCCGGTGGCTGCCTCCGACCCCGTAGACCGAGGCGGACCCCATGAGCTCGCTCGCGAGGAGGTGCGGCTTGAGAGCCTTGCCGGCACCGCTCGGGCCCACCGCGAGGACGGCGACGATGTCGTCGACCTCGACGAGCCCCGACGCCACCCCCGGAGCCAGGCCCAGCGTGATCGCGGTGACGTTGCAGCCGGGGACGGCGATGCGCCGGGTTCCGACGATCTCGTCGCGCTGCTTCGTCGACGAGGCGCGGAGCATCTCGGGGAGCCCGTAGGTCCAGGCGCCGTAGAAGTCGCCCCCGTAGAACGAGGCCCAGTCGGCCTCGTCGGTCAGTCGGTGGTCGGCCCCGCAGTCGACGACGAGGGTGCCCTCGTCGAGCTGCGCGGTGATCTCCCCCGACTTGCCGTGCGGCAGCGCCAGGAAGACGACGTCGTGCCCGGAGAGGTTCGCGGCGTTCGTCTCGACCAGGGTGAGGTGCGCCAGGGATCGGAGGTGGGGCTGGGCCGCGATGAGCGGCACGCCGGCGTTGGTGAAGGCGGTGACCGTGGTCACCTCGAACTCGGGATGCGCGCTGAGGAGGCGGAGGAGTTCCCCACCGGCGTAACCGCTTGCGCCTGCGACGGCGACGGACAAAGGCATTCTTCTACCCTAATGTTCGGCTGGACGGGATCGGGGCGGCGACGCCACGCGACGGTTCAGTCGCGGAGCGTCGCCCCGAATCGCTCGCCGGCCAGCCGGACGGCCCCCTGCTTGGCCTCGGAGGCCTCCGCCTGGGTGAGAGTGCGGTCGGGCGCACGGAATCGCAGCGCGAACGTCAGCGACTTCGCGGCCTCCGGAAGGCCCTCACCCCGGTAGTCGTCGACGAGGCGCGCCTGCTCGAGGAGCGGACCGGCCCCCTCGACGACGGTGTCGAGGACCTCGCCGGCAGGAGCATCGGCCCCGACCACCAGAGAGAGATCCTGGGTCGCTACCGGGTAGGACGAGATCGCCTCGAGCGACGGCTCCTGCCGGGCCAGAGCGATGAGGCGGTCGACGTCGAGCTCCGCGACGACGACGCGGCGGGGCAGGTCGAGATCGAGGGCCACCTGGGGCAGGAGCTCGCCGGCGAAGCCGACGACCTCGTCGCCGACCAGCAGGTCGGCGGCGCGCCCCGGGTGGAGCGCCGGGTGGAAGCCCTGGCGCACGGTCAGCCCGGCGGCCACGGCGCGGGCCGCGACCCGGGCGTCGTCGAGGACGTCGGCGAGGTCGGCCGGGACGGACGCCTGGCCCGGCTGACGGTCGACCGCGGACCCGACGACCAGGATGCCGAGGTGGTGGGGCTGCTCCGGGAGGCTCGCATCGAGCGCCGCGAGGTCGTCCGCGCCGGGGCGCGAGCCCCCGACCGGGATGGAGTCGGTGCCGATCGGACCGCGGCTGAACGAGACCGCGCCGGTCTCGTAGAGGGCGATGTCGGCGAAGCCCCGGGCCAGGTTGCGGCGCGCGACGTCGAGGAGGCCGGGCAGGAGCGACATCCGCATCTCCGGCGCGTCGACGTCCAGCGGGTTGGCCAGGCGGACGGTTGACACGGGTGACGCGCCGCCGTGCACGGGGGCGAACGCGGCATTCCGCACCGAGGAGACGAACGGGTAGGCGAACACCTCCGTCAACCCGGCGGCGGCGAGGCTCGCCGAGACGGCGCGCTTGAGGCGCTGCTCCCGGGTCAGGCCGCGACCGGGAGGCGCGACGGGGAGCACGGACGGGATGCGGCCGTATCCGGTGATCCGCGCCACCTCCTCGACGAGGTCGGCGTCGGTCGTGAGGTCGCTCCGCCAGCTCGGCGGCACGACGGTCCACCCGCCGTCGGCGTTCTCCAGCGTCGCACCGATGGCGATGAGGCTCTCCTCGACCTCCTCCGGCGTGTAGTCGACACCGATGAGATTCGCGGCGCGCTCGGTCGGGAGGAACACGGCCGAGGGCGGGACGGAGGCGTCGTAGGACGATCCGAGGGCGTCGGCCGTGCCTCCTGCGAGCTCGACCAGGAGCTGGACGCAGCGCTCGACGGCGGCCGCGGCGACGAGCGGGTCGACGCCGCGTTCGAAGCGCCGGGACGCCTCGCTGGGCAGCTTGTGCCGACGGGCCGACCGGGCGATCGACACGTGCTCGAAGCTCGCGCCCTCGATGACGACGTCGGTCGTGGCGGAGGACACCTCGGTGCGGGCACCGCCCATGACGCCGGCGAGGCCGATCGGCCCCTCGTCGTCGGCGATGACCAGGTCTTCGGGGTCGAGAGCGCGGTCGACGTCGTCGAGGGTGGTCAGGCGCTCCCCCGGAGCAGCCCGTCGCACCGTGAGACCACCCGCGACGGCGCGGAGATCGTAGGCGTGCAGCGGCTGACCGAGCTCGAGCATGACGTAGTTCGTGATGTCGACGGGGAGCGAGATCGAGCGCATGCCGGCGAGCCGGAGGCGGGATCGGATCGCGGGCGGCGTCGGCGTCGTCGCGTCGATGCCGCGGACGACCGCCGTGGTGAACGTCGTGACCCCGTCGACGCCCCGGATGGGGGCGTCGTCGGCGATGGTGACCCGGAATCCGTCGCGCGCCACCGGGCTGACGGCGGAGGCGGGGTCGCGGAAGGCGGCGCCCGTGGCGTGCGAGTACTCGCGGGCCACACCCCGGATGCTCAGGGCGTAGCCCCGATCCGGCGTGACGTTGATCTCGACGGCGGCGTCGTCGAGGCCGAGCAGGGCGACGGCGTCGGTCCCGATCTCGGGGTCGAGGCCCAGCTCGCCGAGGACCAGGATGCCGTCGTGCTCGTCGCCGAGGCCGAGCTCGCGGGTCGACGCCATCATCCCGTCGGACACGTGACCGTAGGTCTTGCGCGCTGCGATCGGGAACGGCCCGGGCAGCACGGCCCCCGGAAGCGTCACCACGACCTTGTCGCCGACCCGGAAGTTGTGCGCACCGCAGACGATGCCCCGGACGTCGTCGTCGTTCGTCGCGAAATCGGGACCGACCGCGACGCGGCACCAGTTGATCGTCTTGCCGTTGCTCTGGGGCTCCGGCGTGAACTCGAGGACCTGGCCCACGACGACGGGACCGGTGACGTCGCCGAGGTGGACGTCCTCCTCCTCGAACCCGACGGAGACGAGGGATGCGTGGACGTGCTCGAGGGAGACGTCGTCGGGGAGGTCGACGAACTCGCCGAGCCAGCTGAGGGGGACGCGCATCAGACCACCATGCCGAACTGCTCGCTGAACCGCACGTCGCCCTCGACCATGTCGCGCATGTCGGTCAGGTCGTTGCGGAACATGAGGGTCCGCTCGATCCCCATCCCGAACGCGAAGCCCTGGTAGACCTCGGGGTCGATGCCCGCCGAGCGGAGCACGTTCGGGTTGACCATGCCGCAGCCACCCCACTCGATCCAACGCGCGCCGCCCTTGGCGTGGGGCTGCCAGACGTCCATCTCGGCGCTCGGCTCGGTGAACGGGAAGTAGTTGGGCCGCAGGCGGATCTGGGCCTCCTCGCCGAACATCTGGCGCGCGAGGTGCTCGAGGGTTCCGCGCAGGTGGGCCATCGTGAGGCCCTTGTCGACGGCGATCCCCTCGATCTGCGAGAAGACGGGCGTGTGCGTCGCGTCGAGCTCGTCGGTGCGGAACGTGCGACCGGGCGCGACGATGTAGACGGGCAGCTCGCGGCCGAGGAGCGCGCGGATCTGCACGGGAGAGGTGTGCGTGCGGAGCACGACGTGGCGCTCGACCGGGTCGACGAAGAACGTGTCTTGGAGCGCACGGGCCGGGTGATCGGCGTCGAAGTTGAGCGCGTCGAAGTTGAACCACTCGTGCTCGATCTCGGGCCCCTCCGCGATCTCCCACCCCATTCCGACGAAGATGTCGCCCATCTTCTCCTGGAGGAGGCTCAGCGGGTGTCGTCCGCCCTGGCGGCGACGCCGGGGAAGCGCGGTGACGTCGATGCGCTCCGACTCGAGGCGGGCGGCCTCCTCGGCCTGGGCCAGCGCGGTCTCGCGCGCGGCGACGGCCTGGTTGACGCGACCGCGAGCGGCACCCATGAGCTTGCCGGCGGCGGCCTTCTGGTCGTTCGGCAGGGCCCGGAGCCCGGCGTTCATCCGAGCCAGGGCCGACGACTCCCCCACGTGGTCGCTCTTGGCGGCCTTCAGATCGGCGACGGAGCGGGCTGCGGCGACGGCTTCGAGCGCAGCCGCGACGGCACTCTCGACGGAGGCCTCGGTGATGGCTGGCGAGTCTGACACGAGAACCGATCTTACCGAGTCGGAGCACCCGCTCCGTGCCTCCTGCGTGCCATCGCCGCGTCGAGCCGGCGACTTCGCCGCCGCGTCGAGGGCAGGATGCCCGGGTCAGCGCTGCGCGAAGGCGCTCTCGTACAGGCAGACGCTCGCTGCCGTGGCGAGGTTCATGCTCTCGGCGTGACCGTAGATGGGGACGACCACGGCCCGGTCGGCCAGCGCGAGGTTCTCGTCGGTCAGGCCCCGGGCCTCGTTGCCGAACAGCCAGGCGGTCGGCGCGGCGAGGACGCCCTTGCGGCGCGCCTCGAGGAGATCTGATCCCTTGACGTCGGCCGCCAGGATCTGGAGACCCGCCTCGGCGCAGCGACGGAGGACGCCGGCGAGATCGATCCCGATCGCGACCGGCACGTGGAACAGGGACCCGGTCGTCGCGCGGACGACCTTCGGGTTGTAGAGGTCGACGCTCCGGCCGGTCATGATGACGGCGTCGGCACCGGCGGCGTCGGCGGCGCGGATGATGGTGCCCGCGTTCCCGGGATCGCGGACCTCCTCGAGGATGGCGACGAGCTTGGGCGCGTCGTCGCCGTCGGCCCCGAAGATGTCTTTGACGCTCGTGGGGAACTGGCGGCAGACCGCCACGAGGCCCTGCGGGGTGACCGTGTCGGCCATCGCGGAGAGGACGTCTTCGCTTACGAATTCGATGTCGACGCCGGCGTCGAGCGCCGTCTGCGCGAGCTCGGTGTAGCGCTCGAGCGCGGTGGGCGTCGCGAACAGCTCGACCACGAGTTCGGGCCGGAACGTGAGGGCCTCGGTCACCGCCTGGGGACCCTCCAACAGAAAGAGCCCGGTCTGGGACCGGGCGTCTCGCTTGGCCAGCTTGGCCACCGCACGCACTCGAGGCGAACGCGGGTTGTCGATCATCTGGTCGCCGGGCACGGAGCAAGTCTAGAGGACAGGCCCCGCACCCGGACGACGAGAGGGGTGCCGCGACGGCCGACGTCGTCCGTCGGCCGTCGCGGCGGACGAGCTCTACGGCGCGTCGACCTTCGGGGCCGACGTGTCGGCGGGAAGGGCGGCCTTGGCGGTGGCGACGAGGCCGGCGAAGGTGGCGGGCTCGTTGACGGCCAGATCGGCCAGGATGCGACGGTCGACCTCGACGCCGGCCAGGGCGAGACCCTGGATGAGACGGTTGTAGGTCAGGCCGTTCGCACGGGACGCGGCGTTGATGCGCTGGATCCAGAGGCGACGGAACTCGCCCTTCTTCGCACGGCGGTCACGGTACGAGTAGACGAGGGAGTGGGTGACCTGCTCCTTGGCCTTGCGGTACAGACGCGAACGCTGGCCGCGGTAACCCTCGGCGCGCTCGAGAATGACGCGACGCTTCTTGTGGGCGTTTACAGCCCTCTTGACTCTTGCCATCTTCTTATTCCTTTACGTGGTCGACGGCTCAGCGGCCGAGAAGCTTCTTGATGACCTTGCTGTCGGCCTTCGACAGCACCTGGTCGGTGTTGAGGCGGGCCTTGCGCTTGGAGGACTTCACCTCGAGGTTGTGACGCATACCGGCCTGCTGCTTCATGATCTTGCCGGTACCGGTGACCTTGAACCGCTTCTTGGAGCCGGAGTGGGTCTTCATCTTGGGCATAGTCGTACTTTCTTCTTCGGAGACCACCAGATGTCGACCTGGCGGTGCGAGGTGAACCGATTACTCGGCCGGAGCCTCGGTGGTCTTCTCCGCTTCGGCGGGAGCCGCGGCGGGTGCGGGGTGCTTGGGCGCCTTGTTGGCGACCTTGCGGGCTTCTGCTTCGGCCTTCGCCTCGGACTTGTTCTTCAGCGGACCGATGACCATGACCATGTTGCGGCCGTCGATCGTGGGGTTGTTCTCGACGGTGCCGAACTCGGCGACGTCCTCCGCGAAACGCTGGAGCAGACGCACGCCCTGCTCGGGGCGCGACTGCTCGCGGCCGCGGAACAGGATCATGGCCTTGACCTTGTCGCCCGCCTGGAGGAAGCCCTCCGCGCGCTTGAGCTTGGTCTGGTAGTCGTGAGTGTCGATCTTCAGCCGGAAGCGAACCTCCTTGAGGATCGTGTTGGCCTGGTTGCGACGTGCTTCTTTGGCCTTCTGGGCCGCCTCGTACTTGAACTTGCCGTAGTCCATGATCTTCGCCACGGGCGGCTTCGAGTTCGGTGCAACTTCGACCAGATCCAGGTCGGCCTCCTGCGCGAGACGCAGGGCCATGGCGATGGGAACGACGCCCACCTGCTCGCCGGCGGGACCGACGAGTCGGACCTCTGGGACGCGGATGCGGTCGTTGGTACGGGGATCGCTGATGCGGGACTCCTCTTTTTCTGCACGGAGCCTGCGGCGGTTGGCCGCAGGGGCGAAAGAGGAAATCAAGTGCCGCACACTGCTCGCGCAGGATCGGCACACAGCGCCCTTGTTGCTGCTCGTCGGGTCGCTCCCTCGGAAGGAAGCTCCTGTCGGAGCGGGGCACAACAACCCGGTAACCTAGTCGAACGGTCAAGCGCGGGTGGGAGAATCTCCACTTTCGTAACGGGGCACAAGTCCCCGTAGCCTCGAAAAGTCTAGCAGAGGAACAGCACGTGAGCGACACCCCTCCCCAGCACACCTCCCCCTACGACCACGTCGGCGACGGTGTCGACGAGGTCGACGCCGAGCGCGACATCGCGGACGTCCCCGCGGTCGAGATCATCAACACCGTGGCGGTCCACCTCCTGAGCGCGAGCGCCGTCAAGGTGGGCCTCGCCGACTCCCCCGAGACGCAGACCGACCTCGACGAGGCGCGCAAGCTCATCACCGCCCTCGCGGGTCTCGTGACGGCGGCGGCACCCGAGGTCGGCGACGTCCACGCGCGCGCCCTGCGCGACGGGCTCCGCACGGTGCAGCTCGCGTTCCGTGAGGCGTCGCCCATCCCCGACGCCGTCGGGCAGGGGCCGGGCGAGAAGTACACGGGGCCGGTCAACTAGGGGCGGCGTGCGGCGGGGCGGTTCGCGGGGTCGGGTCGCGTCCCGTGGGCTTGCGTCTCGCTCCGTGTTGCGTGCTGTCGCGTCTCGCGAGACTCCACGACTCGCCACTCACCTTTCGCGGTGAGCGGCGTGTCGTGGAGTCTCGGCGTGCGCGTGGAGCAGGAGCCGATGCGAGACTCCACGATCGGCGCGTTTTCGCGAAGGTGAGCGGCGTGTCGTGGAGGTGCGGTGCGGTGGCTCCATGACGGAGCCGTACCTCCACGACTCGCCACTCACCTTTCGAGGTGAGCGGCGTGTCGTGGAGGTGCGGCGTGCGCGCGGGGCCTGAGCCGACCCGAGACTCCAGGACTTGCCGCTCACGAACGAAGGTGAGCGGCGTGTTGTGGAGGTGCGGGCGCGCAGCGGCCACGGGCGCGCAGCGACCGCAGCTGCACAGCGGCGGCGTCAGCCGGCGGCGACGAGCTTCACGGCGAGACTGTCGACGCGCGCGGCGATCAGCTCGTCGGCGGTCCAGCCACCCTGGACCCGTGCCAGGAGCTGCTGCAGGGCGACGCGGTCGAGGCCGGGGACGATCCCGAGCGAGACCACGACCTCCGTGCCGACCAGGCTCGCCCGAGCGGAACCGGGGGCGATCGTCAGGGAGGTGATCTGCGGCTCCTGCGCGGTGCCTCGGAGAAAGGCGCGGGCGACGTCGTCGTCGGCGTAGGAGGGCTCCCACGGGAGGTCCTGCGCCACCGCCCACAGGGCGGGGCGGCGGACGCCGAACTCCGTCGCGGACGCGGGGTCGAGGACGAGGAGCTCCGTGCGCTCGGCCGCCGCGGCGAGGGCGATGCGGCGGGCATCGGCGGGGACGGGGCGCGCACGCGGATCCCACGCCCGCAGCGTGTCGACGGACGTGAAGGCGGGCAGCACGTCGCGGCCGTCGGGACCGCGCACGGTCACGATGGCGAGCTCCTGCGTCTTGTCGACCCGGACGCCGTGCTCGTTCTCGCCCTCCTCGCCCGCGTGGGCGACGAGCGGGATGAGCAGGCGCGCCGGCCGGAGGGCGTCGACCACCACGTTCTCGCCGACCTCGCCGGCACCGAACGACGTCAGGGCCCGCAGGAGCCGCGGGTCGGCCGATCCGTCGTCACCGGCGTACGCCGTGTCGTGGGCCGCGAAGGTGCGACCGGCCCACGGCTGACCGGCGCTGTCGCCCGGTTCCCCGGGCGCCCCCTGCCCGTGGTCCGACATCAGCGCGAGGCGACGTCGAGGGCCTGGGCGAGCGTGAAGGCTCCCGAGTAGAGCGCCTTGCCGACGATCGCACCTTCGACGCCGGCGGGGACGAGCTCCCGGAGGGCCACCAGGTCGTCGAGACTGGAGATGCCGCCGGACGCGACGACGGGGCGATCGGTGCGCTTCGCCACCTGCTTCAGGAGATCGAGGTTGGGGCCCTGGAGGGTGCCGTCCTTGGTGACGTCGGTGACGACGTAGCGCGCGCATCCTGCGTCCTCGAGGCGGTCGAGGACCTCCCACAGATCGCCGCCGTCGCGGGTCCACCCCCGGGCGGCGAGCGTGGTGCCGCGGACGTCGAGCCCGACGGCGATGGCGTCGCCGTACTGCGAGATGACGTGGGCGGCCCACTCGGGGTTCTCGAGGGCGGCCGTGCCGAGGTTGATCCGCCGGACGCCGGTCTCGAGCGCCTCCTCGAGGGACGCGTCGTCGCGGATGCCGCCCGAGAGCTCGACGTGGAGCCCCTGGACCTGCTTGATCACGCGCTTGATGACCGATCGGTTGCTGCCGCGCCCGAAGGCGGCGTCGAGGTCGACCAGGTGGAGCCACTCGGCGCCCTGCTCCTGCCAGTCCGCGGCCGCGTCGACGGGGTCGCCGTAGTTGGTCTCCGTGCCGGCCTCGCCCTGGGTGAGGCGGACGGCCTTGCCGTCGGCGACGTCGACGGCGGGGAGCAGGGTGAGGGGCGGGGTGGTGGCGAACTCGCTCATGAGGGCTTTCAGGTCATGCCGGAGATGGCGGAGAAGGGAGGGTGCTGGGGAGGAGGCCGACGCGGTTCGCGACGCCTCCCGGTCGCGACTAGAGGGTCTCGAGCCAGTTGCCGAGCAGCCGGATGCCCGGTCGACCCGATTTCTCGGGGTGGAACTGCGTCGCCCAGAGCGGACCGTTCTCGACGGCCGCGACGAACGGGCCACCGTGATCACCCCACGTGACCAGCGGGGCCTTGCGGGCGCCGTGCCCGTCGAGGGTCCACTCCTGGACACCGTAGGAGTGCACGAAGTAGAAGCGCTCGTCGCGCACGCCCTCGAAGAGCGTCGAGTCGGCAGGAGCGTCGACGGTGTTCCAGCCCATGTGGGGCAGTACGTCGGCCTTCAACTGCTCGACGGTGCCGGGCCATTCGCCGAGGCCTTCGCGCGATGCACCGCGCTCCACGCCGCGATCGAAAAGGACCTGCATGCCGACGCAGATGCCGAGGACGGGACGCCCGCCGGCCAGGCGACGATCGATCTTCTCGGCACCGCGCACGGTCTCGAGCTGCGCCATCACCGCCGTGAAGGCGCCGACCCCCGGCACGAACAGCCCGTCGGCGGCGGCCACTCGGGCGCTGTCGGCGGTCAACTCGACGTCGGCACCGGCCAGCTCGAGCGCCTTGATGGCGGAGTGGACGTTGCCGCTGCCGTAGTCGAGCACGGCCACGCGCGGTTTCGCCAGGGTCACAGCGCGCCCTTGGTGGACGGGATGCCGCTGACTCGCGAGTCCGGCTGGACGGCCGCGCGGAGGGCACGCGCGAACGCTTTGAACTCCGCCTCCGCGATGTGGTGCGGATCGCGACCGCCGAGCACGCGGACGTGCACGGTGAGGCCGGAGTTGAAGGCGATCGCCTCGAACACGTGGCGGACCATCGAACCGGTGAAGTGACCGCCGATGAGGTGGAACTCGAACCCCTCCGGTTCGCCCGTGTGCACCAGGTAGGGCCGGCCGGACACGTCGACCACGGCCTGGACGAGCGCCTCGTCGAGAGGGACGAGCGCGTCGCCGTACCGGCCGATGCCGCTCTTGTCGCCGAGGGCCTGCCGGAGGGCCACTCCGAAGGCGATCCCGATGTCCTCGACCGTGTGGTGGACGTCGATGTCGGTGTCGCCGGTCGCTCGGACGGTCAGGTCGATCAGGGAGTGCTTCGACAGCGCCGTGAGGAGGTGGTCGTAGAAGGGCACGCTCGTGTCGATCGAGGAGGACCCGGTGCCGTCGAGGTCGAGGCTGAGCTCGATGCTCGACTCGCTCGTCGTGCGGGACACCGTGGCGGTGCGCGGCGCGGGGCCGGTCTGGTCGGTCATGCTCCGAGCCTAATGTCGCTCATCGCGTCGAGGAACGCGGTCGTCTCGGCCTCGGTGCCCGCGCTGACGCGGAGATGCCCGGGGATGGCGAGGTCGCGGACGATGATCCCGCGCTCGAGCAGCTTCTCGAACACGGCGTTCGGGTCGTCGACTCCCCCGAAGAGGACGAAGTTCGACCACGTCGGCCACGGCGTGTAGCCGAGCTCCTCGAGCCGCGCGACGATGCGGTCGCGCTGGCCCTTGATGTCGTCGACCATGGCCAGCATCTCGTCGGCGTGACGGAGCGCCGCCACAGCGGCCGCCTGCGTCAGCGAGGAGAGGTGATAGGGAAGGCGCACGAGTCGCAGCGCATCGATGGCCGCGGGGTCCGCGGCCAGATAGCCCACGCGGGCGCCGGCGAAGGCGAACGCCTTGCTCATGGTCCGGGAGACCAGGAGCCGCTCGCGCCCCGGCAGGAGCGTCAGCGCCGACGGGATGTCGGCCGGCATGAACTCGGCGTAGGCCTCGTCGACGATGACGATCCCCCGCGTGGCCGCATAGGCGGCCTCGACGGTCGCGATGTCGAGCGGCGTGCCCGTCGGGTTGTTCGGCCCGCAGAGGAACACGATGTCGGGGTCGGTCCGCTCGATCTCGCGGACGACCGTCTCCGGGGAGATCCGGAAGCCCTCGTCGCGGCCCCCTTCGACCCACTCCGTGCCCGTGCCGCGCGTGATGATGGAGTGCATCGAGTACGTGGGCGGGAATCCGAGGGCCCGACGCCCCGGGCCGCCGAAGGCCTGCAGGATCTGCTGGATGACCTCGTTCGACCCGTTCGCCGCCCAGATCTGCTCCGGGGTCAGCCCGTGACCGAGGTAGGCCGCCAGCGACCGCCGCAGGAGCGTGAACTCGCGGTCGGGGTAGCGGTTGACCTCGAGGACGGCCGCGGCGACGGACTCGACGATGTCGCGGGCGACATCCTCCGGAATGGGATGCGTGTTCTCGTTGACGTTGAGTGCGACGGGCACCTTCTTCTGAGGTGCGCCGTAGGGCGACTGGCCACGGAGGTCGTCGCGAAGGGGCAGGTCGTCGAGAGAGGTAGCCACCCGGCTATTTTACGGGCCGCAGGAGGCGCGTTACCGCGGCCCCGAGGCAGCGGCCGGAGGGCCGGGGCTCGGCAGACCGGCTCAGCGGGTGTACTTCGTCGGGATCGCGAGCGTCTGACCGGCCTGGACCTGCGAGCCGTCGAGGTTGTTGAGGCTCGAGATGTCGGCGATGACGTCGCGGGGATCGGCGGCCGGCGCGACCTCCTGGGCGACCTGCCAGAGCGTCTCGCCGGAGGCGACGGTGACCTCCTGGAAGTGCGTGTCACCGGCGGTGGACGTCGCGACGGCACCCTGGCCGGCCAGGAGGAAGCTGGCCATGATGACGAGGACGCCGACGACGGTGAGGAGCGTGAGGACGACGCGGCCCCGTCGCGTGATGTGGAGGTGCGGCCGGGGAACGCCGTGCACGGCGTCGTTCTGTGCGGCGGTCGCCTGCCGGGCGGCCGGCTGCTCGGACGTGGCGCGCTGACCCGCACCGACGAGGCTCTCGTCGGGCGTGAAGTAGACGGCGCGACCCGAGGCAGGACGCGAGGCGGTGACCGGGCCGCGGCCGGCGCGGCTGGAGCTGCGGGGGAAGGCTGTGATCGTGGCGCTCATGGGGTGTCCTTTCGTGGTGCCCTCTCCTGCGGATTCCGCCGCCGGAGATGAGGGTGGTCTTCGTGCCCGACACTCGGCCGGGACTGCCGGGCACGAAGACGTGTTCCGAACATATCTTCGAACGAGACCGATTTCAAGACGTTCCGGTCGGAAAAGACGAAAAAAACACGCGACACACTCGAACATGTGTTTGTTACGTCAGGTGGGACCGGATACAGTTTCGATCGGTAGGACGAGTGAAGCATCGACCACCGACATTCGCGTCTCGTCCGTCGAGACGGGCGGCGGAGAGCACGCAGCGGAGATCACGCAGCGGAGATCACGCGGCGGAGAGAACATCGACCAGGGCGGGAGACACATGAGCGAGGCGACCATCGCGAAGCCGGCGGAGCGGGAGCGCAAGCCGCTGACCGCCAAGCAGACCCTGATCCTGACGGCCATCCGCGACTCCATCGCGAGCCGCGGCTACCCGCCGAGCATGCGCGAGATCGGCGACGCCGTCGGCCTCGCCTCTCTGTCGAGCGTGACGCACCAGCTCAACCAGCTGGAGCTGGCCGGCGCCATCCGCCGCGACCCGAACCGGCCGCGGGCGCTGGAGGTCCTGCTCGAGGACCCGGACAAGGTCGTCCCCGAGCCGACGATCGTGCGCTACGACGACGACGACAGCACGACCGCCCGCGTCCCCCTCGTCGGACGGATCGCCGCCGGTGTGCCCATCACGGCCGAGCAGCAGGTCGAGGACGTCATGCCGCTCCCCCGCACCCTCGTGGGCAAGGGCGAGCTGTTCATGCTCCGCGTCGTCGGCGAGTCGATGATCGACGCGGCCATCTGCGACGGCGACTGGGTGGTCGTCCGTCAGCAGAACAGCGCCGAGAACGGCGAGATCGTCGCCGCGATGCTCGACGACGAGGCGACCGTCAAGGTCTTCCGGCAGCGGGACGGGCACACCTGGCTCCTGCCCCGCAACTCGAACTTCGAACCGATCGTCGGCGATCACGCGCAGATCCTGGGCAAGGTCGTCGCGGTGCTGCGCTCCCTCTGACCTCTCCCCCGTCGGATCACGACGAAGGGCCCCCGGTGATCGTTCCGGGGGCCCTTCGTCGTCCGGCCGTCTGCGACGGCTCCGGGTCAGGCCGGCTGCGAGACCGCGGCGCGCGCCTTCCTGGCGGCCTGGACCATGACGGCCAGCGAGGGGACGACCTCCGCGTACCCGCGGGTCTTGAGTCCGCAGTCGGGGTTGATCCAGAGCTTGTCGAGGGGCACCGACGTCGAGGCCGCCTCGACGGACTCCGTCATCTCGGCCTCGCCGGGAACGCGCGGGGAGTGGATGTCGTAGACGCCCGGCCCGACGCCGCGGGAGAATCCGACGCGGGCGAGGTCGTCCACGACCTCCATGCGGGAGCGGGCGGCCTCGATGCTCGTCACATCGGCGTCCAGGTGATCGATCGCCGTGATGACGGTGCCGAACTCCGAGTAGCAGAGGTGGGTGTGGATCTGCGTGGCCGGGGCGACGCCGGACGTGGCGAGACGGAACGACCGCGTCGACCAGGCCAGGTAGGCCTCGTGCGCCGCCTCGTCGAGGGGCAGGAGCTCGCGCAGCGCGGGCTCGTCGACCTGGATGATGCCGATGCCCGCGGCCTCGAGGTCGGCGACCTCGTCGCGGAGGGCGAGCGCGACCTGGTCGGCGACCTCGGCGAGCGGCAGGTCGTCGCGCACGAACGACCACGCGAGGATCGTGACCGGTCCGGTCAGCATGCCCTTCACCGGCTTCGACGTCAGCGACGCCGCGTAGGTCGTCAGCTCGACCGTCATCGGCGCGGGACGCGAGACGTCGCCCCAGAGGATCGACGGCCGTGTGCAGCGGGTCCCGTACGACTGCACCCAGCCGTTCGCCGTCGTCGAGAAGCCGTCGAGCTGCTCCGCGAAGAACTGCACCATGTCGTTGCGCTCGGGCTCGCCGTGCACGAGGACGTCGAGGCCGACCTCCTCCTGCACCTCGATGACGCGCTGGACCTCGCGGCGGAGGAGAGCGTCGTAGTCGGCGTCCGCGAGATCGCCGCGGACGTTCGCGGCGCGGGCTCGGCGCACCTCGACGGTCTGCGGGAACGAGCCGATCGTCGTGGTGGGGAGGAGCGGGAGCCCCAGCGCGTCGCGCTGGGCGGCGTCGCGCTCGTCGGCGGAGACACGGCGCGTGTCGCCCTCCTCGACGGCGGCGACACGGGCGCGGACGTCGGCGTCGACCACGCCGAGGGCGGAGGCGCGGCGGGTCCGGGCATCCTGCGCTTCACCGATCTCGGCGGCGATCGACTCGCGACCGCGGGCGACACCCGCGGCGAGGGTCAGCACCTCGGCGACGCGCTGGTCGGCGAAGGCGAGCCAGGAGCGGAGCTCGGGGTCGAGCAGGTGCTCGGTGGTGACGTCGTGCGGGAGGTGCTGGAGCGATGTGGTCGTCGTCACCGCGACCGGGCCGGACGCCGCCGCCCCGAGGGCCTCGAGGCGATCGAGCGCCGCGCCCAGGTCGGTGCGCCAGATGCTGCGGCCGTCGACGACGCCGCCCGCGACCGTCACCGACGACGGCACGGCGGAGAGGTCGGGAAGGGAACCTCGCACCAGGTCGAGGGAGAGGGCCTCGACGCCCGAGGCGCCGACGGCCGCGGCGGCCGCGCGGGAGTCGCCGTAGGAGAGGGCGACGAAGAGGCGGGGGCGTTCGGGGGCCGCGGCGAGCTCGGCGTAGACGCGGCGGGCGATCTCGACGAGGACGTCGCGGTCGACGGCCAGGTTGTCGGAGACGAGTCCCGGCTCGTCGAGCTGCACCCACTCCGCTCCGGCCTGCTTCAGAGCGGCGAGCAACTCGACGTAGACGGGGACGAGGCGGTCGATCGCGTCGATCGGGGAGAAGCCCTCGGGGGCATCCTGCGCGGCGACGCTCAGGGCGAGGAGCGTGACCGGGCCGACCACGACGGGGCGCGTGACGTAGCCGTCGGCGGCGGCCTCGCGCACGCGGTCGGCCAGCTCGGTGCGAGCCAGGTGGAACGCGGTGTCCGGGGAGATCTCCGGCACGAGGTGGTGGTAGTTCGTGTCGAACCACTTGGTCATCTCGAGCGGCGGGTTCGTCTCGTCGCCGCGGGCGAGCAGGAACTCCGTGGCCCGGGTCGACGGCGCGGCACCGAAGCGCGCCGGCACAGCGCCCACGGTGAGGGCGGCGTCGAGGACCTGGTCGTAGAACGAGAAGTCCTCGGGGATGCTCGAGTCGGTGCGGCCCAGGCCGAGCTCCGCGAGACGGGCACGGCGACGGGCGCGCAGCTCGGTGGCGCTCGCCTCCAGGTCGTCGGCCGTGGTCCTCCCGGCCCAGTGGCTCTCGATCGCGCGCTTCAGCTCGCGGTCGGCTCCGACGCGCGGGTAGCCGAGGATGGTGGCCGCGGGGAACGCGGGCGCCGCTGCGGTGGTGTCGGTGGTGGTCATGCGAACTCCCGGTGGGTGGTGGTGGCGACGAACTCGTCGCGCGGGGTGAGGGGGGTGAGGCCGAGCTCCGCGATGACCCGGAGGACCGGGTCGGCGAGGTTCAGCGTGTAGAAGTGGAGGCCGGGGGCACCGGCCGCGAGGAGGTCGCGCGCGAGGTCCGTGGCGAACTCGACTCCCGCCTCCTCGGCCTCCGAGGGCGAAGCGGCCTCCTCGAGGCGCGCGAGGAGGCCCGCCGGGGCATCGCTCCCCGTCAGCTCGGCGACCCGGCGAAGCCGACCGGCGTTCGTGACCGGCAGGATGCCCGGGACGATGGGGATCGTGATGCCGTGCTCCCGGGCCCGGACGAGGTAGGCCGCATAGGCGTCGGCGGTGAACTGCACCTGCGTGAGCGCCCGCGTGGCGCCCGCCCGCTGCTTGCCGAGCAGCAGCTCCAGATCGCGATCGACGCCGCCGCCCGAGGGGTGACCGTCCGGGAAGGCGGCGACGGCGATCTCGGTCACGTCGCCGGGCTGCTCCGCGAACGTCTCGCGGGCGATGGCGACGAGGTCGGCGCTCGTCAGGTCGCCGGCCGTCCCGGGATCGACGCGGGGCGGATCGCCCTTGACGGCCAGGATGTGGCGGACTCCCTGCTCGCGGAGCTCGCGGAGGCGGTCGCGCAGCTCGTCGTCGCTCCTGCCCCACGTGGTGACGTGCGCGAGGACCGGCACGCCCGCGTTCCGGGAGATGTACTCGACGAGGTCGGCCGACTCGGCGGCGCTCGTCCCGTCGGCCCCGCTGGTCACGGCGATGAAGGACGGGAAGTGCGCGGCGAGCCGCTGGACGGTGTGGCCGAGCGCGAGCGCCGCGGCCGACGAGCGGGCGGGGAACACTTCGAGGGAGAAGGGAACGGTTGAGGCAACCACGGTGGGTCTCTTTCGGTCGAGACGAACCGGTGTGCGTGAGGCGACGCCTTGTGAGCAGCCGGACACACCGAAGGGACGACCACGAGGGTCTCGGTGCGAGTGCCGGGCTCGGCTTGTCGCTGTCGTCCTGGGTGCTGACGACGTGATGCGAAGGTACGCCAGTCGGCGGGTCGCCGGAAGAGGCGTGACCGATTGTTACGCCGCCGACGTTCGAGGCCGGGACGCGGAACGCCCCCTCCGCGGGCGCGGAAGGGGCGTCACGAGCGGCAGGAGCCGTGGGGCTCGGCCGGAGGCGATGGGATGGGCCCGGCCGGAGCCACGGGTCAGCCCGCGAACTCCTCCAGCGCCGAGGCGTCCTGCGGGTAGACCCGCGCGGTGACACGCGTGCCCTCGGGAACGTACTCGACGTCGACGACCCGTCCGATGTCGTGGATCCGCGCGACGACCTCGCCCCGGTCATAAGGCACCAGGAGGTCGAGTTCCACCTCGGGCCGCGGCAGGATCCCGGCCAGCCGCTCCCGCAGCTCGTCGATGCCCTCGCCGGTGCGCGCCGACACGAAGATCGCGTCGGGCACGAGGCCCTGCAGCACGAGCCGCTGGCTCTCGTCGATCAGGTCGCTCTTGTTGAAGACGACCACCTCGGGGATGTCGCGCCCGTCGACGTCGTTGATCACGTCGCGGACGGTCGCGAGCTGGGCGGCGGGATCCGGGTGCGAGCCGTCGACCACGTGCACGATGATGTCGCTGTCGGCGACCTCCTCGAGGGTCGATCGGAACGCCTCCACCAGCTGGTGCGGCAGGTTGCGCACGAACCCGACGGTGTCGGCGTAGGTGAACTCCCGACCGTCGGCGGTCACGCTCTTCCGGACGGTCGCGTCGAGCGTGGCGAACAGCGCGTTCTCGACCAGGACGCCGGCCCGCGTGAGGCGGTTCAGCAGGCTGGACTTTCCGGCGTTGGTGTAGCCGGCGATCGCGATGCTCGGCACGGAGTTGCGGGTGCGGTTGGCCCGCTTCGCCTCGCGCGCCGGCTTCATCTCCTTGATCTGCTTGCGCAGCCGCGCCATGCGCGTGTGGATCCGACGACGATCGAGCTCGATCTTCGTCTCACCGGGCCCGCGCGAGCCCATTCCGTTACCGGCCCCGACCTGACCACCGGCCTGGCGGGACATCGACTCGCCCCAGCCGCGGAGGCGGGGAAGGAGGTATTCGAGCTGCGCGAGCTCCACCTGCGCCTTGCCCTCGCGGCTCTTGGCGTGCTGGCTGAAGATGTCGAGGATGACGGCCGTCCGGTCGATGACCTTGACCTTCACGACGTCCTCCAGCGCGCGACGCTGGCTCGGAGCCAGCTCCGTGTCGGCGATCACCGTGTCGGCGCCGAGCGCCTGGACGGTGGCCTTCAGCTCGAGAGCCTTGCCGGATCCGAGATAGGTGCTCGGATCGGGGTTCGGCCGCCGCTGGAGGAGGCCGTCGAGGACGACCGCGCCGGCCGTCTCGGCGAGCGCCGCCAGTTCGCGGAGGCTGTTCTCGGCATCCTGCAGGGACCCCTGCGAGTACACGCCGATGAGCACCACGTTCTCGAGGCGCAGCTGTCGGTACTCGACCTCGGTGACGTCCTGGAGCTCGGTCGAAAGGCCGGCCACGCGGCGGAGCGCCTGGCGGTCCTCCCGGTCGAACTGGTCGCCGTCGGAGCCCGCGTCGGAGCCATCGCCGCGGAGGCCCTGGGTCTGGATCGCCTGGGCGGGCGAGAAGACGGACACTCCGGCCCGTGTCGAGGCATGGCCCAGGATGCGGTCGACGACGTCGTCGCGCTCCTCGTGCCCCGCGGGCGTGGTGCCGTGCTCTGTCATTGCAGTCACATTAGACCTTTCCGGTTCGATAATCTGGGGGGATGGCCAGCGACCACTACTTCACGTCGAGGCCCACGAGCGAGCCGAAACCCCGAGAGATCGAGGTCACGCTCGCCGGGCGAACCCTGTCGCTGGCGACCGCCGCGGGTGTCTTCAGCCCGGGGCGGATCGACCAGGGCACCGAGGTGCTCCTGGCCGCGATGCCGTCGCCACCGCGCGACGGCGTCTTCTTGGATGTGGGATGCGGATGGGGGCCGATCGCCCTGACGCTGGCTCTGCTCTCCCCCGACGCCACCGTGTGGGCAGTCGACGTGAACGAGCGGGTGCTCGAACTCCTCCGCGAGAACGCGGCGAGAGCGGGCGTGACCAACATAAACGCCGTGCTGCCCGAGGATGTTCCGGCCGACCTCGTCTTCGACGGGATCTGGTCGAATCCGCCGATCCGCGTGGGGAAGGAGGCCCTGCACGGCATCCTCGCCACGTGGCTCCCGAGGCTCGGGATCGACATGGAGGCGTATCTCGTCGTCGCCAAGAACCTCGGCTCGGACTCCCTCCAGCGCTGGCTGAACGAGGATCTGGGAGAGGTCGTCGAGGTGGAACGGGACTCCACGTCGAAGGGGTTCCGAGTGCTCCGGGCCACGCGGCTCTAGCCTGCGGCGGGACGCACCGGCTTCGACGGGTGCGTGCGCGACGGCGAGAGAGCGTCTAGAGCGAGATGAAGATCTTCATGCTCCGACCCTAGCTTGTCGACCCATGACGCACCAGGCCCCGCCAACCGCCGGAGGCGTCAGACGGCGAGCTCGCCCGTGAAGACCAGCTCGGCCGGACCGTTGAGAGAGACGTGCTCGCCGTCCTCGGCGGCGAACACGCGGACGCCGACCGTGCCGCCGGGCACGTCGACGCGCCAGTGGTCGGGAGCACCCTGACCGGCCCAGTAGCGCGTCGCCAGCGCGGCGGCTGCCGCCCCGGTGCCGCAGGAGAGCGTCTCGCCGCTGCCGCGCTCGTGCACGCGCATCCGGATGCGGCCGACGCCGTCGGTCACGAGCGGCTCCTCCGGGACGACGAACTCGACGTTGGCGCCGTCGGCGGGGGCCGGGGTGACGACGGGGATGACCGTCAGGTCGACCTTCTCCAGCTCGTCGTTCGAAGCGAGGGCCACGACGACGTGGGGGTTGCCGACGCTCAGGGAGAGGCCGGGGCGCGCCGCGTGCAGTTCGCGGGCGCGCACCTCCGGGCTCTCGTCGCCGAGGCTCCACCGACCGAGATCGACCTGGAAGCCGGCCCGGCTCCGCTGGACGTCGCGGACGCCGGCGCGGGTGCCGACCGCGAGGGTCTCGCCCTGCTCGAGAGTCACGAGGCCCTCCTCGATCAGATAGGCCGTGAAGACTCGGATGCCGTTGCCGCACATCTCGGCGACGCTGCCGTCGGCGTTGTGGTAATCCATGAACCACTCGGCGTCGGGGTCGACCGCGAGGATCGCGGCGCCCTCCGGGTGCGAGGCGGTCCGCACCGCTCGGATGACGCCGTCGCCGCCCACGCCGAAATGCCGATCGGCGAGAGCGCGGATGCGCTCCGGGGTGAGGTCGAAGGAGCCGTCGGGATCGGCGAACAGCACGAAGTCGTTGCCCGTGCCCTGGCCCTTGGTGAAGCGGACGGTGGTAGTCACCCCAAAAGCATATCGGCGGCGATGGACACAGCCTGGGCGTCCCCCGTCGTCGACCACGTCACGCGCGGGTAGCGCTTGAACCAGCTGACCTGCCGCCGCGCGTAGCGACGGGTGAGGCCCTTGGTCGCCTCCCGCGCCTCCTGCTCGCTCGTCTCGCCCCGGAGCTCGGCGATCGCCTGGGCGTAGCCGATCGCCCTGCTCGCCGTCACTCCCCGTTCGAGCCCCCGGGGCAGCAGACCGCGCACCTCGTCGAGGAGGCCGTCTCGCCACATCGCGTCGACGCGGTCGTCGAGGCGGTCGACCAGGACGGCCCGATCCTCCTGCAGCCCGAAGACCCGGGCGTCGCGCCACGTCGGGGCGTCGTCCGGGAGACCCACGACGAACGGCTCGCCCGTGATCTCCCCCACCTCCAGCGCGCGGACGAGGCGCCGCCCGTTGTGACGCCCGATGGCCGTGGCGGCCGCAGGATCCCGGTGGGCGAGCAGGAGGAACAGCGCACTCGGCCCCTTCTCCTCGAGCATCCGCTCGTAGCGCTGCCGCACGGCGGCGTCGGTTCCGGGGAAGCGGAAGTCGTAGATCGCTCCCGAGACGTAGAGACCCGAGCCGCCCACGAGAAGGGCGACCCGGCCGCGCTCCACGATGTCGTCGACGACGCCGCGCGCCCGCGCCTGGAACCACTCGACGCTCGCCTCGTCGGTGACGTCGAGCTCGTCGAACAGGTGATGCGGGATACCTCGGCGCTCCCGCGGCGGGACCTTGGCCGTGCCGATCTCCATGCCCCGGTAGAGCTGCATGGCGTCGGCGTTGACGATCTCCGCGGGCTGACCGCGACGGTCGAGTTCGTCGGCGAGGTCGAGCGCGAAGCGCGATTTCCCGGTGCCCGTCGCTCCCACGACGGCGGCGAAGGACGTCACCGATCCGCGCTAGCGCTGACCGTCGGCCGGATCGTAGATCGGCGAGGTCGAGACGCGGAGACCGGGGAGTCCGAGGGAGACGCGTGCCGGGGCACCCGTGGCTCCTGCCCCGCCCGCGGCACCGGACCCGGTCGACGATGTCGGCACGCCGCAGGTGGCGGCCTGCGCGGCGTCCCAGGCGTCGCCGGCTCGAGTGCGCCGAACGAGGAAGGGGGTCGTTTCGGTCTCGTCGGCGATCAGGTAGAAGGGTTTCGCGTCGGTGATCTCGACGGTGACGACGTCGCCGGGGCGCGGCGTCTCAGCACCCTCGGGAACGGTGAAGTGGACGAGGCGGGAGTCCTCCGCACGGCCCGAGAGGCGGTGCGTGTCGGCGTCCTTCCGGCCCTCGCCGGTGGCGACGAGGAGCTCGACGCGGCGCCCGACCTGGGCGCGGTTCTCCTCGAACGCGATCTCGTCCTGCAGGGCGGTCAGTCGCTCGTAGCGCTCCTGCACGACCGCTTTCGGAACCTGATCGGGAAGCGTCGCAGCCGGTGTGCCGGGACGGATGGAGTACTGGAACGTGAAGGCGCTGGCGAAGCGGGCCTCCGCGACGACGCGCAGGGTCTCCTGGAAGTCGTCTTCGGTCTCGCCGGGGAAGCCGACGATGATGTCGGTGCTGATGGCGGCATTCGGGATGCGATCGCGCACGCGCTCGAGGATGCCGAGGAACCTCTCGCTGCGGTAGCTGCGTCGCATGGCCTTCAGGATGCGGTCGGAGCCGGACTGCAGCGGCATGTGGAGCTGCGGCATCACCGTCGGCGTCTCGGCCATCGCGTCGATCACGTCGTCGGTGAACGCGGCGGGGTGAGGGCTCGTGAAGCGGATCCGCTCGAGGCCCTCGATCCGGCCGGCGGCTCGCAGGAGCTTCGCGAAAGCGCCGCGATCGCCGAACTCGACCCCGTAGGAGTTGACGTTCTGCCCGAGCAGGGTGACCTCGATCGCGCCGTCGTCGACGAGGGCCTGGATCTCGGCGAGGATCTCACCCGGCCGGCGATCTTTCTCTTTGCCCCGGAGCGCCGGGACGATGCAGAAGGTGCAGGTGTTGTTGCAGCCCACGGAGATCGAGACCCAGCCGCTGTAGGTCGAGTCGCGCTTGGTCGGGAGAGTGGACGGGAACACGTCGAGCGACTCGAGGATCTCGAGCTGTGCCTCGTCGTTGTGCCGGGCTCGCTCGAGGAGCGTGGGCAGGGCCCCCATGTTGTGGGTGCCGAAGACGACATCGACCCACGGAGCCCGGTCGAGGATGACGGACTTGTCTTTCTGGGCCAGACAGCCGCCGACGGCGATCTGCATGCCCGCGTGCTTCCGCTTCGTCGAGGCGAGGTGACCGAGCGTTCCGTAGAGCTTGTTGTCGGCGTTCTCGCGCACCGCACAGGTGTTGATCACGACGATGTCGGCCTCGGCGCCGTCGGCCGGGACGTAGCCCGCGGCCTCGAGCGAGCCGCTGAGGCGCTCGGAGTCGTGCACGTTCATCTGACAACCGAAGGTGCGGACCTCGTAGGTGCGGGGCGTGCTCGGGAGTACCGTCGTCATGGTGATCCAGTGTAGGTCGCGCCGGCCCGGCGGCCGTCGCTCACTCGAAGCGGACGCCGCTACCGCGCGGAGAGCCGCCGCGAGGGAGAGCCTTCTCGATCGCCCGGCGGACGACCTCCGATCGGTACCCGCGCCGCATGAGGTAGCCGGAGAGCCGACGCTCGGCGGTCGCGTGGTCGAGCCCGCGGAGCTGGCCGGCGCGCTTGCGCGCCCACTCGTCGGCACGGCCCTGCTCTTCGTCGTCATCGATCCCCTCGACGGCCGCGTCGATCGCCTCCTGGGCGAGGCCTCGCTGACGGAGCTCGGCGGTCACGCCGCTCTTGCCGAGCCCCTTTCGCTCGAGCTTGCCTCGGACGAGGTTCTCGGCCAGCTCGGCATCATCGAGGAGACCGACCCGTTCGAGGCGTTCGACCTCGGCCAGGACCACCTCCTCGGGGAGGTCGCGCGAACGGAGCGTGGACGCCATCTCCCGGGAGGACACGCCTCGGCGGGTGAGCGCGTGGAGGCTGATGTTCTCGGCGCGCTTCTGCGCCGCCTCGAAGGACTCCTCCGGCTCGGTCTCGTCGTCGGCATCGATCGCAGCGTGGAAGCTCTCGCGGACCGGCGCTGCCGTCTCGCCGCCCTCCGATCGGGCCGCGAACGCGGCGTAGGTCGGGAGGACCGCCACCGGGGCCGAGGACTGCGGCTTCGCGACACCCGGGGTCGGCGTCGCCTCGTCGTCGCCGGGGAGATCGTCGCTGGCCCACTCGCCGTCCGACGCGGCGCCACTCGACGCGGTACCGGACCCGTCCGACGTCTCCGGGCCTCTCGCGGCGGCATCACCCTGGGCCGGGCTCCGACCGCCCGCCCGGCGGCCCCCGAACAGGTCGGTCACCGGGGCGAGTCGATCGTCGTCGGAGCTCATGCGCCCTTGCGCTCGGCCAGCTTGCGCTGGATCGGCTGGACGGGTGCGTCAGGAGCAGCGGCCGCGGCGGCCGCGTCGGTCGCGGCCTTGGCGGCGGCACCGTCGGCACCGACACCGAGCTTGGCGAGGATCTTCTGTTCGATCTCGTCGGCGATCCCCTTGTTCTGCAGGAGGAAGTTGCGCGAGTTCTCCTTGCCCTGGCCGAGCTGGTCGCCCTCGTAGGTGTACCAGGCGCCGGACTTGCGCACGATGCTGTGCTCGACGCCGAAGTCGATCAGGCTGCCCTCGCGGGAGATGCCCACGCCGTAGAGGATGTCGAACTCGGCCTGCTTGAAGGGCGGCGCCATCTTGTTCTTGACGACCTTGACGCGGGTCCGGTTTCCGACCGCGTCGGTGCCGTCTTTGAGGGTCTCGATGCGGCGGATGTCGAGACGGACCGACGCGTAGAACTTCAGCGCCTTACCCCCGGCGGTCGTCTCGGGGCTTCCGAAGAACACACCGATCTTCTCGCGGAGCTGGTTGATGAAGATCATGGTCGTACCGGTCTGGCTGAGCCCGCCCGTCAGCTTCCGCAGCGCCTGCGACATGAGTCGGGCCTGGAGGCCGACGTGGGAGTCGCCCATCTCGCCCTCGATCTCGGCTCGCGGCACGAGGGCCGCGACGGAGTCGATGACGACGAGGTCGATGGAGCCCGAGCGGACGAGCATGTCGGCGATCTCGAGAGCCTGCTCTCCCGTGTCGGGCTGCGAGACGAGGAGGGCGTCGATGTCGACGCCGAGCTTCTTCGCGTACTCCGGGTCGAGGGCGTGCTCGGCGTCGATGAAGGCGGCGATACCACCCGCGGCCTGCGCGTTGGCGATGGCGTGGAGGGTCAGCGTGGTCTTACCGGACGACTCGGGACCGTAGATCTCGACGATGCGGCCGCGGGGAAGCCCGCCGATGCCGAGCGCGACATCGAGTGCGATCGACCCCGTGGGGATGACGGCGACGGGAGCGCGCTCGTCGCTGCCGAGTCGCATCACCGCGCCCTTGCCGAACTGGCGATCGATCTGGGCGAGAGCGGTCTCGAGAGCCTTCTCGCGATCGGCTACTGAGGGCATTGTGTTCTCCTTGGAAATCGTCACCTGAACGAGGTGGGGGCGATGCGCCTATAGGCTGTCGCGTCTCGGACGACCGGTGATGCAAGGTCGAACGGTGGACGACAAGGCTGGTGAGAAGCGCTGATGCCCGGAACGTTACGCAGGGCCACCGACACTCGTGAGTGGCAGTGACGACCGTGTGGAGAACCGGACGATGGCGTCTTCCTGTGGAGGAGACGTTACCACCGGCCCGAACACATGTTCGAGTAGCGCGGCCCGGCGTGTCGAACGCACGATCGACGCCGCCCAGGGCCGGCTCTCAGCGGCGGGGCTCGCGCAGGCCGGCTCCGTGGCGGCGCGCGGGAGGCACATCCTGCGCCTCGCAGAGCGCGAGCCACACGTCGCGCGGGTCGTCGCCGCGGGCGATGGCGTCGTCGGCCGAAACGTTGCCGAGGGCGGGCAGCACGACGTCGCGGGTCAGGACCCGCCCGTAGACGTCGCCGAACTCGTCGGCCACCGCTCGGGCGTATTCGCTCTTTCGCACCGGTCGAGGGTACATCGATCGCCGGACCCGTTTGTCAGGAGCGACGGGGCGGCCACGCCCCGAACGCACGAACGCCCCGACCGGAGCCGGGGCGTTCGTGTCTCGTCGACGTTCTAGCGGACCGCGAGGTCGGCGTCGAACTCGGCGACGAGGTCGTCGGGAAGCGTGTCGGGGATGGGGTTGAGCCCCTCGATGATCGCCATGCGATCACCGACCTCACGCATGATGGTGGAAATGGGCGTCTCGAGAGCCTCCGCCACGGAGGCGAGGATCTCGGAGCTGGCCTCTTTCTGGCCACGCTCGACCTCGCTCAGATAACCGAGCGCGACACTGGCCTTGGATGCGACCTGGCGAAGCGTGCGGCCCTTCTGAAGGCGGAAGTCACGAAGGACGTCACCGATTTCTTGACGTACGAGAACCATAGGACCCTCCTCCTGAGGACAGACCCACGCGGCCGAAGTGCCAGGTGGGTGAGTAACACTAATGCCATCGCCTGCTGCAACTCTACGCAGCAACCTCTGAATGACCCTTGTGAACCTGCGAGTTGTAACGAGACCGAAACTCCCGCTATTCCCCGACCCGGCTGAGCATCCGCTGGAGGGCCGAAAGGGATTCGGACACGGACGCCCGACGGATTGCCTCGCGGTCGCCCTCGAGGTGCAGTTCGACGACGTCGACGTCGTCACCCAGGGCGACTCCGAGGAAGACGGTGCCGACCGGCTGGCCGTCCTGCGGGTCGGGCCCGGCGACGCCGGTGGTCGAGAGACCGATGTCCGCCTCGCGGCCGTCCACCGCCAGGTGCCTGCGCACGCCCCGTGCCATCTGCGATGCGACGGCAGGATGGACGGCGCCGTGAGCGGCGAGGAGGCCCTCGTCGACCCCGAGCACCGAGTGCTTGAGCGGGGTCTGGTACGCCACCACTCCCCCGGCGACGACGGCCGACGCCCCCGGCACGGACACGAATTCTGCGACGAGGAGCCCGCCGGTGAGCGACTCCGCCACGGCCAGGGTGAGGCCGCGGGCGGCGAGGACGGCGAGGAGTTCCGCGGCGAGCGAGGCGTCAGGCACGCGTGCGCGAGTGCTTGAGGGCGACGCGGACGTAGTCGAGGCCCGACAGGATCGTCGCCAGGAACGCCAGGGTCATCACGATGGTGTTGACCACGTGGATCCAGTCGCCGAGGAGGTTCCAGAGGGGGAACAGCGCCAGGGTGAGGGCGACGCCCTGGAGCAGGGTCTTGAGCTTGCCTCCGCGCGAGGCGGGGATGACGCGGTCGCGGAGTGCGACGAATCGGTAGACGGTGATACCGACCTCGCGGACCAGGATGAGGATGGTCACCCACCACGGCAGCTCGCCGAGCACGGACAGCACGATGAACGCTCCGCCCGTCAGCACCTTGTCGGCCAGCGGGTCGACGATCTTGCCGAAGTCGGACACGAGGTCCTGCCGGCGGGCGAGGAAGCCGTCGAGGCTGTCGGTCAGGATGGCGACGACGAAGATGACCGCCGCCCAGACCCGGAGGGAGCCGTCGGCGTGATCGTCGGCGAGGAGGAGCACGAAGAACAGCGGCGCCATCAGGATGCGCACCACGGTGATGATGTTCGCGATGTTGGCCGTGCTTGCGGGACCGGCTCCGCGGCTCACGACGCGCCCGCGGAAGGGGAACGTCTTCGCCGAGGCGGCGTCGGGACGGGGATCGGTGCTCATGGCCTCAGTCTCGTCCTGTCAGGCCCCAGGCATCCTCCGAATCGTCGTCGCCCTCCACCTCCCGGTAGCCACGGGTCATGTCGCCGACCGGGTCGGAGCCGTAGCGGTCCGTCTCGCCGGCGCTGTCGGACGCCGCCGACGACCAGGCGTCGGTCGTACCCGAGGCGGGCGACGAGCCCGCAGGAGCCCCGTGCGAATCGCTGCCCGGCGACTCCTGCCCCCGGATCTTCGCCAGCACGCCCGGCAGCTGCTCGACCGTGACGAGGACGTCGCGCGCCTTGGACCCCTCGGAGGGGCCGACGATGTCGCGCGACTCCATGAGGTCCATGAGGCGGCCGGCCTTGGCGAAGCCGACGCGCAGCTTGCGCTGGAGCATCGAGGTGGAGCCGAACTGGGTGGAGACCACGAGCTCGGCCGCCGCGAGCAGCAGCTCGAGGTCGTCTCCGATGTCGCCGTCGATCTCCTTCTTCTCGGTGACGGCCGCGACGTCGCTGCGGTACTCCGGTCGCGCCTGGCGCGCGACGTGCGCCACGACCTCGTTGATCTCGCTCTCCTGCACCCAGGCGCTCTGGACGCGCATGGCCTTCGAGGCGCCCATCGGGAGGAAGAGCCCGTCGCCCTGGCCGATGAGCTTGTCGGCGCCCGGCTGGTCGAGGATGACGCGGGAGTCGGTGACGCTGGTGACCGCGAACGCGAGGCGCGAGGGCACGTTGGCCTTGATGAGACCGGTGACCACGTCGACCGACGGCCGCTGCGTGGCCAGGACGAGGTGGATGCCCGACGCCCGGGCGAGCTGGGTGATGCGGACGATGCTGTCCTCGACGTCGCGCGGCGCCACCATCATCAGGTCGGCGAGCTCGTCGACGACGACGAGGAGGTAGGGGTAGGGCTTCAACGAGCGCTCGCTCCCCTGCGGAAGGACGATCTCGTTGTTGACGACGGCGCGGTTGAAGTCGTCGATGTGGCGGAATCCGAACGACGCGAGGTCGTCGTACCGCATGTCCATCTCCTTGACGACCCACTGGAGCGCCTCGGCGGCCTTCTTCGCGTTCGTGATGATCGGCGTGATGAGGTGCGGCACGCCCGCGTAGATCGACAGCTCGACGCGCTTCGGGTCGATGAGCACCATCCGGACGTCGCTCGGCTTCGCGCGCATCAGGAGCGAGGTGATCATCGAGTTGACGAAGCTCGACTTGCCGGAGCCGGTCGATCCGGCGACGAGGAGGTGCGGCATCTTCGCCAGGTTCGCGACGACGAAGCCGCCCTCGACGTCTTTGCCGACGCCGATGGTCATCGGGTGGGTGCTCTTCGTGGCCGCGGAGGAGCGGAGGACGTCGCCCAGGGAGACGATCTCGCGGTCGGTGTTCGGGATCTCGACGCCGATGGCGCTCTTGCCGGGGATGGGCGAGAGGATGCGCACCTCGTTGGAGGCCACGGCGTAGGAGAGGTTCTTCGAGAGGGCGGTGACCTTCTCGACCTTGACGCCCGGGCCGAGCTCGATCTCGTAGCGGGTCACCGTCGGTCCGCGGCTGAAGCCGACGACGCGAGCGTCGACGGAGAACTGCGTCAGCACCTCGGTGATGGCGGCGACGATGGTGTCGTTCGCCTCGCTGCGGGTCTTCGCCGGGTCTCCTGCGCTCAGGGTCGAGACCGCCGGCAGGCGGTAGGGGGCGGAGGCCGTGACGTCGTCGATCGTCTCCAAGCTCGGGGGCGCCTCGGCCTCGTCGGGCTCGAAGAACTCGGCTGCGGCGTCCGACGGGCCGAGCGCGGCGGCGGGCGAGACGACGGGCATCGACGGGGTGGCGATCACGGTGGTCGGCCGGTCGTCGGGGGCGGCGCGGCGGACGGCCTCCTCGGCGAAGTCGAGCTCGTCGAGCAGGTCGGTGGAGAACTCGTCGGCCGAGTGCTCCGGCCGCTTCCCGCCCTGCAGGACCTCCGTGAACGACACGACGTCGTCTTTGCGCCCGCGGGGCTTGCGCTTGCCGAGCGTCTCCGTCGGGGCGGTCTCGGCCACCACGGGGGTGTCGTACGCGGGATCCTCCTCGCGACCGCTCTTGTTGCGTCGCCACCAGGGCAGCGAGTCGGGCTCGTCGTCGTCTCCGTCGGCGGGCAGGATGCGCGTGGCCGTCTCGCGGGAGGCCTCGGCGCTCTCCGGCCCCGGCGCCCCGAACAGGTAGGCGTAGAGCTCGTGGAGCCGCCGGCCGATGTGGTTGGGCGGGGTCTTCGTGATGATCAGGATCGACAGCGCGAGCACGATCGAGACGATCGGCACCGCCACCCAGACGGTCAGGAGGTCGACCATCCAGGAGGCGACGACCCAGCCGAGGATGCCGCCGGCACCGGCGAGCTCGGGCATGCCCGCCGAGGCGGACGGGCGACCGCCGTAGATGTGGCACAGCCCGGCGATCGAGACCACCAGGAGCCCCACGCCGATGCCGATCCGCGTGTTGTCGTGGACCGACGCCGGGTGCCGGAACAACCAGCCCGCGAAGACGACCATGATCACCGGGAGGGCGTAGGCGACCCTGCCGAGGAGACCGCCGAACGTGTAGTGGTCGAGTGCGAGGGCCACGGAGTTGCCCGGATTGAGCCACTCGACGACGGCCCCGGCGATCGCGAGGAGGACGAGGAAGAAGGGGACGCCGTCGCGACGCTCGGCGGGGTCGAGCGACTCGCGCCCGAGGACGCGGAATCCCGCCCCGACGAGGTGCGCGAGACCCATCCAGGCCCTCGTGCCGAGCCCCGGCCCGCGGTCGATCGGGTCGGGCGCCTTGGCGGCGGGAAGCTTCTTGGTGGCCGCGGAGCCGGCGCGCGTCGCACCGCGCGCTGGGGTCTTCCCCGCTGCTCCGCGCGCGCGCGAGGACGTTTTCGTGCTCGTAGCCATGGCGAGAGGCTACCGCGTGCCACTGTCGCCGCCTCGCTCCCCGAGCGCGTGTCAGTCACTCCAGTCACAGCAGCCACACAGCCCGCGCAGCGCAAAACCCTCGTGTTCGGCTGCCGCGGTGGTCCTAGGACCACCGCCGCGACCGAGCACGAGGGTTTAGCGGGGGGGGCTACGCGGAGATGACCACGGGCACGATCATCGGGCGACGACGGTGCTGGCTGTTCACCCAGCGGCCCACGGTGCGCCGGACGACCTGGCTGAACGCGTGCGCGTCGCGGGTGCCGTTCTCGGCGGCCTCGGTCAGCGCCGCGAGGATCTTCGGTCGGACGTCGTCGAAGACCGAGTCGTCTTCGGCGAACCCGCGCGACTGGATCTCCGGGCCGACCACGACGCGACCCGTCGAGGGGTCGATCGCCAGGAAGACGCTGATGAAGCCCTCCTCGCTGAGGACGCGGCGATCCTTGAGGTCGGCGTCGGTGATCTCGCCGACGGTGGAGCCGTCGACGTAGACGTAGCTCAGGTCGAGCTGGCCGGCGACGGTCATCACGCCGTCCTTGAGATCGACGACGATGCCGTCCTGGCCCGTGATGATGTTCTTCGCCGGAACACCGGTGCGCATCGCGAGCGCCGCGTTGGCGTAGAGGTGACGGTGCTCGCCGTGGACCGGCAGGACGTTCTTCGGCCGCAGGATGTTGTAGCAGTAGAGGAGCTCGCCGGCGGACGCGTGCCCGGAGACGTGGACCTTCGCGTTGCCCTTGTGCACCACGTTCGCGCCGAGCTTCGTGAGCCCGTCGATCACGCGGTAGACGGCGTTCTCGTTGCCGGGGATCAGGCTCGACGCCAGGATGACCGTGTCGCCCTCGCCGATCTCGATCTGGTGCTCGAGGTTCGCCATCCGCGCGAGGACCGCCATCGGCTCGCCCTGCGAGCCGGTCGACATGTAGACGATGCGGTCGTCGGGGAGGTCCTTCGCCTTCTTCGAGTCGATGAGGACGTTCTCGGGCACCTTCAGGTAGCCGAGGTCAGCCGCGATGGTCATGTTGCGGATCATGGAGCGACCCATGAACGCGACGCGACGGCCGTTGGCGTGGGCGGCGTCGAGGACCTGCTGCACGCGGTGGACGTGGCTCGAGAAGCTGGCCACCACCACGCGACGGGGCGCGCGGGCGATGATGTCGTCGAGGACCGGGCCGATGTCGCGCTCGAGAGCGGTGAAGCCGGGGACGTCCGCGTTCGTCGAGTCGGGCAGGAAGAGGTCGACGCCCTCCTCGCCCAGTCGGGCGAAGGCCCGGAGGTCGGTGATGCGGTCGTCGAGCGGGAGCTGGTCCATCTTGAAGTCGCCCGTGTGCAGCACGAGGCCCGCGGAGGTGCGGATCGCGACGGCGAGGGCGTCGGGGATGGAGTGGTTCACGGCGACGAACTCGAGCTCGAACGGACCGAGCTTCTCGATCCGCCCCTCCTTCACGGCGAGCGAGTAGGGCGTGATGCGGTGCTCCTTGAGCTTCGCCTCGACGAGGGCGAGGGTCAGCGTGGAGCCGATCAGCGGGATGTCCTTGCGCAGGCGCAGGAGGTAGGGCACGGCGCCGATGTGGTCCTCGTGGCCGTGCGTCAGCACGACGCCGAGGACGTCGTGCAGGCGGTCCTTGATGGGCGAGAAGTCGGGCAGGATCAGGTCGACCCCCGGCTGGTGCTCCTCCGGGAAGAGCACGCCGGCGTCGACGATGAGGAGCTTGCCGTCGAGTTCGTAGACGGTCATGTTGCGACCGATCTCGCCGAGGCCGCCGAGCGGGATGATCCGCAGGGTGCCCTTCTCGAGGGTGCGGGGAGTCTGGATGGTCGTGGGCATCTGTTCCTTGGGTTTTCGATTCGAGGCCGTGAGCCTCCGGTGTAAGTCGTGACCCCGGCTTCGCGGCCGGGGTGGGTGCCTAGCGCGTGGTGCCGTGCACCTTCGGCAGGGCTCCGCCGGCGGCCGCGTTGCGGTCGGGGCGGAAGCGGGAGAAGTCGACGCCGGGGATGTCCTTCACGTGCGACAGCTCGTCTTCGATGAGGGCCGCCTCGGCGTCCTCCGGCCCGACGAGCGGCAGGCGCACGCGCGGGCTCCCGATGCGGCCGAGGCCGTGCAGGATGTACTTGGCGGCCACTGTCCCGGGTACGTGCGTCATCACGGCGCGGACCAGCGGCTCGAGCTGCTTGTGCGCAGCCGTCGCTTTGTGCAGATCGCCGGCGTTGACGGCGTCGACGATCGTCCGGTAGGGAGCGGCGGCGATGTTCGCCGTCACGCCGATGAGGCCGGTCGCGCCGATCGCGAGGTGCGGGAGGACGTTCGTGTCGTCGCCGGAGAAGTAGAGCAGGTCGGTCTGGTTGAGGACCCGGCTCACCTCGGCGAAGTCGCCCTTGGCGTCTTTGACCGCGACGATGTTGGGGTGCTTGGCGGCGCGCAGGATCGTCTCGTAGGTGATCGGGATTCCCGTCCGGCCGGGGATGTCGTAGAGGATGACCGGCAGGTCGGTGGCGTCGGCGATCATCCGGAAGTGGGTGAGCACGCCCGCCTGCGTCGGCTTGTTGTAGTAGGGCGTCACGATCATGACGCCGTCGGCCCCGGCCTTCTCGCTGGCCTTGTAGAGCTGGATGGCGTGCGCCGTCTCGTTCGAGCCGCCGCCCGTGATGATCTTGGCGCGCCCCGCGGCGACGGACTTGCCGACCTCGACGAGGCGGAGCTTCTCGGGGTCGGTCAGCGTCGACGTCTCCCCCGTCGTGCCGGTGACGACGATGCCGTCGGCGCCCTGACGGATGCAGTCGTCGATGTGCTTCTCGACGCCCTCCCAGTCCACTTCGCCGTCGGCGGTGAAGGGGGTGACGAGAGCGACGAGGACCTGCCCGAAGGGATTGGCGATGTTCGACACCCCTACAGCGTATCGGCAGGAGCCGTGGCCCTACACCCGACCGTCGACGCCCGTGGAGAACACGCTACGGCGCGACGCGGCCGTTCGTGCCGAACGCCGCGTAGGTGAGGGGCATGAGCTCGGCCCAGAGATCTTCCATCTTCTCGGCGCACATCTCGATCTCGCGCTGCGGGAACGACGGGAAGTGCGTGCCCTCGCGCTTGGTGCGGAGCGACAGGAAGTTCATCAGCGAGCGCGCGTTGACCGTCACGTACATGGACGAGTAGATGTTGAGCGGAAGGACGATCCGCGCGACCTCGCGCGCGACTCCTGCGGCCAGCATCTCCCGGTACGACTCGTAGGCGCGGGTGGACGCCTCGCGGGTGGTCCGCTCGACGAGTGCCGACTGCTCCTCGGTGCCGGGGACGAAGTCGTAGGCACCCGGCTTGCCGACCTGGACGAGGTTGCGGGTCGGGGCGGGGACGTAGAAGACGGGGTTCAACTCGCGGTAGCGACCGCTCTCCTCGTTGTAGGAGGCCATCCGGTGCCGCATGAACTCGCGGAAGACGAAGATCGGCGCCTGGACGTAGAAGGTCATCGAGTTGTGCTCGAACGGCGAACCGTGGCGGTCGCGCATGAGGTAGTTGATGAGACCGGCGCCCTTGGGAGCCGCCCCCTCCTCGGCGGTCGCCTGGGCGGACTCGAGGGTCAGCTCGCCCATGGTCGAGACGCGGGCGGCGAAGAGGACGTCGGAGTCGTGGGCGCTGGAGCGCACGAGCTCGACCGTGACGTCGCTGCGGAACTCGATCTCGGGGGTGTTCACATCGTCTTCAGGCACGACCTCGAGACTACCCGGCGAGGGACGCCGCGTCAGCCGCGCGCTCCCGGACAGCGGTCATGCGGCGCGCCTACGCTGAGGGTCCGACGAAAGGTTGGCCATGACCACGAGCTCCGATCCGGGCACGTCCCCCTCGAACCCCGGGCGGGAGGCGCGACTGACGATCCTCGTCGCCGGCGCTTCCGGCCTCATCGGCACCGAGGTCGTGAGACAGCTGCGGACGAAGGGCCACGAGGTGCTCAGGCTGGTCCGTCGACCGACGACGACACCCGGCGAGTACACCTGGTCACCCCAGGCCGGCATCCTCGACTACACGCTGCTCGACCGCGTCGACGCGGTCGTCAACCTCTCCGGGGCCTCGCTCTCGAAGCTGCCCTGGACCCCCGGCTACAAGAAGGAGATCCTCGACTCGCGGGTCTCCGCGACCCGGACGCTCGTCCGCGCCATGCAGAAGGCCTCGACGCCGCCCCGCGTGTTCCTCAGCGGCTCCGCGGTCGGTTTCTACGGCGACCGGCCCCTCGACGTCCTCACGGAGGATTCACCGCGCGGGACGGGCTTCCTCTCGGACGTCGTGGTCGACTGGGAACACGAGGCCGAGCAGGCGCCGGAGGGGACGCGCGTCGTCACGCTGCGCACGGGCGTGGTCGTGGGCCCCGGCGGCGCGATGAAGCCGCTCCTGGCCCTCACGAAGGCCTTCCTCGGCTCCCGCCTGGGCACGGGCTCGCAGATCTGGCCGTGGATCAGTCTCCACGACGAGGCGGCGGCCATCGTCCACCTGCTCACGAGCGACGTCGAGGGGCCGGTCAACCTCACGGGGCCGGTGGCCGCGACGAGCGACCGTCTGACGGCCCGCACCGCGAAGGACCTCGGCCGCCCCTACAAGCTCGCCGTCCCCGAGTTCGTCATCCGCTCCCTCCTCGGCGACGCCGGCCAGGAGATGCTCCTCTCGAGCCAGAAGGTCGTCCCGCAGAAGCTGCTCGACGACGGCTTCGTCTTCCGCGACAGGACCGTCGAGGAGGCGCTCGACGCGCTGATCCGCTAGGGGTTCGTCCGGCGGATCCGCAGGGAGCGTCGGATGGCCCCTCGGGCGCGGCGGCGGTCGCCGCAGGCGTCGTAGGCGAGCCCGAGGCGGAACCAGGCCCTCCAGTCGTTCGGAGCCGCCTCCACGGCCGCCGCGTACCCGGGGAACTCGGCGTCGGCGACCTCGCGGTCGTATCGACCGCTGGCGCGTTTCGGCATGTCGTCGACCGGGAGGGCCCCCTCGCTCGCGAGCTGCGTCACGACCCGCTCGGTGCGCAGGCCGAAGCGGATCTCCGCCAGGAGGGCGAACACGCCGATGACCGGCAGGACGAAGAGAGCCACGCCGATGACGATCGCCACGGCCTCCCCGGACGCGATGAAGAGCACCGCCCGCTGGGCGACGAGCACCAGATAGAGCACGAGCAGCGCGCACATGACGAGCGCGGCGATCCTGCCCTTCACGAGGGGGTGCCGAGCGGCAGCACCCGGTCGAGGCCGACGACGACGCCGGAGATCGTCGGTGCGCTCGCGAGGGCGACCAGGATGCCCTGCTCGTAGGCCGTCTGCGATGTCGTGTCGTGGGTCAGGGTCAGCGTCTCGCCCGCACCGCCGAACACGACCTCCTGTCGCGCCTCGATCCCGGGCAGGCGGAGGCTGTGGACGGGGACGCTGGCCACCTGCTGCCCGCGGGCGCGCTGATCGGCGCGCGGGGCGCGCACCGGCCCGAGATCGCGCCGGGCCTCGGCGATGAGTTCGGCCGTGCGCGTGGCCGTTCCCGACGGCGAGTCGACCTTGCCGGGGTGGTGCGTCTCGATGATCTCGACCGCCTCGTAGTAGCGGGCCGCCATCGTCGCGAAGGTCGTCGCCAGGACCGACCCGACGGAGAAGTTGGGGATGACGAGGACTCCGGGCCCGGCCACCTCGGCGACGACGCGGCGGATCGAGGCGAGGCGCGGCTCCGACCAGCCGGACGTGCCGACGAGCACCGGGATGCCGAGGCGCACGGCGGCCTCGACGATGGCCGGGCTGACGGCGGGGACCGTCACGTCGACCACGAGGTCGGCCCCCGCGAGGCCGTCGAGACCGTCGCGGGACGACAGCCCCGCGTGCAGCTCGAAGCCCTCCGTCTCGTCGATCAGGCGGACGAAGAGCCGCCCGAGTTTTCCGGTGGCACCGACGACGGCGACGCGAGTTGTCATGGGCCCAGGGTACCGGGGGTCGGTATCGTTGCCCGTCGTGCTGACCTTCCGAGAGACCGACGTCGACGAGCCCGATGCGCACGAGCTCCTGGCCGAGTACTTCGCGGAGCGCGTAGCGACCTTCCCGGATCCGGAGGGCTACCGGACGACGTTCCCCGACCCCCGGGTCTTCCGCGCCCCCGACGGCGTCTTCCTCCTGGCCGAGAACGACGGCGACGTCGTCGGCTGCGGCGGGGTCCGCCGGATCCAAGCGGGTGCCGAGGGGCTCGTCCGCTTCGAGGTCAAGCACCTGTTCGTCCGGCCGACGGGCCGGGGCCTGGGGCTCGGCCGACGCCTCCTCGGCGAGCTCGAGACCCGCGCCCGGGACTTCGGCGCCCGGGAGGCGGTGCTCGACACGAACGACAGCCTCACGGCGGCGGGCGGCCTCTACCGGTCGGCCGGCTACCGCTCGATCGAGCCGTACAACGACAATCCGAACGCGACGACCTGGTACGCGAAGGCCCTGGCTTTTCCGCAGGATGCCGCTCCGACGACCCCCTAGAGCGGCTGCTCCACGGGCAGTCCCGTCCGGAGCTCGACGGGGAGGTGCCCGAGGTCGTTGTGGGTGACCAGCTCCGGCGGCTTCGCCGAGCGGACGCGGATGATCGTGAGGCCGCCGTTCGCCTGGTTGACGCCCATCCAGCGCCACGAGGGCGCCCCGAAGACCTCGCGCACGAACCAGCCGATCACGAAGTTGTGGGTGATCAGGAGGTCGTGGCGGTCCTCGCGCGAGGGCGTCAGCCACTCCCCCACCGCGTCGGCCATCTGCGCTTCGCCCGCCTCGATCTGCTGCTCGGTGACGCCTCCGAAGAAGGGCCGGTAGCTGTTCGGCATGTCGGGGGTCGGCCCGGACGGGATGCAGTCGAAGAGCAGCGTCGACGGCTCCGGTCGGAGGGCCGGCATGACCTCGGTCATGATCCGCGACGTCTCGGTCGCCCCCGTGAGAGGCGAGTGCCAGGCGCTGTCGAAGGGGACGCCGCTGAGGCGATCCGCGATCAGCCGGGACTGCCGCTTGCCCCGCTCGGACAGCGGGCCGTCGGGGAGGCCGTACTGGGCGTCCTGCTGTTCGCCGTGGCGGACTAGGTAGAGATAGTGCGACACGGTGGTCTCCTGGTTCATTGCGCAGCCGTCGGCGTCGTGGCCGCGGGGTCGGCCTCGACGGAGGCCGTGTCGACGAAGGCGGTGTCGGCGAAGGCCGGGTCGACGTCGCCGACGACGACCGTCGAGAGGGCGCCGGAGCGGAGCTCGCCCGCGAGCGTCGCGACGTCGTCGCGCGTGACGCGCCCGAGGCGGGCGAGGGACTCGTCGAGGTCGACGAACTCGCCGGTCGAGATCTCGGAGCGACCGAGACGGTTCATCCGGGTGTCGCTGTCCTCCAGCGCCAGAGCAGACGCGCCACCGAGCATGCCGAGCGAGCGGACCCGCTCCTCCTCGGTGATGCCGTCGGTCGCGATGCGGTCGAACTCGGCCAGCAGGAGCCGCGACACTTCCGCGGCGTTCCGCGGCGCGCATCCGGCGTAGAGGCCGAACAGGCCGGCGTCGGAGTAGCTGGGAGCGAAGGAGTAGACCGAGTAGGCGAGCCCGCGCTTCTCCCGGATCTCCTGGAACAGGCGCGAGGACATGCCGCCACCGAGGACGGCGTTCAGCACGCTGAGGGTCGGCCGGCGGTCGTCGGTGAGCGCGAGGCCGGGGACGCCGAGGAGGATCGTGGTCTGCTCGAGCGGGCGGGGCACGACGAGCGAGGCGACACCCTGCTCCAGAGCTGCGCGACCGGCGACGCGCCGGGCGACGGGCTCGCCGTCGCTCTCCGGCCAGCCGGCGCGGTTCAGGGCTTCGCGGAGGCGCACCACGAGGGCGTCGTGGTCGACCGCGCCCGCGACCGTGACGACGAGATCCTGCGGTCGGTAGTTCTCGCGGTAGTGCGCGAGGACCGCGTCGCGGCTGGCCTCGCGGATGCTCTCCGGGGACCCGCCGATGGGGCGGCCGAGCTCGTGCTCGCCGAAGACCGACTCGAACAGCCGCTCGCTGCCGACGTCGGCGGCGTCGTCGTCGGCCATCGCGAGCTCGTCGAGGATGACGCCGCGCTCGACCTCGAACTCCTCGGCGTCGAGGACGGACGAGGTCACCATGTCAGTGAGGACGTCCACCGCCATGTCGAGGTCGACGTCGCGCACCTTGGCGTAGTAGCAGGTGTACTCCTTGGCGGTCGCCGCGTTGTTCTCGCCGCCGACCTGCTCGAAGGCCACCGAGATGTCGAAGGCGGAGCGCTCCTTCGTGCCCTTGAAGAGGAGGTGCTCCAGGAAGTGCGTGGAGCCCCGCTGCCCCGGCGTCTCGTCGCGCGACCCGACCGCGACCCAGATGCCGACGGTGGCGCTGCGCGCGCCGGGCATGCGCTCGGTCAGCACCCGCACCCCCGTCGGGAGGACGCTCCTGCGGACGAGTTCGTCGCCCGAGGTGCGGAACGCGATTTCGGCGGTGTCGAGGGGAAGCTGCACGGGTCCGTTCATCGCGTTCGAGCCTACGTGATGCGTGACACCCGAACTGGGGTACGTCAAATGTGGACAGACAGACTCGTCTGTTTGTCCTCATCCGTGCTAGAGTTATCTCACCGAGCGAGGTATCCCCCCTGGTTCTCGCTCGGCGGCCTGACGGACGTTCGCTGTCCGGAACCCCCGTTTCCCCCGATGGGGAGCCCGCCGAACCGCCCTAAGGAGCCACGCTGTGACGGTCGAATCCCCCCCTCCGGCCGTCCAGCGTCCCCTCGGGCAGCCGTCAGCCGGAGCCCCGGGCTCCGCGGGCGCTCCGGCCTCGCCCGGAGCGCCCGCCTCCCCCGCAGGGCCGGTGAACCAGCCCGGCCCCGGCGCGAAGCAGCGGGTGCTCGTCACGGCCGATCGCCTCTTCTACGACGAGGGCATCCGCACCGTGGGCGTCGACCGGCTCATCGCCGAGTCCGCCGTCACGAAGGCGACCTTCTACAAGCACTTCGGCGCCAAGGACAACCTGGTTCTCGACTACATCACCCGCCGGAGCGACCGGTCCCACGAGATCGTCGCCCGGATCTCCGACGAGGCGGGAACGGCGGCCGGCACCCTCCGCGGCATCGTCCAGGCGATCCTCGCCGACATCCAGTCCCCCGGCTTCCGCGGCTGCGCGTTCATCAACGCCGCCTCCGAATTCGCCGACCCTGCCCACCTGGTCCGGGTCGTCGTCGTCCAGTTCCGCGACTGGTACACCGAGACGCTCGTCGATCTCTTCCGGGAGGCCGGTCACCCGATGTCCGGAGACGCCGCCGACGAGTTCCTGCTGGCGCGCGACGGCGCGATGGTCGGCGGCTACGCCGGCGACGCGATCGCCGCTACGGCAGCGCTCGCGCGCGTGACCGACCGGCTGTTCGCCGACTGTCGGGGCTGACCCGGCCGAGGGCGCGGCTCCTGCGAGCCACCGACTTCCGCCCTCTCGGGGTCAGAACGACGTGACGCGGTCGAGCTCGGCGACCTCGTGGCGCGTGAGCTGCACCCGGGCGGACTCCACGAGCTCGGTCACCTGACGCGGCGAGCTCGCGCTCGCCACCGGTGCCACGACGTTCGGCTTGGCCAGGAGCCACGCGAGCGACACGGCCGCGACGGGCGCCGCATGGAGCGACGCGATCCGGTCGAGTTCCGCCAGGATGCGCAGCCCGCGCTTCGAGACGAGCTTCGCGACCTCGCTGCCGCGGCGGTGACCGCGGATGTCGGCCCGCGAGCGGTACTTGCCCGTGAGGAAGCCGCTCGCCAGCGCGAACCTCGGCATGACGGCGAGGCGCTGCTCGGCGGCGACGCGGGCGAGATCGCGCTCGTACTCGGAGCGGCGCACGAGGCTGTACTGGTTCTGGAGGGCGACCATCGGGGCCACACCGAGCATGCCGGCGGCGATGCGCGCCTCGTAGAGGCGGTTGCCGGAGTGATCGGATCCGCCGAAGTAGCGCACCTTGCCGGCACGGATCAGCCGGTCGACGCCCAGGAGGGTCCGCTCGAAGGCCACGTCGGTGTCGTCGATGTGCAAGTAGAGCAGGTCGATGTGGTCGGTCCCGAGCCGCTTGAGCGACGCGTCGACGGCCCGCTCCATGGCCCAGGGCGTCAGGCCCGGATTCGCCTCGCTCTTGCCGATCTTGGTGGCGAGGACGACGTCGTCGCGGGTGCGCCGCGTGCGCATCCACTCGCCGATGAGGCGCTCGCTCTCGCCGCCCGTGTAGGAGTCGGCCGTGTCGAGGAAGTTGCCGCCGACCTTGAAGTACGTGTCGAGCACGTCGAACGTCTGCCGCTCGTCGACGGTCCAGCCGAAGACGTTGCCGCTCAGGGCGAGGGGGAAGACGCGGAGGTCGCTCGTGCCGAGCCGACGGCGCGGTTGGATGATCCCGAGGTCGACCGGGACGGTGCGGATCGGGGCCGTCCGGATCGGGGCCAGCGGCCAGGCGTGGCGGCCGCGGGTGTCGGGAGCGAGGGCGGTGTCGGGAGCGACGGTCGCCGGGGAGGCGACGCGCGTGGTCGCTTCGGTCACTCGGCACCTCCTGACAGTTTTCCTAGAAATCGAGCGTACGGGGCGTTCGTGAACGTAACGTCGCGCCGCACCAACTCGTTACCAAATTCCCGCCCCCAGTTGCAGGGGTGTTCGGAGCCGGTGGCCCCCGCGGCGGGTCGGGGGTGTCCCCCGCGCGACGGCAGGCACAGCGGCTCCACCGGATTCCCCCAGGGAAAGCTCGGCCGAACCGAGCGGTTCGCACAAGCGGCGTCCGTAGTGTCTGTCGTGTGCGGTTCCTGGGAGGGTTCCGGGGCGTCGTTTCTCGTGGTGGGGAGCGGTGCCGTCACGTCAGGCCGGTAGCACCGGTCGAGAGGGGCCGGAGCGGTGGGGATCGCTTCGGCCCCTCGCCAATCGGCCGAGGTGCGTCCTCTCACCGGATCGCAGGATGCCCGTCCCGACGCGGGAACGCCCGCCTCCGAGGGAGACGGGCGTTCCGGTGGAGCGGAGTCGTGCGACTAGACCTCGACGGACGCGTCGTCGGCCACCGAGGCGGCCGCGCTTCCGTCGGTGTCGGCCTCGTCGGCCACCACCGGGGCGAGCGAGAGCTTGCCGCGGTCGTCGATCTTCGTGATCTCGACGAGGACCTTCTGGCCGACCCCGAGGACGTCCTCGACGTTCTCGACGCGCTTGCCGCCGGCGAGCTTGCGGACCTCGCTGATGTGCAGCAGGCCGTCCTTGCCGGGCAGGAGCGAGACGAACGCACCGAAGGTCGCGATCTTCACGACCGTGCCGAGGAACTGCTCGCCGATCTCCGGGTTGGTCGGGTTCGCGATGGCGTTGACCTGCGCGCGCGCGGCCTCGGCCGACGGACCGTCGACGGCGCCGATGTACACGGTGCCGTCCTCCTCGATGGAGATGTCGGCGCCGGTCTCGTCCTGGATGGCGTTGATCGTCTTGCCCTTCGGGCCGATCAGCTCGCCGATCTTGTCCTGGGGGATCTGGACGCTGATGACGCGCGGCGCCGTCGGAGCCATCTCGTCGGGGGCGTCGATGGCGCTGTTCAGCACGTTCAGGATGGCCGTGCGGGCCTCCTTCGCCTGCTTGAGAGCGGCGTCGAGGACGGCCGAGGGGATGCCGTCGAGCTTCGTGTCGAGCTGGATGGCCGTGACGAACTCGGACGTGCCGGCGACCTTGAAGTCCATGTCGCCGAGGGCGTCCTCCGCACCGAGGATGTCGGTGAGAGCGGCGTAGCGGGTCTGACCGTCGACCACGTCGGAGACGAGGCCCATGGCGATACCGGCGACCGGGGCCTTCAGCGGGACACCCGCGTTGAGCAGCGACAGCGTCGAGGCGCAGACGGAGCCCATCGAGGTGGAGCCGTTCGAGGACAGCGCCTCGGAGACCTGACGGATGGCGTAGGGGAACTCCTCGCGCGACGGCAGGACCGGCACGAGGGCGCGCTCGGCCAGGAAGCCGTGCCCGATCTCGCGACGCTTCGGCGACCCGACGCGACCGGTCTCTCCGGTGGAGTAGGGCGGGAAGTTGTAGTGGTGGAGGTAGCGCTTCTTCGTGATCGGGCTCAGCGAGTCGATCTGCTGCTCCATCTTGAGCATGTTCAGCGTGGTGACGCCCAGGATCTGGGTCTCGCCGCGCTGGAAGATGGCCGAACCGTGGACGCGCGGGATGACCTGCACCTCGGCGTCGAGCGGACGGATGTCGGCGAGGCCGCGGCCGTCCATGCGGATCTGCTCGGTCAGGATGCGCGAGCGCACGACCTTCTTGGTGACCGACTTGTAGGCGCCCGACACCTGACCGGTCGCGGAAGCGGGGAGCTCACCGGACTCGACCTTGGCGGCGACGGCCTCCTTGACGCGGGACTTGAGGGCGTCGTCGGCGTCCTGGCGCTCCTGCTTGGCGGCGATCTGGTAGACGGCCTTCAGCTCCTCCTCCGCGACAGCGGCGACGGCCGAGTACACCTCGTCGGTGTAGGGCGGGAAGACGGGGTAGTCGGCGATCTCCTTGGCGGACTGCGCGGCGAGCTTCGCCTGCGCCTCGACGAGCACCTTGAGGAACGGCTTGGCCGCCTCGAGGCCCTCGGCCACGACGGCCTCGTCGGGCTTCGTGTCGCCGCCCTGAATAAGGCCCCAGGCGTGCTCGGTGGCCTCCGCCTCGACCATCATGATGGCGACGTCCTCGGCACCCGACGCGTCGGTGACGACACGGCCGGCGACGGTCAGGTCGAAGACGGCGTCCTCGAGCTGCGACGCCTTCGGGAAGGCGACCCACTGGCCCTTGATGAGCGCGAGGCGCACACCGGCGACGGGGCCGGAGAACGGGAGGCCGGAGATCTGGGTCGAGGCGCTGGCCGCGTTGATGGCCAGGGCGTCGTAGAACTCGTCGGGGGCGATCGAGAGGACCGTGATGACGATCTGGACCTCGTTGCGCAGGCCGTCGACGAACGACGGGCGCAGCGGCCGGTCGATGAGACGGCACACGAGGATGGCCTCGGTGGAAGGGCGGCCCTCGCGGCGGAAGAACGAGCCGGGGATCTTGCCGGCGGCGTAGGAACGCTCTTCGACGTCGACGGTCAGCGGGAAGAAGTCGAAGTTGTCCTTCGGGTTCTTCGAGGCGCTCGTCGCGGAGAGCAGCATCGTCTCCTCGTCGAGGTACGCGGCGACGGCCCCCTGGGCCTGCTGCGCGAGACGGCCGGTCTCGAACCGGACCGTCCGGGTGCCGTACTTGCCGTTGTCGATGACGGCTTCGGCGAACTTGATTTCTGGACCCTCCATATGGGGGTTCTCTCCTCTTTGTTTGTCATCGCCGCCCCGTGTGGGCTGCGATGTCTGACGAACACGACGACCGACGCCCGCGACGCGGGGTGGTCGTCCCCGGAGTCGGGCGACGACGCGGGCACGCGAGGCGCTCGCAGACGCGACCTGCGCGATCGGGTCGGGCGCTGTGAGGGCCTGACCGAAGCGACAGGGGCGGACTCGCGGTCGTGCGGCAGGAGCCGCGGGCGCACGAGACCGGATCGGTGGCGTCCGCCTGGTCAACAGTAGAAACGGTCGGATGCTCCGGGCCCGAGGCCCCGCTTCCGCACGTCACCACCGGTGACCAGCTGAGGCCGCCTGCTCCGTGGATGATTGCGTGTTGAATTGTGTCGTGCACGGGCGCTCGGACCACCTCTCGGATGGTATGAGCGACCAGGGCGATCGTATCACCCGACCGTCCGGCCACCCCCCGAACGCGCGGGATGGGGCCTGTGTTACTGGTGTTACTGGTGTGATCGGCGCTACTCTCGGCAGCATGGCTCCTGTCGAACCCCGCTCGCGCGCGCGCCGATTCGCCCTCCCCGCCGCGAGCGCCGCCGTGGTGGCCCTCGTCGTCGCCGGAGTGATCGTCGCCCCGCAGCAGGCCTCCGCGGTCCCGAGCTGGAGCGAGGTCCAGGCGGCCCGGGGGAACGCGGCCGCCACGAAGAAGCAGGTGCAGCAGATCACCGCCTCGCTCGATCAGCTCCAGACGAAGGCCGCCGGCCTGAGTCAGCGGGCCATCGACGCCGACGCCGCGAACGCCCGGGCCCAGGACGCGCTCCAGCAGGCGACCGCGACCGCCTCGACCCTCGAAGCGCAGGTCCGAGGCGAGACGAAGAAGGCCGACATCGCCCACCAGCAGGCGGGGCAGCTCGCCGCACACCTCTACCGGATCGGCAACGCGGGGTCGCTCGACGGTCAGCTCTTCTCCGGGCGCGATGCGTCGGGGACCCTCTACCGGCTCGGCGCCCTGTCGCAGCTGAGCGCCCAGTGGCAGGCCGTCCTCACCGAGGCGACGGTGGCGAGCAACGCCGTCACGTCGCTCGGGGCCCAGGCGAAGGTCGCGGCGGCCGAGCGGGACCGCCTGGCGGGAGAGGCGGCCACGGCCCTCGCCTCGGCGCAGCACTCTCAGGCTCTCGCCGACTCCGAGGTCTCGAACGCGACCGCGCAGCAGACGACCCTCTACTCGCAACTGGCTTCGCTGAACGACACCACGGCCTCTCTCGAGAAGAGCTACCACGACCACCAGGTCGCCCTCGCGAGCTACCGGGCCCTCCTCGTCCAGCAGCACGACGCGAAGGTGGCGGCGTATAAGAAGAGCCATCCGGCGCCCGTGTCCGTCCCCGTCCCCGCGCCCGTGTCGAACCCGGGTGGGTCCGGCGGCGGCTCCGGCAGTGGGTCCGGCGGAGGCTCGGGCGGCAGCACTCCCCCGCCGAGCGGTGCGATCGACGACCCCGCGGCGGCGCAGGCGTACGCGGCCGCGTCCCTCGGCTCGCACGGCTGGGACCAGTCGCAGTTCCAGTGCCTCGTCAACCTCTGGAACCAGGAGTCCGGCTGGCGGACCAGCGCGCTCAACGTGTCGAGCGGCGCCTACGGGATCCCGCAGTCGCTCCCGGCCAGCAAGATGTCCTCCGTCGGCCTCGACTGGCAGACCAGCTACCGCACCCAGATCACCTGGGGTCTCGGCTACATCCAGGCGTCCTACGGCAGCCCGTGCGGCGCCTGGGCCCACGAGGTCGCGCACAACTGGTACTGATCGGCGCGACCCCGGCGAGATCGGGGCAGGAACCCCGGGATCGTGAAAAGGCCCGCCCCGTGTACGGGGCGGGCCTTTCGTCGAGACGGTGCGTCAGCGATTCAGCTGATCAGCGACGCAGTCCGAGGCGCTCGATGAGCGCGCGGTAGCGGTTGATGTCGACGTCGGAGAGGTATCCGAGCAGACGACGACGCTGGCCCACGAGGAGCAGGAGACCACGACGCGAGTGGTGGTCGTGCTTGTGCTCCTTGAGGTGCTCGGTCAGGTCTTTGATGCGCTGGGTGAGGACGGCCACCTGGACCTCGGGGGAACCCGTGTCGCCCGGGTGGGTCGCGTACTCTTCGATGATCGCAGTCTTGACTTCCGGTGAAAGTGCCATAGCTGGATCCCCTCTCTGTCGTTGCGCGGTGCCCCGGGCCTGATGCGAGGGGCTCTCTTTATCCGCGGCCGTTGGACGGCAACCTGCCCATACTAGCAGCCGATCAGACCCGGCGGAGGAGACGTCCGCTCGGGGCGACCGCGAGGCGCGCCGCGGTCGCCAGGGCGGCGCCGATCAGGCCGCCGAGGCCGTTGTGCACGATGTCGCGGACGTCGTCGACACGGGTCGGGAGGTAGGCCCCCTGGAACGCCTCGATCCCCGCGGAGAGACCGACGCACGCGATCACGGCCACGACGACGGCCCGGCGGGGCAGGGCCAGCGCCAGGAGCAGCCCGAGCGGCACGAACAGGGCGACGTTCGCCAGCCCTTCGACTCGGGAGAACGTCAGCCACCCGGTCGCCGGAGACTGCGAGAAGAGGGCGAGGGCCCGGCGCAGGAGCCCCGACCCGGTGTCGCCGTAGGGCTGCGGCCCCAGCGTGATCCAGCCGACGAGGGCGAGGTACGCCGCGGTCGGGATCAGGAGCCAGGGGCGGAAGCGCATCGTCCCATCCTCCCGGACGACACCGTGGAGACGCCTGGGGAGCGGCGGTTCAGCCGAGGACCGCGTGCGCGAGAGCGGGAGCCGCGACGAGGGCGCCGGCCAGGGCGGCGAGGCCTCCCGCGGCCCAGAGGCCACGCGTGCGCCGGGCCCGACGCACCTCCTGCCGGACCGCGTCGAACCACTGCTGCATCTCGTGGCGAGCCGGTCGCACCGCGGCTCCTGCCGGTGCCTCGACGGCCCAGGCCTGGTCGGCGCGGGCGGCCCGCGGCTGCCAGGTGCGGGGCCGGAGGGCCACGCGGGTGATCTCGCGGACGTCGTCGACCGAGAGCTGCGCCTTCTGACGTCGGAGGAAGGGGACGGTCTGGACGGCGCCGAGGATCGTGACGTCGTCCGGCTGCTGCTTCACCGTGAGGGAGGCGGCGCCGACCACGACGATCAGGGCTCGCACGGGGACCTCTCGACCCAGGGCCTCCCGGAGGAGCTTCGCCGCCCGCGTCGCCTCGTGCTTCGACTTCTGCAGGTACGGCTCGCGGTGACCGTCGACGAGGAACGTGCGACTGCCCGCCCAGACCTTCCGCCCGGTGTGGTTCTTCGTGTTGATGGTGAAGACGCCCGGCGGTCCGATGACGACGTGGTCGATGTCGGCGCCGCGGTCGCCGACCGGGACCGAGTGCACGACGCGCCAGGAGCCGCCTCCGCGTCCCGCTCCCCCGGCGCTCAGTGCGCGGAGCCTCTGCGCGACCTCGATCTCGCCGACGGCGCCGGCGAACCACGACGACGCCTCGGGGGCGAGGGGGCTCGCACCGAGGATCCGGGCGACGCGGCCGCGCGGCGGCCGCTCGCTCTGCAGCTCCCAGAAGCGTTCGATGACCGACAGGCCTGCGGTGCGGTCGCCGAGCGGGAGCGACGAGCGGTCGTCGCCGGGTTCGGGGGTCGTCATGCAGGTCCTTCCGGTCGGTCCTCGAAACGTAGCGTCGGCTGCACGGTTCCTGACAGCGCCCGTCCGGGGGTGAAAACCCGAACGGGGGACGCTGTCAGACGCTCTCCCTAGGCTGTCGCCGTGGATTTCATCAGCACCCTCTGGTCGCGGGTCACCCTCGTGTCGGCACCGCTCACCGTCCCGATGCTCGTCGGCGCCCTCGTCGCGGGCATCCTGCTGGTCCTCCTGCCGGGTGCCTGGCACACCGTCCGCCACGCGGTGACGGTGGTGCACGAGGGCGGGCACGCGCTCGTCGCCGTCGTGACGGGCCGCTCGCTGACGGGCATCCGCCTCCACTCCGACACCTCGGGGCTGACCGTGTCGCGCGGGCCGAAGACGGGCCCGGGCATGGTCCTCACTCTCCTCGCGGGCTACACGGCCCCGGCCCTGGCCGCGCTGGGCGCGTCGTGGATGCTCAGCCGCGGCTACTCCGCCGGGCTCCTCTGGGCGCTCCTGCTCGTCCTGGCCCTGATGCTGCTCCAGATCCGCAACTTCTTCGGTCTCTGGGTGATCCTCGTGGGAGCCGCCCTCGTCGTCGGGGTCACGTTCCTGGCACCGGCGACGTGGCAGCTCGTCTTCGGTCACGTCGTGACGGTCGTCCTGGCGCTCGGGGCGCTGCGGGCCAGCCTCGAACTGCAGACGTCGCGTCGGCGCTCGCGCAACGGACAGTCCGACGCGGATCAGCTCGCGCGGCTCACCCACGTGCCCGGGCTCGCCTGGGTGTTCGTCTTCGTGCTCGTCGCGCTCGTGTGCGCCATCGCCGACGCGTGGATGCTCGTGCCGGAGGGGCTGCTCACGCAGCCGTGACGACGCCTCAGGCGGGAGCCGAGGCGAGCGCGTGGACGGGCAGGCGCGAGGCCAGCCGGTCGCGACCGGCGAGCCCGTCGAGCTCGAGGAGCACGGCGATGCCGACGACCTCGTACCCGGCCCGCTCGAGCAGCGTGATCGACGCCTCGGCGGTGCCGCCGGTGGCGAGGACGTCGTCGACGACCAGGACGCGCGACCCCGCGGGCAGCTGCCCCGGCCGGAGCTCGATCGTCGCCTCGCCGTACTCGAGCGCGTAGCTCTCGCTCAGGACCTCGCCGGGGAGCTTGCCGGCCTTCCGGACCGTGAGGACGCCCGTCGACGTCTGCGCGGCGATGCCGCCCGCGAGCGCGAACCCGCGCGCCTCGATGCCGGCGACCGCGGTGAAGCCGCCCTCGAACGGTTCGGCGAGCGCGGCGCAGACGACGGAGAACGCCTCCGCGTCGGCGAAGACGGGGGTGATGTCGCGGAAGAGGATGCCGGGCTTCGGGAAGTCGGGGACGACGGCGGTGAGGCGGTCGACGAGGTCGGAGGCGTCTGCGGCGGTCATGGTTCCACGGTATCGGGTCGGGGCGACGGGGATCCCCGCGCCGGGCATCCTGCTCTCGTGCCCCGGTCTGGGGGTGCCGCGTCCCCCGAACGGGCGCTCCCCGCGGGCCGGTCGCTCTGGTTGTCTCGAACGACGGCGAACGCAGGATGCACGGGGCACCCGCGGCCCGCCGACCAGAGGTTCCTCCGATGCCACGTCAGCGCACCAGACGGATCGTCCGCACGCTCGCGATCGCCTGCGCGGCCGCCGTGATCGGGACGGCGGTGGTGCAGGGGCAGATCGCCCACGCGGCCACCGCGATCCGGACACCCGCCCAGATCCAGGCCGCATCGTCGCGCCAACTCTTCGCCGGGGGGCTCGCCGTCCAGCCCACGTCGCAGGCGGCGCAGGCGGAGCAGGCCCTCCGCGCGAAGAAGAAGACCACCGAGGCGAACACCATCCACCAGATCGCGTCGCAGCCCGTGGCGATCTGGCTGGGCGACTGGTACTCGACGACGCAGCTCAAGAAGGTCGTCGCGACCGAGCTCGCCAACGCCGAGCGGTACTCGCGCACCCTCGTGCTCGTGACCTACGCGATCCCCGACCGCGACTGCGGCGGCTTCTCCGCCGGCGGACTCACGGCCAAGCAGTACCTCGCGTGGAACCAGGTCATCGCCGACGGACTCCGCGGCCACCGGGCCGCCGTCATCGTCGAGCCCGACGCCCTCGCCATGATCAGCAGCTGCCCGAAGGTCGCGTCCGAGCGGCTCCCGCTCCTGAAGTCGGCCGTGACCGCCCTCGCGAACGCCGGTGCGGCGACCTACCTCGACGCGGGCAACTCCAACTGGGTCAAGCCCGACGTCATGGCGTCGCGCCTCACCGCCGCCGGCATCGGCTCGGCGCGGGGCTTCGCCACCAACGTCTCGAACTACTACCCGCTCGCGAACGAGGTCGCGTACGCCGACAAGGTCTCGGCCCTGACCGGCGGCTCGCACTACGTCGTCGACATCTCGCGCAACGGTCGCGGTTGGAAGGGCACCTGGTGCAACCCGCCCGGAGCCGGACTCGGCAGGAACCCGAGCGTGTCCATGGCCAACACGAAGCTCGACGCGTCGCTCTGGATCAAGACGCCGGGGGCCAGCGACGGCACCTGCAACGGCGGTCCCCAGGCCGGCAGCTGGTGGGAGCAGTACGCGCTCCAGCTCGTGAAGCTCCGCGCGACCTGACCCCCAGGTCGGCCCCCGCCGCCGGGCCTCAGGCGTCGACGACGGTGAGCCGCTGCGTCGGGCGCGTCATCGCGACGTACAGGCTCGCGTTGCCCCGGCTCGAGAGCTGCAGGATGCGCCGGGGCGACACGACCACGACGGCGTCGAACTCGAGGCCCTTGCTGGTCGCCGGGCTGAGCACCGAGATCGCGGTCGTGAGCGACGCGGAGCCGAGGCCGACCTCGCCCGGGAACCGCTCGCGCAGGGCCTCGAACACGGGACCCACCAGCGCCTCGGGCGCGATGACGGCGAGTGTTCCGCCGTCGTCGATCGAGCGGTCGACCGCGACGGCCTCGACGGTCGCGACCACGGCGTCCCGCTCGCCCTCGATCTCGCGGACGGGCCACTCGCTCGACCGCACCGATCGGCTCGGGGTGATCTCGAGGCCGGTGCGTCGGGCGACGTCCTCGGCGAAGGCCACGATCTGAGCGGGCGTGCGGTAGTTGACCGTGAGTTCCTCGAGGTGCCAGGCGTCGGGCCCGCGGCGTCGGCCGAGGAGGCTCTGGAGCGCGCGGTCCCAGCTCGACGCGGAGGCCGGCGACGAGGCCTGCGCGATGTCCCCCACGACCGTGAACGACCGGAGCGGGCAGCGTCGCGCGAGGAGCCGCCACTGCATGGGGCTGAGCTCCTGCGCCTCGTCGACGACGACGTGGCCGTAGGCCCAGGTGCGGTCTCCCGCGGCGCGCTCGGCGGTCGTCATGCTCTGAGCCCGCTCGGCGAAGTTGCCCGCGATGTCGCTGGCGGTGACGAGGCCCTCCACCTGCATGTTCTCGATCGCGCGCTCGGCGTTCTCGATGTCGCGCTTCTGCTGCGCCTTGCGGGCGCGCTTGTCGGCGTCGACGGCCGTGTCGAACTCGCCCAGGAGCTCGGCCGCCTCGTCGAGGAGGGGAACGTCGCTGATCGTGAGTTCGGCCCCGCGCTCGCGCCGGAGGAGCGCGCGCTCGGCGTCCGACCACTGGGGGGTGATCGATGCGAGCCACGCGGGTCGGGAGTAGAGGTCGTCGAGGAGCTTGCGGGGTGTCAGGGGGAGCCAGGCCGTGTTGAGGAGCACGCGGACGTCGTACGACTGCCGGATGTCCTCGCGGAGGACGAGCTCGTCGGAGTCGTCCACGGTCGTGCCGCGGGCCTTCAGCTGCTGGACCAGCTGCCGCGTGAGAGCGGCGAGGGCGGACTTGTTGAAGCCGACCCGGGCCTCGTTGTGCGGCTTGCCCCGCTCCTGGGCGCGGCGGAGCGCGTCGCGGACGAGCTCGGGCTGGACGACCATGCGCTCGCCGTCGATGTCGACCTCGGTCGGCTCGGTGGGGACGATCTGGCGGGACCGGACGGCGCGCTTGAGGAGGTCGGCCATCTTCGCCGAGCCCTTGAGCGCGGCGACATCGGGCGCGTCGTCTCGGGAGGCGTCGACACCCGGGTAGAGCGAGCCGAGGCTCGCCAGGACGACGCCCGACTCGCCGAGAGACGGAAGCACCTGCTCGATGTAGCGGAGGAACGACCTGCTGGGACCCACCACCAGGACGCCGGAGGCGCGGAGGCGCTCGCGGTGCGAGTAGAGCAGGTAGGCGGCGCGATGGAGGGCCACCGCCGTCTTGCCGGTGCCCGGACCGCCCTGGACCACGAGGACGCCGTCGAGGGGAGACCGGATGATGCGGTCCTGCTCGGCCTGGATCGTCGCGACGATGTCGGTCATCCGGCCGGTGCGCTGCGCGGTGAGGGCCGCCATGAGCGCCCCCTCGCCCTGGAGCTGGGCGTCGCCCCGGTCGAGGAGGGAGGCGTCGAAGACCTCGTCCTCGAGGCGGGTGACGGTGCGGCCCGAGAGGGTCAGGTGGCGCCTCGCCCGAGCACCCATCGGCGTCGCCGCGGTCGCCTGGTAGAAGGCGCTGGCGCCGGGGACGCGCCAGTCGAGCAGGATCGGGTGGTGCTCGCGGTCACGGAGTCCGATGCGGCCGATGTAGCGGAAGAACCCGCGACCGTCGCCGTCGGATGCTCCGCCTCCCGCGGGGCTCGTGGTCTCGTCGGGCTCCCGGAGCTCGAGCCGACCGAACGCGAGGCGCTCGTCCACCTCGCCGAGCTGGGCGAGGGTGTCCTCGTAGAGCCGGGCGTACGCGTCGCGCTCGCTGCGGCTCTGGTGGTTGCCCCCGACGGCCTCCCGCCGGGTCGAGACGAGCTTCTCGCGCGCCTCGGCTTTGAGCGCGTCGAGGCGCTCGTACAGGGTGGACACGTAATCGCGTTCGCGATCGAGTTCAGATGACAACAGGCGGGCACCCCTCGGGAAAAGTCGGCTCACGATTCTAATCCCTCGGGAGGGAGGGGAACCTGGGGACCGTTCCGCGAGGGGTGCTCGCCCGGAGTGAGGTCTAGAACTCCTCGTGCGTCATCGGGTCGCCGTCCCAGAGGCGCCCGCGCTCGAGGCCCGAGATCGCCTCGACCTCGTCGGCGGTCAGCTCGAACGAGAACACGTCGAGGTTCTCCCGCTGACGGCCGGCGTCGCCGGACTTCGGCAGCGGCACGGCTCCGAGCTGGACGTGCCAGCGCACGACGACCTGCGTCGGCGTCACGCCGTGCGCTCGGGCGACGTCGAGGATGACGCTCTCGGTGAGGAGTTCGCTCTGCTTGCCGATCGGGCTCCAGCTCTCCGTCACGACCCCGAGTTCGGCGTGGGCCGCGCGCAGCTCGGCCTGGGGGAAGTAGGGGTGCAGCTCGATCTGGTTGACGGCCGGGACGATCCCGACCTCGTCGCGCACCCGCTCGAGCTGCTCCCGCGTGAAGTTGGAGACGCCGATCGAGGTGACCAGGCCCTCCTCCTGCAGCTTCCGGAACGCGCGGAACGACTCGACGTAGCGGTCGATGCGCGGGAGCGGCCAGTGGATCAGGTAGAGGTCGACGTGATCGAGGCCGAGGTTCGCCCGGGTCTCCTCGAACGACGCGAGGGTCTCGTCGTAGCCGTGGTGCCGACCCGGGAGCTTCGACGTGACGATGATCTCGTCGCGCGGCACGTCGGTCTCGCGGACGGCGCGACCGACGGCTCCCTCGTTGCCGTAGTTGAGGGCGGTGTCGAGAAGCCGGTAGCCCGTGTCGAGGGCCGCGCGGACGGCGGTCGTGCCCTCGTCGTCGTTCAGCTTGTAGGTGCCGAGGCCGACGGCGGGGAACGCGGTGCCGTCGTTGAGGGTGAGGGTCGGGACCGCGAGGGCCGTCATCAGCTCACGCCGAGGAGGTCGATCACGAAGATGAGGGTCTTGCCGCTGAGCGGGTGACCACCGCCGGTCGGGCCGTAGGCGAGGTGCGGGGGGAGGACGAGCTTGCGGCGACCGCCGACCTTCATGCCGGGGATCCCCTCCTGCCAGCCGCGGACGAGTGCCGCGAGCGGGAAGTTGATGGGCTCGCCACGACCCCACGAGGAGTCGAACTCCTCGCCGGAGTCGTACTCGACGCCGACGTAGTGGACGTTGACGGTCGAGCCCTGCTGCGCCTCGGCGCCGTCGCCGACGGTGATGTCGGTGATCTCCAGGGCCTCGGGGGCCGGGCCCTCGGGGGCGTCGATCTCGGGCTTGGTCGAAGAGTCGTGTGTCATGAGTCCAGTCAAGCGCGTTTGGGCGATCGAGGCCAACCCGTCCGACGGGGACTGCGATGGGCCGGGCGCTCGCGTCCTCCCTGCGAAGGAATCGAGTGTCCGGCCCATCGTTCACCCGCACCGAGAGTCGAGTCATCAATGCGAATGCATGCACGCTACGCCTGCCGTGCGGACTGTGCAAATTCCGTGTGAACACTCGATGGCACCGTGCGCGAGAATGGGACCTTGAGCACCTCACCCGCCGAGAAGACCGCCCCCCGGAAGCGCGGCGTCTTCGTCGATCTCGCCCCGTTCCGAGCGAGCCCCGCGTTCGCCCGACTCTGGATCGGATCCGCCGTCTCGGGGGTCGGCGCGCAGCTCACCCTGGTCGCCGTGGGCCTCGAGATCTACCAGATCACGCGCTCGACCTTCGCGGTCGCCCTCGTCGGAGTCATCTCCCTGGCGCCGATGATCGTCGCGGGTCTCTACGGCGGGATGCTCGCCGACGCCTTCGACCGCCGGCTCGTCGCTCTCGCGGCCGCCGTCGTCGCCTGGATCACCACCGCGCTGATCGCCCTCCACGCCATCCTCGGGCTCGAGAACGTCGCGCTGCTGTACGTCCTGACGACGGTCGACGCGGTGGCCGCGACGATCATCAACGCCTCGCGGTCCGCGATCGTGCCCCGCCTCATCGGGACGGACCTCCTGCCCGCGGCATCGGCTCTCAACGGCATCAGCTTCGGGGTGCAGCTCACGCTGGGGCCGGCCCTGGCGGGCATCCTGGTCGCCTCCGTCGGGTTCCCGATCACCTACACGGTCGACGTCGTGCTGTTCTCGGCCGCGTTCCTCGGGATCCTTACCCTGCCGCCCATCCGCCCCGAGGGCGAGACACAGCGCCCCGGGCTCGCCTCGCTCGTCTACGGGGTGAAGTTCCTCCGGAGCTCGCCCAACATCCGGATGACGTTCGTCGTCGACATCATCGCCATGACCTTCGGGCAGCCGCGCGTCCTCTATCCCGTCGTCGGCGCCGTCCTCATCGGCGGCGGGGCGGTCACCGTCGGGGTCCTGACGGCGGCCTACGCCGTGGGCGCGCTGCTATGCAGCGTCTTCTCCGGTCGCCTCGGCCACGTGCGTCGGCAGGGAGCCGCGGTGTCGTGGGCGATCGCCGCGTACGGCGCCTGCATCCTGGCCTTCGGCGTCGTGCTCGCGGTCGCCGCTGCCGGCGGCGTGAACAACCCGGCGGGGAGCCTCACCGCGCCGTTCTCCTCCGCGAACCTCGTGGCGCTCGGATTCGCGGCCCTCGCCCTGGCCGGCTCCGGCGCGGCCGACAACGTCTCGTCGATCTTCCGCAGCACGATCCTCCAGGCTGCCTCCCCCGATGCCATGCGCGGTCGCCTCCAGGGCATCTTCATCGTCGTCGTCACGGGCGGTCCCCGCGTCGGCGACCTCTTCGTCGGACTGCTCGCGCTGCTCGGCACCGTCTGGCCCCCGCTCCTGGGAGGCGCCGTCATCATCGTGCTCATCGGGCTCCTCGCCCGGGCGCAGCCGACGTTCCGCCGGTACGACGCCCTCCACCCCACGCCCTGACCCGGGGCCCCGACGTAACACGCGGCAACGGTCGCGCCCGCGTGGCAGGCTGGTGACGTTCGCAGCGCATCACGCGAGGCCTCGCGCTCCCCTCGGGAGCACGCCTGCGATTCCCCACGCAATCCGTGCCGGAGTCGCCCCCGGGCGCCCGGCGAGACCCGGAAGAGGCTCATGTCCCCCCGAATCGACACCTCACACGCCGGCAGCCTGCCGCGCACCCCCGAGCTCATCGCCGCCAACGAGGCCCGCGCGTTCGCCGAGGACGGCTTCACGCTCGAGCGCACCCCCGAGTTCTCGGCGCTCGAGGAGCGCGCCGTGACCGAACTCGTCGAGCGTCAGAAGAGCGTCGGCATCACGATCCCCGGCGACGGCGAGTTCGGCAAGGCGATGTCGTCGTCCCTCGACTACGGCGCCTGGTGGACCTACTCCTTCCAGCGCACGGGCGGCCTGTCGATGACCGACTACAACCCGATCCTCGCCGAGCCCGTCCGCTCGTCGCCCGGCGACGTCAGGCTCACCTCGTTCGCCGACCGCCGCGACTGGACCATCTTCCGCGACGCCTACCAGGACCCGACCTCCGGCATCGCCCTCGGCAAGAACGCGACCGGCTTCCCGGCCGCCACCGGGCCGATCTCCTACACCGGGCAGGATGCGGTGCGCGCCGACACACGGAACCTCCGCCGCGCCCTCGACGCGGCCGGCCTCGAGACCGGCTTCATCACCGCCCTCTCCCCCGGATCGGCCAGCCGGATCGGCAACGACCACTACGCGACCGAGGAGGAGTTCGTCTGGGCCTGGGCCGACGTCCTCCGCGAGGAGTACCTGGCGATCATCGAGGCCGGGCTGATCCTGCAGATCGACGACCCCTCGATCGCCGAGAACTGGGACCAGATCAACCCCGCTCCGAGCGTCGCCGACTACCAGGCGTTCACGCGCATCCGGGTCGAGGCCCTCAACCACGCGCTCCGCGGACTCCCCCGGGAGCAGATCCGCTTCCACCTCTGCTGGGGCTCCTGGCACGGACCGCACACGACGGACATCGAGCTCAAGGACATCGTCGACCTCATGCTCGAGATCGACGCCGGCTCCTACTCGTTCGAGGCCGCCAACGCCCGTCACGAGCACGAGTGGCGCGTCTGGGAGGACGTGAAGCTCCCCGAGGGCAAGAAGATCGTCCCGGGCGTCGTCGGCCACGCCACGAACGTCGTCGAGCACCCGGAACTCGTCGCCGAGCGGATCGAGCGTTTCGCCTCGGTCGTCGGGGCCGAGAACGTCGTCGCCTCGACCGACTGCGGCCTCGGCGGACGCATCCACCCGCAGATCGCATGGGCGAAGCTCGAATCCCTCGCCGCGGGCGCCGAGATCGCCTCCTCCCGGCTCTTCCGCTAGGAGCCGTCCCGGCGTCCTCTACCGCTCGCGGGTGCGGGCGTCGGGGTCCGGCCAGGTGGGAGCGCCCGAGGCGTCGTAGCTGCCGGGCGCCCCGCCGACGCCGTGCGCGTTCCGCCCGGTGGGCGGCGCCCACGACTGCCGGGGCGCCGGGTACGCAGGAGCCGCGGGGCCGGGCACCGCGAACCGGGGCTGGCGGAGCGCCGCCCGGCCGGCCGCCACGGAGACGAGCAGCTCGGACTCGTCGCGCTGCGCGGCCTCCCGCGCGGCGAGGGAGTGCCTCGTCGAGACGATCTTCTGCCGGGCGGACGCGAGCCGGGTCGCGTCGGAGATGAACCCCCGCATCACCCGCCCGAGCCCATGGTGCCGGGCCCAGCTGAGGGCGCGTCGGCGCGCCGAGCCGGACGAGAGCATGGCCACCTCGGCCTGGTCGAACCACCCCACGCTCGCGTATTCCGCGAGCCTGACCCGGGTGACCTTCCGCTCCAGGTGGCGGAGGACGAACACCAGCACGACGCAGGCCAGGAAGATCGGCACCTGCACGGCGAGGTAGTAGAGGAAGAAGCGGTCCCCGACGACGACCAGCGCGCCGTTCCACAGGGCGTGGAGGAGCACGGCCGGGACGAGCCCGACGAAGAAGTAGCCGATCGCACCGCGAGGGCCCGTCCGGCGGGCGGCGAGGCCGAGCGCGAAGCCGGTGCACGACGTGTAGATGATGTGCCCGAACGGGGCCATGAGGGCCCGGACCATGAAGACGCCCGCCACGCTGTCGCCGCCGTTCGCCTGCTCGATGACCTGCACCGAGAAGTACTGGACGTTCTCGACGAACGCGAAGCCCGCGGCGATCGTGGCCGCGTAGACGATGCCGTCGACGGGTCCGTCGAAGTGACGACGGAAGATCCAGAGGACGAGCAGGACGCCGAAGCCCTTCGCCCCCTCCTCGACGAGGGGCGCCTGGACGACCGCCCCGAGGACGTCGCTCGCGTCGGACCGCCCCGATCCGAGGGCGCTGCGGATGGCCTGGGCCGCGAAGTCGAAGATCAGCGCGGCGCCGATCGACACGGCGGCGCCCCAGAAGAAGGCGAAGACGAGGGCGATGCGCGGCTCCGGCTCCCAGCGGTCGACGAGCCAGACGCCGAAGAGCACGATCGTCAGCGGGACGACGGCCAGCAGGATGCCCACCACCAGCGCCTGAGGGGGCAGGGCGAACAGGAAGTACACCACGACCGCCGCGGCGAAGCACGCGATCACGACGAAGCCGACGGCGACCGCCGCGAAGCTGGCGACGGGCGAGCGTGCCGGCAGCGGTGGGGCGCCCGGGTAGAAGACCGGCGCCGCGCTCTCCGGTGGCGCGTCGCGCCTCTCGCCCCACGTCATTGCTCGACCCTACCCGGCGCGCGGGTACTCTGAGCGGATGAAGACCCTCGCCCGCCCGTTCGTCTGGGCGTGGCGGACCTTCCTCGTGGTCGGGGCGGCCGACCCCGTCCCGTGGCGCTACGCGCTGCGCCGGACCTACCACGGCTTCCTCCGCCACCGGATCGTCGACGCCTCCGCGTCATTGTCGTTCTTCTCGACGCTCGCGCTCTTCCCGGGGGCCCTCAGCATCGTCTCCGCCGTGGCGCTCAACCGCGACGACGGCGAGGCCGTCTCCGACATCCTCGACGTCGCCCGGATCGCGATCGGCCAGCAGGCCGCCGATGCGCTGCAGTCGCCGCTGGAGTCGATGCTGAGTCTGACCGGGCCCGGCGTGAGCCTCGGGGTCGGCCTCGTCCTGACGCTGTGGACGCTCTCCGCCTACGCGACGGCTTTCGGCCGCGCGATGAACACGATCTACGGCGTCGAGGAGGGACGGATCTTCATCCACTTCCGCGCCCAGATGGCACTGCTGTCGCTCGTGCTGATGCTGTCGTTCGGGGTGATGGCGGTCATCCTGCTGATCACCCCGTCGATCGCGCAGGCGATCGGCGACCAGTTCCGGTTCGGGCAGGTGTTCGTCCTGCTGTGGAACACGCTGAAGTGGCCGGTCCTCGTCGGACTCGTGGTGCTCGTCGTGGGGCTCCTCTACTACTTCACGCCCAACATCAAGCACCCCCAGGTGCGCTGGGTGTCGTACGGGGCGCTCCTCGCGATGGGCGGCTGGGCCCTGGCGACGCTCGGCTTCGCCCTCTACGTGATCACGTTCTCGAACTACGACCGGGTCTACGGCTACCTCGGCGGGGCCGTCGTGCTCCTGGTCTACTCGTACATCTCGAACCTGGTGCTCGTCGTGGGCGGCGAGCTCGACTCGCAGATCATCCGCGTCCGCTACCTGCAGTCGGGCGTCGAGGCCGAAGGGCTCATCCCGCTCCCCCTCCGCTACCACCGGCGGAACCTCGCCCTGGCACGGCACCAGTCGCTCGACCTCGTCGACGGGCGCACCATCCGGCTCAAGGCGGTCCGCCTCTACGGTCAGCCGGAGCTGGACGAGCACGGCGAGCCGGTCATCCGGCCCCGGTTCCAGACGATGTCGGGGCGCCCGAACCCGTCGTTCGAGCCCGACCCATCGGGCGAGTAGCCGGACGAGCGGGGCCCTGACGCGAGGTCGGCGCCGGCTCGGAGGTCAGCCCGCGGTCTCGTCGGTGTGCTTGGTGTCGAGGCTCGCCAGGTGCGCCGAGATCTGCTCGGCGGTGATCACCGGGATCGAGGACGTGATCGCCTCCAGCCCGGAGAGGCGGGCCGGGGACAGCACCTTCTCGACCTTCTCGGGCGACATCAGGCCCGCTGCGACGACGAGCGAGGCGATGGGCGTGTTCGTCGCGAGCGCCGTGTGCGCGATGGATGCCGCCGCGGCGTAGCCGATGTAGGGCGTGAGGGCCGTGACCACCCCGATGTTCGTCTCGACCTGCTGCGCGAGGCGGGCGGTGTTCGCCTGGATCCCGTCGATGCAGTTGACGCGGAGGGTCTCGCAGGCGTGGGTCAGCCACTGCAGGCTCTGCAGGACGGAGTGCGCGATCACGGGCTCGAAGGCGTTCAGCTGGAGCTGACCGGCCTCGGCCGCCATCGTGACCGTGACGTCGGCTCCGGCGATCGCGAAGGCGACCTGGTTGACGACCTCGGGGATCACCGGGTTGACCTTGCCCGGCATGATGGACGACCCCGCCTGGCGCGGCGGCAGGGTGATCTCGCCGAAACCGGCCTGCGGGCCCGACGAGAGCAGCCGCAGGTCGTTGCAGATCTTGGAGAGCTTGATGGCGCTGCGCTTGAGGGCGCCGGAGACGGTCATGTAGACGCCGGCGTCGCTCGTCGCCTCGATGAGGTCGGGCGCGGTCACCATCTCGATGCCGGTCAGGTCGCTCAGGTGGTGCCGCACCGCCTCGGCGTAGCTGGGGTCGGCGGTGATGCCCGTGCCGATGGCGGTCGCACCGAGGTTGATCTCGGCGAGGAGCGGAAGGGTGTCGCGGAGTCGCTGCTGGTCCTCGCCGAGCGTGTGGGCGAAGCCGGTGAACTCCTGACCCAGCGTCATCGGGACGGCGTCCTGCAGCTGCGTGCGGCCGACCTTGAGCACGTCGCGGAACTCGTGCCCCTTCGCGGCGAGCGCGTCGGCGAGGCGGCCGAGCTCGTCGACGAGCGTGCCGAGCGTGAACGACATCGCCAGCTTGATCGCGGTCGGGTAGACGTCGTTGGTCGACTGCGATCGGTTGACGTCGTCGATGGGGTGGAGGTACTCGTACTGGCCGCGCGCGTGGCCGAGGATCTCGAGGGCGCGGTTGGCGATCACCTCGTTACCGTTCATGTTGGTGCTCGTGCCGGCGCCGCCCTGCATCACGCCGACGCGGAACTCCTCGTGGAGGGCCCCGGCGCGGATCTCCTCGCAGGCCTGCTCGATGGCACGCGCCTTGGCGGGGTCCAGGACGCCGATCTCGACGTTCGCCCGGGCCGCGGCCTGCTTGACCACGGCGAGCGCCTCGACGAGGTCGGGGTAGACGGAGATGGGGCGGTTCGCGATCGGGAAGTTCTCGAGGGCTCGCAGCGTGTGGATGCCCCAGTAGGCCTCCGCGGGGACGTCCAGCGAGCCGAGCGAATCGGTCTCGCGCCTCGTCTCGGGTGCCCCTTCGCGTGGCTCCTGCCCGGCCGTCGGCCGCCCCGTGGGTACCGCCTCGCGCTCCGTCGTGATCCGGCCTCTGGCCTGCTCGTCGCCCACGCGTGCCTCCTCGCTCTCGTGTCCTCCGAGCCTAGCGAACCGCCTCCGAGCGCAGGATGCCCGGGGCCCGGTCGGCCGGACGACGCTGCGATTCGTGGCGCGCCGCCACCTCGCCGCAGCGGAAATCGCCGCCCGGCGACACGAACCTGCGGGCCCCCGACGCCGCCCCCTGCGCTGTAGTCGAGGTGGGCACCGGGCGCCCGTGAACAGATGATTCTGCCAGGACTCTCGACGGCCCTGTCCAGAAAATGCCTGCATACTCGCCACTTCGCCTCCGCGCGGCCCCCGGGTCCGGAGTGCGGACGAGGCGACGATCGCCTCATCGAACAGCCACCGAGCCCCCATCCGCCCGAGGTCTGCCGCGCCGAACCCCCTCGGTGCGCGCCCCGGCAGGGCCGTGCGCCACCGCCCCCGGGGCGTCGCGCGTCGGCTCGACGTCGCCCTGCCTTCGTCGAGATGGGTCCGCGTCGGTCGACCCCTTGGACAGAATGCGCCCCTTCGCTCCCCGCTCCCGTGCCGACGGATCCACCTCCCCGGACCCCGTCGCCTCCACCCCGGCCACGCGTCACGAGGTGACCGCCTCGAGGCGTCGCGCCCGCCGCGGCCGCGTGATCATCGCCTCCTGCGCCGCCTCCCTCGCCGTCGTCGCCGGGACCGGTTTCGCCGCGTACTCCGCCACCTCCGGCTCCCCGTTCGGAGCCGCCCCGGCGCCCGCCACGACGGTCACCCCGAGCACCGACGGCCGGCTCTCGGTGCACGCGGGCTCCGCCGTCACGAAGGCGACGGCGAACACGGAGGCCGAGATGGCGATCGCCAGCGCCACGCAGGTGGCCAGGGAGGCCCGCGGCAAGGTCGACACGAAGCAGCTGACGACGTCTCTCGCCTCGCTGTCGGACTACCGGTCGCTCGCTCCGGACACCGTCCTGGCCCGCGTCGCCACGACGAAGGACGTCGCCGAGAAGGTCGACGCGCAGACCACCGTCGCCGAGCAGCGGATCGCCCGGGAGAAGGCGACGGCCGCCAAGAACGCCGCCGCCGCGGAGGCCGCCCGGGTCGCCGCCGAGAAACAGGCTCAGGCCAACACACCCGCCGGAGCCAAGGCCACCGCCCAGGCGCTGATGGCGAGCCAGTACGGCTGGGGCTCCGACCAGTTCTCCTGCCTGTCCTCCCTGTGGACCAAGGAGTCCGGCTGGAGCTACACGGCGTACAACGCGAACGGCGGCGCCACGGGGATCCCGCAGGCCCTCCCCGGCAGCAAGATGGCGTCGGTCGCCTCCGACTGGCAGACCAACGCGACGACCCAGGTGATCTGGGGGCTCCGCTACATCCAGGGCTCCTACGGCACCCCCTGCTCGGCCTGGGCCCACTCGCAGGCCAACAACTGGTACTGAGTCGCGAGGGCGGACGCGCCCGCCTCAGCTCCGCGTGAGCACGGCCAACGCCTCGGGAACGACCTCCACCTCGACGGGGAGCGACCCGAGGCGTTCGCCGTCCCCGAAGGCCACCACACCCGCGGCCTCGATGCGGACCCGCCGAGCACGATGCACGGTGACCCGCGGGTCGCCGAGGTGGCGGCCCTTCGACACGCTCGGGAAGAGCCGGAGGAACCCGATCCGGGAGAGCCTCTCGACCACGAGCACATCGAGGAGGCCGTCGTCGACGACGGCGTCGGGGGCGAGCGCGATCCCGCCGCCGACCGTGCGCGCGTTCGCGGCGGTGACGAGGGTGCCCGCGACGACGCGGGAGACGCCGTCCAGGTCGAGGACGTAGTCGACCTGACGGAGCCGCAGCAGCTCGATCGCGAGAGCCAGGTCGTAGCGGGCACGGCCCTTCGGCCAGCGGAGGCGATTCGCGCGCTCGTTGACGAACGCGTCGAAGCCGGCCGAGACGGATCCGGCGACCCAGGTCGAGCGCCCCGACGCCTCCGTCACGCGGATCGCGTCGACCACCCGCGGCGCGCTCTCCAGCGCGCGGACCAGGAGCCGCGTCGCGGCGCGCGGGTCGTCGTGCGGGATGCCCAGGGCGCGCGCCATGTCGTTGCCCGTGCCGGAGGGCACGATGCCGAGCGGGATCCCCGTGGTCGCCACGAGCGCCGCGCCGAGACCGACCATGCCGTCGCCGCCGACGACGACCAGGGCGTCCGGTCGGTCGGCGAGGGCGTCGCGCGCGGCTTCGACCAGGGCCTCCTGCGAGTCGCGCACCAGCGCCGTCACCCGGTGTCCCACGTCCGTCAGCGCGGCCACGACCGTCGGGCCCACCGGCTTCCCGCGGCCGAAGGAGGCGGACGGGTTGATCGCCACCACGATCGTCTGCGGCTTCGTCGTCGTCATGTCGTCGATCATGCCGTGCGGTGCGGCCGGGTGCCCGGAGCGGAGCGTCCGCGCGTCGGCGGGGCGCGGGCTACGCTCGGCCCGAGGGCCTCCGCGCGTCGGCCCCGGACGGAGGAGCCGTGGACACCGGGCCGCTCCAGCGCGCCGAGACCGACGCCGATTTCCGCGCCCGCCTCGACCGGGCCTTCCGCGGGCAGGGCGGCGAGGGCGACGTCGTCGAGGAGCTGCGCCGTCGTGAGCGACCGGCCGCCGCGGCTCCTGCGGGCCCACCGGATGCTCGCGACCGGGAGCGCGCCCTCGTCGAGGCGGCCTTCGGTCCCGCCGCGAGCGGGGACTCCGCCCGGAGAGCGGCCGCGGAGCTCCAGGCGGTGCGGGCCGCGCGGCTCCGGCAGGAACGGGCTCTCGACGCGGCGATCGCTGAGACCTCCCTCTCCGTCGAGCCTGCGGAGGCGACCCCTGCGACCGACGAGAGCTCCTTCGAGGCCGCTGCGGGGCGCCGGTCCGGTGACCCCCGACCCGGTCGCGCGCTCCGGGCAGCGGCCCTCGTGGCCGCCGTCGCCCTCGGCGTGGGGATCGGAGCCGTCGTCTTCGCCCCGTCCCAGCGGGTCGAGACGTCTCCCGGCAGCGCGACGCCGACCGTGACCTCGGCGTCCGGGGACGGCTCGGGCGGGGGCGACCGCTTCACGAAGGACGGCGCCTCCCCCGGCGTCGACGTCGAGGCGGCGCTCGCGCGCGTCCAGGTCCCGCCGGATGCCCTGCCGGACGCCCTCGCCGAGCAGCTCGCTCCCCCGACCAGCCGCCTCCTCTTCGACGAGGCCCCCTCGGACGCCGCCGGGACGCCCCGCTGGCGGATCTGGGTCGGGCAGGGGCAGAACGACCAGCAGCTCTGCCTGCTCGCGACGCGCGACGCCCGGGCGTTCAGCCGCTCCTGCGCTCCACGCGCCGTCGTCCTGGCGGACCGCCTCTACCTCTCGGAGCACTCCACCACCGAGACGCTCTTCGCCCTGCTCGACGGCGGCGCGCTCCGCGTCAGCATCAGCTGACTCTCGCGAGCACCGTGCCCGGCCCGCTGGCGGCGCACGGCGGCGTCGGCCCCGGTGGGATCAGCCCGCGTGGAAGGCGGGGACGATGAGGTAGATGCCGAAGAGCACACCCAGCGCGCAGACGGCGAAGCAGGCGTAGGCGGCGACACGGGCCGCGGCCGCGCTCGACCCCTCGACGGCGAGGAGCCGCAGCCCCGCGGCGAAGAGGCTCACGAGGGCCCCGGCCGCGACCAGCGAGACCACGGCCACCACGACGAAGGCACCCCAGTCGATCGTCATCGGATCTCCTCCCGCACGGCGGGCTGATCGCCGTAGTCGCGGAGCGGCGACTCGTCGCTCATCCGCCGTCGGGCGGCGAGCATCTCGTCGCTTCGCTTCTTGGCGAGCGCGCGGCGCTCCTTGCGGGTCAGGACCGAGTTCATCGCGACGTCGACCTCCAGGGCGTTGGACTGCTCGTGCGGCTTGAGGCGCGAACGCACGAAGATGGCGACGATCACGCCGGCACCGAGGACCGCGTCGGCGAGGAGACCGAAGGTGCCGAGGCGCGCGATCAGTTCGCAGAGCGCCCCGACCGCACCGGCGGCGGGCAGGGTGATGAACCAGGCGACGACGATCTTGCCGGCCGTCCCCCACTGGATGGTGGATCCGCGGCGCCCGAGACCGGCGCCGATGATCGACCCCGACGACACCTGCGTCGTCGACAGCGCGAAGCCGAGGTGGCTGGAGGCCAGGACGGTCGACGCCGTGGACGCCTCCGCGGCGAAGCCCTGCGTCGCCTTGATGTCGGTGAGGCCGCCGCCCATCGTCTGGATGATGCGCCAGCCGCCGGTGTAGGTGCCCAGGGCGATCGCGAGCGCGCAGACGACGATCACCCAGAGCGGCGGGGAGGCGCCGGCCCCGAGGAACCCGCCGGCGATCAGCGCCAGCGTGATGACGCCCATGGTCTTCTGCGCGTCGTTCGTGCCGTGCGCGAGGGCCACGAGCGACGAGGTGAACACCTGTCCGACGCGGAAGCCGCCCCGGTGGTTCTTCCCCTCGGGTCGACGGGTGATCCGGTAGGCCAGGCGGGTCGCCGTGAAGGCGACGAGGCCGGCGACGAGCGGGGCGAGGAACGCCGGGAGCACGACCTTCGACAGCACGACGCCGAAGTCGACCGAGCCGGTGCCGGCCCCGACGAGCGCGGCGCCGATGAGGCCGCCGAACAGCGCGTGCGACGACGACGAGGGGAGGCCGCGGAGCCAGGTGATCATGTTCCAGATCACGGCGCCGACGAGGCCGGCGAAGATCATCGTCGGGGTGATCTCGACGCCGCCGGGGCCCTCGCGGATGATCCCGCCGGAGATGGTCTTGGCGACCTCCGTCGACAAGAACGCGCCGACGAGGTTGAGCAGCGCCGCCATGGTGACCGCGACCCGGGGCTTCATCGCCCCCGTCGCGATCGGCGTCGCCATCGCGTTCGCGGTGTCGTGAAAGCCGTTCGTGAAGTCGAAGAAGACGGCCAGCAGGATGACCAGGACGACGATGAGCGTGAGATCCACCGGTCGCACTCTTCCAGGCCCGGGGCCCGGGGTCAACTCCGAGGAGCGCGACCTCCGCCTGGCGATCAGAGGTGCGGCACGAAGTCCTGCCAGACACGGCGCCGCTCGCCCCGGGGGTCGAACTCGACGCGGTCGACCTGGTCGATGATCAGCGTGCGCCGGCGGAACGGGTCGTAGGACGGCCAGTCGCGGATGTCGCCCGTCGTGACGAACTCGAGCCAGCGGCCGCGCATCCTGCGGGCCGTCCGGAGGAACGCGCGACGGCCGCCGAGGAGGCTCATGGCGACGCCGAACGCCGAGTCCATCCGGTCGAAGAGCGCCCAGAGGTCGAGACCGTGGAAGGCGTCGACCCCGGCGACCCGCAGGATGCGCGGGGCGACGTCGAACCGGTAGAAGAAGACCTTCTGGAACCGCGCGTGCCGCTCCGCGACCTTGATCGACGGGAACCAGAACGAGAAGTCGCCGCCGAAGTCGAGCGCGGGACGCCGCGCGGGGAGCCCCGGATACTGCGCCTTGATGGCCTTCCGGGCCTTCTTCTTCGTGTTCGCGAAGATGGCGCGGATGCGCAGGGGCGTCGTCGCCAGGATGTCGCGGCGGCCCGTGAACACGCTGCCCTCCCGGTCGTTCGTGCCGATGACGAGCGGGACGGGGTGCGCGCGGCCGGCCTTGAAGGCGTCGAGGGGGCGTTCCGGGAGGACGTCGCCGTCGATCACGGGCGAGAGGAAGATCGACCCCGGCTGCTCGTCCGGGGTCCGGAGGAAGAGCCTCGCCGTCGCCTTGACGATCGCGCTCGTCGGCGCCTGCCGGAGGAGCGCGGCCGCCCCGTCGACCGAGGTCGAGTCGAGGTCGGAGTCGCGGACGACGTGGCTCAGGGTCTCCAGGAACTCCTCCGCCCAGCGGCGCGTGACGTCGGGCGGGTAGATGGCGTTCGCGGGCGACGACTGCGCGATGGCACCCGCGAAGAGCCCGCGCGCGCTCGGGACCGTCATCAGCGTGGTGACGGCGTTCGCCCCGGAGCTCTCGCCGCAGATCGTGACGCGGGCCGGGTCGCCGCCGAACGCCGCGACGTTGTCACGGACCCATTCGAGCGCCGCGACCTGGTCGCGCAGCCCGAGGTTGGAGTCGAGCGGCGCCTCCTCGGTCGACCAGGAGCTGAAGTCGACGTAGCCGAGACCGCCCAGCCGGTAGTTGAAGCTCACGTAGACGATGCCGCCCTCCCGGACGAGGGACTCCCCCTGCCGCGGGAACTCCCGCGACGACCCCACCGCGTAGGCGCCGCCGTGGATGAACACCATCACCGGGAGCGCGTCGCCCGCACGCGACCCGGCGGGGGCGATGACGTTGACCGAGAGGCAGTCCTCGCTCTGCGGCGTCGTGGCGTCGATGCCGACGAACTGGCTTCGATCCTGCGGTGCCGCCGGCCCGAAGTGGCGCGCGTTCCGCACCCCCCGCCACGGTGAGGCGGGCCTCGGGGCCCGGAACCGCAGCTCCCCCGTCGGCGGCTCGGCGTAGGGGATGCCGCGCCAGGCGAGGACGCCCCGCTCCTCGACTCCGCGGACCTCGCCGCCGGTGGTCGTCCTGGTGATCACCCCTCGATGCTACGAGGCGCGGAGCCCCGGATCCGCCGGGCAGGCTGGGCGGCACCTGGCAAGATGGAGGTCCGCGCATCCTGTGCGCGAAGCCGCCCCCGACAGACGGATCCGCCATGGAACTCCTCGAAATCCTCCTGATCCTCGCGGGCTCCCTCGCCGTCACGGCGTTCGCCCGCTGGCGCGGCCTGCCCGCACCGCTCCTCGTCGTCGCCGTGGCGCTCCTCGTGTCGTTCATCCCCGGCATCCCCGACATCAAGATCGACTCCGAGGTGATCCTGACGGTCATCCTCCCGCCGCTGCTCTACTCGGCCTCGCTCGACGTGTCCTTCCAGAACTTCCGGCAGTCGCTCGTGCAGATCCGGCGCCTCGGGATCGGGCTGGTCATCGTCACGGCGCTCGTCGCCGGCTTCTTCGCCTACATGCTGATCCCCGACATGACGCTCCCCGCGGCCTTCCTGATCGGCGCCGTCGTGGCTCCCCCGGACGCCGTGTCGGCGGCCGCCATCGGGCGGAAGCTCGGGCTGCCCCGCAAGGTGATGACGGTGATCTCCGGCGAGAGCCTCATCAACGACGCCGCCTCGCTCACCCTCGTCAAGGTCTTCCTGGCGATCGTCGGGGGCGCGGCCCTGACGGTCTGGGACGACCTCGGCATCTTCGGCCTCGCGATCGGCGTCGGCGTGGCGGTCGGCCTCGTCCTCGGCATGCTGGCGCACTCCCTCCGGATGCGCGTCGGCGACCCCGTCGTCGAGATCGTGATCGGGCTCCTGCTGCCCTTCCTGGCCTACATCGTGGCGGAGCAGCTCCAGGGCTCCGGCGTGCTCGCCGTCGTCGCGGCCGGCCTCTACGTCGGATTCAACTCGCCGAAGTCCGGCTACGCCTCGCGCCTGCAGGAGCGGCCGCTCTGGTCGGCCATGGACATCACGCTCGAGGGCTTCGTCTTCGCCCTCATCGGCCTCCAGCTGAAGACCGTCGTCCTCGACGTCGCCGCCTCCAGCCGGGGGCTCGGACAGAGCGTCGGCGTCGCCTTCATCGTGCTCGGGGTGGTGATCCTGACGAGACCGGTGTTCCTCTTCGTGACGTACTACTGGTCGCGCCTCGTCCGGAGGCTCGTCTACTCCCGGTTCCGGCGCTACCGGAAGGCCCGGGTCGCCCGGATGGTCTGGGGCCGGGCCGACCCCAAGCTGAGCTGGCAGCAGCTCGTCGTGATCTCGTGGACCGGGATGCGCGGCGTGGTGACCCTCGCCGCCGCGGTCTCGATCCCGCTCGTGACGACGTCCGGCGTCGAGGTGCCCGCGCGCGACACGATGTTCCTCATCGCGTTCGTGGTGACGGTCGGCACGCTGCTCCTGCAGGGCCTGACCCTCCCCTCCGTCATCCGGTGGCTCGGCGTGCAGGACCTCGGGCAGGCGGAGCGGGACGTCCAGTCGGAGCTGCGGCTCGTCTCGAACAGCACCGACGAGGCGATCGAGTACCTCGACACGAGACGCGACGACTGGTCGCGCGAGTGGGGCCGGGAGCCCGTCGAGCGCGGCATCACCATCCTCAAGGAACGGCTCCGACGGCAGGACGAAGCGTTCCGCCAGGGCCTCCGCGAGGACGCCGACGATCGGGAGGGGCAGGCCGAGGACCTCGATCCCGCGCCCTTCGAACGGGGGTCCGAGATGCGCACGACGCCGCAGCTCGCCGTTCCCGACATCACCCCCGATCCGACGCTCGTGCGCGCCGGGCGCAACAACGTCCGCGCGCTGGCCAGCATCCGGCGCGAGCTCCTGCAGAAGCGCCGCGAGCTCGTCCTCCGCGAGCGCGACGCGGGGAACCTCGACGAAGAGGTCATGCGGCGCGTGCTGCTCGGCCTCGACGCGGAGGAGCTCGCCATGGACACCTCGGCGGTCTCGCGCACCCGGTCGTGACGGCGCGAGCGCGGCGGGCCGGGGCGTCGTGCGGAACGTAGTCTGGGGAGGACGAGAAAGGCCCGCCGTGACCCACACTTCCACGCAGAGGACACCCTCGGCGTTCCGCACCTGGTACGCCTCGCTGCACCCCTCCCTCCAGTTGATCGGCCTTCAGCTCTGGCTGCCGCTGTTCTTCATCGTCATGTTCTGCCTCTGCTATGTGGCCGCGTTCCACGCGCCGCACCCGCACGAGGTGCCCGTCGCCGTCGTGGGCGTCCCGACCTCCGTGCAGGATGCCCTCACCCGAGCGCTCCCGGGCGTCATCGACCCGCAGACCTACTCGTCGCTCCAGAGCGCCAAGGAGGCGGTGCTGCACGGCCGCGTCGCCGTCGCCTACGACGGCACCTCGAACTCGATCTTCACCGCCGCCGCGCACCAGTACCAGGTGGCGGCGCTCATCCCCGCGATGATGACACCCGTCCTCGCTGCCGCCGGCATCACCGCGACGGTCACCGACCTGGCCCCGCTCCCCGCGTGGGACGAGTACGGCACGGTCTCCCTCTACCTGATGCTCTCGTGGTGCATCGGCGGCTACATGGTCGCGATGTTCATCGGGCTGATGGGCGCACCGCTCCGGCACCGCACGCGCGTGCTCGTCATCCTGGGCGGCGGGGTCATCATCTCGGGGATCACGAATTTCCTGGCCGGGCCCGTGATCGGGGCCGTCCACGGCCACTTCGGAATGCTCTTCCTCATCGGCTGGGGCTGGATCGTCGCCATCGGCCTGGCGGTCAACGGCTTCAGCTACTTCGCCGGGCGCTTCATCGCCCTCCCGGCGATGGTGGTGTTCATCTTCCTGTCGATGCCGTCCTCGGGCGCCGCCTACCCCGCGTGGTTCATGGCGCAGCCGTTCGCGTGGCTCAACAACGTCGTGGTCGGGTCGGGCATCACCGAGATGCTCAAGCGCGAGCTCTACGGCGTCGGGCCGGGCTTCGGGCGCGGCCTCACCATGATGATCAGCTACGCCACGGCCGGCGTCGTCCTGATGCTCACGGGCAAGCGGCTCTGGGAGCGTCGGCGGATCCGCGCCATCGTCACCGGCCGCACGACCATGTTCCAGGACGCCCAGGCGGCCAACCGCGACTTCCTCATCCGGGAGCGCGACGACGTCCTCGCCCGCCACGGCCTCTCGACGACCGACACGGGCACGATCCACACGATCCCGGAGGAGGATCGCGACGACTTCGCCGACTACGTCGACACCGAGACGACCGACATGTTCCTCGGGCCGCAGGGCGGCCTGGAGCGGGAGTCACGGCCCCGCTAGTATCCTTGCGCCGTGTCCCGATCGTCGTTCCACCGACTCCTGGTGGTCATCGTCGCCCTGTTCCTCGTCGGCGCGCTCACGCTCTACGTGCTCTCCATCGTCCTCGCGCACGAGGGCGGAGACGTGGCGCGGCACTACGACCAGTTCGCGATCTACGCGTTCCTCGGGGCCGTGCTCTTCGGCATCGTCGACTTCTTCGTCCGGCCCGTCGGGCACGCGACGTCGGAGATCACGCGCGACGGCGAGACGCCGCCGCGTCGGTGACCCCTTGGATCAGTGGCCCGGCGCCTGAGCGTCGGGCGCCTCAGCGCCGAGCGCCGACGGGAGCGTTGTCGATGACCGCGTTGGCGTGACGGACCCTCACGGCGACCGCGCGCAGCCCCTGGCGGGCGAACATGCCGAGGACTCCGGCGACACCCAGCCAGAACAGCAGCGTGCCCTCCGAGCCGAGCAGGGCTCCGGCCAGGACGAGCGACCACACGAGCGGCCAGACGAAGGCGGCGACCCAGCCGACCTGGGAACGCGTCGAAGCGTCGCGGTCGGGACGCGGACGGTTGCGTCCTGCGCCGGTCGTGATCCTGCTGTCGAAGACGGTCATGTCGCCCCCCTGCGGTCGATGTCGCTCCTGCGGGTGCGACGATCTCGGCACCCCGTGTCACCCGATCGGCGATCACAGGTCGAATCTATCCGGCGCGTCGGGATCCCTCTCCCCCCTCTCGTGGTGCCACCCGTTCGGGGCACGACCCGCGCGCCTACAGGGCCTGCGGTTCCAGAGGTCGCGAGGTGGCGACGGTGGCGAGGTCGTCGGCGAAGACGAACTCCCGCGCGATCTGTCCCCCGGCGAGGACATCCGGCAGCCACGCCCTCGCGTCGGCCCACATCGTGTCGAGCGGCAGCGCGTCGAGGTCGAACCACTCGGGGTCGAGCTCGTCGCTCGGGCGGGGCTCCCCGCGCCACGACCGCACGACGAAGACGGTCGAGTGCTGGCTCCACGACTCGCGGTCCGGGAAGAGGTAGCGGAGGCCGCCGCGGTGCTCCAGGTCGGCCGGATCGACGACCACCCCGGACTCCTCCTCGATCTCCCGCACGATCGCCTCGACGGCCGTCTCGCCGGGCTCGAACTTGCCTCCGAGCCCGACGAAGTGCCCCGTGCCGAGGCCGCGCTTCTTGCGGCCGAGGAGCACCTGGTCGCGGCCGTCCACCGTGCGGAGGAGGTAGGCGACGCAGACGCGGCGGAGAGAGGTCATTCCGTGACGATAACGATCTTCCCGCGCACGTGGCCACCCTCGAGGGCGCGGTACGCGTCCGCCGAGCGCTCGATCGGGAACACCTCGTCGACCGGCAGGATCAAGTCTCCCGCGGCCAGCAGCGACGCCACGACGGCCAGGTCGGCGGGAGTCGCCTCGGCACCGCCCACGCCGTGGATGCCGAGCTCGGCGATCGCGCCGTGGTCGGCGACGGTGTTGATCCGGTCGGCCGGCAGGCGGAGGGCCAAGGCGGCGTCGATGGTCGCGCGACCGTTGTTGTCGAGGGCGGCGGTGATCCCCGAGGGGGCGGCGGCCCGGATGTTCGCCACGAGGTCGCCGGCGTAGTCGACGGGGACGACGCCGAGGCTCCTGAGCAGCTCGTGGTTGCGGGGGCTCGCGGTCCCGAGGACGGTGGCCCCGGTGCGCACGGCGAGCTGCGCGGCCAGGATGCCCACGCCTCCTGCGGCCGCGCTCACGAGCACGGTGTCCCGGTCGGTGAGACCGAACAGGTCGACGGTCGCCTTCGCCGTGCGTCCGGCGACCCAGAGGCTTCCGGCGACCTCGTCGGAGAGCCCCTCCGGGGTGGGCAGGAGCTGGTCGGGCGTCGCCACCACGAAGTCGGCGACGGCCTCGTTCCGCACGCCGCCGAGGACCCGCTGGCCCACCTCGAACCCGGTGACGCCCGCGCCGACCGACTCGACGACTCCGGCCAGGTCGTTGCCCACGCCGGAGGGGAGGGTGGCCCCGAAGACCTCGGCCACGTAGCCGCGGAAGATCTTGTAGTCGACGGGGTTGAGTCCCGCGACGAGGACCCGCACGACGATCTCCCCGGGGCCGGCCGTGGGCTTGTCGACCTCCACGAGGTCGAGGACCTCCGGTCCGCCGAACTCGTCGTAGCGCAGGTAGCGAGGCATCGTTTCTCCTTCTCGAGGGCGGCGCCTCGAGCCCCCGATCGGGGCGAGGTCGTCGACACGGGCAACGCGCGGGGGACCCGCGCGCATTCCCCGCGCAGGATGCTCGGCGTAACATCCTCCGAATGGTTTCGAGAGACGAGCGCGCGCGTGGCTGAGCCGAGCCCGGTCCGCTTCCGCGGCGCCGGTCGCAGCCTCGAGGTGCTGCGGGCCGAGGCCCACGACGAACTGCGGACCCTGATCGAGCTGCGGTGCCGGGCGGGCGAGGACCCGTGGGAGGTCATCCCCGACCTGCCGTCCGTCGACGAGCAGGTCGTGATCTCCCTGCGCGCCGACTCGTTCGGGCACGCCGGAGCGGGTGCCGAGACCGGGCTGGCGCTCGACGCCGAGCTCGAGTTCCTCCGCGGGATCGCCCTCTGGCATCCCGAGCTCTCGAGGGCCGTCTGGTCGCTGATGGGACGCCTGGAGGATGTCGGCGGTCGGCCGTAGCCTCGGGGCCATGACCCTCTGGACGACCCTCGTCACCGTGGCCGTCGGCGCCTTCCTCGGCTCCGGCGCCGCCTTCGCGGCGAATCTCCTCGCCGCGCGGATCCAGGCGCGAGGCACCGAGGAGTCGGCGCTCAACGAGCTGGTGCACGAGATCCACTTCCGCCGGGTCCTCCGGCGGCGCGTCCCCCGCGAGAGCCCGCGCGCCGAGGCCATCGACCCCGCGTGGGAGCGATCCCGCCACTCGATCGCGTCGCTGCGGGGCGAGATCCGGAGCGCGAGGAGAGCCACGGTGCCACGGTCCAGGGCTCTCCCCACCCTCGACGGGATGACCCTGGCGTGCAACACGTTCCTCGACGACAGCGAAGCCGATCCCGCCCTGTACGAGCTCCATCTCATGCAGCTGCAGGCCCGGCTCAACGCCTCCGTGCGGGTCCTGGCCCGGGGCTACGACGGGGTCGACGACCTCGAGCCGGGCAACGCCGTCCTCGGGCCGACGATCGACGACCTGGTCGTTCCCGGGGCGTCGCTAGGCTGATCCCATGGAGCACTCCCCCGCCCGGAATCCCGACGACGCCGTCTCCCCGACGGCTCCGCGAGCCGCCAAGAAGCCCCGCACGCGTTCGCACCACGGTCACGACTTCGTCGACGACTACGAGTGGCTCCGCGAGAAGGAGAGCGCCGAGGTCCTGGCGCACCTCGAGGCCGAGAACGCCTACACCGAGGCCACGACGAAGCACCTCGCGGGGCTGCGGACCACGATCTTCGAGGAGATCAAGGGCCGCGTGCAGGAGACCGACCTCGGCGTGCCGACGCGCGAGGGCGACTACTGGTACTACTCCCGGACCGAGGAGGGCAAGCAGTACGGCATCCAGTGCCGCCTGCCCGTGGACGGTCCCGACGACTGGACCCCGCCCGTCATCGAGGCCGGCGTGCCCGCACCGGGCGAGGAGGTCGTCTTCGACGGCAACGTCGAGGCGGAAGGTCACGACTTCTTCTCGATGGGGAGCTTCGACGTCTCCCCCGACGGGGCCCTGCTCGCCTTCGCGACCGACCTCGAGGGCGACGAGCGCTACACGCTCCGCATCCGCGACCTCCGAACGGGCGAGAACCTCCCCGACGTCATCGCCGAGACGGCGCCCGGCGCGACCTTCGACGCCTCCGGCCGCTACCTCTTCTACCCCACCGTCGACGACTCCTGGCGCCCCGACACCATCTGGCGGCACGAGGTCGGCGGCCCGACCGACGACGTCAAGGTCTTCGAGGAGCCCGACGACCGCTACTGGATCGGCGTCGGCATGACGCGCAGCCGCCAGTACCTCGTCATCGACGCGGGTTCCAAGATCACCAGCGAGACCTGGCTCCTCGACACGGCCGACCCGACGGGCGAGTTCCGCGTCGTCTGGCCCCGTCGCGAGGGCGTCGAGTACGAGGTGGAGCACGCCATCGTCGGCGGCAGCGACCGGCTCCTCGTCCTCCACAACGACGGCGCCCCCGGCTTCGAGCTCGTCGATGTCCCGGCCGACGACCCCCTGTCGACCACCGACCGCCGCGTCGTCGTCGCTCACCGCGACGGCCGCCGCCTCGAGGGCGTCGACGCGTTCGCGAAGCACCTGCTCGTCGACTTCCGCTCCGACGGGCTCTCCCAGATCGGTGTGATCGGCCTCCACCCCGACGGCTACGGCGACCTCGAGCCGCTCGCCTTCGACGAGGAGCTCTTCACCGCGGGCTGGAGCGCCAACCCCGAGTTCGCGCAGACGACGGCGCGGTTCGTCTTCAGCTCGTTCGTGACGCCGACGACCGTCTCCGACCTCGACGTGACCACCGGCGGTCGGCGGCTCCTCAAGCAGCAGGTCGTCCTCGGCGACTACGACGCCGGCGACTACGAGCAGCGCCGCGAGTGGGCGACCGCCGCCGACGGCACGCGCGTGCCGGTCTCGCTCGTGTGGCGACGCGACCTCGTCCGCGAGGGCGAGCCGGCGCCGCTCCACCTCTACGGCTACGGCTCCTACGAGCACAGCATCGACCCCGGCTTCAGCGTCGCCCGCCTCAGCCTCCTCGATCGCGGCGTCGTCTTCGCGGTCGCGCACGTGCGGGGCGGCGGCGAGATGGGCCGCGAGTGGTACGAGAACGGCAAGACGCTCACGAAGCGGAACACCTTCACCGACTTCGTCGCCGTCGCCGAGCACCTCGTCGCTGAGGGCCGGACGACGCCCGAGAGGCTCGTCGCCGAGGGCGGGAGCGCCGGCGGGCTCCTGATGGGCGCGGTCGCCAACCTCGCCCCCGGCCTCTTCGCCGGCATCCTCGCGGCCGTGCCCTTCGTCGACGCCCTCACGAGCATCCTCGACCCCGACCTGCCGCTCACCGTGATCGAGTGGGACGAGTGGGGAGACCCGCTGCACGACCCCGAGGTCTACGAGTACATGCGCTCGTACACGCCGTACGAGAACGTGCCCGACGACGCCTCCGGCTACCCGCGCATCCTGGCCGTCACCTCGCTCAACGACACCCGCGTGCTCTACGTCGAACCGGCGAAGTGGGTGGCGCGACTCCGCGAGGCGGGAGCCCCGGTGTCGCTGAAGATCGAGATGCAGGCGGGCCACGGCGGCGTCAGCGGACGCTACGAGTCCTGGCGCGAGCGCGCCTTCGAGGTGGCCTGGATCCTCGACGTCCTCGGCCTGGCCTGAGTCGTGGCCGATCACGTCGCCCTGCTCCGCGGCATCAACGTGAGGCGGGCGAAGCGGATCGCGATGGCCGATCTCCGCGCTGTGGTCGAGGGCCTGGGGTTTCACGACGTGACGACGGTCCTCGCCAGCGGGAACGTCGTCTTCGCGGGCCGCGCCGTCCCGGATCCTGCGACCCTCCGGGAGGCCGTCCGCGACGGCACCGGCGTGGACGCGCCGCTCGTGATCGTCGCGGGCGAGCGCTTCCGCGAGATCGCCGCGGCGAATCCGCTCCGGCGCGACGATCGCGACGCCACGCGCCTCCTGGTCTCGTTCCCCGCGGCGCCGCTCGACGTCGATGCCCTTCTCCTGGCGGCGCCGACCACCCGCGACCTCGTGCCCGAGGAGTTCGTCGCGACGCCCGGCGCGATCTACCAGTGGCTCCCCGACGGAGTGCTGGCGTCGCGCGTCCCCGCGGCCTTCTGGCGCTCGGTCGGAGTCACGGTGACCGCCAGAAACGACGCGACCGTCCGCCGCGTGGTCGCGGTCCTCGACGCCCGCCAGACCCTCGACGCCCGCTAGGCCGGATCAGGCCAGACGCCGCGCCAGACGGGGAAGGTGAGCGAGCGCGCGATCGCGCTCCGCGGAGGCGACGGTGGCGAGGACCCCGTAGCCGAAGGTGTCCTCCCCCGCCCAGCGCGCCTTCTCCGCGGCGTCGACGAAGAGCGTGACGGCGTTCGCCGCGTCGAGCGCCTCGCCGAGGACGTCCTGGACGTCGTGCGCGCGCCGGGCGGCCTTCCGGCTCGCCGACCCCGTGACTCCTGCGCGTCGCGCGGCCTGGTGCTCGTAGCGGAGCGTCCGCGTGGCCTTGCGCGCGGAGTGGACGAGGGCGAGATCGACCTCGCCGCTCTCGATCGATCGGACGGCCGCGTCGAGGCGTCTCCTCGCGCGCCGGGTGGCCTTCCGGAGCCGGCCCGCGACGACGTCGTCCGCCTTCCGCCCGGCGTCCTCGCCGCTCGGCACGACCTCGACGAGCCGGTCGAGCCGGTCGAGCAGCTCGAAGTACGACGGGTCGGTCATCGCGCGGTCGAGGTCGTGTGCGGCGTCGCGGGCGGACTCCCGGAGCGAGGCGCGGAGACGACCGAGGGTCTCCTGCGCGACGAACGACTCGGGGGCGGCGAGCGCCGTCCGGTCGACGAGGGCGAGGGCGACCTCCAGATCGCGACTGGCGCCGGCGGCGCGACCGATCCGGGCCAGCGCGTCGTCGACCCGGGCGGCCTCGTCGGCGTCCAGCACGGATCCGCCGAGACGCAGGATGCCCCGGAGCCGCCGCGTCGCGGTCCGGAAGCGGTGCACGGCGTCGTCCTCCCCCTCGCGGGTCGGTCCGTCGAGCTCTTGAAACTCGGTCACGGCCGCGTCGAGCGCCCGCGTGACGAAGGCCCCCGCGGACGACTTCTTGGGGCGCTCCGCCGACTCCGACGGATCGGCCGGAGCCGCGACCACGACGGCGGGCAGTGCGTCGCCGAGGCCGCGCGAGAGCTTCGAGACGGAGGCGGAGGCCGAGGCGCCCGCTCGCTGGAGGGCGTCGCCGACCGCATCCTGCAGGGACTCGCCGTCGGCGCGGGAGATGCCGGGGGCCAGCTCCAGCTCCCACTCCCGCCAGCGCCGCACCTCGGCCGTGCCCGGATGCGTGGCCTCGACCTCGTCGTCGGCCAGCTCGGCGAGCGCTCGCCCGTCGGCGTCGAGCAGGTGGGTGGCCGTGCGCGTCGTCTCCAGCACGAGGACGGCATGCAGGGGCCGACCGCGGAGGACGATCTCGACCGCGTGGCGGAGGGTCGCCGGGAGGGCCTCGTCGGGGTCGATCCCGAGCGGGGCGTGCAGCTCGCGGCGGGCGCCGAGACCCGCGGGGAGTTTGACGTGCCAGCCGGCGTCGTGCCCTCCGGTGCGTCGACGCAGGGTGATGCGGTTGGCGAGGAGGAGGTGCTCGGCGGTGTCGAAGTAGACCGCCCGGAGGAGCACGGGTTCGTCGACCGCCACCGTCTCGACGGGGCCCGTCCCCCGGAGGTCGGGCACGCGCACGGCGCCGTCCACGTCGTACTTGCGTTCGATCTCGATCTGCTCGGTTCGCGACATGCGTCCGTTCTACCGTGCCGGGTCCCCGTCCCGGGGCCGCTCCCGGGAACAGGGGGACAATGGTCAGTCTCAGGGGGACGACAGGGGCGTACCGTGGGGTGATGAGCACTGTCGCCCCGTTCTTCGCCGGCTGGATGGCGCGTCAGCGCTGGTACGCCACGAAGGGCCGAACCCCCGTCCTCCGCGTGATCGGCAGCATGGAGGAGACCCTCGACGAAGGTCTCGTCATGACGCTCCTCGTGATCGACGAAGCGCCCGACAAGCCCGTCCTTTACCAGGTGCCGGTCGTCGCCCGCACCTCGCCGCTGCCCGGCGGCGACGCGGCCTTCATCGGATCGAGCGACGGGGTCTACCTCTACGACGGGCCCCACGATCCCGCCTACGCGCACGCCCTCCTCGCGACGATGGCGTCGGAGAAGCACGTGGAGGGCTCCGACGTCACGGCCGACGGGCACCGCGTCTCCGACCCGGGTCGCGTCACCCGTTCCCGCGTCCTCGAGGGCGAGCAGTCGAACACGTCGATCATCTACGACATCGAGGGCGAGTCCCACCCGGTCATCGCCAAGGTGTTCCGGGTCCTCCACCACGGCGAGAACCCCGACGTCACCTCGCAGGCGGCTCTCACCCGCGGGTCGTCGACCCGGGTGCCGGAGTCGTTCGGTTACCTCACCGCGTCCTGGCCCGACCCCGGCCGTGACGACGGTGCGGCCTTCGGGCACCTGGCGTTCGCCCAGGAGTTCCTGCCGGGCTCCGAGGACGCCTGGCGGGTCGCGCTGCAGGCCGCGCGCACGTCCACGGACTTCACGACGGCCGCCTACGAGCTGGGCGTCGCGACCGCCGAGGTGCACCGCACCCTGGCCAGCGAGCTCGGCACGGTCGAGGCCGGCCCCGCGGAAATCGAGGGTGCCCTGGCGAGCATGCGGCGGCGCATCACCACCGCGTCGCGGGAGGTTCCCGAGGTGGGCGAGCACGCCGACGCGATCCGCGCCGTCTACGACGTCGTCGCGACCCTCGACTGGCCCGGGCTCCAGCGCATCCACGGCGACCTCCACCTCGGGCAGGCCCTCCAGAGCCCCGAGCGCGGCTGGGTGCTCCTCGACTTCGAGGGCGAGCCGCTCCGACCCATGCCCGAGCGGTCCCGGCCCGACGTGACGCTGCGCGACGTCGCCGGGATGCTCCGGTCCTTCGACTACGTCGCCGGGTCGCTCGCGCAGGAACGCCCGCGCATCGACGCGAGCGCCTGGGCCAGCGCCTCGCGCCACGCGTTCGTCGACGGCTACAACGCGGGAGCCGAGACCGACGTCCGGGCCCAGCGCGCCCTCCTCGACGCGTTCGAGATCGACAAGGCCGTGTACGAGGCGATCTACGAGTCGCGCAACCGGCCCGGCTGGCTGGGCATCCCGCTCGGCGCCATCGCGCGACTCGTCGCCCGGTCGGCGGGCGTCGCGCGACCCTGACGCCGCCGGGGCGCCTCGCCGCTACGGGCGGGGCACGTTGCGGAGGTTCGACCGGGCCATCGCGACGGCCTCGCCGGCACCGCCGTTCATGACCACCTTGGACATCGCGAGCGCGAAGCCCTTGACCTGCGCGCCCGTGATCGTCGGGGGGAGCGAGAGTGCCCGCGGGTCGGTGGCGATGTCGAGCAGCGCCGGGCCGTCGTGTTCGAGCACGGCCTCGAACGCGTCGCGGAGATCCGCGGGGTCGTCCACGTGCACGGCGTGGATGCCGAGAGCGCGGGCGACGGCGGCGTAGTCGGTCGCGGGGACGTCGACGCCGAAGTCCGGGAAGCCCGCGACGAGCATCTCCACCTTGACGAGGCCGAGGGTCGAGTTGTTGAACACGACGATCTTCACCGGGATCCGGTACGCCGCGACGGTCACGAGCTCGCCGAGGAGCATCGACAGGCCGCCGTCGCCGGACATCGACACGATCTGCCGACCGGGGTACGCGAACGCCGCGCCGATGGCCTGGGGCAGCGCGTTCGCCATCGACCCGTGGAGGTAGGAGCCGATGATGCGGCGGCGACCGTTCGGCGTCAGGTAGCGGGCGCTCCAGACGTTCGACATGCCCGTGTCCGCGGTGAACACCGCGTCGTCGGCCGCCAGCTCGTCGAGGAGCGAAGCCGCGTACTCGGGGTGGATGGGGCGGATCTTCGTGGCGTCCTTCGTGTACGAGCCGACGACGCCGTTCATGAGCTTGTCGTGCTTCTTCAGCATCGCGTCGAGGAAGCGGCGGCTCTTCTTGGCTTTCAGCAGCGGCAGGAGCGCGTGGATCGTCGCTCCCACGTCGCCGTGCACGGGGACGTGCACGTCGGCGCGTCGGCCGATGTGCGCGGCGTTCGCGTCCACCTGCGCGATCGTCACCTTCTCGCCGTCCGGGAGGAACTGCTCGTAGGGGAAATCCGTCCCGAGCAGCAGGAGGACGTCCGCGTCGTGGATGCCCGCGTGCGCGGCGCCGTAGCCGAGGAGCCCCGTCATCCCGACGTCGTAGGGGTTGTCGTACTGGACGATGTCCTTGCCGCGCATCGAATGCCCCACCGGCGCCTTCAGCGTCTCCGCGAGGTCCATCAGGAGGTCGTGCGCGCCGATGGTCCCGGCTCCTGCGAAGATCGCCACGGTCTTCGCGTCGTTGAGGGCGTCCGCGAGGCGCTGGAGGTCACCCCGGTCGGGGACGAGGGTGGCGCGGGCGGGAGCCGTGTACGCGGGTGCCGAGGCCGTCGCAGGGAACTCCGCCACGTCGCCGGGCAGCGTGATGACGCTGACTCCGTCGCCGGCCAGGGTGTGTCGGATGGCGCTCGCGGTCACTCGCGGGGCCTGCTCGGCGGTCGAGATCATCTCGGTGTACCCGGAGCACTCGACGAAGAGCCGGTCGGGGTGCGTCTCCTGGAAGTAGGAGGAGCCGATCTGGTTCGCGGGGATGTGACTCGCGATCGCGAGGACCGGGCCGCCCGACCGGTGCGCGTCGTAGAGGCCGTTGATCAGGTGGAGATTGCCCGGACCGCAGGAGCCCGCGCACACCGCCAGCTCGCCGGTGAGCTGCGCATCGGCCGATGCCATGAACGCCGCGGATTCCTCGTGCCGCACGTGGATCCAGTCGATGCCGCCCTTCGCGGATCCGCCCGTCCTTCGCACGGCGTCCACGACCGGGTTGAGGCTGTCCCCCACGATCCCGTAGATGCGTCGCACTCCCGCCTCGACGAGTTGGGCGATGAGCTGATCGGCGACGGTCTGAGCCATGGGTGAGGCCTCTCTGGGGGTCGAAGGCGGGGACGACGGGTGGTCTCCTCCGTCCAGTGAACTCCCGCCCGACACCCGGGTGTCCCCCGCCATCGCGTCGTAGGCTTTCCCCATGACGACGACCACCCCCGCCCAGTACGTTCCCGAGGCCGGCACCATCACGATGTTCTCGACCGGCTGGTGCGGCTACTGCGCCCGCCTGAAGCAGCAGCTCACGAAAGACGGCATCGCGTTCACCGACGTCAACATCGAAGAGGTCCCCGGCACCGCCGAGATCGTGGAGAGCGTCAACGGCGGCAACCAGACGGTCCCGACCGTGATCTTCCCCGACGGCTCGTCCGCGACGAACCCGTCGCTGGCCGAGGTCAAGTCCCGCCTGTAGGCCGCGGCGCCCGAGGGCCCGCTACGTGTGGTCGTAGGGGTGATCCGTGCCGAGGAGCTTCCTCGGCACCGGTTTCTTGCGACCGTCGGGCAGGAGTCGCTCCGGCACCTCGGGCTCCGTCGCGAGCGGCGCCGTGGTGCGCCCGAGCGCGTGAAGACTCGTCAGGAGTCCTCCCAGTCCGAACAGGGCGTAGATGCCGGTGAAGCCGAGCGAGACGGTGCGCTCGGGTCGGATCAGGAAGGTAGCGCTCATGAGGAGCGAGGCGATCCCGAAGGGGATGCCGATGAGGGCGCTGCGAACCATCGTCGGCCTGACCTCGCGTGTGCGACGGGCGGCGGCGGCCGCGGCGAGACGCTGCTGCACCGGAACGTCCGGCTCCCGGCCCTCGAGCCAGGCCTCTCGGATCCTGCCGTCGGTGCCGTAGGCGACGGAGCCGACCGGGATCGCGTTCTCGGTGCGCAGGGCGCGGCGCTCCGCCGCCGTCAGATGGGCGCGCGACCACGCCCACACGACGATGACGGCCGCGAGGGTCCCGAAGGCGACGGCGATCCAGAGCACGGCGGCGGCCGTGAACAGGGCTCCCCCGAGGAAGCCGGGCGGCAGGAGCAGCGCGGCCGCGACTCCGGTGACGATCGCCGTCGCGATCCCCACGGCTACGGCACGCCGGAACAGAGGCGGGTCGGAGTGCTCCGCCGCCCACTCCCGGTACAGTCTCCATCCGGCCGCGATGCCGTCCCGCTCCGCCACCCCCGGTCTCCCCGTCAGCGCTTCTGAGCCGAGAAGAACTCGATCTGCGTCCCGTCGGGGTCCTTGAGCATCAGGGCCGTGCCGAAGGGGGCATCGGTGAGGTCGGAGTCGATCCCGACCCCGGCGAGGCGCTCCTGGATGGCGACGACCTCCTCCGCCGTCTCGACGCCGAAGCCGATGTGGTCGAGGCCCGGAACCAGCGGATCGAACGAGCCGGAGGACTTCTCGCGGTACTGCGTCACGCCGAGGATGCTGCCGCCTCCGACGGGGAAGATCTTGCGGTCGAAGTCGTCGGTGACGATCTCGCCGACGGGGCCGCTCTGGAGGACCTTCTCGTAGAACGGAAGGCTCACCGCGTGGTCGGACACGGTGATGGCGACGTGGGCGTAGCCGGTGGACTCGGTCATGGGCATCCTGCTCTCTTCTCGGGTGTCCGGCCAGTCAACTCCCCCGGGGCCGGGGAGGACGCAGGTGCGGTGGTCGGCGGCCGGGATTCCGCGGTCGGGGTTCAGCGGTCGGGGTTCAGCGGTCGGGGTTCAGCGGTCGGCGAGGTCGAGGTTCCAGGTGAAACCCGCCAGGGGGACGGCCGACTGCTGGTCGCGGAACGAGCCGGGGTTGAGGTATTGCAGCTGGTCGAGGTCGATGCCGAAGCGCGCCAGGACGGCGCTCTGCCGGTCGCCGTCCGCCACCACGTACCGGATCGGCGCCCCGGCCTCGGTGATGCTCCGGCCGCGCGCCCCGTCGCGGGGTCCCCGGTCGACGACGCGGAGGGTCCCGGCCGTGTAGCGCGCCTTCGGCCAGGTCCAGGCGAGCGATGCCCGAGCGAGGACGGGCCGGGCGCACGACCCGCTCGGCTGTCCCGTCACGGTCAGACCGGTCAGGTTGGTCGGGTCCCCGGCCGTCAACGCATCGGGCAGCGGCACGTCGAACGTCTGCGTCGCGGCGCGGCTCGACGTGGCGCCGACGGCGAGGCCGGCAGGATCCGGGGCGCACGTCGCGCCCGCCGCGAGACTCCGCTTCGCGAAGGCGAGCTGCACGACCCCGGTGCCGGGCACGGCGAGACCGGTGATCGTGAGCGTGAAGTCGGTGTCGACGAACGCGGTGAGGTGCACGGTGCCGACCGGGGTGCCGTCGGGCGCCGTCAGGGTCCCCCGGGCGACGACGGTGTCGGTCGGGATCCTCGGGTAGGGCGGCACGGTCGTCGCGACGCTGTCGGCGCGCCCGGCGGTGCTCGTGGGGGTGGGGATCGGCGGGGTGGGGTCGGGGCCCGGGCGGGTGAGGCCCGTGCATCCTGCGAGCAGGATGCCCGTCACGACGAGCCCCGACACCGCCGGTCGCGCCCTGCTGCCGCCCTCGGCCACCGCTGGCCCCCTCTCCCCGACATCGACCGTAGCGTCGATCGCCGGGCGATGCGTCATCCCCGGGGCGGATGTCGGGGCGGGTTGTCCACAGCTCGGCCTCGGGAGCCCCGCGGGTGGGCCGGCCCCGCCAGAGTGTCGGGATGACCGCACCGCACCCCGCCCTGCTCGTCCGTTCCGGCCTCGACGACGCCGCCCTCCGTCGTGCCACGGCGCGTGGCGACCTCGTCCGCGTGGCGTCGGGTCGCCACGTCCGGAGCGAGCACTGGGAGACCTACGACGAGAACGCGCGGCACGCGATGCGCGCCATCGCCGTCGTGTCGCGGATGGCGTCGCCCAAAGTCCTCTCGCACGCGTCGGCGGGCGCGGCGTGGGGCTTCCCCCGCCTCGGCCCGCTCCCCGCTCGGGTCGAGGTGATCGACCCCGCAGCGACGATCCCCCAGACGACCTCGACGGCGCGGAAGCACGCCGGGCCGCTCGGTGCCGGCGACGTCGTCGAGCGATACGGAGTCCCGGTGACAACCGCGGCGCGGACGACACTCGACCTCGTCGTCTCGGGAACCCTCCGACAGGCCGTCGTCGTCCTCGACCACGCGCTCCGAACAGGGCTCACGGACACGGAAGACCTGGTCGATCGACTCCTGGCGAGGGGGAACTGCCGCAACAGGAAGCGCGCCCGGCGTGCGATCGATTTCGCCACGCCTCTCGCGGAGAGCCCCGGGGAGTCGCTCAGCCGACTGGTCATCGCGGAGGCGGGGCTGGAGCCCCCGCACCTCCAGCACGCGTTCTCGACGCATCGGGGCCGCTTCGTCGTCGACTTCTGGTGGCCGGCCGTCGGCGACGTCGGCGAGTTCGACGGCGAGACGAAGTACCTCGAGTCGGACCGGTGGTCGGGCCGGTCCGCCGCCAAGACGGTCCTCCGCGAGAAGTACCGCGAGGACGCCATCCGCGGTGTTCCCGGGGTGCGGGCCTTCGTCCGGTGGTCCTGGCGCGACGCCCTCACTCCCGCGCAGGTGCCCACCCTCCTCGCCCGCGCGGGAGTCTCCCGCTGTGATGTCACGTCTCGTGCGTGGTGTCGCGTCGAGACGTGACATCACGCACGAAACCTGAGAGCGCGCGAAGCGCGGGGCTGGCGCGCGGGGCTAGCGGCGGCGCTGCGGCGCCGCGCGGCGCGCCGCGGGCGACGCGGCGAGCGCGTCCGTCAGGAGCGCGACGAGCGCGCCGAGCTGCACGTCCCCGGACGACACGATCTCGGAGTCGTCGCCGTCGAGGGCGCGCGCCGCGAGGCCGGCCTTGCTGTCGATGAGCTCCGCGATCTTCGTGTCGATCGTCTGCGCGGCGATGACGCGCCAGGCCGTGACGGGCAGCTCCTGTCCGATGCGGTGCACGCGGTCGATGGCCTGCGTCTGCTCGGCGTCGGTCCACGAGAGCTCGGCGAGCACGACGTTGGAGGCGACCTGGAGGTTAAGGCCGACACCCGCGGCGGTCAGCGAGCAGACGACGATCTCGACGTCGGGGTCGTTCACGAAGGCGTCGATGTTCTTCTGCCGCACCGACGGGGTCTGGTCGCCCCGGATCGAGGCGTAGCGGATGCCGCGCTTGGCGAACGTCTCCTCGGCGGTGTCCATCACGTCGATGTGCTTCGCGAAGAAGACGACCTTGCCGACGTTCCGAGCGAGCTGCGCCGTGTAGTCGGCGGCGAGACCCGCCTTGGCCTGGCCGATGCGGCGGACCATGCTGAAGACGTTCTCACCGGTCTTGGCGCCGTCGCCGTCCTCCAGCTCCCACTTGGCGACCTGGCGCACCAGGTCGTGGTCGATCCCCTCGACGCGGACGCCCGAGGTGCGGGTCGCGAGCGCGGTCTGGTAGCGGGCCACGAGCTTCCGGGCCAGCTCGCGTTCGGCCTCGCGGATGGAGCGTCCCACCTCGTCTTCGAGCTCGACGGGGAGGTCGGCGATGCGACGCGCGGGGATGTCGGAGGCGACGTCGACCTTGCGTCGGCGGACGATCCCGAGGTCGATGACGGAGGCGCGGGCCGAGGCGAAGAAGCCGGGCTCGGCCGGGGTGAGGCCGGTCTCCTCGAGGGCCTCCATCAGCTCCGGCCCCGGCTTCTTGTCGTCGATCCAGCCGAGGAACTGCCAGATCGCCCGGAAGTCCTCGATGTCGTTGATCAGCGGCGTCCCGGTGAGGGCCATCAGGAGCGGGTGCGCGGTGCGCGAGCGGATCCTCGACGAGAGCTGGAGCACGTTGCGCGAGCGCTGCGACTCCTTGTTCTTGATGAAGTGGGCCTCGTCGACGACCATCCCGCGGAAGCCGAGGTCGCCCAGCCAGCCGACGTGGCGGTCGAGCACCTCGTAGTTGACGATGACGATGTCGGCGAAGCCGTCGATGGTGTCGCCGTCGCCGTGGATGACGGTGGCCGTGCGGTTCGGGGTCCAGAGTCCGACCTCGCGGGCCCAGTTCGTCTTGACGACGTTGGGCACGACGACGAGCAGCGGGTACGCGCCGGCGGCCTGGGCTGCCAGGAGCGACTGGGCCGTCTTCCCGAGACCCGGCTCGTCGGCGAGGAGGAAGGTGCGGTGGCCGTCGGCGGCGGCCTGGACGACCTGCGCCTGGTGGCGCATCATCTCCGTGCCTCCTGCGGCCCGGAGCGTCGTCGGCTCGGGGAGTTCCATGCACGCGGCCGAGCCGCCGGAGCCGTACTCGAACGACTTGAAGAGGGGGCCGAAGAGCTCCCAGTTCGCGAGGCGCACCGGATGCACGTCGCGGTGCTCGGCGAGGGCGAAGTCGGGTGCGAGGAAGGGGTTCGCCAGCTGGCGCGAGATCACGGACTGCGGGATGACCTGGCGCTCCGTCTGGACGGGCGCGGCGACGGGCTCGCTCGTGATGATGAGGTCGTCGGGGCTGAGCTCGGTGCCCGCGGCGAGGAGCATGTCGCGCTTGAGGGCGCGGGCCGTCTCGGAGACGACGACCTCCTCCGCGAGGAGCGCGATGAGCGAGGTGTCGCGGGCAGCCGCCTTGGCGAGGATCGTCGCGACGCCGTCGAGGCGCTTGAGCTGCTCGGCGCGGTCGGCGTCGCTGACGGTCTTGTCGGCCTTGACGCGGGCCCGCTCCTCGCGCATGAGGAGGGCGACGACCTGGAACTTGGTGCGCCCCGAGGGCTTGACGGGGCCGCGCTGGGCTCCCGCCTCGACCTCGCGCACCGCCTTCGCGAGGACGGGGATGATGCCGTCGTTGTCGAGGTCGCGGACGCGACGGTGGTTCGAACGGGAGGCGGTACGGGTACCGCCGGACTGGCGCTGGCCTGGTCGAGCCAAGGCTCCTCCTAGGTGGTGCCGCGGCTGCGCCGAGGCGGAAGGACGAAACGCGCGGCCGATGGTACGACCGCCGTGCGACGACGCCGGGTCGTCGCGATTCGGAAGCGGCGGTCGAGGGAGGATGCTGCTCCTGCCCGACGACGTGCCCCCGTTCGGCCCCCGGGCTGTCGACACGACCAGGTGCGCAGATACGCACGTGGGCGACGTCGGAGGCTTCGAGGGCCTTGTCTGAGCCACCGCCACCCGTACGAAGAGGTACCTCGCCCGGTCGCCGCCGTGACGACAGGCGACCGTGGAGACAGCTCGGGTGGTGGTGCTCCCGTCAGTTTACGCCCGTGGGCTCGCGGTCTGCTACCAGGGTCGCCCGGCGCGCCGCGGAGTGCTCGAGTCAGGCGCGTCGGGGCCTCATGGGGTTCTTCGTGGGACCCTCGATGACGCGTCCGTCGGCGGTGAACCGGGAGCCGTGGAGCGGGCAGTCCCAGGTCGACTCGAGATCGTTCCAGGAGACGATGCCACCGAGGTGAGGGCACACGGCGGAGAGGGCGCAGGTCTCGCCGTCGACGGTCGAGCGGGCCACCGGGGAGAGCCCCTCCACGCCGACCAGACCGCGCCCCTCCGGAGGGGTCTCGCCCGGCTCGAGCGGGTTCGTCAGCGCCTTGGTCCAGCCGCGGGCGAACCACCAGGCGACCGCGGCGTTCTCGCCGAGACCCGATGCCATGGCGACGGGGGTCGTGATGCGGTGGTGCAGCGTCGTCATCCACGGGCTGTTGTCGCCGACGACGTCGCTGACGAGCATCCGGGCCGCCGAGACGGCCCCGGTCATGCCCCAGGAGTCGAAGCCCGTCGCCAGGTAGACGCGGCGCCTGCCGCGCGGAAGCCAGCCGACGAACGGCACGCCGTGCGGCGTCGCGTAGTCCTGGCCGCTCCAGACGCGTCGCCGTCGGGCGCCCGGCCAGTGCGACTCGGCCCAGCGCTCGAGCTCCTCGGCGAGCTGGAGCTCGGACCGGGCCCGGCCGACCCCGTGGGCGCTCCCGCCCACGACGAGCTGGTCGCGGTAGCGCCTGACCGAGCGCTGCGGCTCGTCGACCGACTGGTACAGGGCGTTCGGGAGGTGATCGGGCGCGACGTCCGCGAGCGCCATGCCGAGCGAGCGGCGCGGAGCGATCTTCGCGAAGTAGAGGCCGCGGTCGAGGATCGGGGCCCCCGTCGTCAGGTGGACGCGCTCGGAGCGCACGTCGCCCAGGAGCGTCGTCGTGACGGCGGGGTCGCCCGCGTGGACGCCCGTGACGCGCGCGTTCTCGACGATGACGCCTCCGAGAGCGCGGAGATCGGCCACGAGCGCCGCGACGAGGTCGACCGGGTCGAGCTGCGCCTGGTCGCGGAGCCGGACGGCGCCGAGCGTGGCGAACGGCATGTCGACGTCGACGGTCTTCCGGAGGTCGAGCCCCGCGCGCCGGCCGACCTGGTACTCGGCGTCGACGCGAGCGAGGCCGGCGCGGCTCGTGGCGTAGCTGAACGCGTCCCGGCGCTCGACGTCGACCCCCGACTCCTCGGCGTAGTCGATCAGCCAGTCGAAGGCCTCGCGCGTTCCCTCGACGTAGGCGTCGACGACGCCCTGGTAGGTACGGCGCCGGATCTTCTGGAGTTGAGCCCCCTGCAGGATGCTCACCATGGCGGAGGAGGACGCCGTCGAGAGCCCGCCGACCCTCCCCGCCTCGAGCACGGCGACCGTGTGGCCGCGCCGGGCGAAGAGCAGGGCGGTGACGAGCCCGGTGAGCCCGCCGCCGACGACGACGTCGTCGTAGCGCGCCTCCGGCTCGAAATCGTCGGTGGGGATGGTGCGGACCTTGTCGAGCCAGAGCGACGACGTCATCGGGACCTCCGTGCGAGAGCGGTGGAAAGCGGCGAGGGAGCGGGTCAGTCGGACGTGCCCCGTGACGCCAGGCTAGGCGGCTCGCCTGGATCCTGGTCGGGACGGCGCGGCCAGAGGGTCCCCGCCGCGGCGTCGAGGAGCTGGAGGGCCTTGGTCCGGGCCAGGTCGGTGCCGAGCGTCGCCTGCCCGCCCGCGTGGGCGAGCAGCTGCGACGCGATCGTCGGCGCGAGCCGGTCGGCCAGTCCCGGGAATCTCCTGGTCCAGGCGGCGACGACCTCGTCCGCGATCCGTTCGCAGGCCCGGGCCTCGGCGCCCGCGCTGTTCCCGCGGTGCCACTGGGCCGTGACGACGAGGTGCGCGATCAGGGCGCCGGCGTCCCGGGCCGGGTGACCCCATCCTGCGGTGTCGATGTCGAGGAGTCCCGTGATCCGGCTCGGATCGTCGGGATCGACGAAGAGCTGCTCGAGGTGGAGGTCGCCGTGGACGACCTGCCGCTCGTCGGCCCCCCACGTCGACGCGCGCGCCTCGATCTCGTCGTAGACCCGTTCGATGTCGTCGGCGCGCTCGGGCAGAGACGAGCGGAGGCTCCTGCGGTGCCAGGCCCCGTTGTCGAGGGCGTCCGCCTGCGCGCGCTGGTCGAGGTCCACGGAGGCGACCGCCGCGCCGAGCGCCACGAGCTGGTCGACGAAACCGCGTCCCTCCGCGATCTGGACGACCCGCGTGCCCGCCGGGACGCCTGCGACGCGCTCCAGCACGAGCAGCCCGTCGGGCAGCGCCGCGAGGACGCCCGGCACCGGGAGCCCGCGCGCGGTGAAGGCCTCGTGCTGCTCGGCGATCGGCTCCGCGCGACTGGGACGGACGACCTTGAGGAAGAGGGTCCGCTCGCGGGCGTCCACGCGGATCACCGCGCGCTTGCCCGGGCGGTAGGCGGCGACCTCGAGGAGCGGCTCCGTCACGCGGATGCCGAGCCCGTCGAGCAGCTCCGTCACGCGCTCGGGGTAGGTCACGAGGGCGAGGGCCGGCAGCGCAGGATCCGCGGGGTAGGCCCAGACGCGGACGGGCCGGCCGGTCTGCGGGTCGGGTACCACCGAGCCGCCCGCGGTGCGCGAGGCCTCCACCGAGGCGGGGTCCGTGTCGATGAAGGTGAGCACGGTGGACTGGCTCCCCGCCGCGTCGACGGTGTCGACCTCGTAGCCGAAGAGGAATCCCCCTCCCGAGGGCTCGACGGAGTGGGGGCGGAACGACACGACGGTGACCCCGCTGTCCGCGAACGCTGCGGGGAGGATCTCTCCGGAATTGGGCCACACAGGGCACAGTCAACCCGGTTCGCCGGAGATCCTCCCAGCGGGCGCGCCGGGGGTGCGCTCCGCGGTCCTACCCTGGGGGTCGTGCCGCGTCCTCCGATCCCCCTGGCCTCCCGCCTGCGTCAGCCGTCCCGGCTGCCGCTGCTGCAGGTCGCCAAGACGTCGATCGCCGTCGTGGTCGCCTGGCTCGTCGCCGGCGCCCTCGTGCACCAACCGCTGCCGATCTTCGCCGCCATCGCGGCGCTCCTCGTCGTCCAGCCGAGCATCAACCAGTCGTTCGGCCGGGGCCTCGAGCGGAGCGTCGGAGTCGTGCTCGGCGTGGGTCTCGCCTACGTCGTCGGAGTCGTCCTCGGGCACGGGTCCACCTGGGTCGTGCTCGTGGCGATCATCCTCGCCCTGCTGCTGGCCTGGGTGATCCGTCTCACCCCGACGTCGACGACACAGGTGCCCATCTCCGCGATGCTCGTCCTGTCGGTCGGGGTCGTGACGCCGAACTACGCGGTCGACCGCGTCATCGAGACCGTCATCGGCGCGGTGGTCGCCCTCCTCGTCAACGCCCTGATCGTGCCGCCGGTGCTGCTCGGGCCCGCGCACCTGGCCGTCGCGCGGCTGGCCCGCGACCTGGGCGCGAGCCTGGACGACCTGGCGGGCGCCCTCGAGGAGGCGACCGGGCAGTCGCAGCTCGACGCGATGCTCCTGCGCGCCCGGGAGCTCCGGGGGCTCCAGGCGAGGGCCGCCGTCGCGGTGAAGACGGGCGAGGAGAGCCTCACGCTGAACCCGCGCGCGAGCAGGCAGCGGCGCATCCTGGAGGCGGACCGGCTCCTGCTGGCCTCGCTCTCGAACCTCGTGCACCGCGTCGTCGCCATGACCCGCACGCTCCGCGACAACTACGATCCGGCGCTCGTCGACGACGCCGTCGTGTCGGGGATCGCTCGGGAGCTGCGTCGGGCGGCGCACGACGTCCGGCTGCTCGTGCACGACCGCGAGGAGGAGGCCGCCGGGGGTTCCGGCACCGACGCGCCCGAGACGGACCTCCCCGCCCTCACCGCGCCGCTCGAGGTGGTCCGCCCCGACCCGGACCACTGGATCCTGATCGGTTCGATGCTGGAGGATCTCCGACGCGTGCGCGAGGAGCTGCAGGGCGGCTAGCGCTCTCGACGACCGAGCGGCCGCGCGGACGCCGCAAACATCGCGGAAACCGCTGTCGTCGCTGTCGACGCGGTCGTCGTCGCCTCAGCCGGCGAGCGCCGCCAGGATCATGGCCCGTCCGACCGGGTGGCCGAGCGGACGGAAGTGGCCGTCGACCGGCACCGTGACGTTCCGGGCTCCCGGGAGGACGCTGCCCTCGGGCACGTGCCCGTCGAAGTCGGAGAACACCGAGGTGATCCGCGCGTTGACCTCCTGCTCGGCGGTGAGCCGGGTCAGCAGCGGGTCGGTCGGCAGGAAGGCGCGGAACGCGCGGGTCGGGATGTAGCGGGCCATCCGCGACCCCTGGAACGGGCTGTTGACGGCGACCATGCGCGCGATCCGTCCGGAGGCGTCGGTGTCGAGCATCATGCTCTTGCCGATGATCCCGCCCTTGCTGTGCGCCAGGATCACCACGTCGCGGAGGTCGTTGGCGTCGAGGATCCGCTGCGCCAGCACCGCGGTGTCGGCGATCGGCCGCCGGTTGTGGGCCAGGCCCGGCACGACCACGACGGGATGGCCGTCGCGGTTCATCACGTCGGCGAACCAGCGGAGGGTGCGCCACGACTCGTAGACGCCGGGCAGGAGCAGGATCGGCGCCTTGGCGCCCTCGCGGTAGACCCGCGGGACGCTCGTCCCGAGCAGGCTGCGGAGGTGCGTCCGCGCCGAGTAGGCGTAGTCGGGCGGAAGCATCCTCAGGTAGTGGCGGACGCCGCCGCGAGGGCCTCCGGAGAGGAACGGCACGCGCGGGAGATGCGGGACGGTCATCCCCTCAGGCTAGGCGCCGCCTGCGCACTTCGACCAGGCGCGCCTGCTCGTCGGCCGCGGCCCGGTTCGCCGCGTCGATGGCGGCGAAGGACGACTCGACCAGCGCCTTCCAGCGCGGGCAGCCGGTCGCCCACTCCGGCGGGCAGTCCGCCGCGGCGAGGACGATCATCGACGCCCACGCCCCGTGCCCCGCGCGCGCCGCGGCGCTCGCCAGGTCGGGGACCGTGCTGACGAGGTCCTCGAGGATCCGGCCGTGGTGCGCCTCGTCGACGTCGCCGAGCCCGTCGAAGGCGTGGCGCGCCGTGTCGAGCCCCCGGATGAGGCTCTGCACGGTCGGGGGCAGGGCGTCCTCGTGCGTGTCGTCCATACCGTCCCCCTCGTCGGTCGTGCGCGTCGTCGCCATGGTCGCCCCCCTCAAGGCCCGTGATGTCGGAAGACTACACCGGCAGGGGTACAGCCCTGCAGCCCCTGAAGAGGCGTCAGGCGTACCGTCGGAGGCCCCGACCAGGAAGAAGGACGAACCGTGTTCAAAGGATCCGAAACCCTCCGCGACAACCTGCAGAAGGTCCTCGTCGACCTGATCGAGCTGCACATCCAGGGCAAGCAGGCCCACTGGAACCTCCTCGGCTCGAACTTCCGCGATCTGCACCTCCAGCTCGACGAGATCATCGACGCGGCCCGCGAGTTCAGCGACGAGGTCGCCGAGCGCATGCGCGCCGTCTACCTGGTTCCGGACGGCCGCTCCGGCACCGTCTCGAAGGGCACGAGCCTCAGCGAGTTCCCCGCCGGTCCCGTCGAGACGACCGAGACCGTCGACCTGATCGTCGACCGCATCTACGCGGCCGTCGGCACCATGCGCGACGTCCACGACGAGGTCGACGACGAGGACCCGACGACCGCCGACGTTCTGCACGGCATCATCGAGAAGCTGGAGCAGTTCGCGTGGATGGTCGGTGCGGAGAATCGCCACCCCGACCGCGACGCCCAGGACGAGTCGACGCGCACGCGCGACGCGAAGGCCGAGGACGCCGGTCTCGACCGCGTCGGCGCCGTCGCGAACTCCTGACCGCTCCCCCACTGGAAGGCGATCGTGGATCTCGGAATCACCGGTAGGAAGGCCCTGGTCACCGGGGCCGACTCGGGCATCGGCTGGAACACGGCGCGGCTCCTGCTCGAGGAGGGTGCCACGGTCGTGATCAGCGACCGCGACCCGGAGAGGCTCGAGGCGGCCGCGGCCCGGCTGTCCGCCGACGAGGGCCGACTCCACGCGTTCGCCGCGGACATCACGAAGGTCGACGACCTGCGGGAGCTGCACGAGAAGACGCAGGGCGCCGTGGGCGACATCGACATTCTCGTGCAGTGCGCCGGCGTAACCGGCGCCCAGGGGCTGTTCCACGAGATCGACGACGAGGGGTGGACCTCGACGCTCGAGGTCGACCTCCTCGGCCCCGTCCGTCTGGTCCGCGAGTTCCTCCCGGATCTCCGCACCGGCGAATGGGGGCGCCTCGTCCTGACCGCCTCGGAGGACGCGCTGCAGCCGTACGACGACGAGCTGCCGTACTGCGCGGCGAAGGCGGGCGTCATGTCGTTCGCCAAGGGGCTGTCCCGCTCCTACGCGCAGGAGGGCCTCCTCGTCAACACGGTCGGCCCCGCGTTCATCAACACCCCGATGACCGACGCGATGATGGCGAAACGCGCCGACGAGAGGGGTTCCTCGGTCGAGGAGGCCATCGAGTCGTTCCTCGACGAAGAGCGCCCGTACATGGAGCTGAAGCGCCGCGGCGAGCCGGAGGAGGTCGCGAACGTCATCGTGTTCCTCTGCTCCGATCGCGCAAGCTTCGTCAACGGCAGCAACTACCGGGTCGATTCCGGCTCGGTCGCAACGATCTGACAACAGGAGACACCACATGGCTGAGGCCTACGACTACGTCATCATCGGCGGCGGCATGGTCGCCGACTCCGCCGCCAAGGGCATCCGCGAGCGCGACGAGGCAGGATCCGTCCTCATCCTGAGCGAGGACGTCGACGCCCCCTACACGCGCCCCGCCCTGTCGAAGAAGCTCTGGATCGACGACGAGTTCACCCCCGACGACAACGACCTCGGAACGGTCGAGACGACATCGGCCGAGCTCCGACTCGGCACGCGCGTCGCCTCGATCGACCGGTCGGCGAAGACGGTCACGACCGCCTCGGGCGACACGGTCGGCTACGGGCGGCTCCTGCTCGCCACCGGTGGACGTCCGACGCGCCTCGACCTCCCCGAGGACGATCGCGTGATCTACTTCCGGACGGCCGCGGATTACCGGGCCCTCCGGAGCGTCGCCGGGAACGGCCGCCACGTCGTCGTCGTCGGGGGCGGCTACATCGGCTCGGAGATCGCCTCGGCCCTGGCCCAGAACGAGACGAGGGTCACCGTCGTCTTCCCCGGCGATCGTCTCGGCGACTCCGTCTTCCCGAAGAAGGTCGTCGATCTGTACGAGGGCGCGTTCACCGACGCCGGTGTGGAGCTCCTGTCGGGTCGTCGTCTGGAGTCGGGGACCGTCGACGGAGACGGGGTCCACCTCACCCTCGACGACGCGTCCACCGTCGACGCCGACGCGGTCGTGATCGGTCTCGGCATCGAGCCGGCCACCGAGCTCGCCGAAGCCGCGGGCCTCACCGTCGACGACGGCATCGTGGTCGACGAACGCCTACGGACGAACGACGCCGACGTCTTCTCCGCCGGTGACGTCGCCTCCTACCCCGACCCCATCCTGGGACGCCGCCGCGTCGAGCACGTCGACAACGCCTACGAGCAGGGCGCCGCGGTCGGCCGGATCCTCGCCGGGTCGGACGAGACCTACGCGCACACGCCGTACTACTACTCCGACGTCTTCGACCTCGGCTACGAGGCGGTCGGGAAGCTCGACTCGAGCCTGACCACCGTCGAGGACTGGAAGGACGACGAGAGCGTCGTCGTCTACTACCTCGACGACGGGGTGCCCGTGGGCGTCCTGCTGTGGAACGTGTGGGACGCGACGGATGCGGCACGCGAGGTCCTCGCGAAGGCCGAGCCCGTGGATCCTGCCGACCTCCGCGGCCGGATCTAGCGGGTGGAGCAGCTCCAGGACGGCTCCAAGGATCCCGGGCGGGACTTCTCGGCGCCCGACGAGCGCGTCGACGGCTACGTCGACCTCCGCTCCTACGCCGCGATCGGCGACGGCCGCACGGTCGCGCTCGTCGCGCGGGACGGCCAGATCGACTGGCTTCCCCTGCCCGATCTCTTCACGAGGCCCGTCATCGCAGGCGTCGTCGACTCCGGGCGCGGCGGCCGCTTCGAGCTCCGTCCGGTCGACGACGACTTCGAGGTCGACCGCTCCTACATCGACGGCACCAACGTCCTCACCACCCGGTTCCGGACGGCGACGGGTGTCGTGGAGATCACGGACGCCCTGGTCACCGGTGTCGCCGGTCGACTCCCCTGGGCGGAGCTGGTGCGGAGGGTCGACGGCGTCGAGGGCTCCGTCGACTTGCGGTGGGCCGTGCACCCCGGCGACGTCTTCGGCGACGACGCCGTCGAGCGCGTCGACACCGTCCACGGGCCCGTGCTGCGCGTGGGCGACGTCAACCTGCTCCTGATCGGCTCCGATCACGGTCGCACCGACCCGACCGGAGCCGGCGACGGCGTCTCCCCCACGGGGCCGCCCTATTTCGAGGGCGCCTTCACGACGCAGGAGGGCTCCCGCCACATCCTCTGCCTCTGCGGCACCGACGACGAGCCGGTCCACCTCCCCAACGCGGACATCGTCGACCAGGGCGTCGACCGCACCATCGACAACTGGCGCACCTGGTCGAAGGCGTTCACCTGGGACGGCTCGTGGCAGGAGGCCGTGAAGCGCAGCACGCTCGCGCTCAAGCTCCTGATCTACAGCCCCACGGGCGCCATCGCGGCCGCCGCGACGTCGGGGCTCCCGGAGAACCTCGAGGGCGGCAAGAACTGGGACTACCGCTTCGCCTGGGTCCGCGACCTCGCCTACACGGTGAGCGCGCTCCTGAAGTTCGGCCTCCGCGAGGAGCCCCACGCCGCCGTCTCCTGGATCCTGTCGAGCCTCAAGCGCAACGGCCGCGACATGCACATCTTCTTCGACCTGAACGGCGACCTCACCGACGGCACGCACGAGGCGTCCGCCGAGGGCTGGCGCGGCATCGGGCCCGTCTACTCGGGCAACCCCGCGGGCGACCAGCTCCAACTCGGCGTCTACGCCGACATCCTGACCCTGCTCCGCCAGTACGTCTCGGGCGGCAACATCCTCGACGCGTCCTCCGACGCTCTGCTCTGCTCCTTCGCCGACGACGCCTGTCGCCGGTGGCAGGAGAAGGACTCCGGCATGTGGGAGCTCGAGGACCCCCAGCACTACGTCTCGAGCAAGATGGCCTGCTGGCAGGCCATCGACGCGGCCCTGCACCTCGCCGACATCGGGCAGGTGCACCCGGATCCTGCCGACCTCGAGGCCTGGAAGCGGAACAAGCGCCTAATCGAGGAGTGGGTGGCCGAGAACGGGTGGTCGGAGGAGCGGGGCGCCTACCTGATGTACCCGGGGAGCGACGCCCTCGACGCGTCCGTGCTGCTCCACGCGCCCAGCGGTTTCGACCGCGGCGAGCGGATGTCGCGCACGATCGACGCGCTCCGCGACGAACTCGGTCGCGGCGCCCTCCTCTACCGCTACAGCGGGATGCCCGAGGAGGAGGGGACGTTCCTCGCCTGCGCGTTCTGGCTGGCCGCGGCCCTCGCCTGCGTCGGCCGGATCGACGAGGCCAAGACGCTGATGGACGAGCTCGTCGAGGTGCCCAACGACGTCGGCATGATGGCCGAGATGGTGGCGGAGGACGGCTCCTTCCTCGGGAACCTGCCGCAGGGGCTCAGCCACCTCGCCCTCGTCACCGCGGCGATCACGATCGACGAGCTCGACCGCGACCGCTGACCGGGGCGAACCCGTGCAGCGGCGAGTAGGGGTCGCCGCCGCACGGTGCTCGACCCGAGGGTCAGTCGGAGCCCATCTGGCGGGAATGCGCCTCGAGCCAGGCGTCTCCGACGAAGGACAGCCCGAAGTCTCGCGCTTCCAATGCCTGGCCGAACGGTTCGGTGGAACCGAGCAGATCGTGAAGCGGTTCGACGTCCATGACTGTTACCTCCGCCATCGAAACTACGGGCGCAGGATGCTCGTCACGAGTCCACTTTCGGGTCGCGCTCGTTCGGGGCGCGCCCGTTCGGGGGCAGACGTCGCGGGTCGCGCGCGTCAGTGGACGGGCGGGCGCAGGCCGACGGCCGGGAGCAGCACGCCGTCGATGATCGACACGAGGAAGTCGCGGTCGACGGGCTTCTTCTGCAGAAGCGATCGGTGCGCGGCCATGGCGGGAGTGATCAGCGACAGCGTCTCGACGTCGCAGTCCGGTGCGATCTCGCCGCGCTCGATCGCCCGCCGGAAGAACATCCGGTTGATCGCGGCCCGCGGCTCCACGATGGCCCTGTTGGCGGCGTCGGCGAGTTCCGGCGCCTGCGAGAGCATCGCCATGAGCCCCGCCATGACGCGGAGCTTCTTCTCGGCCTCCTCGAGCGAGGGGGGCCGGATCATCGCCACGAGGTCGCCGCGCAGCGTCCCGGTGTCGGGGAGGTTGGCCTCGTCGAAGTCGCCCTTCTTCATGCACGCGACGGCGTCGAGCACGAGTTCGCCCTTCGACGCCCACCGCCGGTAGAGGGTCGCCTTGCCGGCCTTGGCCCGGGCGGCGACCATCTCGATGGTCATGCCGTCGTAGCCGGTCTCGGCCAGCACCTCGAGGGTGCACTGGAGGATCTCGGGGTCGCGCGTGTGGTCGCGCTTGCGACCGAGGCGCGAGGCGGTCGGGTCTGCGAGCGTCATCGCTGCTCCCCTTTCTCACCGGTGCGGTTGACTGGAACGCCCCCAGTGTAGTCTCGCGAGTTCCGAAACTCACCATATCCGAAACTCGTCAGAACCGTATAGAGTCGTCCCCATGACTCAGACCTCCTCTCGACCGGGAACGGCCACCTCCGCTCCCGCGGTCTCCTCTCGCCGCTGGTGGACCCTCTCCACCGTGGCCCTCGCGCAGCTCATGGTCGTGCTCGACTCCACCGTCGTCAACATCGCCCTCCCCAGCGCCCAGGCGGATCTCGGCTTCTCCAACGGAGAACGCCAGTGGATCGTCACCGCCTACTCCCTCGCGTTCGGCAGCCTCCTCCTCCTCGGCGGACGCCTCTCCGACCTGATCGGCCGCAAGCGGACGTTCATCATCGGCCTCATCGGCTTCGCGCTGGCCTCCGCCCTGGGCGGCGCCGCCGGCACCTTCGGCCTGCTCGTGTTCGCCCGCGCGCTCCAGGGGGCGTTCGGCGCGATGCTCGCCCCCACCGCCCTGGCCGTCCTCACGACGACGTTCACCATCCCCAAGGAGCGCGCTCGCGCGTTCGGCGTCTTCGGCGCCATCGCGGGAGCCGGCGGCGCCATCGGCCTGCTCCTCGGCGGCGTCCTCACCGAGAACTTCAACTGGCGCTGGAACCTCTACATCAACGTCTTCATCGCCGTGATCGCCGTCATCGGCGCGATCGTCTTCGTCTCCCACCAGGAGCGCCAGGGCCCCCGGCCGAAGCTCGACGTGCCCGGAACGATCCTCGTCTCCGGCGCCCTCTTCTCGCTCGTCTACGGCTTCTCCAATGCCGAGACCGACGGCTGGGGCTCCCCGCTCACCTGGGGCTTCCTCGCCGGAGCCGGCGTGCTGCTGGTCGCCTTCGTCCTCTGGCAGCGCCGGGCCGAGCACGCGCTGCTCCCGCTGTCGATCGTCCTCGACCGCAACCGCGGTGCCGCCTACGCCTCCGTCCTCATCGCCGGAGCCGGCATGTTCGGCGTCTTCCTGTTCGTCACCTACTACCTGCAGACGTCGCTCCACTACACGCCGATCCGCACCGGCCTGTCGTTCCTGCCCATGATCGGCATGCTCATCCTGGCCGCGCAGCTCTCGACGAACATCTTCGTTCCGCGATTCGGCCCGAAGATCATGGTGCCCTTCGGCATGGTCCTCGCCGCGATCGGCATGTCGTACCTCACCCGCCTCGGACTCGACAGCACCTACGCCCACGACGTCCTCCCGGCGCTGATGGTGCTCGGCTTCGGAATGGGCTCGATCATGCCGGCGTCGATCCAGACGGCGACGCTCGGCGTCGATCGCGGCCACGCCGGAGTCGCCTCCGCCATGGTCAACACGAGCCAGCAGGTCGGCGGGTCGATCGGCACCGCCCTCCTCAACACCCTCGCGGCGACGGCTGCCACCGACTACCTGGCCTCGAACCTGCCCCCGACCGCCACCACGATGGCCGAGGCCGCCGTGCACAGCTACGCCACCGCGTACTGGTGGGGTGCCGGGTTCTTCGCATTCGGCGCCATCATGGCGGCGCTGCTCTTCCGTCGCCGCGGCCGCGGTGCGGGGACGGCGACCCCGACACCGGCCGAGCCCGTCGCGGCTCACTGACCCGCGGCTCCTGACCCGACACCGGATCGACGACGGGACACCACGCCGCGGCGTGGTGTCCCGTCGTCCGTTGGCGGGTCAGGCGCCGACGGGCTCGTAGATCTCCGAGACGACGCGATCGGCGAGGCCGAGGCCGGTCGTCATGCCGATGCCGGTCGTCACCGACACGACGTGCACGCCGTCGAGGGGCTCGTCGACGAGGAACTCCTCCGGTGCCGACGCGTAGACGCCCTGCCAGCGCTCGACGACCCGGAGATCGCGCCGCGACTCCTGCCCGAAGAGCGACGCGGTCGCGTCGAGCAGCTCGTCGAAGGCGTTCTCGCGCTGGAACGGGTCGACGGCGTCGCCCCGGTGATGCGTGTCGCCCACGATCACGCTCCCGTCGCGCCACTGCGTGTACATCTGGTTGACGTCGAGGGCCGCGAACGCGGGATGCCCGGAGTGGAGCCTCTCGCGGACCCGACCGAGCGACGGCAGCCCCGCGAACCCGGAGTAGCGCAGCATCGACCACCCGGTCAGCACGGGGCCGCGGAGCGGTGCCCGCAGGCCGGGGATCTCGACGCGGAGCATGTCGAGCGCGCAGCGCTCCACCTGGTAGCGGTCGCCGAGTTCGGGGAAGAGGTGGTCGACGTCGTAGTTGACGGCGACGATCACCTGATCGGCGGCGATGCGGCCCCTGGTCGTGTGGAGCCGCCCCGAGCGGATCGTGCGAGCGGCCGTGCCGAACTGGAACTCGACGCCGCGCGAGCGCAGGTGGTCGGTGATGCGCAGCACCGCCTCGCGCGGATCGACCTGGAGATCGTCGAGGAGGCGTGCACCCCCCACGGCGACGCCCGGACCCGTGCCGGTCGATGCGGCGGTCTCCTCGGCGGACAGCAGCTCGACCCGGTCGGGACGGCGGGCGCGGAACTCACGGAGCACGTCGAGTTCGTCCTCGGCCCGAGCGACGACGAAGCCGCCGTCCGCCCGGTGCCAGAGACCCGCCTCCTCGACGAGCCGGAGCCACAGCTCCCGCGTGCGATCGGCGTGGACCTGCGCGGCCCCAGACTGGACGGAGATGCACGCGTGCCCGAAGTTGCGGATCGACGAGCCGGTCTGCACGCTCCCCCGGTCGATCACCACGACCGACAGGCCCCGGTCGATCGCGGCGAGCGCGTGCCCGAGCCCCACGATCCCGGCCCCGACGATCGCCACGTCGACGGTCTGATCCACACTCTTTGCCATGGACGGACGGTAGGTGCCGCGTGGAAACGCCGGGTGAACGGACGCTCGTGGTTAGGTGGGCGGGTGAAGCTGCGTCCTCCCTCGTCGTCGTCCGCCCCGAGCATCCTGCCCCGTGTCGTCGGTCTCTTCGACCGCCGGGTGAACGCCGGGATCGCCGCTATCCCGGCGGGACCGCGCACCGACGCGGCGCTGGTGCGCCTCTCGACGTCCGCCAACAACGCCGTGCTCTGGTACGTCGCGGCCGCGATCCTCGCGTGCACCGGTCGGCGAGGCCGCCGCGCGGCCGTGCGCGGACTGCTCTCGCTCGCGGGCGCGAGCGCCTTCGCGAACATCGTGGCCAAGCCCGTGTTCGGCGGCCCGCGACCGGTGATCGAGGAGATCCCCCTCGCGCGCCGCCTCCGGGTGTTCCCGACCTCGGCGTCGTTCCCGTCCGGGCACACGGCGAGCGCCCTCGCGTTCGCCACGGGGGTCGCCCTCGAGAGCCCGCTGCGCGGCGCGGTGGTGGCACCGGTCGCCCTCGCGGTCGCGTACTCCCGGCTCCACGTCGGAGCGCACTGGCTCTCCGACGTCGCCGGCGGGGCGATCATCGGCTCCGGCGCGGCCGTCCTCGGCCGCGTGCTCCTGCCCGTCCGAGCGAGAGGCTGACCCCGTGACGCACTACCTGGAAGACCTGGAGCGGGGCCAGACGTTCGTCACGCCCGGCCGGACGATCACGGAGGCCGACGTCGTGTCGTTCGCCGCGTGGACGAACGACAACAACCAGGTGCACACCGACGCGGAATTCGCGAGGGGCACCCGGTACGGGCAGCGGATCGTGCACGGCCTCCTCGGGGCGTCGCTCTGCCTCGGCCTGATCGCGCGCACGGGCGTGTTCGAGGGGTCCGCCGTGGCGCTGCTCGGGATCGACGGCTGGCGCTTCACGGGCCCCGTCTTCATCGGCGACACCCTCACCTGCACGGTCGAGATCCTGTCGACGCGACTCACGTCGAAGGGCACGACGGGCATCGTCGAGCGGCGCCTCACACTCCGCAACCAGCGGGGCGAGACGGTCCAGGAGGGCCGGATGGACGTGATGGTGCTGACCCGGGCCGCCGCGATCTCCTAGGCGACGAGCAGCAGCCCGCTCAGGCGGGAGAACCGCTCCTCGGCCTCGACGGAGTCGAGCCGTCCGGCGTCGACGTCGGAGGCGATGCGGAACAGCTCGACCCGGCATTCGGCCCGTTCGCGGGGCGTCAGCAGGGTGTCGCGGTCGATCGCGTCGGAGGCCCTCAGGCGCGCGAGGAGGGCGGTGCGGGTCCAGCGGCGGGTGACGGTGGTCATGTCGTGCCCCTCTCTGCGCGGGGGTCTCCCGCCGAGTCGTGATCGTGGCCTCACGGTAGGCGCGCCCGGTCGCCGTGCGCACGCCCCAGAACGGGTGGGGCCGCCGTCCCGACGTCTTCCGCAGGGACCTCCCGCACGAGTACTGTGCGGTCAGGACACTCGACGAGGAGGCGCCCATGCCCGACACCGCTCTGATGGTGCTCGACGCTCAGCGCCACTTCCTCGAGGGGCAGGATGCCCTCCCCACCGCCGCGATCATGGTCACGCGCCTCGGCACGGCCCTCGAGGTCGCCCGGACGAACGGCCGCCTCGTCGTCTTCGTGCAGCACGACGGCGCCCCCGGGGACCTCGACGAACCCCGCACGCCGGGGTGGGAGCTCTTCTTCGAGCCGGAGGAGGACGACTGGGTCGTCCGCAAGACCACGGTCGACGTCTTCGAGTCGAACCCCGCGCTCGCGGCCGAGCTCGCCGCCTCCGGAGTGGCGACGATCGTCGTCGTCGGGATGCGCTCCGAGTCCTGCGTCCAGGAGTCGAGCATCGCGGCGCACGACGCGGGCTTCGCGGTCCAGGTGCCGTCCGCCCTTCACGCCACGCACGGCGGCTCGCGCCCGCTGGCCGAGATCGTCTCGGACGTGGAGCTGGTGCTGACGGCGGCCGGGGTCACGATCACCTGAGCGGCGACGGCCGGGGATCCTGCGGTCAGCCGCGCGAGCGCGTGAGCGAGTCGCCGGCGGTCGGCGCCAGACGCCAGGCCGGCACGAGGGCGGCGAGCAGGACGACCGCGATCACCGCGAAAGCGAAGTCGTAGGCCAGCACGGGGGCGGCGCCGGCCCCGGAGGTCAGCGCGAGCCCCGCCGAGATCGCGACGGCGCCGAGCGCGATGCCGCTGCCGATCGCGATCTGCTGCACCGTCGAGTCGAGCACGTTCGCGCCCGTCATGTCGCGCGGCTCCACATCGGCGTAGGTGATGGTGTTGTAGGCCGTGAATCCGACCGACCTCGCCGCACCGGAGACGACGAGCACGGCGACCATCAGCCCGAACGGCGTCTCGGGCCGGAAGAACGCCATCGCGGCGAGGCACGCGACGCCGAGGAGGTGCGACGCGACGAGGAGGCGACGGAAGCCGAAGCGCCGGAGCAGCGGGGTCGTGGTCGGCTTGATCGCCAGGTTGCCCGCGAAGAGGAACAGGACGGCGCTGCCCGCCTCGACGGGGGTCCAGCCGAAGGCGCCCTGGAAGAGCAGGGGCAGGACGAACGGGATGGCGCTGATCACGAACCGGTAGAGGCCCCCGCCGCCGAGGGCCGTCCCGTACGTTTCGATCCAAAGCAGCCGCAGGTCCACGAAGGGGCGCTCGGCCCGCAGCAGGTACCCGACGGCGACGGACAGCAGGATCAGCCCCGCGACACCGAAGGCGACCGTCTGACCGACGTCGATCGGCGGCATCGTCAGCAGGGTCGTCGCCCAGACGAGCGAGGCGATGCCCGCGGAGGTCAGCGACAGGCCCACCCAGTCGGGCGGCGTCGGGACGTGCTCGGCGTCGGCGGACGCCCCCGGGGCCGGGACGACGCGCAGCGCCACGGCGAACCCGACGATCCCGAGCGGCACGTTGAGGAGGAAGATCCAGTGCCAGGACGCCGACGTCGTGATCAGCCCCCCGAGGAACGGCGCCAGGATCGGGGCCACGAGCGCGGGCCAGGTGAGGAGGGCGACGGCTCGGATGACGTCCTCCTTGCGGGTCACCCGGAGCACCGTCATGCGCCCGACGGGCACCATCATCGCGCCGCCGACACCCTGCAGGATGCGGGCCGCGACGAGCACCGGCAGGGTCGGGCTGAGCGCGCACGCGATCGACGCGAGCGTGAACAGGGCGATGGCGACCAGCAGGATCCGGCGGCTCCCGAACCGGTCGGCCAGCCACCCGCTCACGGGGATGAGCACCGCGACCGTCATGACGTACGCCGTGATCGTGATCCCCACCGACGCGGGCGTCACCGCCAGGTCGCGGGCGATGCTCGGCACGGCCGTCGTGACGATCGTGGAGTCGAGGTTCTCCATGAAGAAACAGCCGGCGACGAGGAGGGCGAGGGCGGGCGTCTCGGCGCGACGGCGGGCTGGACGGAGCATCCTGACCAGTATGGACCCCGGTGCGGCGGCCTCGTCGGCGGGGGCGCTGTCAGGTAACGTGCGGGTCCATCCCTGTTTTCGATGGTGAGGTTGCGGAATGTCCGACACGCCCCGCTCGCGCCTCCGCGTCCGCCCCCGCCACGTCGTCCGCTGGATCGCCGTCGTGGTCGTCCTCGTCCTGGCCGCGACCGTCGCCTACGCCGTGTACAACTACCAGCACTTCGTCGGCGGCATCACGCACATCGACGCCATCCCCGCGGCGTCGTCCGCGGCGTCCTCGTCCTCGGGCCAGAACATCCTGCTCGTCGGCGACGACCACCGGCCGGCGAACGCGTCGGCGCAGGAGCTCGCGGAACTCGGCACGACGGCCGACGGCGGCGGGACGAACACCGACTCGATGATGGTGCTGCACATCCCTTCGAACGGCGCGAAGGCGACGCTCGTCTCGCTGCCCCGCGACTCCTGGGTCTCGATCCCCGGCCACGGGATGGGCAAGCTCAACGCGGCGTTCGCCTACGGGTCCGCCTCGGGCGGAGACGCCGGAGGCGCGCAGCTTCTCGTGAAGACCGTCGAGAACGTCTCGGGGCTGCACATCGACCACTTCGTCCGCATCTCGATGCTCGGCTTCTACGACGTCGCCAAGGCCCTCGACCCGCTCCGCGTGTGCCTGAACGACGCTGTGGACGACCCCTACTCGACGTTCGTCGCCCCGAAGGGCGAGTCGACGCTCGATGCCATGCAGACGCTCGCGTTCGTGCGCCAACGGCACGGGCTCCCGGGCGGCGACCTCGACCGCGAGGCTCGCCAGCGCTACTTCCTCAGCGCCGAGATGAAGAACGTCCTCTCCCCGTCGACGCTCCTGAACCCGGGCAAGCTGAACGGTCTCCTGACCGCCGTGAGCGGGGCGATCCAGACCGATCCCGGGCTCGACTTCCTCGGCCTCGCGACGCAGCTCAAGGACCTCGCGGGGGGCAACCTCCAGTCGGCCACCATCCCGATCTCCGGGACCCCGACGATCTACTACGACGGCTCGGCGGTCTCCATCGTCAAGGTCGACGAGGAGGCCATGCCGGCCTTCGTGGCCAAGCTCGACCAGAAGGCGACCTCGTCGGGGTCGAGTGCGGCTCCGGCCGCTCCCGCGGCCGTCGCGCCGTCGTCGGTGAAGGTCACCGTGCTCAACGGGAGCGGGCAGAGCGGGGCCGCGGCGACGAACTCCTCGACGCTCGAGAAGGTCGGCTTCGCGGTCGGCACCCCGGGCACCGTCAGCACGCGCTCGGGCACGACGATCCAGTACCCCGCGTCGATGGGGTCGCAGGCGTCGACGCTCGCGAAGTACGTGCCGGGGGCGACCCTCGAGGCGGTGACGGGCGTCGCGAGCGTGACGCTCGTGCTCGGGACGGACGGTGTGGTGGCGACGACGAAGGCGTCCGCTGGTGCGGGTGCTGGCTCGTCCGGTGGTGCCGCGTCGGGCGCCTCCGCGCCGGCCGCTGCCGCGGCGCCGGCCGCCGGCGTGCCCTGCCTCAACTGACCCGAGACTCCACGACACGCCGCGCCCCCCGGGACACGAGCGGCGCGTCGTGGAGTCTCGGCGCGGGGCCGCCGCACGCCCCTCCGCGAGACTCCACGACACGCTGCTCACGTTCGGGGTAAACGCCGCATCGTGGAGTCTCGCGGGCGCGCCGACGTCGCCCCGGGGATCCTGCGGGCCGCTCCGTCGGGAGCCCACGGCGACACGCCGCGCCCGCCGGAACATGAGCAGCGTGTCGTGGAGTCCCGGGGACGTTCGGCCCTGCCGCGCCCCCGCGCATCCTGCGAGCGTGTCATCGAAGGACACCCCGCACCGCCCGCTCGTCCGAGCCGGGCGCCGGGGCGGCTTCGTCGAAAGGGTCCCCCATGAAGGCAGCCGTCGTCACCTCGTTCAGTGCACCCCTTGAGATCGTCGAGCGTCCTGTCCCCGATCCCGGCCCGGGCCAGGTCCTCGTCCGCCTGGAGACGTGCGGCCTCTGCCACACCGACATCCACGCCGCCGGCGGCGACTGGCCCGTCAAGCCCCCGCTGCCGATCGTCCCCGGACACGAGGGCATCGGCATCGTCGAGAAGCTGGGCGCAGGAGTCACGGACCGCTCGGTCGGCGACCGCGTCGCGATCCCGTGGCTGGGCGAGGCCTGCGGCGAGTGCCGCTACTGCATCGACGGCCGGGAGACGCTCTGCGAGAAGCAGGAGAACAGCGGCTACTCGATCGACGGCGCCTTCGCGGAGTACGCCGTCGCGAGCGCCAAGTACGTCGTCGCCGTGCCCGACGGCATCTCCTCGCTCGACGCCGCGCCCCTCTCCTGCGCGGGCCTCACCACCTACAAGGCCCTGAAGGTGGCGAAGGTGCAGCCGACCGAGCACGTCGGCATCTTCGGAATCGGCGGGCTCGGTCACCTGGCCGTCCAATACGCCCGGATCATGGGCGGCACCGTCGTCGCCGTCGACATCGAGCAGCCGAAGCTCGACCTGGCGAAGGAGCTCGGAGCCGAGCACGTCGTCGACGCGGCCACGGTGAACCCGGTCGAGGCGATCCAGGCGCTCGGCGGGCTCGACGTGGCGGTCGTCCTGGCAGCGTCGCCCCGGGTCTTGGAGCAGGCGTTCGCGTCGCTGCGCCGCGGCGGACGACTCGTCTGCGTGGCGCTCCCCGCCGAGGGGACGATGAGCATCCCGATCTTCGACACGGTCATCAAGGGGATCTCGATCCTCGGGTCGATCGTCGGGACCCGGCAGGATCTCGCCGAGGTGTTCGCCCTCCACGCCGCGGGCAAGACGCGCGTCATCGCGGAGACGCGTCAGCTCGAGGACGTCAACGAGGCCATCGCGGAGGTCCTGTCGGGGAGCATCCCGGCGCGCCTGGTCTTCGAGTACGCGCGCGTTCCGGCGATCGTCGGCTGAGCGGATCCTGCGGTCCGACGAGAGCGGCGGCGGGACGGGCCCGCGCGGACGGCGTTGACTCGGAGCATGGCTTCCGCTCTCGTCACCCCGCGCGGGTTCGCGCACGTCCGTCTGACCGTCACCGACATCCACCGGAGCAAGGCGTTCTACGAGCGCCTCTTCGGCATGCCGCCCGGCAGCGACTTCAGCGACCAGATCGACGACCCGACGATCCACGACGACCCCGACCGCACCTACGGCGGGTGCTCGTTCACGTTCGGCGGGCAGACGCTGGGGCTCCGGCCGGTGGCGAAGCCCGGCGACCGGTTCGACCCGGACCGCGTCGGCCTCGACCACCTGAGCCTCCGCGTCGACTCCCCCGCGGAGATCCGCGCCGCGGCCGCACGCCTCACCGAGGCCGGGATCACGCACGGCGACGTCCTGGATCTCCCGGCGTTCGGCCTCGTGGTCCTCTCGCTCCAGGACCCCGACGACATCAACCTCGAGCTCGCCGCCCCGCGCGACGCCTGAGCGCTGCGCTGCGCCCTGCGCGCCCGCCGCGTCCGGCCGCCCGCCCGCCCGCCCGCCCGGTGAGACTCCACGACTCGCCGCTCACTTTCCCCAGAACCCGCAAGTCGTGGAGTCGCCCGACCGACGCCGCCGCACCCCGCCCCGCGAGACTCCACTACACGCCGCTCAGTTTCCCCAGAACCCGCAAAACGTGGAGTCTCCCGCCCGGTGCCGCCATCCGACACCGCCGGCTCACTCCGCGAGACTCCACGACACGCCGCTCAGTTTCCCCAGAACCCGCAAAACGTGGAGTCTCCCGCCGACAGGGCGACGGGGCCGCGGCGCCGGAGCGCCGGCACCGGCGCGGGGGCAGGAGGCACGGGCCGCGGCGGACCGGACCGAGCCCGATGGTTCAGGGGCGGGCCGGCCCGACGCTGCCGAGGGAACGGAAAAGCCCCGCTCGAGGCGGGGCTTCTTCGTGAGGGTGGATCTGAGGGGACTCGAACCCCTGACCCCCTGCATGCCATGCAGGTGCGCTACCAGCTGCGCCACAGACCCAGACTTCGCTGCTCCCGAAGAAGCAACTTGTCAAGATTACTACACTTTCGAGCGACGCAAGACCACCCGCCACCGCGGACCGCGTCAGTCGAAGAGCTCGCTGAGCCAGTTGTCCTTCTTCTTGCGACGCTGGCCGTAGCCACCTCGGTCGCCGTAGCCCCGCTGGTCACCGTAGCCCCGCTGGTCACCGTAGCCCCGCTGGTCGTCGAAGCCCCGATCGCCGCCTCGCTGGTCGCCTGGACCTCGGTCGTCGTACCCGCCCCGATCGTCCCGGCCGCGGGCGCCCGCCCGGAGCCGTTCCTGCTCCTGCCAATGCCATTCGAGCTGATCGCGCTCGTACTGCGCCTGCCGCACCTCGTGCGGCGCCTGCCCGCCGACGGCCACCGAGCCCGCCGACCCCGGGAACGAGCCGGACGCGAACGAGCCGGACGACGCGGACGACGCCGACGACGACCCCGACCCCGACCCCGAACCGGGACCGGGACCGGCCCGATCGATGATCTTGTCGAGCTCACCGCGGTCGAGCCACACGCCACGGCAGTCCGGGCAATAGTCGATCTCGATGCCGCCGCGCTCGCTGATGACGAGGGTCTGGTTGTCGATGGGGCACTTCACGGGTCCTCCTCGGGCACCCGTCGGGCGGGGCGCTCTGCCCTCCACTGCACCAGACGCCCCGAGGAGCACCCTGAATTGCTGCGCGCACAGCAAAGCCGCGCGGACCGCAGAAAGCGGCACCGCGCGGCAGGATGCCCGTGCTCAGGCCTCGGCGGCCTGCGACGTCGTCTCGAGGTCGAGGGCGATCGCGGGGCAGTCGCTCCAGAGGCGCTCGAGCGAGTAGAACTGGCGGTCCTCGTCGTGGAAGACGTGCACGACGATGTCGCCGAAGTCGAGCAGGATCCAGCGCCCCTCGGCGCGACCCTCCCGACGCAGCGGCTTGACGCCGGCCTCGATCATCTTGTCTTCGATCTCGCCGGCGATCGCGACGACGTTGCGCTCGTTTCGACCGGAGGCGAGGAGGAAGATGTCGGTGAGGGCGAGGGGCTCGCTGACGTCGAGGGCGACGAGGTCGTCGGCCTGCTTCGAGTCGGCGGCACGCGCGGCGAGCTGGACCAGCTCGATGGATTCGGGGGTGGCTGTCACGGATTCCTTTGGAGAAGGGGGAAGAACGACGAGAGAGGAGAAGACTGGGGGTGGAACTCGGCGAGCAGAACGGCTGCGGTTAGATGATGCCGTTCGCGAAAGCGACGATGACCGTGACCACGATACCAACACCGACCACGCTGGCACAGACCGCGGCGATAATCGGTGCCCGGTTCGTCTTGGGCTTGCCGGCGGTCAGCACGACCGCGCGGGTCGAGGTGTTCGCGCTCACCGCGCGCGACGCCCTGACCGGCGTCGCGTCGGAGTCGGGAGCGTCCCGATCGCTCTCCTCGAGCATCCGGTCGATGTCGGCACCGTCGATGCGCTGCGCGTGGTGCGAGCCCGTCGCCGCGAGGCTGCGGGGGAGGTCGATCGAGCCCGTGATGATGATCTCGCCGGTGGCGTTCAGCGCACCCGTGACGTCGGGCAGCTTGTCGTCGTCGAGGATCAGGGCGTTCTGCTGGCCGGTGACGGTGCCGAAGTGGGACCCCACGGTGTCGATCGTGTCGTCATCGACGTCGCCCTGCGTCGACCAGTGGCCCGTCGGAGGCACGTAGCCGCTGGGCTCCGGGACGGACGCCGGGATCTGCGGGGGCTGCTGGCGCCGGGGAGACGGAGACTCCTCGGGGCGGGAGGCGGTGGCTCGGGGCTCCTGCGCGGCTCTCGGGGGCTCGACCGGCGCGGCTGCGGCGGCGGCGCGGCCACCAGCGGGAGCCGAGGTGCCTGACGATGATGCCGCGGCCGGTGCCGGTGCGGACGCCGCAGCGGCGGATGCCGCGGGAGCCGATGCGGCGGCGGACGGCGCGACCTCGGCCGCGCCGATGCGCGACGAACCGGTCGTCGCCGGAGCCGACTGCGGTGACTGTCCGCCGGAGAGGACGAACGGGAAGACGGTCGGCGTCGACGAGGGCGCAGGAGGCCCGGAGCGGGGTGAAGCGGTCTCGGGAACGGGACCGGTCGAGCCGGTGCGGCGCGGCCCGGGGACGTCTTCGAACACGGGACCGGCGCCGGGACGACCGGAGTCGGCCTCGGGCACGACGGAGAGGTCGGCCGGCGCCGTAGCGGACGGGGCGTCGACGCGGCTGACCGACACGGGAGCCGGTAGCTCGCTCTGCGGCGGTGACGCGGGCTCGGCGGGCGACGCGGCACCGGGAACGGCGGCACCAGCAATGGCGGCGCCGGGACCAGCGGCACCCGAGGCAGCCGCTCCGGGCCCGGCCACCCGCGGCGCCTCCTGCGGCGGACGCGGCGTCGACGCCTGCCCGTTCTCGATGTCGGCGACGTGGCTGAGCGCCTCGGAGAGGTCGCGCTCGTGCTCGGGCGCGGGGGCTTTCAACGGCACCGGGCTCTGGCCCGCAGGAGCCTCGGCCTCCCGCTGGGCTCGCAGCTCGCGCCTCGTGGGCGCGTGCCCGGCCACGGGCACCGATGCCGGCGCGGGAACGGAGGCGGGTTTCGGTGCGGAGACGGGGGACGGCGTGGTCACCGGCATGGCGGAGGGCACGGGGGAACCGGAGACGACCGAGATGCTGCCGGTGATCGCCTCGCCGGCCTCACGCGCTCGCTCGAGCTCGCGCACCTGCCTCCGGGTGAGGGGCGGCTGGCCGTTGGTCGAACTCATGCACTCTCCGATACGGATTCGCTCGCGACCGGGCTCTCGGCCCGGTACAGGTGGTGCTTGGAGATGTACTGCACGACACCGTCAGGAACCAGATACCAGACCGGGGAGCCCCGGCCGACGCGGCTGCGACAGTCGGTGGACGATATCGACAGTGCAGGGACTTCGAGCAAGCTTACTTCGCTCGCTGGGAGACCGCTGACGGTGAGGTCGTGACCGGGCCGGGAGACGGCGACGAAGTGGGCGAGGTCCCAGAGCTCCTGCACGTCTTTCCAGTCGAGGATCTGGGCGACGGCGTCGGCGCCGGTGATGAAGAAGAGGTCGGCGTCGGGGTGCACGGCTCGGATGTCGCGGAGCGTGTCGATCGTGTACGTGGTGCCCGCGCGGTCGATGTCGACGCGGCTGACCGTGAAGCGCGGGTTGGACGCCGTCGCGATGACGGTCATCAGGTAGCGGTGCTCCCCCGCCGTGACCGTGTGCTTCATCCACGGCTGACCGGTCGGGACGAAGATGACCTCGTCGAGGCCGAACTCGGTCGCGACCTCGCTGGCGGCCACGAGGTGCCCGTGGTGGATGGGGTCGAATGTTCCGCCCATGACCCCGATACGGGCCCTGCGCTCAGCTGGTGCGATCGTCACGGTCGTCGACGAGGGCTGAGGCTAGTGCTCTTCGGCGTGACCGAACTCGTCGACCGGGGACTCGGGGCGACGAGGAGCGTTCTGCGGCATCTGGCGGTTCGCGACGTTCTTGTAGCTGAAGACGACGAAGCCGAGGACGAAGAAGACCGCCGCGGCGAAGAGGGCGATGACGAAGGCCGGGGCGATGGTGGGCGCCTTCTCTTCGACAGCGGCGAGGCTGGTGAGGACGGCCGTGGCGAACAGCATGGATTCTCCGTTTCGAAGCGTGCGACGAGACGAGTCTAGTCGCGTGGGCAGGGCTACCCGCGCACCTGACCGGAACCGCGGACGACCCACTTGGTGCTCGTGAGCTCCGGGAGGCCCATGGGCCCGCGGGCGTGGAGCTTCTGCGTCGAGATGCCCACCTCGGCGCCGAAGCCGAACTCGCCGCCGTCGGTGAACCGGGTGGAGGCGTTGACCATGACCACGGCGCTGTCGACCTCCGCGAGGAACCGCTCGGCGCGGGAGAGGTCGTTGGTGACGATCGACTCGGTGTGCTTCGTCGAGTAGCGCTCGATGTGAGCGAGCGCCCCGTCGAGATCGTCGACGATGCGCACGGAGAGGTCGAGGCTCATGTACTCGGTCGACCAGTCCTCCTCGGTGGCGGCGACCGCGTCCGCGAAGAGCGACCGCGTCGCCTCGTCGCCGTGGATGGTCACGCCGTCCTCGCGGAGCGCGGCCAGGATGCCCGGCAGGAGCCGCGGGGCCGCGTCACGGTGGACCAGCAGGGTCTCGAGGGCGTTGCACACGCTGGGGCGCTGGACCTTGGCGTTCCGCACGATGTCCTCGGCCCACCGGGCGTCGGCCGACTCGTCCAGGTAGACGTGGACGACACCCGCGCCCGTCTCGATCACCGGCACCTTCGACTCGCGCACCACGGTGTCGATCAGCTGCGCGCTCCCGCGCGGGACGAGCACGTCGACGTGGCCGCGGGCGCGCATGAGCTCCGTGGCTCCCTGACGGCCGAGCTCGTCGATGGTCTGGACGGCCTCGCGCGGGAGGCCGACCTCGACGAGGGCCTCCTGGAGGATCCCGACGAGGACCCGGTTGGTCTCCTCCGCCGCGCTCCCGCCCCGGAGGACGGCCGCGTTGCCGCTCTTGAGCGCGAGAGCGGCGATGTCGATCGTGACATTGGGTCGCGCCTCGTAGATCGCGCCGACGACGCCGAAGGGAACGCGGATCTGCGTGAGCGACAGGCCGTTGGGGAGGACCTTGCCGCGCAGGACCTCGCCGACGGGGTCGACCAGGTCGGCGACGAGCTCGGTGGCCGTCGCCAGAGCGTCGAGGCGGGCGTCGTCGAGGCGGAGCCGATCGAGGAGCCCCGGGGCGAGTCCGCCGTCGTGACCGCGAGCGAGGTCGAGGTCGTTCGCCGCCACGATGCGGGCCGCGTTGTCGCGGACCGCTCGGGCGATGGCGCGCAGCCCGTCGTTCTTCGACTGAGCCGTCGCCGTGGACAGCTGCCGGGAGGCCAGCTTGGCCGCGACGAGTTTCGCCACGAGCGCGGGCGAGAGGTCCGGCGCCGTTCCGTCGGTGTCGGTCTCCTGCGTCAGCGCGGCCTCGGTCGTCATGACGCGATTCTAGCGACGACGCCCAGCACCGCACCCCGGCGGGACGGCGGCCGCAGCGGTCTCGACGACGTCAGGGATGCGCGGCGAACCAGGTCCCGATGTCGGCGCCCGAGAGCGCCTCGGCGACGCGGGTGGTCGAGGTGACGAGCACGGGCGTACCGCTGTCGGCGGCGAGGCGGGCGGCCGCGACCTTGGTGCCCGCTCCCCCGGTGCCGACGCCCGCGGCTCCTGCCGCCCCGAAGGAGATGCCCGCGAGGGCGTCTCCGAACGGCACCTCGTCGATCTTGACGGCGCCCGGCTCGTGCGGGGGCCTCGTGTAGAGCGCGTCGACGTCGGAGAGCAGCACGAGCAGATCGGCCTCGACGAGCTGCGAGACGAGGGCGGCGAGGCGGTCGTTGTCTCCGAAGCGGATCTCGTGCGTCGCGACCGTGTCGTTCTCGTTGACGATGGGCAGGATGCGCAGCTTCAGCAGCCGCTCCATCGCGCGCTGGGCGTTCGACCGGTGGGTCGGGTTGTCGATGTCGCCCGCCGTCAGGAGCACCTGGCCCGCCACGATGCCGAACCGGCGCAGGCTCTCCTGGTAGCGGTAGATCAGCACGTTCTGGCCGACCGCGGCGGCGGCCTGCTGCGTCGCGAGGTCGGTCGGTCTGCTGTCGAGACGGAGGTAGGGCATCCCCGTCGCGATGGCACCCGACGAGACCAGGACGACCTCCGTGCCCCGCCCGTGGCTCTCGGCGAGGGCGTCGACCAGGGGGCCGATCTGGTCGGCGTTCGGCCCGCTGATCGACGAGGAGCCGACCTTGACGACGACGCGGCGGGCGGTCGGGATGTCGGCGCGCGTCAGAACGCGGCCGAGCGGCCTGGTCGCCTGCGCCTCGTCGTTCCGGGTCACTTGGCCTCGTCGTCCGCGTCGGGGCCCATCCGGGCGACGCTCGCGTCGTCGAGGTCCGTCTCGTCGACGTCGACGTCGGTGTCGTCGACCTCGTCGCCGAGCGCCGCGGATCCCACTTCGAAGCCGTCGTCGTCGGTCCAGAGGCCGGCGGCGCGCTCGCGCATGAGCTCGGCACGGGCCTCGGCCTTGGCGTCCATCCGCGCGAAGTAGTCCTCGCGGCGCTCGTTGCGGGTGAGGCGGGAGCTCTGGTGGAGTCGCGGGTCGGTTCCGCGCGCCGCCGTCATGAGCTCGGCGGTCGAGGTCAGCGTCGGCTCCCAGTCGAAGACGATGCCGCCGGCGCCGCCGATGACGACGGTCGAGCCGGCGATGGCCCCGGCCTTGAAGAGGCGGTCCTCGACGCCGAGCTTGTTGAGGCGGTCGGCGAGGTAGCCCACGGCCTCCTCGTTGTTGAAGTCCGTCTGCAGCACCCAGCGCTCCGGCTTGGCCCCGCGGATGCGGTAGACGTTCCCGTAGGAACCGCCCTCGACGAGCACCTCGAACTTGGACTCGTTGACCGCCTTCGGACGGATGACGATGCGCGGGCGCTCGAGTTCCTCCTGCGCGCGGGCGGCGCGGTCGGCCTCGACGACCTCGGCGAGCGCGAAGGAGAGGTCGCGGAGGCCCTCGTGCGACACGGCCGAGATCTCGAAGACACGGTAGCCGCGCGACTCGAGGTCGCCCCGGACGAAGTCGGCGAGCTCGCGGGCCTCGGGCACGTCGATCTTGTTGAGGACGATCAGCTGCGGGCGCTCGAGGAGGGGCAACTGGCCCTCCGGGACCGGGTACGCCGCGAGCTCGGCCTGGATGACGTCGAGGTCGGTGAGCGGATCGCGGCCCGGGTCGAGCGTCGCGCAGTCGAGGACGTGCAGCAGCGCCGAGCAGCGCTCGACGTGGCGCAGGAACTCGAGGCCGAGCCCCTTGCCCTCGCTGGCGCCCTCGATGAGTCCGGGCACGTCGGCCACGGTGAAGCGGGTCGTCCCCGACTCGACGACCCCGAGGTTCGGGTGGAGCGTCGTGAACGGGTAGTCGGCGATCTTCGGCTTGGCCGCGGAGATGGCGGCGACGAGGCTCGACTTGCCGGCGGACGGGTACCCGACGAGGGCGACGTCGGCGACGACCTTGAGCTCCATGCGCACGTCGCCCTGCCACCCGGGGGTGCCGAGGAGGGCGAAGCCGGGCGCCTTGCGCTTGGTCGACGAGAGGGCCGCGTTGCCGAGGCCGCCGATCCCGCCCTCGGCCACGACGTAGCGGAGACCCGCGACGTTCATGTCGATGAGCTCGTTGCCGTCCTCGTCGGAGATGACCGTGCCGACCGGCACCTGCAGCTCGAGCGTCTCACCGTTGTTGCCGCTGCGGTGGTCGCCCATGCCGGGTCCGCCGTTGGGGCTCGAGCGGTGCGGGTTGCGGTGGAAGCCGAGGAGGGTCGTGACGCCGTTGTCGCTGACCAGCACGATGTCGCCGCCGTGACCGCCATTGCCGCCGTCGGGACCGGCGAGCGGCTTGAACTTCTCGCGCTTGACCGAGACACAGCCGTTTCCGCCGTTGCCCGCCTTGAGGTGGAGCGTCACTTGGTCGACGAATGTGGCCATGGGGAGATTTTCTCAGTCTTTTCGGGGGTCAAAACACGAAGGGCGAGCCGAAGCCCGCCCGTCGCTTGAAAGGTGTCGCCGTTCGGAGGCTCAGGCCTCGGCGGCGACGATGTTGACGACCTTGCGGCCGCCCTTGGCGCCGAACTGGACGGAGCCGGGGGCGAGGGCGAAGAGGGTGTCGTCGCCGCCGCGGCCGACGTTCACGCCGGGGTGGAAGTGGGTGCCGCGCTGGCGGACGAGGATCTCGCCCGCGAGGACGACCTGGCCGCCGAAGCGCTTCACGCCGAGGCGCTGAGCGTTCGAGTCGCGACCGTTACGGGTGGACGATGCGCCCTTTTTGTGTGCCATGAGGTGTCGGCTCCCTTTACTTGGCGGTGATCGCGGTGATCTTGACGCGGGTGAGGTCGGCGCGGAAACCCATGCGGCGCTTGTACCCGGTCTTGTTCTTGTAGTTCTGGATGACGATTTTCGGGCCGCGGAGGTCGTTCAGGACCTCGCCCTCGACCGAGACCTTCGCGAGCTTGTCGCCGGCGAGGATGGTGTCGCCGTCGACGTGCAGCACGGGGACGAACGAGACGGTGTCGCTCTCGGACGCCTTCAGGCGATCGACCGTCAGGATCGTCCCGACCTCGACCTTCTCCTGACGACCACCGGCGCGCACGATTGCGTAGACCATGGATTCTCCTTAGCGGCGGCTCCTCGACGAGGAACGGCCGTGACGTGGTGACGCCCATCGACGAGACCCCGGAGCGGGAAGCTCCAGGGCATCGAGGCCCACGAGCGCGAAGCCCGGGGGTCGGGATGGGAACGAAGTCGGTTCGGCGCACCGAAACCGGCGCGCACCAACTCCCCAGCATACCGGTCGGACGAGGGCAGGTCAAAGGGCCGCCGGGTACGCTCTCACGGGTGACCATCCTGATCGACGAGCCCGTCTGGCCCGCGCACGACACCCTCTGGGCCCACCTGGTCAGCGACGAGTCGTACGAGGAGCTCCACGCGTTCGCGAGTCTGAACGGGATCCCCCGCCGGGGCTTCGACCACGATCACTACGACGTCCCCGCGGCCCGCCACGACGAGCTCGTCCGGGCCGGTGCGCAGGCGGTCGGAGGCAAGGAGCTCGCCGTGCGCCTGGAGGCCAGCGGACTGCGCGTGCCGCAGTGGCGGAAGCGGCAGCTGAGCTGACGCGGTGAACCGCGGTGATGTCGCACCAGCGGGCGGGGGTCAGCCGGCGGGCGGCGCGAAGCGGCTGTGGTCGCCCTCGTCCGCGGAGCGCCCGACCTGCGGCACCGGCGTCGGAGCGACGAACGCGGGTGGAGCGGGCGGCCGGGGGGTCGACACCGGACCCGCTTCGGCAGCGGCTCCCGGCGACCCCGCGAGCGAGTCGGTCGGCGCGGAGGGGTGCGACGGCGGGGCCGCAGGATGCTCGGGCGACGCCTCCACGGACGCCTCGGTGCTCCGCGGCTCCTGCGGGCCCAGAGGGCCCACCCGCCGGAGCCAGACGCGGGCGACCGCCGCCCCCGCCACGAGGATCGCGGTGAGCTGCACCCCCGTCGACAGCGGGATGAAGACCACGTAGAGCGGGATCGCCACGGCGTTCCGCGTCGAGGCGGCCATCGCGACGCCCGTCACGATGCCGGCGAGGGCGAGGGCGATCGTGCCCGCGGCTCCGGCAACCAGTGCGCGGCCGAGGACGACGGCGAGCGGCGTGCGGCGGAGGATCGGGGTCGCGAAGGCCAGCACGGCGAACGCGACGAGGTAGAAGAAGAACGGGTAGAGCACGAGCGAGCCGAGGAACAGACCCACGGGCGACGCGAGGAAGCCGTTCGCGTAGAGCGACGGGTCGTACGCGATCGCGTTGCCCAGGAGCTGGACCAGCGACACCGCGAATTTGACCACGAGGAGGACGCCGACGGCCACCGCGGCCGCGAGGACGCTCTCCCGGCTCGCCCCGGCGTCGACCAGCAGGCCACGGAGCCGCGGGAACCGTGAGCCCTCCGACGACGCTCGGGCGGCGGGCGCGGTCGGAGTGCTCACGGGGTTCCTCTCAGGCTCGGACGATCACAGGTCGTCCGACGCCACTCCTACACCCAGGATCGACGGGCCGTCCGTCGCGCCGGCGTCGGCCGCGGCGTCCGGCGCGGGAGCGGAGACCGTCCCGGTGCTGGAGGCCCGACGCGACCGGTTTCGCCCCTGACCGGGCTGCTTCGGCTCGGGCAGCGCGCCGAGCACCGAGTCGAGGATCTGCTCGGCGTCGTGCGTGCTGATGCGACGGGGAGCACGCTCCACCTTCGCCACGGGGATGTCGAGGATCGCGACGGTCGCCTCGGAGGAGGTGACGGTGGCCTGCGAGCGGCGCGACGCCTTCTCGGGACGCGCGGTCGGTGCGGTCTCCTCGACGATGTCGACGACCGGGGAGGTCGGCTCGACCGGCGGCACGACGGCGGCGGGCTCGGTCGCGGGCACGTCGATCAGGCCGGCGGCGTCGGCGGGAGCCTCGGCCTGCGGGGCGGCCGCCTGCGTCGACGAGGAGGCGCGGCGACCGCGGCCGCGCCGCGAGCGGCCGGAGCCGGACTCGGGGGCAGGAGCCGCGGCTCCTGCGGTCGACGCGTCGTCGGCTGCCGGGGCGCTGCCGCCCTCGACCGGTGCGATGCTCGCCGCGACCGCGTCGATGGCCGCCTCGACGGCCGCTGCCGTCTCGCTCGCCGCCGCCGCCGTCTCACTGTCGCCGTGAGCGATCGTCGAGGCCGCGATCTTCGCGAGCGCGTTCTTGACGTCGTCGGTGATGGCGTGGGTGGAGGCCGTGATCGGGTGCGCGGGCGACGTGGGCGCACCGGTGCGGGCGGGGCCGTTCTGCGCCTTGGCGCGGCGACGCTCCTGCGACTTCTGGCGGTTCTGCTGCTGCTGCTCCTGCGCCTGCTGGCGGTCGACGCCGATCTCCTGGAACGACTCCATGAGGCCGAGGCCGAGCTTCTTGCGCGTCATCTGCACGAGGCCGAGCGAGGTGACCTCGGCGACCTGGTGCTTGGTGCGGTCGCGGCTCAGGCACTCGACGAGGCGGCGCAGCACGAGGTCGCGGTTGGTCTCGAGGACCATGTCGATGAAGTCGACCACGATGATCCCGCCGATGTCGCGGAGGCGGAGCTGACGGACGAGCTCCTCCGCGGCCTCGATGTTGTTCTTCGTGACGGTCTCCTCGAGGTTGCCGCCGGACCCGACGAACTTGCCCGTGTTGACGTCGACGACGGTCATGGCCTCGGTGCGGTCGATGACGAGCGAGCCGCCGGAGGGGAGCCAGACCTTGCGGTCGAGGGCCTTGTCGATCTGTTCGTTGAGCCGGTAGTCGTCGAAGCTGTCGCCGTCGCCCTCGTAGGGCTTGAGGCGGTCGAGGAGGTCGGGCGCGACGGCCGAGAGGTACTGCTCGATGGTCTCGCGGGCGTCCTCGCCGTCGATGACGAGCTCGTGGAAGTCCTCGTTGAAGACGTCGCGGACGATCTTGATGAGGAGGTCGGGCTCGGAGTGCAGGAGGTTCGGGGCGTTGCCCGACTCCACCTTCTTGGAGATGTCGGCCCACTGGTTGAGCAGGCGCTTCACGTCGAGCGTGAGCTGCTCCTCCGTGGCGCCCTCGGCGGCCGTGCGCACGATGACGCCGGTGTTCTCGGGCAGAGCCTCCTTGAGGATCTTCTTGAGGCGCGCGCGCTCGGTGTCGGGCAGCTTGCGGCTGATCCCGTTCATGGAGCCGTTGGGCACGTAGACGAGGAAGCGGCCGGGGAGCGAGATCTGGCTCGTCAGGCGAGCGCCCTTGTGGCCCACCGGGTCCTTCGTGACCTGGACGAGAACGCGGTCGCCCGGCTTGAGCGCGAGCTCGATGCGACGCGGCTGGTTGCCGTGCTCGACGCTGTCCCAGTCGACCTCGCCGGAGTAGAGGACCGCGTTGCGACCGCGCCCGATGTCGACGAACGCGGCCTCCATGCTCGGCAGGACGTTCTGCACGCGGCCGAGGTAGACGTTTCCGATGAGGGAGACGTTCTGCGCCTTGGCGACGTAGTGCTCGGCGAGGATCCCGTCTTCGAGGACGCCGATCTGGATGCTCTCGCCCTGCGAGCGGACGATCATCTTGCGGTCGACGCTCTCGCGGCGGGCGAGGAACTCGGCCTCGGTCACCACCGGGCGACGCCGGCCGGCGTCGCGGCCGTCGCGGCGACGCTGCTTCTTCGCCTCGAGTCGCGTCGAGCCCTTGATCCGCTGGGGCTCGGTGATGAGCTCCGGTTCGCGCTGCTCGCGCGGCTCGCGGTTCGCGCGGCTGCGGGTCCGGCTCGAGGTGACCTCGTCGGACCGGCCGTCGGGCGATCCGCTGCGCTGACGGGTGCGGCGACGCCCGGGGGCTCCGCGCTCGTCGTCGTCATCGTCGTCGTCGTCGGCGTCGCGGCGGTCGCGCGGCGGGAGCGGCGCGATCTCGGGAGCGTGGAAGATCAGGCTCGTCGTCGTGAGCGGGGCCTGGAACGGCGACGCCAGGGCGGGAGCGACCTCGGGGGTCGAATCCGCCTCGTCGCGCTCGAGCGCCTCGGTGTCGATCAGATGGACGGGGGTGGACGGCGCGGAGCCGTTCTCGTCGGTCACGGCGTGGGCCTCCTGGGGCACGTCAGCATCGGCTGCCGGGGTCGCGGGGACCTCTCCGGCTGCGCGAGAAAGGGGGGAAAGGGCTTCGACCCGGGGGGACTCGGGCGCTGGTTCCGCCGCGGGCGTCGTCTGTCGCGAGCGGAAACCCGCGAACAACCGACTTCTCTTCTTCGGGCCGTTCTTCGGTGTGTCGTTCTTCTCCACCATCGGTGGTGCAACTCCTCGTCCCGGGGCGACCTGACACGGTGCGTCAGCCCCCGCCGGGAAATCTTCTTCGGCGAGCGTCGTGCCGCGAACCGGAGCACCGGCTGCGTTGTCACGATCTCGCGAAATCTGTGCTGTCACGCGGGCCGTCTGGGCCGCATGAGAAAAATCTGTCTACCGGCCTTCGCCGTCAAATCACGGCTCCGTGCCGTTCTTGGACACGGCGACCGGAAAGCTCGCCCGGCTCTCACCCTGGGACTCCCCCGATTATCGCACGCGATGCCCCGGGGCGGCGATTCGACGCATGTCATAATCCCAGGGTGTCGTCCCCCACCACTGCCAAGCCGCCCTTCGTCGCGGCGATCCTGCTGATCGTCGCGGGGCTCGTGGGCCTCTACGGGTCGTTCACGCTGGTCGTCGAGAAGATCGGTCTGCTCGAGAATCCGAAGCAGGCGCTGAGCTGCGACATCAACCCGTTCGTCTCCTGCACCAACGTCATCAACAGCGCGCAGTCGCACCTCTTCGGCTTCCCGAACCCCCTGCTCGGCGTCTCCGGATTCGTCGCTCCGGTCGCGGTCGGCATCGGCCTCCTCGCCGGTGCCCGGTTCGCCCGCTGGTACTGGGTGGCCTTCAACGTCGGGCTCTTCCTCTCCTGGGTCTTCGTGACCTGGCTCTTCACCCAGACCGTCTACGCCATCGGATCGCTCTGCCCCTGGTGCATGCTCGTCTGGTCGGTGACGATCCCGATGTTCTGGATCTTCACCGTCTGGAACGTCGCCACCGGGCGTCTGACGGGCAACGAGACGCTGCGGAGGCGTGCCCGCGCCTTCCTGCCCTACTCGTGGATCGTGCCGGCGATCAACTACCTCGTGATCGTGGCGATCATCCTGCAGCACTTCCCGCTCCTGCCGTCGTACCTGTTCGGCTGAGCGCCCGCCCGGGGCCCGCGGGCGAGACCGCAGGAGCCACGCCGCGATCTTTCAGGGAACACCAGTCGGGCCCCCGTAAAGTCCTGCCCGTGGGCCCCCTGGCCCGGCGAGTCGGCGGACGCCGGCCGAGAACCGATACCCACCGCAGATCCGAGGACACATGACTCCGCCCCCCGACAACGGTCCCAACAAGCGCGATCGGCGTGAGGAAGCCCGCGAGAAGGCGCGCGTCGCCCGCGAGGCCGCCGCCAAGAAGAAGCGTCGCAATCGCGTCTTCGCGCAGGGCGGGCTCGTCGTGGGCGTCCTCGCCGTCGCGACCGTGGTCGTGCTGATCATCGTCAACGCGACCGGTCCCGGAGCGCCGGGGCCGAAGAACATGGCGAGCGACGGCATCCTGCTCCAGGGGAACGCCAGCACCGGCGCCGTCACGGCCGTCCAGACCGCGGCCCTCAAGGGCGGCGAGGCGCCGAAGGCGACCGACCAGAAGGCGATGACGAAGACCGTCAACATCACGGCGTACGTCGACTTCCAGTGCCCCTACTGCAACCAGTTCGAGACGACGAACGCCACGCAGATCAACGAGTGGCTGAAGAAGGGCGCGGTCACCTACGAGATCCACCCCCTGGCCATCCTCGACGCGTCCTCGCTCGGCAACAAGTACTCGACCCGCTCGGCGAACGCCGCGGCGTGCGTCGCCAACTACGAGCCCGACAAGTTCCTCGACGTCGTGGCGGAGTTCTACAAGAACCAGCCGCCGGAGCAGTCGAACGGGCTCGGCGACGACAAACTCGTCAGCATGGTGAAGACCGCGGGGGCGACGAACGCGTCGATCCCGAAGTGCATCACCGACAAGACGTTCGAGAAATGGGTCGGCGACGCCACGCAGCGAGCGCTGACCCAGAAGCTGCCGAACTCCTCCGTCGCGAAGCTGACCGGGACCCCGACCGTCCTCGTGAACGGCAAGCAGTACGGCGGCTCGCTGACCGACGCGGCCGCTTTCGCCTCGTTCGTCACGTCGCAGGCGACGGCCAAGTAGGTCTCGCAGCACGACGAAGCCCCGCACCCATAGGTGCGGGGCTTCGTCGTGCGCGGTCGATCTCAAGAAGGCTCCGGTGCGACCGAACGCAAGGCGGAGGAGGGCGGCGATAGCGGCGCTATCGCAACCGACGACAACGCCGCGAGCGGCCGTGCCGGGGCCTTCTTACTTGAACCAGAGGGAGAGTTCGCGGGCCGCACTCTCGACCGAGTCGCTGCCGTGCACCAGGTTCTGCTGCACCTTGAGGCCCCAGTCGCGGCCGAGGTCGCCGCGGATGGTGCCGGGCGCGGCGGCCGTCGGGTCCGTGGCTCCTGCGAGCGAGCGGAACCCGGCGATGACGCCGTTGCCCTCGACGCGGATCGCGACGATGGGGCCGGACTCCATGAACTCCACGAGGGGCTCGTAGAACGGCTTGCCGACGTGCTCCTCGTAGTGGGCCGCGAGGAGGGCCCGGTCGGCCTCCACGAACTTGATGTCGACGAGGCCGTAGCCCTTGGCTTCGATCCGGCGCAGGATCTCGCCGGTCAGGTTGCGGGCGACGCCGTCGGGCTTGACGAGCACCAGGGTTTCTTCGAGGTCGGACACGTGTCTCCTTCGGTGAGGGGTGGGAGGCGGTAGGGAGGTCTGGTCAGGCGGAGGCGCCGGGGTTCTGCTCGAGCCAGGCTCGGTAGGCGGCGTTGCGCCGGTCGATCGTGACGCCCTTGTAGAGGCAGAAGATCCAGAGGCCGATGAACAGGGCGGCGACGACCCACATCAACCCGACCAGCAGCCCGGTGAGGGCGATGGCGACCTGGAGGACGCAGCCGAGGACGACGCCCCAGCGGTAGCGCACGACGCCCGAGGTGAGCAGCATCAGGGCGATGAGCGCGAGTCCGCCGCCCCAGGCGACACCGGTGGGCAGGATGCGCGCACCCGCGACGTTGAGGATCACGAAGAACAGCACGAAGGCCTCGAGCACGAGCATGATCGAGAGCAGGCTCTCGGTCAGGCTCCGCTCGCGGCGCGGCCGACGCGTCTTCGCGGGAGCCGCCACCTGGTCGGGCGAGTCTCCGCCCGGGGCGCCGGCGGGGGTGTCGGTCATTTCCATCCGTCTTCTTCGGTGAGCGCGAGGACCTCGCCCACGAGGGTGATCGATCCGGTGACGACGACGCCGCCCTTCTCGGACTCCTCGGCCAGGTCGCGGGCGACGCCGAGGGCGGTCACGACGTTGGTCTCGACGGTGACGCGGTCGGGGCCCACGATACCCACCACGATCGACGCGAGTTCGTCGGCGTCGAGAGACCGGTCGGAGTCGGACTGCGTGATCACGAACTGCTCGACGGCGGGCGCGAGCGCCCGGATGATGCCCGCGGCGTCCTTGTCGGCGAGGACGGCGAGGACGGCGACGACGCGATCGAGCTGGAAGTACTCCCCCAGCGCGTCGGCCAGCGCCCTCGCCCCGTGCGGGTTGTGCGCGGCGTCGAGCAGGATGAGCGGGTCGTTCGCGAGGATCTGCAGCCGGCCCGGGGAGGTCGCCTGAGACAGGCCGGTCGCCAGGATCTCCGGGTCGAGCGCCTGGCTCCCGTTGCCGAGGAAGGTCTCGACGGCGGCGATGGCCGTCGCCGCGTTCTGCGCCTGGTGACGCCCGAAGAACGGCAGCGCCAGGTCGTCGTAGCGCCCCGCGATGCCCCGCACCGAGATGAGCTGCCCGCCGACCGCGACGGCCGAGGAGAGCACCTCGAAGCCCGTCCCCTCGACGGCGAGGGTCGACTCCGTCAGGTCGGCGGCGCGCTCGAGCTCGGCGAGGGCCTCCGGCAGCTGCGCGGACGTGACGACGTTCGCGCTGGGTTTGATGATGCCCGACTTGGTCCGCGCGATCTCCGTCACGGTGTCGCCGAGGCGCTTGGTGTGGTCGAGGGCGATCGGCGTGAAGACGGCGACCTGGCCGTCCGCGACGTTCGTGGAGTCCCACTCGCCGCCCATGCCGACCTCCAGCACGACGACGTCGACCGGGGCGTCCGCGAACGAGGCGAACGCGAGGACCGTCAGGGCCTCGAAGTAGGTCAGCGGCTCCTCGGCGGCGGCCGCGAGCTCGGTGTCGACCATGAGGAGGTAGGGCTGGATGTCGCGCCAGTTCTCCGCGAGGGCGGCGTCGGAGATCGACTCCCCGTCGATGACGATGCGCTCGTTGACCCTCGTGAGGTGGGGGCTCGTCATGAGGCCGGTCCGCAGGCCGTAGGCCCGCAGGATGCTCTCGATCATGCGGCTCGTCGACGTCTTGCCGTTCGTGCCCGTGATGTGGATCACGGGGTAGGAGCGCTGCGGGTCGCCGAGCAGCTCGACCGCCCGCCGCGTCGCCCCGAGCCGCGGCTGCGGGGCGTTCTCGCCGATCCGCGCGAGGAGCTCCTCGTACACGGTCCGGGCCGCGGCCTGGTCGGCCGACTCGTCGGGGGACGCCGGACGGGCGTCGTCTCGGTCGTCGTGGTCGCGCTCGTCGTCGTCGCCGAGAGTCGGGAAGTCGCCGAAGTCGTCGCGCGTCCCGAAGACGTCGGCGAGGGCTCCGGTGTCGACGGTCTCGTCGTCCTCGTCGTCACGGGGGGTGTTGGGGGTGTCACTCATGGCGCTGGACCTCGACAGTCACTTTCGATCCGGAGCCGACCTCGACGGCCTCTCCGGGGGCCTCTCCCTCACGGAGCGTGAGGGTCAGGGCGGTGGTGAGCGTCTCGCTCATGATCAGGTCGCGGTGCTCCTCGACGGCGGCCTCGGCCACCGGGTCGACCGTGAGGGCGAGCCGGATGCGGTCGCTCACGTCGAGATCGGCGGTGCGCCTGGCCTGCTGCACGGCACGCACCACGTCGCGCGCGAGGCCCTCGCGTTCGAGGGCGGGCGTGGTGCGGGTGTCGAGCAGCACGAAGCCGCCGTCGCCCGTGAAGGCGATCGCGTTCGACGCGTCGGCCACCGTCAACTCGAGCGAGAACTCGCCCGGGAGGAGCTCGATGCCGCCGGCGACGACGTTCTCGCCGCGCGCCTCCCAGTCGCCCTTCTTGGCGGCCGGGATCGCCTGCTGCACCTGCTTGCCGATGCGGGGACCGGCGGCCCGCGCGTTGACCGTCAGCCGCCGGGTCACGCCGTACTCGCCGAGGCTCTCCTCGGTGAGGGTCGCGAAGCGCACGTCCTTGACGTTCAGTTCGTCGGCCAGGATGCCCTGGAACGGCGCGAGGCCGTCGGGATCGGCGGAGACGACGGTGAGGGCCGGGAGCGGCAGCCGGACGCGGTGCCCGGTCGACTTGCGGAGGGCCAGACCCGACGAGGCGATCTCGCGGACGCGGTCCATGGCGTCGACGAGAGCGTCGTCGACGGGGAAGAGCGACGAGTCCGGCCAGTCTTCCAGGTGGACGCTCCGCCCGCCGGTGAGCCCCTTCCAGACCTCCTCGGCGACGAGGGGCGCCAGCGGTGCGGCCACGCGGGTGAGGGTCTCGAGGACCGTGTAGAGCGTGTCGAACGCGGCGGTGTCGGATCCTGCCCAGAAGCGACCGCGCGAGCGGCGCACGTACCAGTTCGTCAGCACGTCGGCGAAGTCACGCAGGGTCGACGTGGCGAGGGGCGAGTCGAGGCGCTCGAGGTCGCGGGCGACGTCGTCGATCATGCGCCCGGTCTTCGCCAGGAGGTACCGGTCGAGGACGTCGTCGGAGTCGGTCCGGAGGCGCGGCTCGTAGCCGTCGGCCGAGGCCGCGTAGAGCGTGAAGAAGTAGTACGTGCTCCACAGCGGAAGGAGGAACTGCCGGACGGACTCGCGGATGCCCTCCTCGGTGACGATCAGGTTGCCGCCGCGGATCACGCTCGACGACATGAGGAACCAGCGCATCGCGTCGGCGCCGTCGCGGTCGAAGACCTCGTTGACGTTCGGGTAGTTGCGGAGCGACTTCGACATCTTCTGACCGTCGGAGCCGAGCACGATGCCGTGGCTGATGACGTTCGAGAACGCCGGGCGGTCGAAGAGCGCCGTCGAGAGCACGTGAAGGAGGTAGAACCAGCCGCGCGTCTGCCCGATGTACTCGACGATGAAGTCGGCGGGGCTGTGCGAGTCGAACCACTCCTGGTTCTCGAACGGGTAGTGCACCTGCGCGAACGGCATCGAGCCGGAGTCGAACCAGACGTCGAAGACGTCCTCGATCCGGCGCATGGTGGAGCGCCCCGTCGGGTCGTCGGGGTTGGGGCGCGTCAGCTCGTCGATGAACGGGCGGTGGAGGTCGGGCAGGCCCTCGGCGTTCGTCGGCAGGCGGCCGAAGTCGCGCTCCAGGTCGGCGAGCGACCCGTAGACGTCGACGCGCGGGTACTGCGGGTCGTCGCTCTTCCAGACCGGGATCGGCGAGCCCCAGTAGCGGTTGCGCGAGATGGACCAGTCGCGGGCGCCCTGGATCCACTTGCCGAACTGGCCGTCCTTGACGTTCTCGGGCACCCAGGTGATCTCCTGGTTGAGCTCGACGAGGCGGTCGCGGAACTCGGTCACGCGCACGAACCAGCTCGACACGGCCCGGTAGATCAGCGGGTTGCGGCAGCGCCAGCAGTGCGGGTAGCTGTGCTCGTAGCTCGCCTGGCGCAGGAGCCGCCCCTCGGCGCGGAGCTTCTGCGTCAGCGGCTTGTTCGCGTCGAAGACCTGGAGGCCGGCGATGTCGCCGAACATCGGCAGGAAGCGCCCGCCCTCGTCGACGGAGACGATGACCGGGATCCCGGCCGCGGCGCAGACCGCCTGGTCGTCCTCACCGTAGGCCGGGGCCTGGTGGACGATGCCCGTGCCCTCCCCGGTGGCGACGTAGTCGGCGACCAGGATGTGCCAGGCGTTCTCGGTGCCCCAGGTCGCGGTGTCGGCGTACCAGTCCCAGAGCCGGTCGTAGGCGACCCCGTCGAGGTCGCGACCGGCGATCGTGCGAGCGACCGCCTCCTGCGCCTCGTCGGCCGTGGCGTAGCCCAGGTCTTTCGCGTAGGCGGCGACCGTGTCGGCCGCCAGGAGGAACGACGCCACGCCCTCGGCGCTGCCGTCGGAGGCGCCGAGCGGGCCGGAGGGGACGACCGCGTAGTCGATGTCGGGGCCGACCGCGAGCGCGAGGTTCGTCGGCAGGGTCCACGGCGTCGTCGTCCAGGCGAGAGCCTTGACGCCGGTCAGCCCGAGGGCCTCGGCCTTGGCTCCGTCGAGCGGGAAGGTGACCGTGACCGTCTGGTCCTGGCGCATCTTGTAGACGTCGTCGTCCATCCGCAGCTCGTGGTTCGACAGCGGCGTCTCGTCGTGCCAGCAGTAGGGAAGCACGCGGAAGCCCTCGTAGGCGAGGCCCTTCTCGTGCAGCTGCGAGAACGCCCACAGGACGCTCTCCATGTAGGAGACGTCGAGGGTCTTGTAGTCGTTCTCGAAGTCGACCCAGCGCGCCTGGCGGGTGACGTACTCCTCCCACTCGGCGGTGTACTCGAGGACGGAGCGGCGGGCCACGGCGTTGAACTCCGCGATCCCCATGTCGTCGATCTCGTGCTTCTCGGTGATCCCGAGCTGGCGCATGGCCTCGAGCTCGGCGGGCAGGCCGTGGGTGTCCCAGCCGAAGCGGCGATGCACCTGCTTGCCGCGCATCGTCTGGAAGCGCGGGAAGACGTCCTTCGCGTAGCCGGTGAGGAGGTGACCGTAGTGCGGGAGGCCGTTGGCGAACGGCGGGCCGTCGTAGAAGACCCACTCGTCGGAGCCCTCGCGACGGCGGATCGACTCCTGGAAGGTGTCGTCGCCCTTCCAGAAGGCGAGGATGCCGGTCTCGATGGCGGGGAAGTTCGGCGACGCCGGGACCTGTCGGCGGAAGCTCTTCGATGACTGCGGCAACGTCTCTCCAGTGCAGGTGCTCGTGCACGAGGACGGCCCCCGAGGATCTCGGGAGTCGCGGTACCACCCCGCTTGCCCTCCCCGTGACCGGGGACGACCTCTCCACTGCGGCTGTGACGGGCCTGACCCGCCCGGTTCTACTGACGAGGGCGGGCCCTCGCATTCTTCCGGGTGCTCCCCGGTGATGGCCGGATCGGTGCAGCATCGATCTTACCCGCGGAGGAGCAGACTGGAAACATGACGACAGCCGACTCCGCGACCGGAGCCCCGACCGACAGCGCCAAGACCGAGACCGCCAAGCCCGAGAGCGCCCTCACCGTGATCGTCGCCTTCACGGCGAACTTCCTCATCGCGATCGCCAAGACGGTGGCGGCGGTGCTGACCGGCTCGGCGTCGATGGTCGCCGAGTCGGCGCACTCCTGGGCCGACACCGGCAACGAGGTGTTCCTCTTCATCGCCGACCGCCGCGGCGCGCGCGTCCGCGACCGCGACCACCCGCTCGGCTACGGCAAGGAGACCTACGTCTGGTCGATGTTCGCCGCGTTCGGCCTCTTCACCGTCGGCGCCGTCGTGTCGACCTACCACGGGTTCCAGCAGCTCACCGAGTCGGAGCCCGAGACCGACTACCTCATCAACTACATCGTCCTCGCGATCGCTTTCGTGCTCGAGGGCACGTCGTTCCTCCAGGCGCTGCGGCAGGCGCGCGGAACCGCCAAGACGCGCAGGATCCCCGTGGTCCGGCACGTGCTCAGCTCGTCGAACTCGACGCTGCGGGCGGTCTTCGCGGAGGACGCCGCGGCACTGATCGGCCTGGTCATCGCGTTCCTGGGCATCCTGCTGCACCAGCTCACGGGCCTCGCGGCCTTCGACGCCGTCGGATCGATCCTGGTGGGCATCCTGCTGGGCCTGGTCGCCCTCGTGCTGATCGATCGCAACCGGCGCTTCCTGATCGGCGAGAGCCCGACCGACGAGGTCGAGTCGACCGTCCTCCGTCGTCTCCTGGAGCGGCCCGACATCGCGCGTGTCACCTACCTCCACACCGAGTTCGTCGGGCCGAGCCGTCTCTACCTGGTCGCCGCCGTCGACATGATCGGCAACGACGACGAGGAGCACGTCGCCGTGGCGCTCCGCCGCGTCGAGCGCGAGTTGGAGGAGCACGACATCGTCGAGGAGGCCGTCCTGACCCTGTCGACCCCGGACGAGAAGAGCATCGTGCCGACGACGAAGGACGCCCTGCCGGGTTCGGTGTCGTGACCGCCCGCCGGTGAGACGACGACGCCCCCGCCGATCTCCGGCGGGGGCGTCGTTCGTGTCGGGTGCGGTCGCCCGGACCCGGCCGCTCTGCGAGCGGACTACTCCGTCCGGCGACGCCGCGCGGCGACCACCAGCAGGGAGGCGCCTGCCACGAGCGCTCCGACCGCCCCGACGAGAGCCGCCCAGGGCGTCCGCGACCCGGTGAACGCGAGCTCGACCGGCGTCGACACGGCCGCCGGGTCGACGATCGGCGTGCCGCTCAGGTGCACGAGCACGACGTTGCCCGCGAGCGAGTACTCGGCGGATGTCGGGTCGACGGCGAACGCCGTGTAGAGGTAGTTGCCGGGCTTGAGCGTGAGCGTCGTCGACCAGTGCCCGGTGGCGTCGACAACGATCGAGCCGTCGTCCTCCGGCAGCAGGGACGCGTCGACGTCCGAGATGCCCGTCAGATCTCCGCCCAGAATCGCGCGGAGGTAGTTCGGGTAGAGGCGGAACAGGTACTCGATCGCGGTGTTGCCGTCCTGGGCGTAGAGGGCGATGTGATCCCCGGGCGTCCCCGTTCCCGCGACGGTGGTCTCCAGGAAACCGTGCCGGGTCGAGCTCGCCGTCCCGGTCACCCTGGCTCCGATCTCACTGATGAGGTCGTCGTAGGTGAAGTCGGCCTCGGCGGCCGGCGTCCGGAGGTTCCACCCGTCCTTCGGCACGGAGATGCCGCGCGTCGGTGAGGCCCAGGCCGCCTTCCGCGCCTCGAGGACGGCCGCTCGGGCCTTCGTCGCCTGACGGGCGCGGTCGAGCGGGGACGCGAGCGACGACGAGGCCACGGCGGCCTGCGATGCGGCAGTGGGGTCCCAGGCCGGAGTGGTGATCCTGGGCGCCTCGACGTCGACGACCGACTTCGTGACGGTGATGACGACGGGCGCCGTGAGGTCGGATGCGTGGCTGAGCGCCTCGTCGAAGTACTCGTCGGTCTGGTCGTACTTCTGCTGCACGGCCTGCAGCGACGTGGATCCCATGGGGATGAAGACCTGGCTCGACCACGTCCCGTCCGGCCCGACCAGGATCGGCTGGGTCATCGAGCCGAACGCGCCGTCGTCGGTGTAGGACCCGAACTCGTCGAACTCGTTCGTGTCGGGGGCGGCGCCGGGAGCGGTGAAGAAGAAGATGATGTTCTCGCCGGCCGTGCCCGTCCCCGACACGTCGACCGCCCCGAACTCGGTTCCGGTGTCGCTCCGGGTGGTGAAGGGCAGGGCGATCGCCGCGAACGAGGCACCCGCGGCGGGCGTCGACACGGCGGGGACGACGCTGTCGGGAGCGGGGAGCTCGAGCGCCAGGGGGACGTCCGTCAGGTCGTCCTTGCCGTGGACGCCGTAGACGTCGACGAACTGCTGGTAGGGCACGTCGGCGGGGAACACGACGGTCGCGGTGAACGACGTGGTGGTCGTCTTCCGGATGTGGGCGAGATCGGTGCCGCTCCAGTCCTCGACGACGATCTCGCTGCCCACCGGAGCCATGCCCGTGATGTCGACGGTGCGCGACGCGACGACGATCGGCACGCCCGGGAACTTCGAGACCGGCGACGTCACGGTGAGGTCGGTCGGGGCCGGTGCCAGCGCCGGGGTCGCGGGGCTCGCGACGCGCGCGGGCGGCGTGGGGGCGTTGGTCGGAGCCGGCGTCGGAACCGAGGTCGGAGCGGCGCTCGGCACGGCCGAGGCGGTCGGCGCCGGAGTCGCGGCCGGTGCGGACGAGGACGTGGCGACGGCCGACGACGCCCCGACGGGAGCGGCGGCCGAGGCAGGAGCCGCGACCAGCGCGGATCCTGCGAGCCCGAGGACGAGAGCGGTCGGCCAGGCGACCGCTTTCGCGAGGGAGGATTTCTTCACGGGGCACGGTTCTTTCGCGTGAGTCGGGAAACCCTCCGCGCGCTCCGACCCACCCCCGAGCGAGGAAGACCGCCTGGTGATCGCAGCCGGTCGTGCGACAGTAACAGGGAAGTCGGCCCCGGCGCGTCCCCCGGATGTCCCCCGTCGTTAGGGCAGATGCGTCAGCTCGTCCCGAGGCTCAGAACGACGTGTCGGCGAGACCCCGGGCGACGGGGTCGACGGCACGCTCCACGAAGGGGGCGAGGGGGCCCCGACCGATGCCGGCGCGGGCCCAGGCGACCGTCGCGGCACCGGCCGCGGCGAGGAGCGCGGCCGACACGACCTGGGGGCCGAGCGCATCCTGCCGCTCGCCGCGGCGCTCGGCGACGTAGGCGGCGACCGTCTGGTGCTGGGCCACGAAGCGGGCCGCGCCGGATGCGGTCAGGTCGTCCCCCAGGCGCATCGCCTCGCCCTGCGACAGCGCCCACGGCACCCGAGCGTCGTCGTGCGAGCGCGCGACCGCCACGAGGGCCGCCGCCACCGCGGCGACGTCGGCGAGCGCGGCGGCCTCGCGGAGGGCGCTCGCGAGACCGACGAGGCTCCTGTCCAGATCGAGCCAGAGGAGGTCGGCCTTGCCATGGAAGTAGTTGAAGAAGGTGGCCCGGCTGACGCCGGCGCGCTGGGCGATCTGGTCGACCGTCGTGCCCGCGTAGCCGTTCTCGAGGAAGAGCTCCGACGCGGCGTCGGCGAGCATCTCGGCGGAGGAGCGGCGAGGCCGGCCGGCGCGGGAAGTGGATGTCACGTCAGCATTCTCCGCTGTAGACTCGATGGGCCGCTTATTGTACCGAGTCCATAAATCAACATCGGAGTTCCCGTGCGCACCCCGCTCCTGCCCCTCCTCGCCGTCACCGCCGCCAGCGCCCTCGTCCTCACCGGATGCACGAGCGGTGCGAACCCCTCTGCGTCGAGCACCCCGGTCGCCGGAGGAACCCTGACGTACGCGTCGGGCGACGCGGAGCCCACCTGCCTCGACCCGCACGTCGGAGGCAACTACCCGCAGGCCCTCGTCGCGACGCAGTACCTCGAGGAGCTCGTGTCGAAGAACTCCGCCGGCGACATCATCCCCTGGCTCGCCACGTCGTGGAAAGCCTCCGACGACGGCCTGAGCTGGACCTTCACCCTCAAGAAGGGCGTCACCTTCACCGACGGCACCCCCTTCGACGCCGCCGCGGTCGTGGCGAACATCAAGCACGTGCAGGATCCCTCGACTCTCTCGTCGACCGGGTACCTCGCCCTCGGCAAGGTCAAGAGCGCGACGGCCGTCGACGCCACCACGGTGACGCTCGGCCTGTCGAGCCCCGACAGCTCGCTCCTCGACTCCCTGTCGCAGCCCTGGCTCGCCATGGAGTCACCCACGGCGCTGAAGCGCACGCAGGCGGTCAACTGCGAGTCGCCCGTCGGCACCGGTCCTTTCAAAGTCACGAAGTGGGTCAAGCAGCAGGCGATCACCCTGGTGCGGAACGATTCATACACCTCGCCCCCGAAGGACGCCGCACACACCGGCAAGGCCTATCTGTCGCAGATCACCTGGCGGTTCATCCCCGATTCCGCGACGCGCTACGCGGCCCTCCAGGCCGGAGACGTGGACGTGATCGACAACGCGCAGCCCGACACGCTCGTCGCCGCCGCGAAGAGTTCCCAGATCACGGCGATCGACGCGCCCCGCCCCGGCGCCTCCGACCGCCTCGAGCTCAACTCCGCTCAGGCTCCGTTCGACGACGAGAAGGTCCGCCAGGCGTTCATCACGGGTGTCGACGTGAACGCCGGCATCACGAGCCTCTTCTTCGGCACCGCCAAGCGCTCCTACTCGCTCCTCTCCAGCGTCGAGAAGGACGGCTACTCCGCCCCCTCGCTCTTCACCGTCGACACCGCCAAGGCGAACACCCTCCTCGACGAGGCGGGCTGGACGAGCCGCGACTCGGCCGGCTACCGGGTGAAGGACGGCAAGCGCCTGACCGTCCGGTTCCCCGTGTCGACGAACCAGTCGATCCCCGCCGAGAGGTCGCTCTTCGAGCAGATCCAGGCCAACGCGAAGAACCTCGGTTTCGACGTCGAGATCAGCCAGCTCGACCTGTCCAGCTGGTACGGCGCCCTCGCGGCGCACAAGTACGAGATCGTGAGCGCCCCCTACACGAAGGTCGGCCCGGGCGTCCTCGGGATCCTCTACGACTCCGCCAGCATCACGCCCGCTCCGAGCGGCTACTTCGCCAACAACGCGCAGGTCGACTCGAAGCAGCTCGACACGCTGCTCGCGAAGGCAGGAGCCGAGAGCAACGCCACCCTGCGCAAGGATCTCTACCAGCAGGCCCAGAAGCTCGTGCTCGACGGCTACTACGTCCTGCCGCTCTACGACCAGCAGAACCACTTCCTCTCCCGGACGAGCGTGCACGGGCTCCGCGCCCTGCCGACGGTCTCGACCCCGACGCTCTACGACACCTGGCTCCAGAAGTGATCAGGGCCGCTCTCGTCTGGCTGGTCACCCGGCTCGCGGGAGCGGCGCTGGTCCTCTGGGCGGTCGCGACGCTCATCTTCTTCGCCATCCGGCTCGTGCCCGGCGACCCGGCCGAGGCGATCCTCGGCGGACCCGGATCGCAGGCGTCGGCCGAGGCGCTCGCCCTCGTGCGCCGTCAGTACGGGCTCGATCAGCCGCTCGCCGTCCAGTACGTCGACCAGCTCGGCCGGCTCGTCCGGGGCGATCTCGGCACCTCGTACTCGCTCAAGCAGAGCGTGGCGAGCGTCCTCCGGGCCCAGGTGCCGCCCACCTTCCTGCTCGCCCTGCTCGCCCTCGTCGTCGCCTGGATCCTGGCCGTCGCCGTCGCGTGGTGGAGCGCCGGAGGCGGACGCGCGGCGAACACCGTGGCCGCGGGCCTCGAGGTGGTCGCCTCCGCCGTGCCGCACTTCCTGCTCGCGAGCGTCCTCATCATCGTCTTCTCGACCCAGCTCGGTCTCCTGCCACCGGTGAGCACCGGAACCCCGGCCGGCCTCGTGCTGCCGGTCGTGACCCTCGCGGTGCCCGTCGCCGGGTTCCTCGGGCAGGTGACCCGCGACTCCCTGCTGGATGCCTCGTCGGCGCCGTTCGCCCTGTCGGCACGGGCACGCGGCGAGAGCTCGTCGGGGGTGTTCGCCCGCCATCTCCTGCGGCACGCGGCCCTGCCCGGGCTCGCCCTGTCGGGCTGGGCGTTCGGCTCGCTGCTGAGCGGCGCGATCGTGGTGGAGTCGGTGTTCGCCCGACCCGGCCTCGGCCGCACCCTCCTCGACGCCGTCACTCTGCGCGACATCCCGCTCGTCACCGGCGTCGCGCTCCTCTCCGCCCTGGCCTACGTCGTCGTCACCGCGCTCGGGGACCTCGCCGAGAAGATCGTCGACCCGAGGGGGCGGACCGCGTGACCGCTCTGCCCGAGCTCCCGCGCACCCTCGGTCGCCCCGGCCCCGGCCGCCGGCGTCGACTCACGGTCGTGGAGGGCGCCGCTGTGGCCGTGCTCGCCGTGGTCGTTCTCGCGGCGCTGGCGCCGGGGCTCCTGGCGCCCGGGGATCCCCTCGCGATCTCGCCCGCCGACGCGTTCCGGGCGCCGTCGCTCGCCCACCCGTTCGGGACGGACGACTCCGGCCGCGACCTGCTCGCGCGGGTCGTGCACGGGACGGGGGCGTCGCTTCTGATCGGAGTCGCCGCCACCGCGATCGGCGTCGGACTGGGGCTCCTGCTCGGAATCGCCGCGGGGGTCGGCCGCCGGGCGACCGACCTCGCCGTCGGGAGACTCCTCGAGGTGATGTTCGCGCTACCGGGGCTCCTCCTCGCCCTCGTCATCATCGCGTTCGTCGGCCCGGGACCGCTGCCCGCCACGATCGCCGTCGGACTCGCCACGGCGCCCGGCTACGCGCGGATCTTCCGCACTCAGATCCGATGCGTGAGGGCCTCCGAGATGGTCGAGGCGGCGCGCGTGCTGGGGCGGTCGCCGCTGACGATCCTGACCCGTCACATCCTGCCGAACGCGCTCGCGCCCGTCGTCGTGCTCGCGACCCTCGGGGTCGGCCAGGCCGTCGTCTGGGCGTCGTCGCTCAGCTACCTCGGACTCGGCTCGCCGCCGCCCGCTCCCGAGTGGGGCGCGATGCTCGAGGCAGGGCGGACCTATCTCGCCGTGGCGTGGTGGATGACGGTGTTCCCGGGGCTCGCCATCGTGCTGACGGCGTCGGCGACGACGGTGATCGGGCGACGGCTCGCCCGGCGCGGAGGTGCGCGGTGACGGGGCGCGGGCGCGAGGACGACGGCTCGAACGGCGTCGCCGGGGTCGGCCGGATCGTCGTCGAGCGGCTGTCGGTCGCTTTCGACGGGGCGGCGGCCGTCCGCGACGTATCGTTCGAGCTCGCGCGCGGCGAGTGCGTCGCCCTGGTCGGCGAGTCCGGCTCCGGCAAGAGCGTCACGGCTCGCGCGCTCCTCGGTCTGACGGGCGGTGACGTCACCGCCGACGAGCTCTCGCTCGACGGGCGGACGCTCCTCGGGCTCGGCGAGCGCGCCTGGCGCCGGCTGCGCGGACCCCGCATCGGGCTCGTGCTGCAGGACGCTCTGGTCTCGCTCGACCCCCTCCGACCGATCGGACGCGAGATCGACGACTCGCTCCGCCTCCACACGCGCCTCTCCGCGGCCGAGCGTCGGAGGCGCGTCCTCGAGGTCCTCGACGAGGTCGGCATGCCCGAGGCGGAGAGGCGTCGCTCGCAGCGCTCCGGTGAGCTGTCGGGCGGCCTCCGCCAGCGGGCCCTCATCGCCGCCGCTCTCGCGCTCGACCCCGACGTGGTGATCGCCGACGAGCCGACGACGGCCCTCGACGCCCAGGTGCAGCGGCAGGTCGTCGACCGGCTCGCCGCCCTGCGCGACGCCGGGACCGCGGTCCTCGCGATCAGCCACGACCTCGGCGCCGTCCGCCGGCTCGCCGATCGCGTCGTCGTCCTGCGCGACGGCGAGGTGGTGGAGCAGGGGCCGGTCGAGCAGATCCTCGACGCGCCGCGGCACGAGTACACGCGCAGCCTGGTCGCGGCGCTCCCGGCCGGGAAGCCGCGGGGCACGCGCCTGTCCCCGGGCGGGTCTCGGCCCGGCGTCGGTGACGGAGTCGGTGACGGAGTCGGTGACGGCGTCGGAGTCGGTGACGGCGTCGGAGTCGGTGACGGCGTCGGAGAACGCGGTCTTTCCGGTCCGACGAGTCCCGCGAGAGCCGCCTCCGACCGAGAAGACCGCGTTCTCCCCCGGGTCCTCCTCCGTGCGACGGGCCTCGTGCGGCGCTTCGGCGACCGCGCCGCGGTCGACGACGTCTCGCTGGAACTCCGCGCCGGGGAGACCCTCGGGCTGGTCGGCGCGTCCGGTTCCGGGAAGACGACGACGGCGCGCATCCTGCTGGGCCTCGACACGCCCGACGAGGGATCGGTCGAGCTGCTGGGCGAAGCGTGGAACCCGCTTTCGGAACACGAGCGCCGCGCGCGCCGGGCCGCTCTCGGGGCGATCTACCAGGACGCCCTCAGCTCCTTCGATCCCCGATTCACGGTGGGCAGGATCCTGGCCGACGCCCTCACGGCCGGGCGCAGCACCCGGACCGGTCCCGTCCGCGCCCGCGTCGAGACGCTGCTCGGCGAGGTGGGACTCGCGGCCTCGCTCGCCGACCGCTCCCCCGCCTCCCTCTCCGGCGGGCAGCGTCAGCGCGTCGCGATCGCGCGGGCTCTCGCTCCTGAGCCGCTCGTGCTCGTCTGCGACGAGCCGGTGTCGTCCCTCGACGTGACCGTGCAGGCGCAGGTGCTGGACCTCCTCGACGAGCTGCAGGAGTCGCGCGGCCTCGCCCTGCTGTTCATCTCGCACGACCTCGAGGTGATCCGGCACGTGAGCGACCACGTCGCCGTGATGCACGAGGCGCGTGTCGTCGAGCAGGCGCCGACGGAGCAGCTCTTCGCCGCGCCCGAGCACCCTTACACGCGGTCGCTCCTCGCGGCGCGCTGACGCGTCTGCGCCCGACCGGCGCCCGCGCCGCCCCACCCGGCGAGACTCCACAACACGCCACTCACCTTCGCGAAACGTGGCCAAACGTGGAGTCTCGCCGGCCACCGCCCCAAGTCAGTGCGCCGTCCGCGACACCGCCTCATCGACCACGGGCGGCGAAGCGGGGCGCACGATGTCGATCGGCCCCGACTGCGCGAACTCGACGGCCCACTCCGACCGCGCGACCTCGCTCGACTCGTCGGCGTACGCCGCGACGAGGGCCTCGGCCTCCTCGTCCGTGGCGACGGACGGGCCGGATCCGAGCAGCGGCGTGTTCGCCGTCTCCTTGGTGAACCACACGGCCACCAGCCCGATCACCGCCGCGATCATCAGGTAGAACGCGGGGATGTCGTTCGCCCAGGGGAAGCCCTGTCGATCCGCCCACGCGACCAGCGACTCGGTCACGAGCGGCGTGGTCCCGCCGAACAGCGACACGGAGACGTTGAACGCGATCGCGAGCGCCCCGTAGCGGATGATCGTCGGGAAAAGCGCCGGCAGGGTGGAGGGCATCGTCGACGTGAACGTCACGAGCACGAGGCCGAGCAGGAGCAGCCCCACGAACACGAGCACCGTCGAGTCCGTCTGCACCAGCTTGAGCGCGGGCCACGACAGCACGAGGAACCCGAGGCAACCGGCGAACAGCACGGGGCGTCGACCGAAGCGGTCGGAGAGGCGTCCGCCGAGCCCGATGACGGCCATCATCAGCACCATCACGACGATGATCAGGACGAGCCCGTTGGTCGCGTCGCGGCCCAGAGTGGTCGTGAGGTACGTCGGCATGTACGACAGCAGCATGTAGTCGGTGACGTTGAAGACGAGCACGAGACCGATGCAGACGATGAGCGCGCGCCAGTTCTCGGCGAACAGGCGCAGCACGGGCGTCTTGACGGCCTCGCGCTGCGACGCCTCCTCCTGCTGCCGCTGGAAGGCCGGCGTCTCCTCCAGCTTGAGGCGGAGGTAGAGCCCGACGAGGCCCAGCGGCCCGGCGACGAGGAACGGGATGCGCCAGCCCCAGCCGAGGAGGGCGTCCTCCGGCATGGCGACCTGCAGCACCGTGACGAGCGAGGCGCCGAGGACGTAACCGCCGAGGGTCCCGAACTCGAGCCACGACCCCATGAAGCCGCGGCGCCGATCCGGGGAGTACTCGGCGATGAAGGTCGCGGCGCCCCCGTACTCGCCACCCGTCGAGAAGCCCTGGACGAGACGCGCGAGCAGCAGGAGCAGCGGTGCCCACACCCCGATCGTCGAGAAGTCCGGCAGGAGCCCGATGGCGAAGGTGCCCGCCGCCATCATGATCATCGTCACGGCCAGCACCTTCTGCCGCCCGATCCGGTCGCCCAGGGGGCCGAAGAAGGCACCGCCGATCGGACGCACGATGAACGCGGCGGTGAAGGTCGCGAAGGTGAGGATGACGCTCAGCGTCGGATCGAGGTCCGGGTAGAAGACCCTCGCGAGCGTCGTCGTCAGGTACGCGAAGACGCCGAAATCGAACCACTCCATCCCGTTTCCGAGGGCGGCGGCCGCGACGGCCCGCTTCAGCAGCGGCTCCTCCACGACCGTGACGTCTCCTGTGGTCAGCTGCCGGCGCCCTTGCCTGGTCGTGCGGATCTTCGACGGGGTGGAACGGGGTAGCTGATCACTCATACGCATCTCCTGGTTTCGTGGCAAAAAACCCGTCGAGCCTACCAGACGCCGAAATGTCAGTCCCGGATGCGACGATTGCGGCGAATCGGGAATGCCACGGGAGGTCACGCGATTTGGTTACGGAGGCGACGCTCGAAAGGGTGGAGCCGCACAGATCGTCACCGGAGGGCCGCCCACCGCGGTCGGCTCCGGCCGCTCAGCACCACCCGTTCAGCAGATGCAAGGGATCGCTCATGAAAAACGTCGTCCGCGCGGGAGCCGTCGCTCTCACCGCCGCCCTCCTCGTCACGGGCTGCACCTCCACCTCCGGCGGTGGGTCCGCCACGGGTTCCGCCGGCGGGACCCTGACGATCCTCACCGCGGCGCCGAAGATCGACCTCGATCCGGCCAAGAGCCAGAACCTCGCCATCACGACCCTCGGTCTCGTCGAGCGCCGCCTGACGACGTGGAAGATCGTGCCGGGCAAGACCCCCGAGGTCGTCCCCGACCTGGCCACGACCACCGGCACCGCGAGCGACGACGGCAAGACCTGGAGCTACACGCTGAAGGACGGCCTGAAGTTCGCCGACGGCAGCCCGATCACGACGGCCGACATCAAGTACGGCATCGAACGGTCCTTCGCCGACCAGCTCGCGGGCGGTCTCGGCTACCACAAAACCCTCCTCGTGGGCGGCTCCGACTACAAGGGTCCGTACTCCGGCAAGGAGCTCTCCTCCATCGAGACGCCGGATTCCAAGACGATCGTCTTCCACCTCGACGCCGCCTACGGCGACTGGCCGTGGATCGCCTCGATGCCCGCCTTCACGCCCGTGCCCAAGGCGAAGGACAAACCGGCCACCTACGGCCAGAACCCGGTCGCCTCGGGCCCGTATCAGGTGGCGTCGTTCTCGCAGGGCAGCCAGCTCACGCTGAAGCGCAACCCGAATTGGAGCGAAGCCACCGACTCCGTCCGGACGGCCGGTCCCGACCAGGTCGTCTTCAAGATGGGCCAGGACGAGAGCACGACCACCCAGACGCTCATCGCCGACAACGGCGACGCCCGGAACAGCTTCGGCGCCGGTTACCTCGGTGCGGCGGAGCTCGCGCAGGTGAAGGCCAACCCCGACGCCGCGAAGCGCCTCGCCACCTCCCAGGCCGGCCCCCTGTCGTACCTCGCGATCAACACGCAGAGCGGTGCCCTGAAAGACCTGGCCGTGCGCCAGGCCCTCGAGTACGCCGTCGACAAGAAGTCGTTCCTGATCGCCTCCGGCGGGTCCTCGGCCGGTCAGACCGCCTCGACGCTCATCACTCCCGGAATCGCCGGCCGCCAGAGCTACGATCTCTACCCGGCCGGAGCCGACGGCGACGTCGCGAAGGCGAAGTCGCTCCTCGAGAAGGCGGGCCGGTCGTCCGGGCTCAGCCTGCGGCTCCTGACGCAGAACGACTCCGCGTCGCTCGCTCAGGCGCAGGCCCTCCAGCAGGGCATCGAGCGCGCCGGCATCAAGGTCACCCTGAAGCCGGAGGATCAGACGTCCTTCTACTCCGACGCGACCGCCACCTCGGCGAACTACGACCTCGCCCTGTACAGCTGGCAGCCCGACTTCCCGAGCGCCAACGCGAACATCCAGCCGCTCTTCGCGTCGAGCGAGATCGGCTCCGGCGGCAACAACGTCTCGCACTACTCGAACCCCGAGGTCGACGCGCTGATCGCCAAGGCGTCGGCGACCGTCGACCAGGCGGCGGCGCAGAAGCTGTGGGCCCAGGCCGACAAGCTCATCCTGCAGGATGCCCCCGTCGTCCCGCTGACCTACGCGAAGCAGTCGTTCCTCCACGGCTCGAACGTGCAGAACTTCTTCATCGCGTCGTTCCCGGCCTACCCGAACTACCTCACGCTCTCGCTGTCGAAGTGACCGTGAGCACCCACTCCCCCGCCGTCCTGTCGGTGAAGGGCCTCCGGGTCGCCTTCGCCGACGGGTCGGGCGAACCCGTGCGCCGGGTCGTGCACGACGTCTCGTTCGAGGTGCGGCGCGGCCAGGTGCTGGCGCTCGTCGGGGAGTCGGGGTCGGGCAAGAGCGTCACGGCGATGTCCACCCTCGGGCTCCTGCCGCCGGATGCCTCCGTCGAAGGGAGCATCCGGCTCGGCTCCGACGAGCTGGTCGGTGCCTCCGGGGAGCTGCTCCGGTCGGTCCGCGGCGGCCGGATCGGCACCATCTTCCAGGAGCCGATGACCGCGTTCGACCCGGTCCTCTCGATCGGCAGCCAGATGGCCGAGGCCATCCGCGCCCACGGCGGCGGCTCCCGGCACGCGGTGCGCGACCGCATCCTGGAGCTTCTGCGGTCGGCCGGCGTGCGCGACCCCGAGCGGGTGCGCCGGGCCTTCCCGCACGAGCTCTCGGGTGGCCAGCTCCAGCGCGCCATGATCGCGATGGCGCTCTCCGGAGATCCGTCGCTCCTGATCGCCGACGAGCCGACGACGGCGCTCGACGTGACGGTCCAGGCGGGGATCCTCGAGCTCCTTCGCGAACTCCGCGACCGCCTCGGCACGGCCGTCCTGCTCATCACGCACGACATGGGCGTCGTGGCCGACCTGGCCGACGACGTCGTGGTGATGCGCGAGGGGCGGATCGTGGAGCGGGCCGACGTGGCGACGCTCTTCTCGCGCCCGAGCGACGACTACACGAAAGACCTGCTCGCGGCCGTGCCGAAGCTCGGCGAGCTCGACGTGGCGGAGCGCCCCGCGGCTCCTGCGGTGACCCACGATGCGGGCGCCCACGACGGCCGTCCGCTCGCGGCCGAGCTGGCCGGCGTCGACGTCGTCTACGCCGGCCGGGGCCTCCGGGCGACGTCGGCGAAGGCCGTCGACGACGTGTCGCTGGCGATCCCGCGCGGCTCGATCCTCGGGCTCGTCGGCGAATCCGGATCCGGCAAGTCGACCGTCGGGCGGACCCTGCTGGGGCTGCTCCAGCCGCGGTCGGGGAGCGTGAGCGTCGGCGGTGTCGACCTGGCGCGGGCCTCGGCTCGGGAACTGCGTCGAGCGCGCGCCTCGATCGGGACGGTCTTCCAGGATCCCGCCTCGTCGCTCAACCCCCGCCAGACCATCGGCGACAGCGTCGCGGAGCCGCTGCGACTCCACTCGTCGCTCGACCAGGCGGCGCGGCGATCCCGGGTCGCCGAGCTCCTCGAGAGCGTCCACCTCCCCCGCGACGCCGCGACGCGCTACCAGCACGAGCTCTCCGGCGGGCAGCGGCAGCGGGTCGCCATCGCCCGCGCCGTCGCGCTCGGGCCGGCGCTCCTGATCGCCGACGAGCCGACCAGCGCCCTCGACGTCTCGGTGCAGGCCCTCGTGCTCGACCTCCTCCGCGACCTCCAGCGCGACCTCGGTTTCGCCTGCCTCTTCATCAGTCACGATCTCGCGGTCGTCTCCGAGCTCGCTGACGAGGTGGCCGTGATGCGCGCCGGCCGCATCGTCGAGCGCGGTCCCGTCGACGACGTGCTGCGGCGGCCCACGGAGGCCTACACGCGGCGACTGCTCGCGGCCGCGCCGGTCGCCGACCCCGTCGCGCAGCGCACCCGTCGCGAGGCCTGGCGGGCACTCCCGACCGACGACCGCACGACCACGACGACGCTTCCGGAGAGCGCATGAGCACCCTCACGACCGCCGCCGACGACGCGGTCGCCCCCAGCGCCACCGGCTTCCGCCGCGTCGTCCAGCGCCTCCGTCGCGACCGCTGGGCGGTGGCCGGGGTCATCATCATCGCCGTCATCGTGCTCTCGGCCGTCTTCGCGCCGCTCCTGACCGCCATCACCGGGCAGGATCCCTACACGTACCACCTCTCGACTCTCGACGACTCCGGGGTCCCCCTCGGCTTCGGCGGCGGCATCTCGGCCACGCACTGGTTCGGCGTCGAGCCGTCGACGGGACGCGACCTCTTCGCGATCGTCGTCTACGGGGCGCGCATCTCGCTTCTCGTGAGCCTCGGTGCGACGGTCCTCGCCGTCGCCGTGGGCGTCCTCGTCGGCGTCACCACCGGGTTCTTCGGCGGCTGGTACGACCGCGTGCTCAGCCGTGTCGTCGACGTCCTCTTCGGATTCCCGAGCCTCGTCTTCATGATCTCGCTGACCGCCATCGTGCCGACGTCGTTCCCGAAGCCGGTCCTGATCGTGCTCGTCATCGGCTTCTTCGGTTGGCCGTCGATCGCCCGGGTCGTCCGCGGGCAGGTGCTCTCGCTCCGGGAGCGCGACTACGTCGTGGCCTCCACCGCGATGGGTGCGGGGCCGTGGCACGTCATCGGCCGCCAGGTGCTGCCGAACGTCACGGCGACGATCGTCGTGTTCGCCACCATCTCGATCCCGAGCATGATCGGCGTCGAGGCGGCCCTGTCGTTCCTCGGCGTCGGCGTCCCGCCGCCCACCCCCTCGTGGGGCCGGACCATCGGAAACGCGATCACGTGGGTCCAGACCGACCCGCTCTACCTCGTCTTCCCGGGCCTCGCGCTCTTCCTCGTCACCTTCGCGTTCAACGTGCTCGGCGACGGGCTCCGCGACGCCCTCGACCCTCGCCGGGGAGGCCGCCTCCGATGACCACCGTCCGCTTCGTGGCCTTCCGCCTGGTCGGGATGCTCGCCGTCCTCCTCGTGATCGCCGCCGTCACGTACGCGCTGTTCTACGCACTCCCGACGAACCCGGCACAGCTTAGCTGCGGGAAGCCCTGCACCCCCGAGAACCTCGCCCGGGTGAAGTCGTTCCTCGGCTACGACCTGCCCTGGTACCAGCAGTTCCTCGACTACCTCCGCGGCGTCGTCGTCGGCCGCACCTACGGCTCCGGCCAGGCGGCGATCGTCTGCGGCGCCCCGTGCTTCGGCTACTCGTTCCAGCTCAACGACACCGTCACGAACCTCATCGCCTCGCGCCTGCCCGTCACCGTCTCGATCGCGGTCGGCGCCGCAATCGTCTGGCTCGTTTTCGGCGTGGCCGGGGGCGTCGCCTCCGCTCTCAAGCGCGGGTCCCTCGTCGACCGGGGCATCATGACCGTCGCGATCGCAGGAGTCTCGGCGCCGACCTACCTCGTCGGGCTCCTGGCGATCCTCCTCTTCGGCTTCACCCTCGGGATCCTGCCCGCGAGCGGCTACGTGGCGTTCGCCGACGACCCGGTCGGTTGGCTGACGCACCTGATCCTGCCGTGGTTCACGCTGGCGTTCGTGTCGGGGGCGATCTACGCGCGCCTCACGCGCGGGCAGATGCTCGAGGTCATGGGCGAGGACTACATCCGCACCGCCCGGGCCAAGGGGCTGCGGGAGTCGCAGGTCGTCGTGCGGCACGGGCTCCGGAACGCGCTCCTGCCCGTCGTCACCCTCTTCGGGCTCGACCTCGGCTCGCTGCTCGGCGGCGCCGTGATCACCGAGAAGGTGTTCTCGATGCAGGGCCTCGGGTCGCTCCTCATCAGCGCGGTGTCGACCCTCGATCTCCAGGTCGTGGTCGGGTTCACGCTGTTCGCGGCGTTCCTCATCGTGTTCGCGAACTTCGTCGTCGACATCGTCTACGGCCTCGTCGACCCGAGGGTGCGCTCGCGCGCGTAGCGCGCCGCTCCCCCCGGCCGCCCGGCTCGGCCCGCCGACCCGCGCTCCCGCGCTCCCGCGCTCCCGCGCTCCCGCGCTCCCGCGCTCCCGCGCTCCGCGAGACTCCACGACTCGCCACTCACTTTCGCGAAACGTGGCCAAACGTGGAGCCTCACCGAGCGGCGCCCCGGCAGCCCAGGCCGAGACTCCACGACTCGCCACTCACTTTCGCGAAACGTGGCCAAACGTGGAGTCCCACCGAGCGGCGCGCCGCGGCCCGGGCCGCACGCGGGCACGCAGGCACACAGGCACGCACCCCACCAACGGGCCCCGGCCGCTCCGGATACACTCGATGCACGACATCCAGGCACCTCACCATCGACACGGTGCCGCCCATACGATCGGAGACCGCGCCATGACGACACCCATGCCCGACAAGCCCGCCCTCGAAGGCCTCGAGGAGCGCTGGGGTCCCCGGTGGGAGTCCGAGGGCACCTATCTCTTCGATCGTGCGACCGCTCTGGCCCGTCGGAGCGAGAGCGGCGAGACGCTCTTCTCCATCGACACGCCTCCCCCCACGGCCTCCGGCAGCCTCCACATCGGCCACGTGTTCAGCTACACCCACACCGACGTCAAGGCGCGGTTCGAGCGGATGCGCGGCAAGAGCGTCTTCTACCCGATGGGGTGGGACGACAACGGGCTCCCCACCGAGCGCCGCGTCCAGAACTTCTACGGCGTCCGCTGCGACCCGTCGCTCCCCTACGACCCCGACTTCACTCCTCCCTTCGAGGGCGGCGACAACAAGTCCTCCAAGGCCGCCGATCAGCTGCCCATCTCGCGCCGCAACTTCGTCGAGCTCTGCGAGCGCCTGACCGTCGAGGACGAGAAGCAGTTCGAGGACGTCTGGCGGAAGCTCGGCCTCTCCGTCGACTGGACCCAGTCGTACCGCACCATCGGCGACGAGTCGCAGGCCATCGCCCAGAAGACGTTCCTCCGCAACCTGGCCCGCGGCGAGGCCTACCAGGCCGACGCCCCGACGCTCTGGGACGTCACGTTCCGGACCGCCGTCGCCCAGGCGGAGCTCGAAGACAAGGAGATGCCCGGCGCGTACCACACGCTCGCCTTCCACCGGGCCGACGGCGACGGCATCCTCATCAAGACGACGCGCCCCGAACTGCTCCCCGCCTGCGTGGCCCTCGTCGCGCATCCTGAGGACGAGCGCTACCAGCCGCTCTTCGGCACGACCGTCCGCACCCCGCTCTTCGACGTCGAGGTCCCGGTGCTCGCGCACCACCTCGCGCAGAAGGACAAGGGCTCCGGCATCGCGATGATCTGCACCTTCGGTGACACCACCGACGTCGTCTGGTGGCGTGAGCTCGACCTGCCGAACCGCGCGGTCCTCGGCTTCGACGGGCGCTTCGTCTCCGAGGCTCCCGCCGCGATCACCTCCGAGGCCGGTCGCGAGGCCTACGCCCAGCTCGCCGGCAAGACCGTCTTCAGCGCGAAGACGGCCATCGTCGAGCAGCTGACCGCCTCGGGCGAACTCGTCGGCGAGATCGAGAAGATCACGCACCCGGTGAAGTTCTTCGAGAAGGGCGACAAGCCCCTCGAGATCGTCTCGACCCGCCAGTGGTACATCGTCAACGGGGCTCGCGACGAGGAGCTCCGCCAGACACTGCTCCGCCGCGGCGAGGAGGTCGACTTCCACCCCGACTTCATGCGCGTCCGCTACGAGAACTGGGTCAAGGGTCTCTCGGGCGACTGGCTCATCTCGCGCCAGCGCTTCTTCGGCGTGCCGATCCCGGTCTGGTACCCCCTCGACGCGGACGGCAACCCCGTGTTCGACAGCCCGATCGTGCCGAACGAGGAGTCGCTGCCGGTCGACCCGTCGAGCGACACCGCTCCCGGCTACGAGGAGTCGCAGCGGGGCGTCCCGGGCGGCTTCCAGGGCGAGGTCGACGTGATGGACACCTGGGCGACCTCGTCGCTCACGCCCCAGCTGGCCGGCCGCTGGGAGCACGACCCGGAGCTCTTCGACCTCGTCTACCCGTACTCACTCCGGCCCCAGGGCCAGGACATCATCCGCACCTGGCTCTTCTCGACGGTGCTCCGTGCGCAGCTCGAGGGCGACTCGGTCCCGTGGCGGAACGCGGCCATCTCCGGCTTCATCGTCGACCCCGACCGCAAGAAGATGTCGAAGTCGAAGGGCAACGTCGTCACTCCGGCCGCGATGCTCGACGAGCACGGTTCCGATGCGGTGCGCTACTGGGCCGCCTCGTCCCGGCTCGGTACCGACGCGGCCTTCGACCCCCAGAACCCGAAGCAGATCAAGGTCGGCCGCCGCCTCGCCATCAAGGTGCTCAACGCGGCCAAGTTCGTCTACTCGTTCGAGCTGCCGTCCGGCGAGCACGGGATCACGGCTCCGCTCGACCGCGACCTGCTCGCGAACTTCGCCGCCGTCATCGAGTCCGCGACGGCCTCCCTCGAGAGCTACGACCACGCGAAGGCGCTGGAGACGATCGAGAAGTTCTTCTGGACCTTCTGCGACGACTACCTCGAGCTGGTGAAGGAGCGCGCCTACGGGGCCGACTCCGCCGCGGGTCAGGCCTCGGCCGTGCTGACGCTGCAGTCGACCGTGAACGGTCTGCTGCGGCTCCTGGCCCCCTATCTGCCCTTCGCGACCGAAGAGGTCTGGTCGTGGACCCACGACGACTCCGTGCACCGTGCCTCCTGGCCGACCACGGCCGAGCTCGGCTCGGTCGATCGCCCGTCCGGGCTGGTCGAGGCCGTCGGTCAGACCCTCATCGGCATCCGTCGCGCCAAGACCGACGCCAAGGCCTCGCAGAAGACGCCGGTGACGTCTGCCGTCGTCCGGGCACCGCAGGAGACGCTGGCTCTCGTCCGGCAGGCGGCCGACGACCTCCGCGCGGTCGGTCGCATCGCCGAGCTGACGTTCGCGGAGGGCGATGCCCTCGTCGTGAGCGACATCGTGCTCGACGAGCAGCCGACGGGGGCGTAGACCGTGCAGCTCGGAACCAGGTGGCCGGTCGGCGGCGCGAAGCCCGACCGGCTCCCCGCCGAGGTGCAGGCGGCCGTCGACGACGTCGAGCGGGAGCTCCGCGACGAGGGCGTCGACGCGTCCACCTGGCGCTGGACCCTGACGTGGCTGGAACGCAAGCCGGTCGTCGAGCTCGACGACGGGACGGTCATCCGGCAGGATGCCTCGGGCGCGGTCGTCGTGTCGGCCCCGGTCGACGACGACGTCGATCTCGACGGCTGAGCGCGGGCCGACCGGGCTGAGCGCGCGCCGACCGCGCTGAGCGCAGGCCGACCGGATCACCGGAGAGGGCGGCGGAATAGGGTGGAGCGATGAGCAACCCCTTCTTCACGCCCAGCGCCCTCCCCTACTCGCTCCCGCCCTTCGCGGAGATCACCGACGACGACTACCTGCCGGCGTTCGAAGCGGGATTCTCGGAGCAGCTGGCCGAGGTCGAGGCGATCGTCGCGGATCCTGCGAGCCCGACCTTCGAGAACACGATCGTGGCCCTGGAGCGGAGCGGGCAGCTGCTGTCGCGGGTCGAGCACGTCTTCTGGAACAAGCAGTCGAGCGACTCGAGCGACGCGACCAACGCGCTCGAACTCGAGCTGGCTCCCCGACTCGCGGCGCACACCGATGCGATCACGCTGAACACCGAGCTGTTCGCTCGCGTCCGCGCGGTCAACGACATCCTCGGGCAGCCCGAGGCGGCGGAGCTGACGCCCGAGGAGGTCTACCTCGTCGAGCGCTACCACGACGAGTTCAGCCGCGCAGGAGCGGGGCTGGCCGAGGGCGAGAAGGTCCGGCTCCGTGAGCTCAACGGTCGTCTCTCGACGTTGACGACGCAGTTCGAGAAGAACCTGCTCTCCGACACCAACGAGCTCGCCGTCGTCGTGGACGACGTCGCCGAGCTCGACGGGCTCGACGAGGGGACGATCGCCTCGCTCGCCGCCGCGGCGTCGGATCGAGGGCTCGACGGCAAGTACCTCATCACCCTCGTCCTCTTCACGGGCCACCCGCTCCTCTCGCAGCTGACGAACCGTTCCCTGCGTCGCCGGATCATGGAGGCGTCGCGCGCCCGCGGCACCCGCGGCGGCCCCCACGACAACCGGCAGGTGCTCCTCGACATCGTGCGGCTGCGAGCCGAACGCGCGGCCCTGCTCGGGTTCCCCTCCCACGGCGCCTACGTCACCGCCGGAGAGACCGCGGGCTCTCCCGGGGCCGTCGCCGAGCTGCTCGGCCGCCTCGCACCCCCCGCCGCTCGTAACGCGCGCGCCGAGGCGGATGCGCTCCTGGAGATCGCCGCGGGCGACGACTCGTTCGACGGCGAGATCCGGTCCTGGGACTGGGCGTACTACACCGAGAAGGTGCGGAGCGCGAGGTACGACTTCGACGCCTCGCAGCTGCGGCCGTACTTCGAGGCCGAGCGGGTCCTCCGCGACGGCGTGTTCTTCGCCGCCACATCGCTCTACGGCCTGCGCTTCGCCGAGCGCACCGACCTCGTCGCCTATCACCCCGACGCGCGCGTCTTCGAGGTCACGGACGACGACGGCTCTCCCGTCGGGCTCTTCGTCCTCGACCTCTACACGCGGGACTCCAAGCGGGGCGGTGCCTGGATGAACCCGGTCGTCTCCGAATCCGCGCTCCTCGGGCACATCCCGGTGGTCGTCAACAACCTCAACGTGCCGAAACCGCCGGCGGGAGCCCCGACGCTCCTGACCCTCGACGAGGTCACCACGATGTTCCACGAGTTCGGTCACGCCCTGCACGGCCTCGTGGCCCGCGTGACCTACCCGAAGTTCTCGGGGACGAACGTCTACCGCGACTTCGTGGAGTTCCCCAGCCAGGTGAACGAGATGTGGCTCCTCTGGCCCGAGGTGCTGGCGAACTACGCCGTCCACCACGCGACGGGCGAGCCGATGCCCCGCGAGCTGGTCGCCAAGATCACCGCGGCGGAGGGCTTCAACGAGGGCTTCGCCACCTCCGAGTACCTCGCCGCGGCCCTTCTCGACCAGGCCTGGCACTCGCTGAGCTTCGAGGAGGCCTCGAGCATCACCGACCCCGCCGATGTCGCCGCGTTCGAGGCCGCCGCCCTCACCCGCGTCGGCCTCGACAACCCCGCCGTCCCGACGCGCTACGCCAGCACCTACTTCGCCCACACGTTCTCGGGCGGCTACGACGCCGGCTACTACTCGTACATCTGGAGCGAGGTGCTGGACGCCGACACGGTCGCCTGGTTCGAGGAGAACGGCGGACTCCGGCGGGAGAACGGCGACCGGTTCCGGTCGCGGCTGCTCGGGGTCGGCGGCTCGAAGGATCCAATCGAGGCCTACCGTGACTTCCGCGGACGCGACGCCGAGGTGGAGCCGCTGCTGGTGCGGCGTCGGCTGACCTGACGGTCGGCCCGCGGCGGCGGGGCACGACGTCGCTGGTGCGGCGTGGATGCGGCGTCTGCTTCGGATCGCCGGCTGCGAGTTGGGCGCTCGCGTGCGCTGATGCAGGCGTTCCCTCCTGCACGGGGCTTGCGTCTGCGACCGCTCTCCTGCGTTAGCGCGCGGGCAGGGGCCCGTCTCCTGCGTTGCGCACGGCGGCTCCTGCGTCCGCGCCCGGGACGTGGGCCGGCGCCGGTGGGGCGCTGCCTGCACACTTTTGCCAATTCAGGAGTTTCGCCCGGTCGGTCCTGCTCAGGCTCGCGTCTGCGGCCGATCTCCTGCGTTATCGCGCAAACCCTGCTGCTACTCCTGAGTTGGGCACAGCCGTTCCTGACTTCGCTCCGGGCGGGGCGTCGGCCCTACATCGGCAGCCGGCCTGCGTTTGGAGTTCACCTTCGCTAATGCAGGAGTTTCACCCCGTCCCTCCTGCACAGGGCTCACGTCTGCGGCCGATCTCCTGCGTTACCGCGCGATTTCCGTTACTCCTCCTGAGTTGCGAGCAGCAGTTCCTGACTTAGCGCCGGGCCGGGCGCTGGGGACTCACCTTCGCTAATGCAGGAGTTTTGCCCGGTCCCTCTTCCACCGGGCACACGTCTGGGGCCGATCTCCTGCGTTACCGCCCGGAATCCCGTCCTTCTCCTGCCAAGCAGCCAGCGACTCCTGTGTTAGCGCCTAGCCTTTCGCCGGCATGGCCCGGCACGATACGCCCGCGGCACGGTCCGGTACACCACGTGCCCGCCGCGCAGGATGCCCGACCCACGCCCCCACCGGGCACACACACCACCCGCCGACGCCAACCCCGCCGCAGCCGCACGCGCAGCCAGCGGCACCGCAGGCGCCGGAGCGCTACGCGCTCTTCTCGGTCCGCTCCGCCACGCGGGGCACGATGGTCGGGGCAGCGTTCTCGAGAACCGAGGCCTTCGTGACGACCACACCGGCGACGTCGTCGTTCGATGGCACGTCGAACATGATCGGCCCGAGGACCTCCTCCATGATCGCCCGCAGACCGCGGGCACCCGTCTGCCGGAGGACGGCGAGATCGGCGATGGCCTCCAGGGCCGACTGCTCGAACTCCAGCTCGACGCCGTCGAGCTCGAACATCCGCTGGTACTGGCGCACGAGAGCGTTCTTCGGCTTCGTGAGGATCTCCATGAGAGCCTCCTGGTCGAGCTGCGACACCGTCGTGACGACGGGGAGACGACCGATGAACTCGGGGATGAGGCCGAACTTGTGCAGATCTTCGGGGAGGACCTCGCTGAAGAGGTTGACGTCGTTGCCCTTGTTGTAGAGGGGGGCGCCGAAGCCGATGCCGCGCTTGCCCGCACGCGACGAGATGATCTCCTCCAGGCCTGCGAACGCCCCCGCCACGATGAACAGGACGTTCGTCGTGTCGATCTGGATGAACTCCTGGTGCGGGTGCTTGCGACCACCCTGCGGCGGAACCGAGGCGACGGTGCCCTCGAGGATCTTCAGGAGCGCCTGCTGCACGCCCTCGCCGGAGACGTCGCGAGTGATCGACGGGTTCTCGGCCTTGCGGGCGATCTTGTCGACCTCGTCGATGTAGATGATGCCGGTCTCGGCCCGCTTGACGTCGTAGTCGGCGGCCTGGATCAGCTTGAGGAGGATGTTCTCGACGTCTTCGCCGACGTAGCCGGCCTCCGTCAGAGCGGTGGCGTCGGCCACGGCGAACGGGACGTTGAGACGCTTCGCGAGGGTCTGCGCGAGGTAGGTCTTGCCGCAGCCCGTCGGGCCGATCAGCAGGATGTTCGACTTCGCGATCTCGATGTCGTCGCCCAGCGAGTCGGCCGACGCGAGGGTGTTCATCGAGCGGATGCGCTTGTAGTGGTTGTAGACGGCGACCGACAGTGCCCTCTTGGCGGGAGCCTGCCCGATGACGTACTCCTCGAGGAAGTCGTAGATCTCGCGGGGCTTGGGGAGATCGAACTCGCTGGTGGTCTCCTCGCCGGCCTCGGCGAGACGCTCCTCGATGATCTCGTTGCAGAGTTCGACGCACTCGTCGCAGATGTAGACACCGGGCCCGGCGATGAGTTGCTGGACCTGCTTCTGGCTCTTCCCGCAGAAAGAGCACTTGAGCAGATCGGCACTTTCCCCTATGCGTGCCATGCTCGGCCTCCCTAAGCCTTCTGTCGTGGTGACCGCGAGGTCGTCGTTGAACGAGCCTAACCCGAACCGCAGACACTCGAAGCATCGTGACTCGGGAATCGCCGGTGGCGACGGAGGCTGACTCTGGTTCGGTCCCGACGGGCGAAACGCTTGGAGTGCATCCTGCTCTCCGCCCCGAACGACGAGAGCCCCGACCCCCGGAATCGGGGTGCGGGGCTCTCGTGTGCGACTCGACTAGCGGGCGATCGCCGCGAGGTTCTTGCGCGAGGTGAGGACCTGGTCGATCAGACCGTACTCCAGGGCCTGCTCGGCACCGAGGATGTTGTCGCGCTCGATGTCGCGGTTGACCTCCTCGGGCGTCTTGTTCGAGTGCCTCGACAGGGTCTCCTCGAGCCAGGTGCGCATCCGGAGGACCTCCGCCGCCTGGATCTCGATGTCGGACGCCTGGCCGCCACCCTGCCCACCCGTGGAGGGCTGGTGGATGAGGACGCGCGCGTTCGGGAGAGCGAGACGCTTGCCGGGGGTTCCGGCCGCGAGCAGGACCGCCGCCGCCGAGGCCGCCTGACCGAGGCAGACGGTCTGGATGTCGGGGCGGATGTACTGCATCGTGTCGTAGATCGCCGTCATGGCCGTGAAGGAGCCACCGGGCGAGTTGATGTAGAGGGTGATGTCGCGGTCGGGGTCCATGCTCTCGAGCACGAGGAGCTGAGCCATCACGTCGTCGGCGGACGCGTCGTCGACCTGCACGCCCAGGAAGACGATGCGGTCTTCGAAGAGCTTCGCGTAGGGGTCCTGACGCTTGTAGCCGTAGGCCGTGCGCTCCTCGAAGCTGGGGAGCACGTAGCGCGAGCTCGGGGCCTCGAACCGGGGGGTTCCACCCATCATTGGCAGTTCCATGTCGTCTGTGTCCTTCTTAGCGATGATCGGTGGTCAGGCCTGGTCGGTTCCGGCGCCGCCGGTGACGTCCGAGGCCGAAGCGCGGATGTGGTCGACGAAGCCGTACTCGAGGGCCTCCTGGGCGGTGAACCAGCGGTCGCGGTCGCCGTCCTCGTTGATCTGCTCGACGGTCTTGCCCGTCTGAGCGGCCGTGATCTCGGCGAGGCGCTGCTTCATCGAGAGGATGAGCTGAGCCTGCGTCTGGATGTCCGACGACGTGCCGCCGAAGCCACCGTGCGGCTGGTGCAGCAGGACGCGGGCGTTCGGCGTGATGTAGCGCTTGCCCTTGGTGCCGGCCGTCAGGAGGAGCTGGCCCATCGAAGCGGCCATGCCGATCCCGACCGTGACGATGTCGTTCGGCACGAACTCCATGGCGTCGTAGATCGCCATGCCCGCCGTGATCGACCCGCCGGGCGAGTTGATGTAGAGGAAGATGTCGCGCTCGGAGTCCTCGGCGGCAAGCAGGAGAAGCTTGGCAGCGATCTCGTTGGCGTTGTCGTCGCGCACCTCGGAGCCGAGCCAGATGATGCGGTCTTTGAGAAGTCGGTCAAAAACACTGTTGGGCAGTGTTACGTCGGCCATGTGGTGCTCCCATTCGGTTGTCGCTTGCGGTCGAATCTATAGGGTCCAACGCCGCCGGGTCGGGCTGTTCGCCCACGGCAGAGATGAGGACGCCGACGAGTGGCCCCCGACCCCACTCGCTGGGGCACGGACGCGCGCGGAAACGGGCACGGAGGCGGAGACACGAAGGGGGCAGGATGCCCGGCATCCTGCCCCCGGAACGCGAGAGGGGCAGGATGCCGTGCATCCTGCCCCTCGAAGCGCTACCGACTACTCGTGGTCGTGACCCTCGTGGTCGTCGCCGCCGCCGACACCCGCCGTGGCGGTGAACGCGGACAGGTCGACGTCGGCGCCCTTGTCGTCGACGACTTTGGCCTTCGACAGGACGACGGCCAGCGCCTTGGAGCGGGCGACCTCGCCGACCATGGCCGGGATCTGGCCGTTCTGGTCGAGGACCTTGATGAACTCGCCGGGCTCCATGCCGTACTGTGCGGCGCCCTGGATGAGGTACTGGGTCAGCTCGTCCTGCTCGACCTTGACCTCTTCTTTTTCGGCGATCGCGTCGAGGAGGATCTGGTTGCGGAACGCGGTCTCGCTGGACTCCTTGACCTCGGCGCGGTGCTCGTCGTCCTCGAGGCGGTTCTCCTGCTCGAGGTGACGGTGCACCTCGTCTTCCACGAGCTTCTCGGGAACGGGGATCTCCACCTTCTCGAGGAGCTTCTCGACGACCTGGTCGCGCGCCTGAGCACCCTGACCGAAGGTCTTCGAGCGGCCGAGCTGCTCCTTGAGGTCGGCCTTGAGCTCGTCGATCGTGTCGAACTGACTGGCGATCTGAGCGAAGTCGTCGTCGGCCTCGGGAAGCTCGCGCTCCTTGACGGCGGTCAGGGTGACGGCGATCTGAGCGGTCTCGCCCTCGCGGTCGCCCCCGAGCAGCTTCGACTCGAACGTCGTCGACTCGCCGGCGGTGAGCGAGTCGAGAGCCTCGTCGATGCCCTCGATGAGGTCGCCGGAGCCGATCTCGTAGGAGATGCCCTTCGCGTTGTCGACCTCGTCGTCGTCGATGGTCGCGACCAGGTCGATCTGCGCGAAGTCACCCGTGGCGGCCGGACGGTCAACCGTGATGAGCGTGCCGAAGCGGGTACGGAGGTTCGTGAGCTCCTCCTCCACCTCCTCGTCGGTGATGTCGACCGAGTCGACCGTGAGCTCGAGGCCCTCGTAGTCGGGCAGGTCGAACTCCGGACGCACGTCGACCTCGACGGCGATCAGGAGGTCGCCGGAGAAGTCCTTGACGTTCGGCCACTCGACGACGTCGGCCTCGGGACGACCCAGAGGACGGAGCTCGACCTCTTCGACCGCAGCGCGGTAGAAGGAGTCCATGCTCTCGTTGACGGCGTGGTTGAGGACCTCTTCGCGACCGACGCGCTGGTCGATGATGGGCGGCGGGACCTTGCCCTTGCGGAAGCCGGGGATCGACACCTGCTCGGCGATGTGGCCGTAGGCGTGAGTGATGCCGGGCTTGAGGTCGTCGGGGCTCACCGCGATGTTGAGCTTGACGCGCGTGGGGCTGAGCTGCTCAACCGTGGTCTTGACCAATGTCGTGTTTCTCCTGTGTCGGTGTCGCGTGTGTCGATCGGTACGTCTGGCGGTGCGCCTGGCGGTGCGCCTGGGCCACGTCGTGCGCGGGAGGCGCGGTGCCGTGGGAGTCGGGGCGACAGGACTCGAACCTGCGATCTTCCGCCCCCAAAACGGACGCGCTAGCCACTACGCTACGCCCCGGGATAGTGCATCCCATGGTGTGTGCTGCTTCGGACCCTGAGCTTCCGACCCGTTGAGGACGGGCGAAAAGGCCTCGTGAAGTCTAGCCCAGAGCACGGCCCGAGAAACCGGGAGAGCGCAAACCCGCGCAGGATGCCCGGGCGAGATCACCCCGCGAGCATGCTCTATGCTTGCTACCGCAGGTTCGCCCCGCGTCTCACGACCGGAGGAGCACGCGCGGGGATGTAGCTCAATGGTAGAGCCTCAGTCTTCCAAACTGATTACGCGGGTTCGATTCCCGTCATCCCCTCGGTGAGGCCTGCTTCGCAGGGCTCGCCGAGGGTTCCGGTGCCTTCTGGTGCGCCGCCGCCCCTGCTGCTCACGACTTCGCCGGGCTCCGCCCGGTTCGACGTGGGCGAGGCCTGCTTCGCAGGGCTCGCCGAGGGTTTCCGGTGCCTTCTGGTGCGCCGCCGCCCCTGCTGCACACGACTTCGCCGGGCTCCGCCCGGCTCGACGTGGGTGAGGCCTGCTTCGCAGGGCTCGCCAAGAGTTTCGGTGCTCGCTGGTATGCCGCCGCCCCTGCTGCGCACTCATCGTGACTTCGCTGCCGCCCGCACAAATTTGCACCGCCTCCGCCCGGAAGGCCGCTGGGATTTCGGTGTGCCGCCGCATGTCCACGGACTTCTGCCATGGCGAGCCGTCACTGGTCTCTTCACACCAACGCGACCTTGGCCGGATACGCATCACGACGCCCAAAGAACACATTTTGGCTTTGACACGTCACATTTTGACAAGTAGACAGGTCGTACCGCAGGGAGTCGATCGGAGGAAATGTGAAGAAGAATCTCGTGTCTGCCGTCTGCGCGCAAGCATCGTCATCGGAAGTGTCGTTGCGGCTCAACCGGCGTCGGCGGCCGCCCACAAGGCCAACGACTCCTTCGCGGGTCCCGAGATCGAAGCCGCCATGCCGGAACTTCGAGCGGCTGGAGTCGTCACTGCCCAGCGGAAGACAGCCTCGGGCGATCTCACTTCCACTTTCGACCTCGGCCACGGTCTCGAGTTCGACTTGGTCGAGCACGCGGGCGAGTCGAGCGAACGCATCTCAGGCGGCAAGGACTCCCACGGCGTCTGGATCCAGCTCAACACGATCGATCAGAACCTCATCCTCTCCGGAGGCGCGTGGATGATGTCAGCCGGGATCTGCGCGGCTTTCGGTCTCGCGTCCGGCGGTGCCGCGTGCGTCATCGTCGGTGCTGTGACGACCGCCACGACCGTCGCGATCAGCACGAACGGCGGGACGTGCGCCAACGCGAAACAACTTCGGGTGTGGGTCAACGGATCGAGCAAGCCGAAATGCGTCTAGTCCGGGCGCTCGCCTGGAGCCCATTCGCCGCTCTCATCGTCACTTTCGCGACCATCGCCGCCGCTACTGCGGTTTCGATGGAATTGATCCCGAGCGGGTTCTGGCGTCAGGCTGCCAGCTTGATCTGGCTCGTTCCCGGCATGGCCTACTTCGGGGCGACTCTGCGCCGGCGCCGCAGGCGCTCTCCCGCGGATCGAAGGCTCCCGTAATTGTCCAGCACCGGGTCTCGCCTCACCGCGGCATCGCCGATACGAAACGACACACAATCTCGGAGGACGTCCGAGAGAGCGCCACCGGTGAGCGGCATGCGCCACGAGGAGCGCCCCGGGCCGCCGTCACGGCAGGGTCGGGGCGGCGACGGCGGTCGGCTCGAAGACGGCTGCGGGCACCCTCCTCCCCCGCGAGACGACGATCACGGCTGCCACGAGGAGCGCCGCCACCACCTGCGCCGAGAACGGCGCGAAGGTGGCCACCGCGGTCGCGAGGGCGAGGAGCGGCACGACGACGTTCACTCCGCGAGACGCCTGGGGCCGGATCACGAGCAGCCACACCGCGAAGACGTAGATCGCACAGGGCAGGGCCAGAGCGGCCGCCGACGCCGCCGGGGGCAGTCCGCCCCGCCCCTCGCTCGCATCGATCGCGATCTCGATGCCCGCCGACAGCGCGGCGGCCGAGGCGAACACGAGATAGTGCCCGTACCCCCAGCCGAGCGCCGTCGCGATCCCGCGGAGCAGGTCGTGCTGCGGGAGGGCGAAGTAGAGCCACCAGAAGGCGGCGACGATGACGAGCGACGTCGCGGCCAGCAGGATCAGGGTGGGCAGGTGCTCGGCCACGCTCGCCGCGTCGACCACCGCGTTCGTCGACGCGAGGATCGACTCGCCCAGCACGATGATCGTGAACAGCCCGTAGCGCTCGGTGATGTGCCTCCGGTGCCAGGCCGTCGTGCCGAAGCGCTCCGCGAAGACGGGCACGAGCAGCTCCAGCGCGACCCCCACGAAGAAGGTCGGCACCTGGAGGCCCGGCGGCACGAGCAGCAGCGCGACCCAGAAGACCTGCACGACCAGGATCGCCCAGGCGTAGCGCAGCGTCGTCGGCCTCATCGAGGGGTCGTCGCGAGCAGCCCGGAACCACTGGAACGCCATCGGCAGGCGCATGATCACGTAGCCGACCACGCCGAGAGCGAACCGCGGATGCTCGACGTCGAGGAAGCCGGGGATGCCCGCCGCGTACGTCAGCGCACCACCCATCTGGACGATGGTCACGATCCGGTAGAGCCAGTCGTCGGTGTCGAACGAGGTGGCGAACCAGGTGAAGTTCATCCACGCCCACCAGATGCCGAAGAATGCCATCACGTAGTAGACGACGCCGTCGAGTTCGTGCCCGCCGGCGAGATCGTGATGCAGTCCCTGAGCGGCGAACGACACCGCCACGACGAAGACGAGGTCGAAGAGCAGCTCGAGGGGGCTCGCCGCGCGGTGCGGCTCGGTGGGGTCTCGCATGACCATGCGGCGCAGGGAGGCGCGGGGCGACGTGCTCGTCATGTCGGACACCGTACTCACTGTCACGGACGCGCGAGGAAGTTGTCCACAGGCCCGCGTTCGCGGGTCACGGGGCCCCGTCCGCCCACGTCATAATGACTCCATGCGAACCGTCTCCCGAGCTCTCGTCGGCGCCCTCGCGGCCGCGGTGCTCGTCGCGGTCGCCGGCTGCTCCACCACCCCCTCCTCCCTCCCCGAAGCAGGATCGACGGCCACCGTCGCCCCGCCGTCCGCCTCCCCCGCGCCCGGTTCCTCCGCCCCCGAGACGGCGCCCCTCGGCACCGAGGAGGATCCCGTCCGCGTGGCCATCGTCGGAGACTCGCTGACCGCCGGAGGGCGTCGAACCATCCCGGAGATGGGCCTCGACCGCAACACCTGGATGACGTACGCGCAGGGCCACGGCGTGAAGTGGGTCGGCGGGTGGGCCAAGGGCGGCACGACCGTGCAGATCATGTCCCAGCACGTGCATCCTGCGGGCCCCGTCGACGTGCTCGTGCTGATGGCCGGGACGAACGATGTACGGCTCCACTACTCGTTCGCGCAGGCCGCCCCCTACTACGACGCCATCGTGGCGACGCTCGAGCCGAAGCACGTCATCGTCGGTGCGATCCCTCCCTACGACCGCAACCCGGCCGGTGCTGCCGCCTACGAGAAGCAGCTCAAGAGCTACGCGGCGGCCAAGAAGTGGGAGTTCGTCGACCCCTGGGGCTTCGCCCGCGGCTCCGGCGGTCGCTACGCAGCGGGCACGACGCTCGACGGCATCCACCCGACGACCCGGGGCTACGCCGCGGTCGGTCGCGAGTTCCGCTCGGCCATCCTGCGTTCGGTCGCCACGCCCGTCGCCGGCTGAGCCTCGACTCCGCCTGCGCCTATGCCCGCGCCTGCGCCCGCGCGCAGCCCGATGTCACGTCTGGTGCGCGATGTCGCGTCTCAACGGCACATCGTGCACGAAACGTGACAGCACACGTGCGAGTACGCGGAGCGGAGCGCAGCGCGCGGAGCGAGACGGATCAGGGCTGCCGGAAGGTGAAGCGCCCGCCGAGCATCGTCGCGGAGACGGCGAACTCGCGGAGCTCGTCGCCCGTCGCCGTCAGCGGGTCGCGCTCGACGAGCACGAGATCGGCGACGTCGCCCTCCGTGACCGCGAGGCGGCCGTCCGTCGAGGCCGCGAGCCCGACCGCGGCGGGGAGCCGCTGCTCCGGGTGCCAGGGCTCGCGACCGTCGCGCGACCTGGACAGTGCCGCGGCCAGCGACACCCACGGGTCGAGCGGCGCGACGGGGGCGTCGGAGCCGAGCCGGAGCGGGACCCCGGCGGCGTGCAGGTCGAGGAGAGCGAACGCGCGCTCCGTCCGGCCCGCCCAGAAGTGGTCGGCGATGTCTCGGTCGTCCATGGCGTGCTCCGGCTGGACGCTCGCGACGAGACCGAGCCGGGCGAACCGGGGCAGGGCGGCGGGGGTGATCAGCTGGGCGTGCTCGATGCTGCCCGGGCATCCTGCCCTCTCGAAGGCGGTGAGGGCGTCGTCGAGAGCGTGGTCGCCGATGGCGTGGACGGCGGGCACGAGGCCGGCCGCCGAGGCGCGGACGAGCAGCGCCGTCAGGGAGTCGACGTCGTAGGTGCTGAGCCCGAACGCTTCCGGCTCCCCCGCGGAACCCGGATAGGGGTCGTGGCAGTAGGCGGTGCGCGTGCCGAGCGAGCCGTCGGTGATGACCTTGAACGGCCCCATGGTCACGAGCCCTTCCCCGCCGGGGACGGGGTCGCCGGTCCGCAGGCGTCGCGCGATCACCTCGTCGAGCCGGTCGGGGTAGACGCCGGCGCGGACGCGGAGGGAGTCGACGCCGGACCCGACGCGACGCACCCAGGCGTCGAGCCCGAGCGTCATCTCGAGGTCGACGATGCCGACGACCCCTCGGGCGGCCGCCGCGGTCGCGGCGTCGGCGATCAGGGCGTCCATGCCGCCGTCGTCGACCCTGGTGACCGCGGCCGTCGCGTCGAAGGCCTCGGCTTCGCGCAGGAGACCGGTCGGATGTCCGGCCAGACCGCCGCGAGCGAGCGCCGCGCTGTTGAGCCACACGGAGTGGAGATCGGCGCTCACCACGGCCACGGGCACGGGCCCGCTCACCGCGTCGAGGAGACCGGACGTCGGCTCGTCGGGCCACAGCGCGTCGCGGAATCCCGAGGCCACGAGCAGGTCGCGGTCGCCCGCGAGGCCTCGCCGGAGGCGCGCTCCCACCGTGTCGGCCGCCTCCTGCGCGCTGGTCGCCTGCGACACGTCGAGCCGCTGGCGGTCGAGGGCCCACTGGGTCATGTGGACGTGGTTGTCCCAGAGGCCGGGGGCGAGATAGCGGCCGTCCGCCTCGACCACCTCGGCGGAGCCCGCCGCGATCGACGGGGCGATCGCCGAGACGACGTCGTCCTCGACGAGGACGTCGACCGGGGTGTCGTCGCGCCCGACGAGGCGGGCGCGTCGGAACAGCGTGCTCACGCGGTGCCTTCGTCGGTCGGCCGGTGGACTCGACGCATCTCGTCGGCGAGAGCAGGATGCGCGTAGGGGCCGTCCCCCTCGAGGGCGCCGATGATCCGCTCGGCCACCTCGGGAGCCTTGTTCTGACTCAGCTTGAGCCGCGCGTCGAACCGGGTCACGCGCAGGCGGATGCCCACGGTCCCGCGCGCCACCCGACGGGACCCCTCCTCGTCGAGGGCGAGGGAGACCGGCTCGGGCATGCGGCGCTCGAAGTGATCGACCAGGTCGGTGAGGACCCGGAAGTTCTCGTCGTCGGAGAGGATCTCGGGGGTGCCGTAGAGATGGGCCGTCACGTGGTTCCACGTCGGGATGATCTGATCGGCGGGGTACCACGCCGGTGACACGTAGCCGTGGGGGCCCTGCACGATCACGAGCAGCTCGTGCCGGCCCAGCTCGTGCGACGTCTCGTCGGGGCGGCCGACGTGGCTGACGATGCTGATCTCGTCGTCGGCGGTCTCTTCCAGCACGATCGGGTAGTGCGACGCGACCAGACCGTGGGCGGTGTGCGACACCAGCGTCGCCCACGGGTTCTCGCGGATCAGGCGCTTGACCTCGAGGGTGTCCTCGAGCAGGAAGTGCGGGGTGCGGCGCATGTCGTCAAGCCTGGCAGACCGGACACCAGTAGAGCTTGCGGCCGGCCGCCTCCTCCATCGTGATGTGCGTGCCGCAGACCCGGCACGGCAGCCCTTCGCGGTGATAGACCCAGTGACGGTCGTCGCGTCGGGCGAGCGCCTTCCGGTAGTCGGCCTTGGACAGGCCGTCCATCGTCATCATCTGACCGAGCTCGACTCCGCTCCGCAGGAGCTTCGTCCAATCCTTCCAGAGAGCGCGGACCGTCTCCTCGGGGACGTCCTTGCCCGGGGTGTGGGGGTTGAGACGGGCTCGGAAGAGCATCTCGGCCCGGTAGACGTTGCCGATCCCGCTCACGACCGACTGATCCATGAGGAGGAGACCGATGGCGGTGCGGGTCTTGTGCACGCGTTCGAAGAACCGATCGGAGCCCTTCTTGGGCGAGTCGACGAGAGGGTCGGGGCCCAGCTTCGCGATGGCGGCATCGACCTCGGCGGCGTCGAGGACCTCGCACTTCGTCGGCCCCCGCAGGTCGGCGACGACGGTCTCGGCGAGGAGGCGGACCCGGACGGCGCCGACGGGCTCCGGCGGGAAACCCTCGAGGTCGACGTCGTCCTCCTGCTTCTCCTGCTCGGCCATGCGCATGCGCGCGGCCGAGAGCGGCTTGCCGACGCGGACGAGCCGCGACCGGCGGGGAGCACCGATGCTCGTCCAGCTGTCCTCGCCCGCCTCGTCGACGACCGTGCCTCGCTGATTGGTCTGCCCCATCCGACCCTTGGAGCTCTTCGTGGTGGGGTCGAGCGAGAAGTCGCCCGCGAAATCCCACGAGCCGTAGAGGCCGAGGTGGACATGGAGGAAGAGGCCGTTGTCGAACTCGAGGAACATCTGCTTGCCGACGGCTTTGGCGTCGACCATGCGGGCGCCGTCGATGCGCGTCGCGCCATCGGCGAAGCGACCCTGCGGCGAGGAGACGGCCACGGTGTCGCCGACGAAACTCGCCGCGAACTGGTTGGCGATGCGGTGGACGGAATGACCTTCGGGCATCAGTCGACCGGGTGGCCCTGGATCGCGCCGGTCTCCTCGTACTCCGCCAGCTGGGCGATGCGGCGCTCGTGTCGCTCCTCGAAGGAGAACGGCGTCTTCACGAACTCGTCGATGAGCGCGATGGCCTCCTGCTCGGTGTGCTGGCGGGCGCCGATGGCGACCACGTTGGCGTCGTTGTGTTGCCGGGCGAGCTGCGCGGTGGAGGTGTTCCAGGCGAGTGCGGCCCGGACGCCCTCGACCTTGTTGGCCGCGATCTGCTCGCCGTTGCCGGACCCGCCGAACACGACCCCGAGGCTCTCGAGGCCCTCGCTCTGATCGCGGACGACCGCCCGCGCCGCGGCGATGCAGAAGGAGGGGTAGTCGTCGAGCGGCTCGTAGGTCGCGGGACCGTGGTCGGTCACCTCGTGCCCCTGCTCCTCGAGATGCCTGATGAGGGTCTGGGCGAACTCCAGCCCAGCATGGTCGGTGGCCACGTGGATGCGCATGGTCGTCATTCTATTGACGACCACCGACGGCGTCCGGCGGCCACCGACCTCGCTGCGAGCGGGCTAGCTGAAGTCCGGGCCGCGGGTCCGCGAGCGCTTCAGCTCGAAGAAACCGTCGTAGGAGGCGGCGGCGACGACGCCGTCCCAGAGGGTGAGCGCGACCTCGCCCTTGGGCGCGGGCGAGATGACGGGGCCGAAGAAGGCCGTGCCGTTCACGGCGATGACGGGGGTGCCCACATCCTGCCCGACCCGGTCGATGCCGTCCTTGTGGCTGGCGCGGAGCTGGGCGTCGTACTCGTCGCTGTCGGCGTACCGGGCGAAGTCGTCGGGAAGGCCGACCTCGGCCACGGCTCCTGCGATGACTGCGTCCTGGTCGTCGATGGCCTCGACGTGGATCCGCTGCCCCAGGGCGTCGTAGAGCGGCTTGACGATCTGCTGGCCGTGGAGTTCGGCGGCCGCCGCCACGAGGCGGGTGTAGCGGAGGAGCTTCGGCAGGCGATCCTGCATCGCCTCGTTGTCCTCGTTGAGGATCGCGAGGCTCATCACGTGGAAGGTGACGTCGAGGTCGCGGTGGAGGGCCACCTCGTCGACGAAGCGGCTCGTCATCCAGGCCCACGGACACGACGGGTCGAACCAGAAGTCGACGGCGGTCGTGGTGGCCACGGGGGGCGTTTCGGAAGCTACGGTATCGGTCATAGGTTGAGCCTAGAACGCGGGGCTCGACGTCCGGCCGTGAGCGAGAAGAGATGTCATGACGACCGAAGCTCCATCAGAGAGGTCCCTCGCCGTGCCCGACGCGGTCCCCGCTGCCGGTATCGAGCAGAACGGCGTCAACGTCGTCGACGAGTCGGAGCGCCGGGGATCGCCCCGGCAGCTCTTCTGGCCGTGGTTCGCCGCGAACGTCTCCGTCCTCGGGATCGGCTACGGAGCGTATCTCCTGGCGTTCCAGGTCTCGTTCGCGCAGGCGGTCGTGATCGGCGTCCTCGGGATCGTCGTCTCGTTCCTCTTCTGCGGCCTCATCGCCCTCGCCGGGAAACGCGGCAACGCCCCCACGATGACTCTCGGCCGTGCCGCCTTCGGCGTGCACGGCAACAAGCTGCCCTCCGTCATCTCCTGGGTGCTCACGGTCGGCTGGGAGACGGCGCTCACCTCGCTCGCCGTGCTCGCGACCGCGACCGTCTTCGACACGCTCGGCTTCCACGGCGGCGTGCTCACGAAGATCGTCGCCCTCGTCGTGGTGGCCGTCCTCGTCGTGATCGGCGGGATCCTCGGGTTCGACTTCATCATGCGGCTGCAGAAGTGGATCACCGTGGCCACCGGCGTGCTCACGGTGTTCTACATCGTCCTGACCGCCCACCGGATCGACCTCGGTGCCGTCTCGTCCCTTCCGGCGGGGTCGCTGCCGGCCGTGATCGGCGGCTTCGTCTTCATGATGACCGGCTTCGGCCTGGGCTGGGTGAACGCGGCGGCCGACTACTCGCGCTACCTCCCCCGCTCGGCCTCGAGCCGGGGCGTCGTCTTCTGGACGACGTTCGGGTCGTCGCTGGCACCCGTCATCCTGCTGATCTTCGGACTCCTCCTCGCGGGCAGCTCGAAAGACCTCTCCGCCGCGATCGGCGCCGACCCGATCGGGGCCCTCGCGACGATCGTGCCGACCTGGTTCCTCATCCCGTTCGCCCTCGTGGCCGTCCTGGGACTCGTGGGCGGTTCCGTGCTGAACATCTACTCCTCCGGCTTCTCCCTGTTGAACGCCGGGATCCCGATCCCGCGCTATGCGGCGGCCGCCGTCGACGGCGTCGTGATGATCGCGGGCACCGTCTACGTCGCGTTCTTCGCCACCTCGTTCATCGGGCCGTTCCAGGGCTTCCTGATCACGCTCGGCGTCCCGATCGCCGCCTGGGCCGGGATCTTCCTCGCGGACGTCCAGCTCCGCAGGAAGGACTACTCGACGGCCGACCTCTTCACGGCCCGCGGCCGGTACGGCAGCGTCCAGTGGGTGACCGTCGGCCTGATCGTCCTCGGGACGTTCGTCGGCTGGGGCCTCGTCCAGAACACCTACGCCACCTGGCTGGGCTGGCAGGGCTACCTGCTGTTCGGTCTGGGCGCCCAGTGGGGCGGCGCCAACCTCGGCGTCCTGGCCGCCCTCGTCATCGGCTACCTGGGCACGCTCCTGTTCATGCGGCCCGTCGTGCAGCAGCAGGAGGGCCTCGCGTTCCTCGACCGGGACATCGCGTGACGCTCTCCTTCGACGCCCCGCCCTGGCTCGTCGCCGTCGATCTCCAGAACGTCTTCGGCGACACCGGCAGCGAATGGTTCACCCCTGATTTCGCGGTCGCGAGCGCAGGAGCCGCACGCCTCCGTCCCGCATTCGGCACCCGGGTCGCGCTCACCCGCTTCGTGGCCCCGGCCGAGCCCGCGGGGGCCTGGATCCCCTACTACCGCGACTGGCCGTTCGCCCTCGTCCCCGCCGACGATCCGCTCTACGACCTGGTGGCGGAGATCCCGGCGGGCGACGCCACGATCGTGACCCGGACGACCTTCGGCAAGTGGGACGACGGCACGCAGGATGCCCTGGGTCACCCCACCGACATCGTCCTCACGGGAGTCTCGACCGACTGCTGCATCCTGTCGACCGCGCTCGCCGCGGCGGATGCCGGCGTGCGGGTCCGAGTCGTGGCCGACGCCTGCGCGGGGCTCACGCCGCTCGACCACCAGCGGGCGCTCGACGCCCTGTCCCTCTACGCGCCGCTGATCGAGATCACGACGATCGCGGACGTCCTCGCCGCGCTGCCTGTGGATAACCGGATCGGCGAAGTCCCCCGCCGGTAATGTGGCTGTGGGCCACGAGCCCACATCCCCGTCATCGAAGAAGGAGACCGCTGTGCCTGGAGAGAACCTCACCCGAGTCGAAGCGCAGGAGCGCAGGAGCCTCCTCGATGTCCAGTCGTACGAGGTCGACCTCGATCTCACGCGCGGGGCGGAGGTCTTCGGCAGCACGACCACGGTGACCTTCTCCGCCAAGCCCGGCTCCTCCACCTTCATCGACGCCTTGACGCGGACGGTGCACAGCGTCACCCTCAACGGCGACGCTCTCGACCCGTCGACCGTCTCCGACGGCGTGCGCATCCAGCTCGACGGCCTCGCCGAGCACAACGTCCTCACGGTCGTGGCCGACGCCGAGTACACGAACACCGGTGAGGGACTCCACCGTTTCGTCGACCCGGTCGACGACGAGGTGTACCTCTACTCGCAGTTCGAGGTGCCGGACAGCCGCCGTGTCTTCGCCGTCTTCGAGCAGCCCGACCTCAAGGCGACGTTCCAGTTCACCGTCACGGCCCCGGCGCGCTGGGAGGTCGTGAGCAACTCGATCACGCCCGAGCCCACCGTCGAGGGGTCCGATCCCGCGACGGCCGTCGCCACCTGGGTCTTCCCGCCCACGGCCGTCATGTCGAGCTACATCACGGCGATCGTCGCAGGCCCGTACGACGTCGTCCGCTCGCAGCTCACGAGCTCCGACGGTCGCGAGATCCCCCTCGGCATCTTCACGCGCAAGTCGCTCAGCGAGCACATGGACTCCGACTACATCTTCGAGAAGACCCGCCAGGGCTTCGCGTACTACGAGGAGAAGTTCGACTACCCCTACCCCTTCGACAAGTACGACCAGCTCTTCGTCCCGGAATTCAATGCCGGCGCCATGGAGAACGCCGGCGCCGTCACCTTCACCGAGACCTACGTCTTCCGCAGCAAGGTCACCGACGCCATCAAGGAGCGCCGCGTCGTCACGATCCTCCACGAGCTCGCCCACATGTGGTTCGGCGACCTGGTCACCATGAAGTGGTGGAACGACCTGTGGCTCAACGAGTCCTTCGCCGAGTGGGCCTCCACGATCTCGACGGCCGAGGCCACCGAGTGGACCGAGGCATGGACGACCTTCCAGGCCATGGAGAAGAGCTGGGCCTACCGCCAGGACCAACTGCCCTCCACCCACCCCGTCGTCGCCACGATCAACGACCTCGAAGACGTCCAGGTCAACTTCGACGGCATCACCTACGCCAAGGGCGGATCGGTCCTCAAGCAGCTCGTCGCCTGGGTCGGGATCGACGCGTTCTACGCCGGGGTCGCGGCCTACTTCAAGAAGCACCACCACTCCAACACCGAGCTGAAGGATCTCCTCACCGAGCTCGAGACCACCAGCGGCCGCGAGCTGACGAGCTGGTCCGAGAAGTGGCTCGAGACGGCCGGCGTCAACACCCTCCGCCCGGCGATCGAGACCGACGCGGAGGGCGTCATCACGTCGTTCGCGATCCTGCAGGAGGCGCCGGCCGACTACCCGACGATCCGCCCCCACCGCCTCGCCATCGGCTTCTACGACCTCGACGAGCGGGGCGAGAGCCTCGTGCGCGTGCACCGCGTCGAGATCGACGTCGACGGTGAGCGCACCGAGGTCCCCGAGCTCGTCGGCAGGGCGAAATCCGCCCTCGTCCTGACGAACGACGACGATCTCGCCTACGCGAAGGTCCGCCTCGACGAGGAGTCCCTGGCCACCGCCATCGAGCACCTCTCGAAGATCCACAACCCCCTCGCCCGCGCCATCGTCTGGGGCTCGGTCTGGGACGCGACCCGCGACGCCGAGACCGCACCGAGCGACTACGTGCGCCTCGTCCTCGCGAACATCGCGACGGAGACCGAGTCGACCACTATCCGTACGACGCTCACGCAGCTGGCGCAGGTCGCGCGCAGCTACGTGGCGCCGTCGCGCCGCGGGGAGACCATCACGGCCGTCGGCGATGGGCTCTGGGCTCTCGCCCAGGGGGCCGAGGCGGGATCCGACGCGCAGTTCCAGTTCGTCAAGTTCTTCGCGAACGTCGCCTCGACCGAGGAGCACGGCGACACCCTCCAGGGCCTCGTCGACGGAACCGTCTCGCTTCCGGGGCTCGAGATCGACACCGACCTGCGCTGGGAGCTCCTCGAGGGCCTCGTGCTCGTCGGTCGGGCCGGCGACGCCGAGATCGACGCCGCCCTGGCTGCGGACAACACCGCCAACGGCGCCCAGGCTGCCGCTCGCGCTCGCGCGACGATCCCGACGTCCGACGGCAAGCTGCGCGCCTTCGCGAGTGTCGTCGACTCCGACGAGCTCCCGAACGCGATCGTCCGCGCCACGTCGATGGGCTTCCAGCACACGAACGACCCGTCGATCCTCCGACCGGTCGTGTCGAAGTACTTCGACTCGCTGACCGGCATCTGGGAGAGTCGCAGCTATCACATCGCGGAGACGCTCGTGGCGGGTCTCTACCCGGCCGGTCTGGCCGACGCCGAGCTCGTGACGGCAGCTCAGGCGTGGCTCGAGAGCCACCCCGAGACTCCTGCGCTCCGCCGACTCGTCGCGGAGAACGTCGCGGGAACCGAACGCGCGCTGCGCGTCCAGGCCGCCGACCAGTGATCGCCGGGCGGGGGTCGCGCCTCTCCGCGGGCGCGGCCCCCGCCCGCCCTCAGCCTCTCCGTCGACGACGGCCCTAGCATGGTTCGGATGATCTCCTCCCCCCTTCTCCTCGCCGCCTCATCGACCCCGAGCGTCGTCGTGGCAGCCGCCAGCGGTGTCGACGCGTTCTGGTCGATGTGGGGCATTCCGATCAAGATCCTGGGCGTCGTCGTCGGCGCCATCATCGTGCGGGTCATCGCGCACTTCGCCATCCGGCGCAGCGTCGACCAGATCGTCAACGGTGTCAAGAAGAAGCAGAACGTCGAGGACACCCAGGCGCTCGTGGCGTCCCCGCTCCAGGCGGTCCGCGTCGTGCAGCGCACGCGCACCCTCGGCAGCCTTCTCAGCAATGTCGTCAGCGTCCTCGTCGTGGTGATCGCCCTGACGACCATCATCGGGATCCTCGAGATCCCGACGGTCGGAATTGTCAGCGCCGCCGGAGTCGTCGCCGCCGGGCTCGCGTTCGGCGCGCAGAACATCGTCAAAGATCTCCTCAGCGGCGTCTTCATGGTGGTCGAGGACCAGCTCGGCGTCGGCGACGTGGTCGATGTCCAACTCGCCACCGGCGTGGTCGAGGCCGTCGGCATCCGGGTGACGCAGGTGCGCGACGTGAACGGCACCCTCTGGTTCGTCCGGAACGGTGAGATCCTGCGCGTCGGCAACATGTCGCAGGGCTGGGCGCGGGTCATCATCGACCTGGCGATCCCCTACGAGGCCGACATCGACACGGTGCAGGAGCGGATCCTCGCGACGGCGACGGAACTCACGAATCAGCCGCGCTGGCGGAACCGCGTCGTCGAGAAGCCCGAGCTGTGGGGGCTCCAGTCGATCTCGGAGTCGGCGCTCGTCGTCCGTCTCGTCGTCCGCACCCGCTCGGCGGAGAAAGACAATGTCGCGCGAGAGCTCCGGTCCCGTCTGAAGAAGACGACCGACGACCTCGGCCTCGTCCTCCCGAGCCTGCACAGCGTCGTCCTCACCGGCTTCGACGAGGCGACGTCGGTCCGGGGCGCTCGCCCCGTCGAGACGGCGCCCACCCCGATCGCGAAGCGGAAGGCGCCGTCGGCCCCTCGCGCACCCCGCGCCCCGAAGACGACCACGGAGCGACCCGGCGAGTCGGGACGGCCCGACTCCCGTCCGCCGCGCGATCCCGGAGAGCCCCGATGACCGACGCCCCCACCCAGACCTTCTACGAGAGAATCGGCGGGCGGCCGACTTTCGAGGCGCTCGTCAGGACCTTCTACGAGGGCATCCGCGCCGATCCGGTCGTGTGGCCCATGTACCCGGCCGACGACCTCGAAGGGGCGATCCAGCGCCTGACGGGATTCCTCGAGCAGTACTGGGGCGGCCCGACGACCTACAGCCAGGAGCGCGGTCACCCGCGGCTCCGGATGCGGCACCAGCCGTTCAAGGTCAACCCCGAGGCCCGCGACCGCTGGCTCCTCCACATGCGCGAGGCGGTCGACTCGCTCCACCTCTCGCCGCTCGACGACGCCACTCTCTGGGACTACCTGGAGCGGGCCGCCCACGCGATGGTCAACACCTTCGACGCGTAGGCCCCCGCTCCAGCCGCGAGCTCAGCGCGTGTAGCTGCCCGAAGCGAGATCGTCGACGAGCGACGGGCCGCTCGGCGTCCAGCCGAGGCTCTCCTTGGCATGCGACCCACTCGCCTGCTGGTCGAGGAGGAGGGCGTCGGCGAAGGCCTCGCCCAGGCGGTCCCGCGACTCCTGCGCGCTCTCCGCCACCACGTCGGCGCCCTGCGACACGGCCTCGCCGAGTTCCCGGACGGTCGGGTTCTCGCCGGAGGCGCCGAGGTAGTACTCGTCCGCCGCGGCCTTCTCGTAGGCGAGGGCGTAGAGGACGCCGAGGTCGTCGACGTGCACGGAGGTCCAGTGCTGCGACCCGTCGCCGACCAGACGGACCTCGCCCTGCCCGATCAGCATGCTCGGGATGCCGGCGCCGCGCCCGTAGACGATTCCCGGCGCGATGATCGTCGTGTGGACGTCCGACTCGCGGACCTTCCTCTCCACGTCGAGCCGCCAGCCCGTGATGGGGAGCGGTTTCGGGGGCGTCGACTCGTCGAGGTCGTCGCCCGCACCGAAGATCCAGATGCCGCCCGTGTGGACGAACGGGCGATCGGTGCCGGAGAACTCCCCGACGACGACATCGACGAGGTCACCGTCGACGGCGGCGCTCGTCTCGTCGCCCGGCGACGCCGTGTGGATGACGCCGTCGCTCTCCGCGACGAGACGCCGCAGGAGGTCGAGGTCGGTGATGCTGCCGACGACGGCGTTCGCCCCCGCGGCGCCGACCTGCGCCGCCTTCTCCTCGGAGCGGACGAGGGCTGTGACGGTGTGGCCGCGCTCGACGAGGGAGCGGAGGACGGAGGACCCGATGTAACCGGTGGCACCGGTGAGGAGAAGTGACATGCTTCGACGTTACGCCGGGCGGGTGCAGAGCCGCTCGGGTCGTCGGGCGCCGCTGCGGCAGAGGTCGGGCATCCTGCGGGCCGGCGATGGCGAGCGGGCCGCGCGCTGGCGTCAGAGGGAGCCCGGACCGCCGCGCTGCTTGACCAGGACGTGACCGCGGCTCGTGCTCACGCGCAGCCACGGACCGGACGAGAAGAGGCGCACCCGGTCGTCGGCGCCGAGAAACCCGAGAGCAAGCGCCGCGAAGGCGGCACCGCTCGGAACGGCGTCGGCCCCTACGACGGGCCGAGACCACACCTCCGACCGGACGCGGTGGACGATCTGTTCGCCGGTCCCCGCGGGGATCGTGGCGGCCACCTCGTCGATGCCCGCCTTGGCCGCGCTCTCGAGGAGGTCGGCGTCCACGTCGGCCTCGGGAGTCCAGCCGCCCCGAGGCGGGGTGATCGCCGCCCAGGAGGCCGCGGTGACGACCGGCGGGACGAGGATCTGGATCGGTGCCGTCGGATCCTGGATGTCGTTCCGGAGCCGCGCCACACGGTCGAGGAGTGCGCGGATCGGCACGACCACGTCGAAGTCCCGCTCGTCGGCGACGGCGTACGTGCGGAGTCCCATAACGGTCGGAGCCCGGTCGAGGATGCCGGAGGGAGCGAGCACGCCCACGTACACCGCCAGCACTCCCCCGGCGCCGACGAGACGCGTGGAGCCGTCGTCCACCGTCGCCGCGCGCCCGAGGAAGGTGTGGAGGTCGTCGAGCGACAGCGAATCCGGAAGCGTGAATGCAGTAAACATGGGCGCTCTAAACTACCGCTGATGACCGCACACTCCGAGCCCGGCTCCGCGCCGGACGATCCCCTCGCCGACCTCCTCCACGTCTTCGAGCTCACGCCTCGTCCCGCAGGATCCGCCGGGCGCGGCTCGTCCGCTCCGCTCGACGTCTTCGAGGGTCCCAGCCAGTGGCAGCCGAACGGGCGCGTCTTCGGCGGGCAGGTGCTTGCGCAGTCGCTCATCGCCGCACAGCGCACCGTGCCCGACGAGAAGGTCGCGCACTCGATGCACGCCTACTTCCTGCGGGCCGGCAAGGTGGAGCTCCCGATCGAGTTCCAGGTCGACCGGAGTCACGACGGCCGGTCCTTCGCCACCCGGCGCACCGAGGCCCTCCAGAACGGCGTGCCGATCATGTCGACGATCTCGTCGTTCCAGACCGTCGACAGCGGACTCGACCATCAGCTGCCGATGGCCGCCGACCTCCCCGATCCGGAGTCGCTGCCGACGCTCGCGGAGTCGCTCGCGGGCATCGAGCATCCTGCCGCCCGGTTCTGGGCCAACGGCCGCCCCTTCGACGTGCGCCACGTGCCCTCGCCGATCTTCGTGCGCGTCGAGGGCGCCCACGTCGCCCACCAGGCGCTCTGGATGAAGACCATCGGGCCTCTCCCCGACGACCCCGCTCTCCACCGGGCGGCGCTGGCCTACGCGAGCGACCTCGGGATCCTCGAGCCGATCTTCCGCCGGCACGGCCTCCCGATGTCGACGCCCGGCATGAAGATCGCCAGCCTCGACCACGCCATGTGGTGGCACCGGCCCGGCCGCGCCGACGAGTGGCTGCTCTACGCGATGGAGTCGCCGACCGCGGTGGGCGGACGGGGCCTGGCGCAGGGCCGCTTCTACGACCGCGACGGCCGGCTCCTGGCGAGTGTGGCGCAGGAGGGGATGACGCGGGTTCCGGGGTACTAGCCTCCGTCGAGACTCCACGATTGGCCACGTTCCACGAACATGAGCGGCGAATCGTGGAGTCTCGCAGGAGGCGCGTGCAGCACCGCCTCCGCGCGGGGCGCGACACTCCACGATTGGCCACGCTTCACGAACATGAGCGGCGAGTCGTGGAGTCACGCAGGAGCCGCGTGCCGCACCGCCTCCGCCCGGGGCGCGACACTCCACGATTGGGCACGTTCCACGAACATGAGCGGCGAGTCGTGGAGTCTCGCCGGAGGCACGTGCCGCAGCGCCTCCGCGCAGGGCGCGACACTCCACGATTGGCCGCGTTCCACGAACATGAGCGGCGAGTCGTGGAGTCACGCAGGAGCCGCGGGCGGCGCGAGCCGCACCCCCGGCGCGAGCGCCGGGGCGCGTCAGCGGCGACGGAACGTCAGCGGCTCGTCCGTGAAGGGCGACCAGGCGGCGCGCTCGGCGTCGTTGATCCGCCGGGGGCGCTGCGTCGCCGCATCGACGAGCACGAGCGTGCTCGCGGCGCGGGTGTGCAGGATGCGGGGCTCCACCCCGACCGGGGAGAAGACCTCGTAGTAGATCTCGAGGCTCGCACCGCCGAGGTGACCGATCCAGAGCTGGATGTCGAGCGGCTGCCGCGTGTAGGCGATCGGCGCGAGGTACTCCACCTCCTGCCGGGCGATGAGACTCCAGGTCTCGGTGTCGGGGCTCGAGTCGAGGATGGCCGTCGACGCGTGGTCGTCGGACTCGTCGCCCACCGCCCAGAACGCCTGGATGCGGGCCTCCTCGAGCAGGTGCAGCATCTCGGCGTTGTTCACGTGCCCGTACGCGTCGAGATCTCCCCACCGCAGGACGGTGGGGACGTGCAGCCGTGCCATCGTCAGTCTCTCGTCAGCTTGCGGTACGTCGTGCTGGACGGCTTGGCCGCGTCGGCACCGAGACGCTCGATCTTGTTCTCCTCGTAGGCCTCGAAGTTGCCCTCGAACCAGTACCAGTTGGCCGGGTTGTCGGCGGTCCCCTCGTAGGCGAGGATGTGGGTCGCGATCCGGTCGAGGAACCACCGGTCGTGAGTGATGACCACGGCGCAGCCGGGGAACTCCAGAAGCGCGTTCTCGAGCGAACCCAGGGTCTCGACGTCGAGGTCGTTGGTGGGCTCGTCGAGCAGGAGCAGGTTGCCGCCCTGCTTGAGCGTGAGCGCGAGGTTGAGGCGGTTGCGCTCACCACCGGACAGGACGCCGGCCTTCTTCTGCTGGTCGGGGCCCTTGAATCCGAACTGCGACACGTAGGCGCGCGAGGGGATCTCCGTCTTGCCGACCTGGATGTAGTCGAGCCCGTCGGACACGACCTCCCAGAGGTTCTTGTTCGGGTCGATGCCGCCGCGGTTCTGGTCGACGTAGGAGATGTCGACCGTCTCGCCGACCTTGAGGTCGCCACCGTCGAGAGGCTCGAGACCGGTGATGGTCTTGAAGAGCGTCGTCTTGCCGACGCCGTTCGGGCCGATGACTCCGACGATGCCGTTGCGGGGCAGGGTGAACGACAGCCCGTCGATCAGGCGACGCCCGTCGAAGCCCTTCTCGAGCTTCTTCGCGTCGATGACCTGATTGCCGAGGCGCGGGCCGACCGGGATCACGATCTCCTCGAAGTCGAGCTTCCTGGTGCGCTCCGCCTCGGTCGCCATCTCCTCGTAGCGGGCCAGACGGGCCTTCGACTTGGCCTGGCGGCCCTTCGAGTTGCTGCGGACCCACTCGAGCTCGGACGACAGCCGCTTGGCCAGCTTGGCGTCTTTCTTGCCCTGGATCTGGAGCCGCTCGCCCTTCTTCTCGAGGTAGGTCGAGTAGTTGCCCTCGTAGGGGTAGAGACGACCGCGGTCGACCTCGGCGATCCACTCGGCCACGTGGTCGAGGAAGTACCGGTCGTGGGTCACGGCGAGGACGGCGCCGGGGTACTTGGTCAGGTGCTGCTCGAGCCAGAGCACGCTCTCCGCGTCGAGGTGGTTGGTGGGCTCGTCGAGGAGCAGGAGGTCGGGCTGCTGGAGGAGGAGCTTGCAGAGCGCCACGCGACGCTTCTCACCACCGGAGAGGTTGACCACGAGGGCGTCTCCGGGCGGCGTGCGGAGGGCGCTCATCGCCTGCTCGAGCTGCGAGTCGAGATCCCAGGCGTCGGCGGTGTCGATCTCCTCCTGGAGGGTGCCCATCTCGGCGAGGAGCGCGTCGAAGTCGGCGTCGGGCTCGGCCATCAGGGCGGAGATCTCGTTGAAGCGGTCGATCTTGCCCTTGATCTCGCCGACGCCCTCCTGGACGTTCTCGAGGACGGTCTTCGTCTCGTCGAGCTCGGGCTCCTGCATGAGGATGCCCACCGAGTAACCCGGCGACAGCTTGGCCTCGCCGTTGCTCGGGGTGTCGAGACCCGCCATGATCTTCAGGATCGTCGACTTGCCCGCGCCGTTCGGGCCCACGACGCCGATCTTGGCACCCGGCAGGAACGACATGGTCACGTCGTCGAGGATCAGCTTGTCGCCGACCGTCTTCCGAGCACGGACCATCGAGTAAATGTATTCGGCCATGCGTCGAGTCTATTGGCTCGCGCCGCGGCACCGGACGGCCCGGGAGCCGCCGCGCGCCCCGCCCCTCCCGATGTCGGAGGAGTCGCCCGCAGCCGGCGACGAGGCGGTGCCTCCTACCAGTCGATCGCGCGCGTCTGGCCGACGAGGCACTTGCCGGTGCCGAGGACGCGCGACGAGGCGCTCCCGAACCCCGACGAGCCGACCTGGCCGACGAGGCAGTCCTTCTTCTTCCAGAGCACCGAGAACTCGATCGAGTCGACGTCGCGCCCGAGCGTGGTCTGGTCGGCCGTGATCTCCATGGCCTTCTTGTCGAAACCGGCCTTGACGAGAGCGTCGATCACGTCGCGTCCGTGCGGCTTCGGGTCGGTCTTCAGGAGCGTCGTCACCGTGGCGTCGAAGAAGCGCAGGGCCTCGGGCGTCGACGCGTCGGCGCTGAATCGCGGCGCGGGTGTCGCGGAGGGCCGGGCCGAGGCCGACGACGCCGCGGAACTCGAGACCGCAGGATCCGGCGCCTGGCTCGTGCAGGACGTCAGGGCGACCGCACACAGCCCGACGACGGCGACCCGCGAGACGATGCCCGCGATGGTGAGGCGCGGAGAACGGAGGAACACGGGGCGAGTCTACGGGCCACCCCGGGCTGCGACGGGTAGCCACGTCAGAAGGGGGCCTCGGCGTCGTCGCCGTGCCAGCGCTCCCGGGCCCCGGGGCCGGAACCGGCCGTCACGAGATCCGGCGCGACCGTGTCGGCGCCCGCGGACTCAGCCGCAGCCCCTCCGATCGAGACCGCCCCGACGAGGGCCGCCCCGGATGCGGCGAGCGCACCGACGTCACCGGTCGCACCCACAGCACCCGCCGCACCCGCCGCACCCACAGCCTCTGCCACGCCCGACCCCGGAGACACCGGAACGAGCCCGACGCCCCACGAGGCCGCGGCCCCACCGGCAGACGCCGCGCCACCGCCGGGCGCCACCCCCGGGGACGACGCGCCGCCCGCGGGCGCGAGCGCAGCCGACGCGGCGACCCGCGACTCCTGCGGGACCGCGTCGGAGCGGGCGGAGCCGCCCGCCGGGGAGATGCGCGTCAGCGTCGTCGTTCCCCAGAAGAGGTCGTGGCCGACGGATTCGGCATCGATCTCGACGGTCGTGCCGGTGCGGTCGCCCGACTCCCACGCTCGGATGCGGAGCCGCCCCGTGACGACCACCCGGTCGCCCTTCGAGAGCGACACGGAGACGTTGTCGGCGAGCTGCCGGAAGGCGTTGACCGTGTACCAGTTGGGATCGGACTCGACCCACTCGTTCTTCTGCCGGTCGAAGCGTCGCTGCGAGGACGCCAGCCGGAAGCTCGCGATCCAGAGGCCGGTCTGCGTCTGGAGGGACTTGGGCGTCGTGCCGACGACGCCGGTGAGGGAGATCGTGTCTGTCATGCAGCGAGTCTCCCGCCGCACGGAGAACGGCCCGGCCGCCGAGACTCCCTCTGGGGAGAACTCGCCTACCGGGCCGTGCTGTGGAGGGATCCCGCCGCCGGAGGCGGACGGTCGGCGTGCACGGAGCGCGCGACCCACTCGGCACCGGGCACGCGACCTAGCGCTCCCCGATCGAGCGCCTCAGTGCTCGCTGAACTCGGGCCTGTCGGCGCCGGGCCCGAGCGCCGCGTGCAGCGCGCTCTTCGCCACGTCGAGAGTAGGGAAGTCGCCGTGGTACTCTTCCGCCCGGCCGACGCGGATGGAGAATCCGTCGTGCGTCCGGTGGATGGACCCCACGACCCCTGCGGGCCCCTGGGCCACCCAGGTGCGGTTGGTCGTCGTACTGGCGGTGTCGCTCATCATCGAGCTCCTTTTCTATCGACGCGGAGACGGCGCGGAGGACCCGCGCGGACCTCCTACGAAGCAAGCACGTACTTGCCGTACGACTTGCGGATCTTGTTCACCTTGGGAAGGGCGACGGCGAGGCAGTAGCCCTGACCGGGGTTCTTGGCGAAGAAGTCCTGGTGGTACTCCTCCGCGGCGAACCACTCCTCGAGCGGCGAGATGGTCGTGACGATCCCGCCCTCCCAGTACTCGGACGCACGATCGCGGGCCGCCTCGAACTCGGCCTTCTGGGCGTCGTCCGTGAAGAACATGGCGGAGCGGTACTGGGTGCCGACATCGGCGCCCTGGCGGTTGAGCTGGCGCGGGTCGTGGAGCGTGAAGAACACGTCGAGGATGACGTCGGCCGGGATGACCTCGGGATCGAACGTCACCTGGACCGCCTCGGCATGACCGGTGGTGCCGGTGCAGACGAGCTCGTAGCTCGGGTTGCCGACCTGACCGCCGGTGTAACCGGAGACCACGTCGCTCACCCCCTGGAGGGTGCGGTAGACGGCGTCGAGACACCAGAAGCAGCCACCTGCGAGCGTGAAAGTCGTCATGGGGAAAACCTACTCTCCGTGCTGGTGCACCCCTGCGGTGCACCCCGACGTCACAACGTTTTCCCAGAGCGGCGCATTCCGTCACCGGCTCTCGACGACGACCTCCACGCGTTCGACCGGCGTCCCCGACGCGTCCCGAGGGCCGGTCGTCACGACGAGGTCGTCGCCGACCGTCTCCACGGGGACCTCGACGACGTCGCCGCCCCGCAGGTGGGCGACGGCGTGCGCGGGAGACCCGCCCCGCCCGACCAGCGCGACCCGCGCTTCCTCGACGGCCACGATCCCGATCCGGCCCGCAGCGGCGATCCCCGTCTCGGTGAGCGACGCCACCACCACGGCGCCGGTGGAGTGGACGACCCCCGGGAGAGCCGCCTCCTGCCGTCCGCCGTCGAGCGTCAGCGTGCGGAGCGCGACGACGGTCGCGGCGCCGACCTCGAACCGCGCCCAGGACGCCGAGCGGGCGCCGCTCGACCCGCCGAGGTAGGCCGGCGCGAGGGCCCGGGCGGTGAAGGTCGTGCCGGACCGCGTCAGCGCTGCGAGTCCGGCGTAGCGGGCGAGGTCGACGTCGGTCGGGCTGGAGTCCCGCGGGTCCCCGTGGAAGCTCCCGAGCGAGCCGATCGGGCCGAACGCGGCGGTGTCGAACCAGATGTCCTGCATCCGGAGCCACTCGTAGCCGCCCGAGCCGTAGCTCGGAACGCCGATCTCGCCGAGCAGGGAGCTGAAGAAGAGCCGCCGGTTGGCCTCGAGGTGGTACTCGTCGGCGTCGAGGTACATGTCGTCCGTCGAGTGGAGGTCGACCCACTCGAGAAGGAGCGGCGACAGGTTGTAGTACATGAAGAGGAGGTCGGGGTCGACCTCGCGCATGGCCCCGATGACCGCCTCCAGCGCCTTGACCAGCAGGAGCTCGCCCGACCACGACCGATCCCGCGGGGCGGCGAAGCGGAGCGACGGCAGCTCGTAGCCGAAATCGAACTTCACCAGCGCGGGGCGGTAGCGGCGGACGAATCGCTGCGCGAGGGTCCGGAGCCGACGCCGCACCGGCTCCTGCGTGACGTCGAAGAGGTAGTAGGTGTGTCCCTGGTTGCCGCGCGTGACGGGCCGGCCGGACGGATCGCAGAGCATGTGCTCGAGGCCGAGCCCATGGCTCGCGGGATCGTCGCAGCGGAGGAACGCGGCCCACAGCCCGACCTCGATCCCGTCGTCGCGGAGGGAGTCGAGGAACTCCTCGAACCGGGGGAAGCGCCCCTCGTCGTGTTCCAGGAGGCCGTACTCCCCCTCCCACTTGTCGTCGACGACGAAGATCCCCGGACGGAGGTCGTTCTCGACCAGATCCCGACGGATCGACTCGAGGGCGGCCTGATCGAAGTGCTCCACGGCGGTCCCGGCGGCGCACTGGGCGCCCCAGGTGTTGAACTGCGACCGCCGCAGCAGGTCGAGCTGCCGCGGCGAGCGCTCGCGCACCGTGGTCGCGCCCGACAGGGCGGCGAGTCGGTAGTAGGCGCGGACGGCCTCGTCGTAGGTGGGAGCGACGGTCAGGAGCCACGGGGCACCGAGCCGCAGCTCGCCCTGACCCGCCGTGGCCTGGTGCCAGAGGTCGGAGTGGAGGCGGAGCTCCGGCGAGACCCGGCCCGCGCGGTGCCGGAGGACGAGGTCTCCGGTCGGGACCTCCGCGAGCCCGAGGCAGAACGACGCGGAGAGCCGGTCGGTGAGGGCGCCGCGCTCGCACATGGAGCCCTCGATGCTGAAGCCGGCGAGGTAGTGGATCGGCAGTCCCCACTGCGCCGCGACGATGTCGGCCGAGTCGTTGGAGCCGCGGCCGAGCCAGGTGGTGAGGTCGAGCCGGAGCCCGGCCGGGATGACCGGGCCGAGGACGGACGACTCGCTCCCCCCGGGGTGCACGAGGTAGTCCATCGCGAGGCCCGGCTGAGCGATCCCCGAAGCCGTCTCGGCGAAGGCGAGGAGGGAGACGACCTCGTCGACGACGTCGGAGCGGTACACGGGCGCCTCGAACCGGAGGCCGTCGTCGCGGAAGCGCACGGTGACCTCGAGGCGTCCGCTGCCGTTGACGCCGGCGTAGCGGACGACGAGGGCGTCGTCGTCGACGTCGACCTCCTCGACGATCCCCGACGCGACCGTCGCGTTCTCCAGGACGACCGCGGGCTGGAGCGGCGCCGACACGATCTCGAGGCCCCGGGCATCCTGCAGGACGAAGCGGTCGGTCGACGGCGACCAGGTGAACCGGTACTCGGACCGCTCGACGGCGACGGTGGAGACGGCGGTGTCTGTGGTCATGACCCCAGGCTAGGCAGTAGGATTCTGGGATTCTTCCGCTTTCTTCGACAGGGATTCCGGGATCCGATGCTCATCGACACGACGAGGCCGAGCTTCGGCTTCTCCTGCTGGAACGACGAGACCGGTCCGATGACCGTGGCGCACCAGCACGACGACATCGAGTTCAACCTGGCCGAGCGCGATCTCGCCTACCTGCTCGGCGGGCGGCGGGTGACGCTGCCTGCCGGCTCCGTGGCGGGGTTCTGGGCGGCGCGGCCGCACCAGCTCGTCGAGGTGCCCGAGGGCGCGAGGGTCACCTGGCTGACGATCCCCCTCGACGTGTTCCTCTCCTGGTCGCTGCCGGAGCCGTTCGTCGCCGCCGTCGTGAGCGGAGACCTCGTCGCGCAGGAGCCGCGGGGCCCGGTACCCGAGCTCGTCGCGCGCTTCGCCGGCTGGAGCGTCGACCTCGCCTCCGGCGACGACTTCCTCCGCGACACCGCGAAGCTCGAGATCGAGGCGTTCGTCCGGCGTCTTTCCCGGACGGCGGTGACGAGCCGGCCGACACCGGCCGCCGCGGGCGCCCGCGCGCCGGACCCGAGAGGCCCGGGGACGGAGTCGCTGGCGCACGCGGCCGGCATGGCCCGCTTCCTGGCGCAGAACTTCGCGCGCCCGCTCACGGTGGAGGACGTCGCGGCCGCCGCGCACGTGCATCCTTCTCACGCGATGGCCGTCTTCCGGAGGGTCACGGGGACGAGCATCGGCGCGTACCTGGCCCAGTGCCGGGTGGCCGAGGCCCAGCGGCTCCTGATCGCCACCGCGGAGCCGATCGGCGACATCGCCCACCTCGCGGGCTTCGGGTCGCAGAGCCAGTTCTACGACCGGTTCCGCGCCGCGTGCGGCACGACGCCGGCCGCCTACCGCCGCGAGCACCGACGAGGAAGAGGCACCGCGCCGGGAGGGGATCCCGGCGCGATGCCTCTTCGGTGAGACGGACTACTTGACCGTGATCGACTGCGCCTTGAGGGCGGCGATGGTCTTCGTCTGACCGGCCTTCAGAGCGTCGAGCAGCGTGCCCTGGCCGGAGGCGGCCGAGCCGAACCCGTCGGAGACGTCGCTGTAGGTCTGCGTCATGGTCGGGCCCCAGGTGAACGGCTGGATGTTCTCACCGGCGGTGGCGAACTCCTGGTAGATCTTCTGGTTGCCGTAGAACGGGACGCCCTCGTTGAGCGCGGCCAGCTTGGTCCCGGTCGAGGAGGCCGGGTACAGGTTGGCCTCCTTGTTGAGGGCGGAGAGCGCCTCCTCCGAGGTGTTCAGCCACGTGATGAACTTCGCGGCCTCGGCGGGGTGCTTGCTGCCCTTGAAGACGACGCTGGACGAACCGCCCCAGGCGGCCGCCTTCGTCTCGCCTGCGGTCCACTGCGGCATCGGGGCGACGGCCCACTGGCCGGTGGTCTTGGGAGCACCGCTGGAGATGGTGTTGGCACCCCAGACGGCGGAGACCCAGGTCCAGTCCTGGCCGGAGTCGTAGGCGGCGTTCCACTGGTCGGTGAAGCTCGGCAGGGTGTTGACGAGCTTCTTCGAGATGAGGTCCTGCCAGTAGTTCGCGACCTTGGTGGAGGCGGCGTCGGTCAGGTTGACGTCCCAGGTGCCGTCCTTGGTCGAGAACCACTGACCCCCGGCCTGGGAGACGAGCCCGGCGAACTGGTTGACGTCGCCCTTGGCGAAGTTGGTGATGTTGCCTCCGAGAGCCTTGATCTTGACGGCGTCCTGGGCGTACTCCTCCCAGGTCGTCGGGACCGACAGGCCCGCCTTCTGGAAGAGGTCCTTGCGGTAGTAGAGCGCCATCGGACCGGAGTCCTGCGGGATCGCGTAGACGGAGTTCGCCTCGCCGAAGGTGACCTGGTTCCAGAGACCGTCGGCGAAGTCGGACTTGACCGCCGAGACGCCGGAGCAGGAGGCGATGTTGGTGAGGCCGTCCTGGATGCGGAAGGCGGGCAGCGTGTCGTACTCGACCTGCCCGATGTCGGGAGCGTTCCCGGCCTTGAGCTGGTTGAAGAAGTTCTGGTACGTGCCGCTGTTCCCGTTGGCGACGACGGAGGCTTTCACCTGGATGTCGGGGTTCGCCTTGTTCCAGATGGCGACGACCTTGTCCATGTTCGGCACCCAGGTCGTGAAGTTCAGGGTGACCTTGCCCGAGGACGGCTTGCAGGCGTCGGCGGAGGTCGTCGACGACCCGGAGCCCGAGCCGGCGCTGCAGCCGGCGAGGGCGATCGACGCGGCCACGGCGACGGCCGCGATCCGCAGGTACTTCGATTTCTTCATGTGATTTCCAATCAAGGGAGCGGTGCCGGCGGGAGGGCCGGTGCCGGAGGGAACGACGTCGTTGCCTTACCGAGAGGTGAAGCGGGTGGAACGGGTACTGCTGTGTGGGAGGAGCAACGGCCTACTTGAGGCCGCCTGACCCCAGGCCGCTCCGCCAGAACCGCTGGAGGCTCAGGAAGGCGACGAGGAGAGGAATGATCGACACGAACGCCCCGATGAGGACGAGCGTGCGGAGGTCGGGGTACTGGCTCACGTTGGAGTTCCAGGTGTAGAGCCCGAGCGTGACGGGGAAGAGCGACTGAGTGCGCAGCATCACGAGGGGCAGGAAGAAGTTGTTCCAGATGGCGACGAACTGGAACAAGAAGACGGTCACGAGGGCCGGCGACATGAGCCGGATCGAGACGGTGAAGAACGTGCGGACCTCGCCCGACCCGTCGATCCGGGCCGCCTCGACGATCTCGTCGGGGACGCTCGACGCCGCGTAGATGCGGGCCAGGTAGACGCCGAACGGGCTCACGATCGAGGGGAGGAACACCGACCAGAAGGTGTCGGTCAGCTGCACCTGGCTGAAGATGAGGAACAGCGGCAGCGCGAGAGCCGTCGCCGGGACGAGGACGCCGCCGAGGAAGATGTTGAAGAGCGCCTCGCGGCCCCAGAAGCGGTACTTCGCCAGGGCGTAGCCGCACATCGCGGAGAGGATCGTGCCGAGGGCTCCGGCGACGGTCGCGTAGACGATCGAGTTGCCCATCCAGCGCAGGTAGACCCCGCCCTGGTAGGTGAAGAGCTTGCCGAGGTTGCCGATGCCGTCCTGGAGGGAGGTGGCGGAGAACCAGAGCGAGAAGCCCGAGTTGAAGTTGCCGACGGTCTTCGTCGACGACACCAGGAGCCAGAAGATCGGGATCAGGAAGTAGAGCGTGAAGACGCCCATGATGACCATCGCGGCCGACCGGGACAGGACGCTCTCGCGCGGCCCGCGCCCCTTCTGCGGGGTGGGAGCGCTGGCGTCGTCGAAGCTGCTGGCGGGGCGGATGGGTGCGTTGACGGTCACTGGGAGGCCTTCCGCTGGGTCAGTCGGAGGAATCCGATCGAGAGGATGAAGGTGGCCACCGCGAGGACGACCGAGAAGGCGGCTGCCAGGTTGAAGTTCGGCACCGAGGAGGTCGAGTACACGAGCATGTTCGGCGTGAAGGTCGACGTGATCGACGACGTGAACTGGCGGAAGACGATGGGCTCGGTCAGGAGCTGCAGGGTCCCGATCACCGAGAACACCGCGGTCAGGATGATCGCCGGCACGACGAGCGGGATCTTGATGGCGACCGCGATGCGGAACTGCGACGCCCCGTCGAGCTTCGCGGCCTCGTAGATCTCCGTGGGGATCGCCAGGAGCGACGAGTAGATGATCAGCATGTTGTAGCCGACGTAGACCCAGGTGACGACGTTGGCGATGGCCCAGAGGATCGTGCCTCCGCCGAGGAGGTCGACGTTCGACGTGACGAACTGGAAGGGCGAGAGGCTCGGCGAGTAGAGGTAGCCCCACATGATCGCGGCGATGACGCCCGGCACGGCGTAGGGCGCGAAGAACGCGAGCCGGAAGAAGCGCTTGCCCCGCAGGAGCGGCGAGTCGAGCAGCAGGGCGAAGAGCAGCGCGAGGCCCAGCATCACCGGCACCTGGACGACGCCGAAGAGGAGGACGCGCAGCACCGACGACCAGAACTCGTTGTCCTGGAAGACGAGGACGTACTGGCTCAGCCCGCCGAAGACCTGCGTCGGGGCGCCGAAGGTGCCCACGCGCTGCACCTTGAGGAGCGACTGGTAGACCGCGTAGAGGATCGGGACCAGGTAGAACGCCAGGAACAGGACGGCGAACGGGACGATGAAGATGGCGATCGCCCGCCGGTAGCGGAAGCCGCCCTTGGGCTTGGCGTCGACGGCCGGCTTGGGCCGACGCGCGCGAACGGTGGTCGAGGTCATGATGCCTTCCTGTCCTGGCGGATGATCTGGGTGCCCCCGGGGGCGAGGGCGACGCGGCCCGAGACGGGCTGCTCCGTGACGAGGTCGAAGCCCGAGACGTCGTGGTGGACGGTCTCGTCGGTGTGGTTGAGCAGGAACACCCACTCGTTCTGCGAGTCGCGGCGTCGCACGACCTCGACGCCGGTCCCGGGCGCGGCCACGGGGAGCACGCCGGCCTCGTCGGCGACGCGGGTGAGCAGGGCGATGAGCGAGTCGGGCTCGAGGACGGTCGACAGGTACCAGGCGGTCCCGGCTCCCGCCGTCGCCCGAGTGACGGCCGGTCGACCCGCGAGCGGGCCGGACGCGTAGCTCACCACGGCCTCGGCGCCGACCAGCTCGACTGGCTCGGACCAGAGCGTGCCGCGGCTGCCGTCGGACAGGGCGACCGACGAGCCGACGGCGAGCGGGGCGAACTCGTCCACGGTGACCCCGAGCATCCTGCGGAAGGCGCCCGGATAGCCGCCGGGGCGGACGCCGTCGGTCTCGTCGACGATGCCGCTGAAGAAGGTGACGACGGCGTGGCCGCCCGCGTCGACGAAGTCCGTGACCACCTTCGCGTCGCTGTCGGAGACGAGGTAGAGGCTCGGGACGACGACGAGAGAGTAGCCGTCGAGGGGAGCGCCGGGCGCGACCACGTCGACGGTGACGCCGAGGTCCCAGAGGGCCTCGTAGGCCGCGTGGACCTGGGCGATGTAGGAGAAGTCGGTGGTCGGGTGCGCCTCGAGGTCGCCGGCCCACCACGACTCCCAGCTGAAGACGAGGGCGACCGTGGCGTCGATGGTGGAACCGCGGAGTTCGCCGAGCCGGCCCGCGAGGGCGCCGAGCTCGACGACCTCCTTCCAGACCTTCGAGCGGGTGCCGGCGTGCGGCAGGAGAGCGGAGTGGAACTTCTCGGTGCCCTTGAGCGACGCGCGCCATTGAAAGAAGCACGTGCCGTCCGCCCCGCGGGCGACGTGCGACATGGTGTTCCGCAGCATCTCGCCGGGTGCCTTGGCGATGTTGCGGGGCTGCCAGTTGACGGCGCTCGTGGAGTGCTCCATCAGCAGCCACGGCGCACCGCCCGCGAGGCCGCGGGTCGCGTCCGCCGCGAAGGCGAGCTCGACGTGGGGGCGTTCGAGCCGGTGGTCGAGGTAGTGGTCGTTCGCGATGACGTCCATGTCGGCGGCCCAGGTCCAGTAGTCCTGGTTCTTGATGTGCGCGGTCACCATGAAGTTCGTCGTGACGGGGATCGCGCTCGTCTCGCGGATCGTCGCCGCCTCGGCCCGGTAGTGGTCGAGGATCTCGTCGGAGGAGAAGCGGTGGAAGTCGATGGTCTGCGTCGGGTTGATGAACGACAGCGTCGCGCGAGGCGGCAGGATCTCGGCCCACGCGGAGTAGCGCTGGCTCCAGAACGCCGTGCCCCACGCCTCGTTGAGCGCCTCGATCGTGCCGTAGCGGTTCTCCAGCCACCGTCGGAACGACGCGGCCGAGACGTCGCAGTAGCAGAGCGCGTTGTGGCAGCCGAGCTCGTTCGAGACGTGCCAGAGGCGGACCGCAGGATGCGCGCCGTAGCGTTCCGCGGTCGCGCGGACGAGCGCGAGGGCCCGCTCCCGGAAGACCGGCGAGCTCGGGCAGTACGCCTGGCGTCCGCCGGGCCAGCGGGTCGTGCCGTCGGCCGTGACCGGGAGCACCTCGGGGTGGAGGGTCGTGAGCCACGGCGGCGGGGACGAGGTGCCGGTGCCGAGATTGACCCCGATGCCGTTGGCGTGGAGCAGGTCGACGACCTCGTCGAGCCCCGAGAAGTCGAACTCGCCCGGGCGGGGCTCGACGTGCGACCAGCCGAAGACGTTGATGGCGACGAGGTTGACGCCGGCCTGGCGCATCAGCGCGACGTCCTCGCGCCAGGTCTCGGGAGACCACTGCTCCGGGTTGTAGTCGCAGCCGAAGAGGAGGCCGTCGAGGCCGAGACCGAGGGCGGTCTCTTTCGGCTGGGTCTGGAGTAGCACGGTGTCCTCGGCTTCGCTGGCGGGTGACTCCCCCACTCCGAGCGGCCGGACGGCCCTTCGACTGTGAAGGTTCACAACATCTGTCTGTGATCGTTCACAGATCGCATCGGAACTTGACCCGATGCGATTTCCTGGGAACGTTCCCAGAGTCAATACCACTTTCGTCGATTTGTCAAAGCCCTCTTCCGATCGGCATGTTCCCGGGCCCCGGCGCCTCGGCTACAGTGACGACATGCCCCGTGAGCGCTCCCTTCGACGCCGGGCGACGATCCACGACGTCGCCGCCGAGGCGGGCATCTCGCGCGGAACCGTGTCGCGCGTCCTGAACAACGAGCCGTATGTGTCCGAGGGCGCCAGGCGGGCGGTCGAGGCGGCCGTCGCCAAGGTCGGCTACGTGCGCAACTCGGCGGCGCGCAACCTCGTGACGCAGAAGTCCCGCGCGGTCGCCCTCATCGTGCACGAGCCGCACTCGCTCGTCCTCGACGACCCCAACATCGGGAACATCCTTATCGGCACGAACGCCGTCCTCAGCGAAGCCGACCACCAGATGGTCACGCTCATCGTCGACTCGCAGCGCGACAGCGACCGGGTCGTCGAGTACCTCCGCGGGGGCTTCGTCGACGGTGCGATCATCCTCTCGGCCAGGACCGGCGACTCCATCTCCGAGGCGATCGCCGAACTCCGCCTCCCCGCCTCCTTCGTCGGCCACCCGCCCGACGCCCCCGACATCCCCTACATCGGCATCGACAACCGCGCCGCCGCCGAGAGCATCGTCACCCGGCTCGTCGAGACGGGCCGCCGCCGGATCGGGATGCTCGCGACCGGCCTCGACCGCGACTCCGGCCAGGACCGCCTCGCGGGCTTCCGCGCGGCCCTCGGCGACCGGTTCGACGGAGACCTGGTCGTCCGCCACCCCTTCTACAGCTACGGCGCGGGCGTCGAGGGCATGACGGAGCTCCTCGAGCGGGCGCCCGACGTCGACGGCGTCTTCGCGGCGTCCGACGCGGTCGCCGCCGGGGCGATGGACGTCCTGCACCGTCGCGGCATCCGCATCCCGGAGGACATCGGCATCGTCGGATTCGACGACAGCTCGTGGGCTCTCCGCTGCGTGCCCCCGCTGTCGACGGTGCGGCAGCCGGCGGAGACCCTCGGTCGCCGTGCGGCCGAACAGGTGCTGAGCCAGCTCGCGGGGGTCGCGGCCACGGAGCCGGGCATCCTGCTCTCGACCGAGATCGTCTGGCGCGACTCCGCCTGATCGGGCGCCGACGATGCGGCCCAGGCGCCACTAGGGTCGTGAACGTGAACTCCCCCTTCTCGCCCTACGTGGCCGACGACGACCGCTACTCGAAGCTCCCCTACGACCGGGTGGGCCGGAGCGGCCTCCGCCTCCCCCGCATCTCGCTCGGCTTCTGGAACAACTTCGGGACCGACCGCGCCCTCGAGACGCAGCGCGACATCGTGCTCCGCGCCTTCGACCGAGGCGTCACCCACTTCGACCTCGCGAACAACTACGGTCCGCCCTACGGCTCCGCCGAGCGGCAGTTCGGTCGGATCTTCCACGAGAACCTCCGCCCGTACCGCAACGAGCTCGTGATCTCGTCGAAGGCCGGCTACGACATGTGGCCCGGTCCGTACGGCGACGGCGGCTCCAGGAAGTACCTCCTGTCGTCGCTCGACGACAGCCTCGCGCGCCTCGGGCTCGACTACGTCGACGTCTTCTACTCGCACCGGCCGGACCCGGAGACCCCGATCGAGGAGACGATGGGCGCCCTCGCGACGGCCGTGCGCCAGGGCAAGGCCCTCTACGCCGGCATCTCGAACTACGGCCCGGCCGAGACCGAGGCCGCCATCGAGGCGCTCGCCGCCGAGGGTGTTCCGCTGCTGATCCATCAGCCGCGCTACAACCTGTTCGACCGGCGCCCCGAGCAGGGCCTGTTCGACACGCTGGAGACCCGCGGGATCGGTGCGATCGTCTTCTCGCCGCTCGCCGGCGGCCTCCTCACGGGTCGCTACCTCGACGGCCACGCGCCGGCCGGATCGCGCGCCGCGGAGGGCCGCTGGATGACGGAGGGCAACCTCGACGAGACCTACCTCACCCGTGCCCGCGCCCTGAACGACATCGCCGCGGCCCGCGGTCAGTCGCTCGCGCAGCTCGCGCTCCTCTGGGTGCTTCGGCAGAAGGCCGTGACGTCCGCGCTCATCGGCGCGTCCAGTGTCGCGCAGCTCGACGACAGCCTCGACGCGCTGCACGGCGACGCCCTCAGCTCCGACGAGCTGGCGGCCATCGAGCCGCTCGCCGTCGACGGGACCGGTTCCGGTCGCTGACCCAGCCCGCCTTCATCTCTTTCGGAGACCGACACCTCGCCTCGCGGAGGATCGCGGTGGTCGTTGTGCGTTATCCGGCCGTTCGTGTCAGGGTCCTGCCCGGCCTCACAGGCGACGCAGGATGCGACAGCGGAGTCGACGAATCCGGGTCACGAGATCGTTCCGGTCGGACGCGCCGGGCCTAGTGGACTTCTTTGCGGAGCTGACGCCACCAGCCGAGAGCGATGGGGGCTATGACCCAGAGCCCGAAGGACGTGAGTGCTTGACCGAGGCCGCGGGCCTCTCCTGATCCTTGCCAGGTGAGGTGCGGGTCGGACAACCAGGAGGAGAAGGCGAGGCTGGAGATCCAGGGGCCGACGTGAGGGAACGCCACAGTGATGGCGATCTCGTAGCCGAACGGAACAAGGAGCGTGACCGCGATCGCCAGAGGCGTGTTCAGAAGCAGAGAGCCCATTGCGATTCCCGTCAGGGCAGCTGACAGCGCGAGAGCGAAGACGGGGCCGAGGGCCCTTACGACCTGTCGTGCAGAAGTGTCGGCCATCTCGGCCGGGTGGAGGATCGCGAATGCGATACCGGTCACGGAGGTGACGACGGCGGTGATGCCCAGGACGGTGAGAACTGCGGCGACGAGCCGTGCTGACAGGATCAGGAGACGTCGGGGAACGAGAGCGAAAGTGGTCATGGCGGTGCGCTGGGTCCAGTCGCCGGCCATGGCAAGCACCGAGACGATCGGAAGAAGAGCTGTCAACGGCAGTCCAGGACCGGCAACGAATTCGCCGAAAGTCGAATAGAGACTTTGACTCAGAAGCGCCGCCCCGACGGACAGCCCAGCGATGCACACCAGGAGCCAGCGAGCGGCGCGAGTGTCGGTCGCTTTGCGGATCTCGACCAGGACCAGGGTGAACCAGAAACTCATCGGAGACGTTCTTCCGGCGACGCATCTGATCGCGCTGCGGTACCGGAGAACTCGCCGGAGGTCGTTTCGAGGAAGAAGCTCTCCAGCCGCGTCGATACGGAGCTGAGGTGGGTCACGACGATCTGCTCGGTGAGAGCGACGGCTCCGACGACTTCCGCCTCGGCGTCGATGTTCAGGCCGTTCGCGGCCTGGTGAGTGGTGATGCCTCTGCGTTCGAGGGCGCTGGCCAAGCGGACATTGTCGAGCGAGTCGACGTGCGTGGTCGTGCCGGAGAGTCGGGAGGGGCCGTCGTAGGAGACTCGGCCGCGGTCGAGGATGACGGCGTGGTCGGCTATCACTTCGATCTCGCGCAGGTGGTGGCTGGAGAGGATCACGGCGCCCCCGTCTCGAGCGAAGGAGAGGAGGTGGTCGGAGAGCCATCGCATCCCTTCCGGGTCGAGCCCGTTGCCGGGTTCGTCGAGGACAAGGCACGCGGGTGATCCGAGAAGTGCAAGGGCGAGGCCGAGGCGTTGCCGCATCCCCAACGACAGCGCGCCGACTCTGCGACGGTGAACCGTGCTGAGGCCCACCGCCTCGAGGTGGTCGCGGACCGTGGTGCGTGGAACGCGAAGCATGAGTCCTGCGAGCCGGGCGGTCTCCCAGACGGAGCGACCTTCATGTTGGGCCGAAGCGTCGAGGGATACGCCGACATGCGTTCCAGGATGGGGCAGATCCCTGTAGGGGGTGCCGCAGAACGTGGCGCGCCCTGATGTGGGAGGCGCGAGGTCGAGCATCATCCGCATCGTCGTCGACTTACCGGAACCGTTCGGGCCGAGCAGCGCGGTGATCTGCCCGCGCTCAGCCGCGAAAGAGACGTCGTCGACCACTGTTTTGGACTTGTAGGTCTTCGTCAGGTTCGACACTTCGATTCCACTTTCGCCCGGGATCACCACTTCCTGACTATCAGGAGCAAGGCAACGGTGATGATCACCGGGACGAGGGTCAGAAAGCAGATGGGGGCCCATTTCTCCGCGAAGGGGCCGCGGCTGGAGCACGTGATGATGATTCCTGCAGCGAGTGGAATGAGCGAGTGGGGCTGGTCCAGTGCCGTCAGCACGATCGAGCACAGCCCGAGTGTCAGGGCCAAGACGAACAGCCACCCCAGGGCGGGGAGACGCTTCGCGACGACGAGGAGGTCGGGGGTGGAGAACATGCTGTCCTTCGTGGCGGGGTGGTGTGAAGGGGTGACCGGGAGTCCCTGGCCACCCCGGACGACATCAGTGGAAGATGTTCCAGATGTCCCACGCCGTGACGAAAGCCGTAGCGGCTCCGACGACGTTCTTGACCGTGGGCCAGACGTTCTTGGTGAACCAGGCGGCAGCGTTCTTCGCACCGGCGACGACCGTCTTCAGGAGCGAGGGGATGCCCTTGATCGCGTTGACGACGATGCTGATCCAGCTTCGCGTCTCGGCCTTCGGCATCGTGGGTGCCGGCTGAGGCATTGCCGGGGTCGAATCAGTGCCGGCGGAGATGTCGGCACCGACGAAAGAGACGGATGCGCGTGCTGCCGATGAATGCTGCGACGTCGAGAGGGGCGAAGCGGTTGAAGCGGAAGCGGGAGAAGCCGAAGCGACCCCGAGAATCCCCGGCGAGAGCAAGACGGCCACCGCAATCGACTTGTGCCACACGGTCCAACGAGATGTCTCAGTGTTCATGGCATCCATTCCACTTCTTCGAACTGGGAGGGTCGAGCGACGAAGAAAGTCAATGAAAGACGTCTTCAGCGATCACAGAGCAGGGTTCGATCCAGTCGACCAAATGAGATATTTCTTCGTTGGGACATAAATTAGGGGCAAATCCGGGCCGTGTCAAACGGCCTGGGCCGAGGCCTCAGGCACCTCAGCGCTGTGCCGCCTCGAACGATGATCTCGTCCGGATCCATCGCGAAAAAGCCCGGTCGGGAGCGACCGCCTTTACTCGGACTCCGCCGCCCCTCCGGCGAGCCGCCCCAGCGCGGCCAGGAGGGGCGGCGCGTCGTTCGGGTCGAGGTGCGCCTCGATGAGCACGAGCCGGTCGGTCGCCGCGGACGCCGCCTCGAGGGCTGCGCGGAGCTCCTCGACCGTCGTCACCTGCGACGTGAGCACCGGCACACCGGGCGCCAGGGCGGCAGGCAGCGCCGACCAGTTCCAGCGCGTGATCCCCTGGTAGACCGCCGCGGGACTCTGGATCACCCGCTCGATGGTGTAGCCGTCGTTGTTGATGAGCACGACTATCGGCGCGAGACCGCGGTGGAGGATCGTGGCCAGCTCCTGCGCCGTCAACTGCGCGGCCCCGTCGCCGATGAAGAGGACGCTCCGCCGCTCCGACGCCAGGCTCGTCCCCAGCGTCGCGGGGAGGGTGTAGCCGATCGACGACCAGATCGGCGAGGCGAGGAGGTCGGTGCCGCGCGGCATCTGCAGCTCGAGGGCGCCGTACATGGCGGTCCCGGCGTCGGCGATCGCGATCGTGTCGACGGGGAGCCACTCCTGCACGGTGGTCCAGAGCTCGCGCTGCGTCAGCGCCGATCCTGCGACCCGCGCGGGCAGCGGCGCCCGGAACGGCCAGGTCTCCTCCGTCACGGGCACCGGGCCCAGGTCGAGCCCCGAGACGACCTCGTCGACGATGCGCAGGCTGTCCTCCAGGCGCACGTCGTGGAACGTCACCTGGCCGACACGGGCCTGCAGGATGCCCAGCTCGACGCCCGCGTGGAGATCGAAGCCCTGGCTGTAGAAGCCCGTCAGCACGTCACTCAGGACGGTCCCCGCCAGGATCACGACGGGGGCCTCGTCGATGGCGCGACGCGTCGTCTCGGACGGGGTCATCTGCCCCAGGTAGATGCCGAGGCTCGCCGGGTGCGTCTCCGGCAGCATCGACTTGGCGCTCGCCTGGGTGGCGACCCGCACGCCCGGGTGGTCCGCGATGCGCTCCAGCAGGTGTTCGGCCCGACGGCGGTGGATCCGCGGCCCTGCCAGGACGGTGACCCGCTCCTGCCCGGCCAGCACGTCGGTCAGCGCGGTCGCGAAGTCGGCGAGCGCGACGGCGTCGCTCGGCGAGGGACGGAGCGGATGCCGCAGCGGCGCCGACGACACGGGCGCGGCGGCGACGTCCATCGGGATGCCGAGGTAGACCGGCTTCGACTCGTCGAGCGCCGCGCGGAGCACCCGGTCGATGTCGCGGGAGGCGTCGGCCGGGCGGAGGACGGCGCTCGCCACGGTGACCTCGCGGTAGGCCCGGACGAAATGGTCGTAGTCGCCGTCGACGAGGGTGTGGTGCGAGAGCGCGCCGGCGGTGCGGGCCGCCGAGGTCGGCATGCCGGTGATCTGCACGACCGGGACGTCCTCCGCGAAACTCCCCGCGATGCCGTTGATGGCCGAGAGCTCCCCGACGCCGTAGGTCGTGACGAGGGCCGCGACGCCCCGCGAGGTGCGGGCGTAGGCGTCGGCGGCGTACGCGGCGTTGAGCTCGTTCGTGTTGCCGACCCATTCGACGCCCTCGACCGTGAGCATCTCGTCGAGGAGAGTCAGATTGAAGTCGCCCGGGAGGCCGAAGACGTGCGGACCACCGACCTCCAGCAGGCGATGGGCGAGGTACTGGCCCACCGTCACGATGTCGGGGAGGGTCCGTCGGGATGCGCTCGTCATGGTTCGACTCCACCAGACGAATTCGAATCGATCAATTCCGGGGCCGCGAACTGATCGATATGCTCGATATTCGACCGCAGGATGCACGACGAATGGACATTCCGCCATGCTCGACTCCACCGACCGCCGTCTCCTCCTCGCCCTCGAGAGGAACCCGCGGACCCCTGTCGCCCTGCTCGCCGACCTGCTCGGCCTGGCCCGCGGGACCGTGCAGCACCGCCTGGAGCGACTGTCCGCCGACCGATCGCTGCGCGCGCACTCCACTCGGGTGCGCCCTTCGGAACTGGGACTGCCGCTCCGGGCGGTGGTGACCGCCACCATCCTGCAGTCCGAGAGGGACCGCACCATGAGAGGTCTCGGCGAGATCCCGCAGGTGGTGGAGTGCCTCGCCGTGACGGGTTCGGACGACCTGCTCTGCCACGTCGTCGCGCGCGACACCCAGCACCTTCACGCGATCAGCCAGGCGATCCTCTCGGTGCCGGGGATCCAGCGGACCTCGACCTCGGTCGTGCTGGAGGAGCCGATCGAGTACCGGATCGCCCAGCTCCTCTGACGGCACCGCTCCCCCGGAACGCGTCCCGGATGTCGGTGGTCGCACGTATGTTCGACCCATCACCGATCGGCCGGACGACACCACGAGGAGCAAGCCATGACGAACATCACCTTCACCGCCACGACGCCCGGCTCGTACGCGACCGCCACCCCGCTCGATTCGACGCGCGGAGGCATCCGGCTCGTCCAGGTCCGAGACGACCTCGCCCGGGTCACCCGCCCGTCCGGCGAGGTGCTCGGCTACGTCGAGCGCTTCGTCGATCCGCAGGGCGAGCGCTTCCGCGCCAAGCGCTTCCTCGCCCGGCAGCGCCGCTTCGTCGAGATCGGCGAGTTCTGGAGCAGCGCCGACGCCACCGACTGCTTCCGCTTCGCCTGATCCGGGTGTCGTACCCCGCCTTGGGGGACGACCGCGGCTAAGGTGCGGCCCATGACTTGGTGGAACAGTTTCGTCTCCTGGCTGACGTCCGACACCGGAAGCCGCATCGTCACGGAGGCGATCCTGCCCTTCGTGGCCATCGTGGTCGCCGGCGTCGTGGCCGCCCTCATCGCCCGCAGCACGGGGCGCCGCGTCCTCGACCTCCACGAGCGCGAGGCCAAGAGCGCCGCGGTCGCCGGCATCATCACGTCCGCTCGCACGGCCACGGAGTGGGCGACCCTCGGAGCCGAGGGGCGCTCCTTCTCGCAGCGTCTCGGCGAGGAGGCCAGCGTACGGCTCCGCCTCCTCCCCCTCTCGGGCGCCGGCCTCGCCGCGTCGTGGGCCGACCACGAGATCGAAGCCATCAAGGCGAACTCCGCCACCTTCACGTTCCAGGCCGAGCAGACCTTCGCCGACCTGCGCGACCGCCTCGTCGAGTGGCAGGCCAAGCCGTCGCGGGCGCGCAAGCTGTTCCGGGTCGACCTCGAGCGCTGGAAGGCGGAGGACGACGCGGCCGCTGCGCGATCGGGTTCGTCGACCCCGGTTGCCGAGGCCCCGTCGACGGTGGAGCCGGTCGGGGTCGCCGCGGCGCCCATCGCACCGGCGCCGGTCGTGTCGGCGCCCGTCGTGTCGGCGCCTGTCGAGCCCGCAGCTGCCGACGTCGAGCCGGAGCCGACCAGCCGCGAAACGGGAGAAGCGGTCGCCGCCGAGCCCGAGACTCCTGCGGCCTCCGCCGAGGCGCCCGTGCGCCGCGCGACCGGGATGGTGTCGACGCCGGTCGTCCAGCCTCCGGCCGCCGTCGCCCCGATGAGCCCCGCCGACGCGGAGTCGCTCGACGAGGGCGACCGGGAGCCCGCGTTCAGCTCCCCCGTGAGCGCCCACCAGGTGCGTCGTCGTACGACGCCCGAGGCCGCCGACCGCGACTAGCCTCCGCTGCGCCCGGTCGCGTGCTTCGCCCCGTCGCCGCGTGCGCGGGTGAGGCGAGGGTTCTGGCGGGGATGCCCTCGGCAGGAATCGAACTTGCGACCAAGAGATGAGAAGCACCGCGAGGCCTGCTCCGTCGTGCGGGGCGCGGTGGCGCAGGTGGCGCGGTGTGACACGGTGCCCTCGGCAGGAATCGAACCTGCGACCAAGAGATGAGAAGCACCGCGAGAGCTGCTCCGTCGTGCGGCGCGCGGTGGCGCGGTGTCACACGGTGCCCTCGGCAGGAATCGAACCTGCGACCAAGAGATTAGAAGGCTCCTGCTCTATCCGCTGAGCTACGAGGGCGCCCCTCCACCCTAGCGGCCACCGATCGACGACAGCGCACCACGGTTTCCCGTGGTGCGCTGTCGTTCGTCCGGTGCCCGGGTCGGCGGGCGGGGTCAGTCGGACAGATCGTAGACCGTGACGCTCCCGACGGTCTTGGCCGTGTAGTTGGCCTTGACCCAGGCGGAGATCTGCGACGACGTGTCGCTGCCGCCGTTGGACCGGCCGACCGATCCGCCGATGAAGTAGTGGATCTTGCCCGCCGCGACGTAGGCCTTGAACTGGGCGAGCGTGGGCGACGGGTCGCTGCCGTTGAAGCCGCCGATCGGCATGACCGACTTCTGTGTGGCGAGCTGGTAGCTCGCCGCGGTGTCGGAGCCGATCGTCGCCGCGACCCACGTGTAGTCGCTCGAGTCGGTGAGCAGGAGGGCCCTGAGCGAGGCGCTGACCGTGCCGCCGCCGCCGAAGAGACCGCCGAAGCCGCCGCCTCCTGCGCCGCCGCGTCCCGGGAAGCCGCCCGTCGTCGTCCCGGTGCCGCCAGCGGCAGTGCCACCGGGAGCCGTGCCACCGGGAAGCGTGCCTCCGGCGGGGAAGCCCGCACCGCCCGGCACGGTGCCCGTCCCGGCACCCGTCCCACCCGGCCGGGCGAAACCGCCGCGGCCCGCTCCCCCGCCGCCGAACCCGCCCCGGCCACCGGCCACGGTCGGCCCGGCCGACGGGATCGACCCCGTGTGCGCCGTCGTCACGGTCTCGACGGAGTACGCCGCCGGAGCCGCGAGCCCGCCGATCACGAGCAGCGCCACGGTCGTCGCGGCGACACCCGACGCACGTCGCCGGCCCAGCCGGTCCGCGAGCGGCGGCAGGAGCAGGAGGGCCGCGGCCAGGACGCTCACGATCGCGACCACGACCTTCAGCCACGGGAGCCAGGTGGGCGAGCGGTCGAGGAGGACCCAGCCCCATCCTGCGGTCGCGAGCACGGCCACGGCCATGACGATGCGGGGCCACCACGCCGCGCGGGCGGTCCAGAGCGTCGAGAAGCCGATGGCGATCGTCCCGGCCAACGGTGCCGCGAGCGCCACCGTGTAGTACGGGTGGAAGATGCCGCCGGCGAAGCTGAAGACGAGGGCCGTGACGACGAACCAGGAGGCGAAGAGGAGCAGGGTCGCCCGCCGGAGGTCGGTGCGGGGGCGTCGTCCGATCACGACGAGCGCGCCGACGAGGACGATCAGCGCGGCGGGGATGAACCACGAGATCTGGCCGCCGATCTCGCTGGAGAACAGGCGGGTGAGCCCCGTGGAGCCCCAGGATCCTGCGCCCGCCGTCCCTCCGCCCCCGGTGACGCTGCCGGTCTCGTTGCCCGTGAGGCGTCCGAAGCCGTTGTAGCCGAAGGTGAGTTCGAGGAAGCTGTTGTTCTGCGAGCCGCCGATGTAGGGGCGCATGGAGGCCGGGACGAGGGTGACTATAGCCACCCACCAGCCGGCACCGACGACGACGCCCCCGAACGCGGCGAGGAGGTGCAGGAGACGCTTGCCCACCTTCACGGGCGACGCCAGGAAGTAGACGCCCGCGAGCGCCGGCAGGATGACGAAGCCCTGGAGCTGCTTCGTGAGGAACCCGAAGCCGACGACGACGCCCGCCCAGACGACCCAGCGGATCCTGCCCGACTCGATGCCGCGCTGGGTCAGGTAGACGGAGAGCGTCATCAGCAGCAGGAGCATCGCGTCCGGGTTGTTGAAGCGGAACATCAGCACGGCGACCGGCGTGAGCATCATCGCGAGCCCCGCGGCGAGCGCCGTGACGGCGGAGAAGTGCCGTCGGACGATCACGTAGACGAGGAACACGGTGGCGACGCCCATCAGGGCCTCGGGCAGCAGGATGCTCCAGGACGAGAGCCCGAAGAGGCGGACGGACAGCTCCATCACCCAGAGCGAGGCCGGGGGCTTGTCGACGGTGATGGAGTTGGCCGCGTCGGAGGAGCCGAAGAAGAAGGCCTCCCAGTTGGTCGAGCCCGCCTGGACGGCCGCCGAGTAGAACGCGTTGGCGTAGCCGGAGACGGCGAGGTCCCAGATGTAGACGAAGGCGGAGAGGACGACGAGTCCCCAGAGGGCGGGTCGCTCCCAGCGCGGGGCGTCGGCGCGGCCCACGGCGAGCCTTCGGAGGAAGCCGGACGCCCGGGATCCGCCCGTCGACTGCTCGGTGGCCGTCTGCGGCGGGGCCGTCGGGTAGGTGGTCGTGCTCATCGGGTGGTCGCTTTCGTGAGGATCTCGGACGTGTCGGGGGACGAGGGCCGGTCGGTGCCGGCCCGGGGTTCTGCTGCGGCGGGCCGCGCGTGACGGCGGAACACCCAGAGGCGCAGGAGGACGAAGCGGACGACGGTCGCGACGAGGTTCGCGACGGTGAGCACGACGAGCTCCAGGTGGACTCCCGGCGAGTGGTTCACCTGGTGCATCCCGGCGAGCGAACCCGCGGTGATGACCCAGGCGATCCCGAAGACGATGAGGCCCTGCGCCTGGTGTCTGACCACGCCGGAGCCGCCTCGCACACCGAAGGTGAAGCGCCGGTTGGCGGCCGTGTTCCCGACGGCCGTGATGAGCAGCGCCAGGAAGTTGGCGGCCTGGGCGGTCATCACCTGCTGGAGGAGCAGGTAGATGAGCGCGTACGCCGCCGTGGACAGGACGCCGACGGCCCCGAAGCGGACGACCTGGCCGAAGAACGTCGGCGGTCGCGGCGGGGCGTAGGGGTGTCGGCCGATCTCGTCGTAGAGGGCGCCGACCGGGATCCTGCCGCGGGCGATGCCGGTGGCGACCCGCACCATGCCCCTGAGGTCGGCCGTCGCGGTCGCGACGATGTCGACCGAGGACTGCGGGTCGTCGATCCAGTCGACCGGCACCTCGTGGATCCGGAGGCCCGAGCGCTCGGCGAGGATCAGGAGCTCGGTGTCGAAGAACCAGCCGGTGTCCTCGACGAGCGGCAGGAGCCGCTGGGCGACGTCCCCCCGGATGGCCTTGAACCCGCACTGCGCGTCGCTGAAAGACACCCCCATCGCCTGCCGGAGCAGCAGGTTGTAGGTGCGCGAGATGAACTCCCGCTTGCCGCCGCGCGTGACGCGAGACGACCGGGTGAGCCGGGTGCCGATGGCCAGGTCGGAGTGGCCGGAGAGGAGCGGCGCGACGAGCGGGCCCAGCGCGGAGAGGTCCGTCGAGAGGTCCTCGTCGAGGTAGACGAGCACGCGGGCCGTCGAGTCGGACCACACCTGCTTGAGAGCGCGGCCCCGGCCCTTCTCGGGCAGGTGGACGGCGACGACGCCGGGCAGTTCGACGGAGAGGGCGTCCCCGAGGGCGCCGGTGGCGTCGGTGGAGGCGTTGTCGGCGATCGTGATGCGCCAGGTCTCGCGCATCGACCGCGTGAGGAACGCGTGGAGGGCGGTGATGCTCGAGCGCAGCGTGGCCTGTTCGTTGTAGACGGGCACGACGATGTCGAGGTCGAGGGTGTCGGTCTGTTCGGGCATGGGACGAGGATGCGGTGCCCGTCCATGAGGCTCGACCGAGCGGCCTATGCGTGGCCTATGAGAATCGGTTCGCCCGCGCGCGGCTCAGGCGGGCAGGTGCCCGGCGATCGCGGTCAGGAGCTGCGGGAGCGACGGGGCGCCGGCCGCCCGGAAGAGCTCGGCGCCGTCGTCGTCGGTGAGGACGACGGTCGGCGTTGCGACGATGTCACGCCGCTCGGCCCGGTCGGAGTGCGACGCCACGTCCAGGTCGACCGCGTGGACTCCCGGGACGAGCCGGGTCGCCTCGTCGACGACGGCGCGTGCCGCGTGGCAGGCGCCGCAGAACGCCGACGTGTAGAGCTCGAGCTTCATACCCCGGGAAACGCAGGATGCCCGGGGTGCATTCCCCCGGGCATCCTGCATGCTGCTCGCCTCGTCGTCAGTTGGTGCTCTCGCGGCGGTCTTCCGGATCCTCGACCGGGTCGCTGTCCTTCGCGTCGAGCGAGTAGTGGACCTGGAGCTGCTCGCCCATCATGTGGGCGCGGGTCGCCGTGTAGACGAAGCCCGTCTCGGTGCCGTCGATGAGGACGTAGTCGGTGATCTCGTCGTCGTAGCTGCCGTTCGTGCTCACGCGCTTGTCGGTTCGGCCGTCGCTCGGGCCGCCCTCGAAGAACACGACGTACTCGGAGCCTTCAGCCACGGTGGGCTTTTCGTCTGTCATGCGTCAGTTCTACCAGGAGGGCCCCAGGGGGTGCTCAGGACTGCTGGACCCGACCGATTCCCGATCGGGATAGCCAAGTTATATAACTCGGTTATAGACTGGGTTCACGATGACCTCAGAACGCACAGAAATCCTCGAATCCCTCATCTCGTCGACGACCCGACTCGTCCGCATCGCCGCGCCGGCGACGGGGCGCACGATGTCGTCGGCGACGGCGCGGACCCTCTCGATCCTCCACTCCGACGGACCGATGCGGAATGGCGACCTCGCCCGCGTCAGCCGCATCAGCCAGCCCGGCATGACGAAGCTGCTCCGCTCCATGCAGGAGGAGGAGCTCGTCTCCCGGATCGCCGACGTCGACGACTCCCGCGCCTGGCTCATCCGCATCACCCCCAAGGGCGTGAACGCGCTCGTCGAGTGGCGCCGCGACCTGGCGACGGCCATGGGGCCGCTCTTCGACGACCTCGACGCCGACGACTGGAGCGCCCTCGAGCGCACCGCCTCCCTCCTCGAGGCGCGCAGCCGGACGGAGGTGGCGTTCGCATGAGCCACGGAACGACGACGGGGCAGGAGCCCCGCCCCAGCATCCAGAAGCAGCCGACCGCCGTGTGGGCGATCGCGTTCGCCTGCGTGGTGGCCTTCATGGGGATCGGCCTCGTCGACCCCATCCTGCCCACCATCGCCGCCTCGCTCCACGCGACGCCGACGCAGTCGGAGTACCTCTTCACGAGCTACCTCCTCGTGACCGGCGTCGCGATGTTCTTCACGAGCTGGGTCTCGAGCCGGCTCGGCCCGAAGAAGACGCTCATGATCGGCCTGGCCCTGATCGTGCTCTTCGCCCTCCTGGCGGCCACGTCGGGTTCCGTCGAAGAGGTCATCGGGTTCCGCGCCGGCTGGGGCCTCGGCAATGCCCTCTTCATCTCCACGGCGCTCGCGACGATCGTCGGGGCGGCGGCAGGAGGCACGGCTTCCGCGATCATCCTGTACGAGGCGGCCCTCGGCCTCGGCATCGCGATCGGGCCCCTCGTCGGCGGCCTGCTCGGGAGCGTGAGCTGGCGCGGGCCGTTCTTCGGCGTCTGCGTGCTCATGGCCGTGGCCTTCATCGCCATCGCGGTCTTCCTGCGCGGCGAGACCGCCAAGCCCGAGCCCACGAGGCTCTCGGCGCCGTTCCGTGCGCTCGGGCGGCCGGCCCTCGCGACCCTCGCCGCGACCGCCCTCTTCTACAACATCGGCTTCTTCGTCCTGCTGGCGTACACGCCCTACCCGCTCGGGTTCGGCGCCCTCGGCATCGGGCTCACCTTCTTCGGCTGGGGACTCGGGCTCGCGATCACGTCCGTCTTCGTCGCCCCGCGCCTCACCGCGCGGATGCGCCGGACGACCGTGCTCCGGATCGCCCTGCCCCTGCTCGCCCTCGACCTCGTCGCCGCCGGGATCTTCGTGCACGTGCAGGTCGGGCTCGTGCTGTGCGTGATCGTCGGCGGGCTCGTGCTCGGTGTGCTCAACACGGTGCTCACCGAATCGGTGATGGAGGCGACCGACCTCCCGCGCGCCGTCGCCTCCTCCGCCTACTCGGCCGTGCGCTTCATCGGCGGCGCCATCGCCCCGCCCGCCGCCACCGGCATCGCCGCGGCCCTCAGCCCCTCCGCCGCCTACTGGTTCGCTGCGATCTCGGTCGCGATCGGCTTCGCGGTCGTCACCGTGTTCCGCAGGAATCTCCGCCGGGTCGACGACGGCCCGGAGCCGGAGCGCGTCGAGGCCGAGGCGATCGGGGTCGGCGAGGTCTCCTAGGCGACCGGCCCCCGGGCGACGAGGGTCGCGCCGCTAGACTCACCGCATGGCATCAAGCGACAGACTGGTCTGGATCGACTGCGAGATGACCGGGCTCGACCTCGGCATCGACGAACTGGTCGAGGTGGCCGTGGTCATCACCGACTTCGACCTCGAGCCCGTGCACGAGGGTTTCGACATCGTCATCAAGCCCGACCAGACCGCGCTCGACAACATGGGCGACTTCGTCACGCAGATGCACACCAGCTCGGGGCTCCTGACGGAGATCCCCAACGGTGTCGGACTCGCGGAGGCCGAGTACGAGGTGCTCAACTACATCATCGCCCACGTCCCGGAGGGCCAGCAGGCCCCCATCGCGGGCAACACCATCGGCACCGACCGAGCCTTCCTGGCGAAGTACATGCCTCGCGTCGACCAGCACCTGCACTACCGGAGCATCGACGTCTCCTCGATCAAGGAGCTGGCGCGACGCTGGTTCCCCCGGGTCTACTTCAACGCCCCCGCCAAGAACGGCGGCCACCGCGCCCTCGCCGACATCCTCGAGTCGATCCGGGAGCTCGAGTACTACCGTCTGGCCGGCTTCGTGGGCGAGCCCGGCCCCTCGACGGAGGAGGTCCAGGAGATCTCGAAGGCCGTCGTGAACAAATGGGCCTCCAGACTGTAATAGACTTCTCTGGTTGCTCCGTTCTGCTCGCCCAGTTCGGAGCCGCATGGTGGGTATAGCTCAGCTGGTAGAGCGCCTGGTTGTGGTCTAGGAGGCCGCGGGTTCAAGCCCCGTTACTCACCCGGAGTCGAAAGGCCCCACCCCGATGGGGTGGGGCCTTTCGCGTGTCCTGCGCCGGCCGCGCGCCCGCCGCGCGCCCGTCCCGCCGAGACTCCACGACACGCCACTCACCTTCTCGAGAACCCGTATTTCGTGGAGTCTCACGCACCTCCAGGGCCGGAGCCCAGCGGCGCATGCCAGAGTGTCCCCGTGGATGGGATCAGTGCGGACGAGTTCGAGCGCCTCGTCATCGACGAGCTCGACCTCCTCCCCGACGACATGCTCGACGGCCTCGAGAACGTCGCCTTCGTCACCGAGGACCGCCCGGAGGACGGCTCCCTCGACCTCCTCGGCCTCTACGACGGCATCAACCTCACCGACCGCGGAACCTACGGCTTCGGCGAGCTGCCCGACCGCATCATCCTGTACCGCGAGCCGCACCTGGCCGCCTGCGCCGACCTCGACGAGCTGAAGGACGAGATCCACGTGACGCTGGTCCACGAGATCGGCCACTACTACGGGTTCGACGACGACAAGCTGCACGAGCTCGGCTGGGCCTGAGCCGCCTCTCCGTCAGCGTCTGACGACGAGGCCCGTCGACACGTCGACGACGACATCCGCCAGCGCCCGGGGGTCGTTCGCCGCGAGGTGCGCCTCCTCCTGCGCGGCCCAGATCTCCCACCAGGGCGCGTAGGAGTCGCCGTCCCGCGCGAGCGCCCGCTCCCGACGCGTCGGCTCGTCGAGGTCGAGCCACACGCGGAGCGTGGCGAGCGGGGCGGCGGCCGGCGTGAGCGAGCCCGCCCCCTCGACCACGATCGCCCTCGCGGAGTCGAGCGACCGCCACGAGGAGGGCGCGCCGCGCTCCCAGTCCCAGCGCCGATAGCCCGGCCGGTCGGCTCGCAGGATGCCCGGGGCCACGCATCCTGCAGCCGTCTCGAGACCGTTCCAGCCCGGGTACACGTCGTCCAGCCCGACGTACTGCGCGTCGAGCGCCTCGGCGAGGGCCGTGCCCAGCGTGGTCTTGCCCGAGCCCGATCGGCCGTCGACGAGGACGACCGTGCGTCGTCCGGCGACCTGCGCGCGCCCGGCGAGCTCCTCGATGATCGCGGCACGGCCGGAGCCCGTGGCCGACGCCTCAGGCAAGGACGAACCGCCACGTCCCGGCTCCCACGGCGACGGTGATCGACACGGCGGCGATGACCACGCCGACGAGGACGAGGAGCACCTCGCGACGTCCGAAGCGCGAGGGCCGCGCCCAGGTGCGCGGGGCATCCGATCCGAACCCCTTCGCCTCCATCGCGGTCGCGAGCTTGCTCCCGCGGCGCACGGAGAGGACGAGCAGGGCGAACGCCATTCCCGCGAAGCGGCGGAGCGCGCCGATCGGGCCGCCCGAGTCGGCCACACCTCGGGCTCGGCGCGCGAGGCCGAGCTGACGCCAGTCGTCGAGGAACAGCCCGACAAGACGGATCCCGGCCAGTCCGCCGAGGACGAAGCGGGCCGGCAGCCGGAGCACCTGCCCGAGGCCGTCCGCGAGGTCGGTCGGGTCGGTCGTCGCGAACAGGACGATGCCGGGGATGCCCACGGCGAGCACGCGGAGTCCGATCGCGAAGGCGAGGGCGACGGAACCCTCGGTGACCGTGACGAAGCCGAGGCGCCAGAGGGTGGCGCCCCCATCCTGCCCGTAGAGCGACGTGGCCACGACGGCCGCCGGCGAGGCGATCCAGAGCGGCAGGGTGCGGCGCCAGAACTGCCCGGCCGTGAGACCCGACCAGCCCAGGAGGACCGCTTCGAGGGCGAGCGCGACCCCCGCCGACACCCAGTCGATGGAGAGCAGGAGCGACAGGCTCAGCACGACCGCGGCCAGCAGCTTCGCGACGGGGTTGATCCGCGACACGACCCCGGTGCCCGTCACGGGTGCGAGGACGGTCACGGGCGGACCTCCGCGGTGTCGCCGGCCCCGATGCGGAGCACGTCGTCGGCGAGCGCGTCGAGGAAGTCGGCGTCGTGCGTGACGGCGACGACGGCGCTGCCCTCGTCGAGCAGGGCGGCGAGGAGCGCGACGAGTTCGCGCCAGGTCCGGGCATCCTGCCCGAAGGTGGGTTCGTCGAGCACCAGGAGCCGCGGCCTCGACGCGAGGACCGTCGCGACCGACAGTCGCCGCTTCTCGCCCCCGGAGAGGGTGAACGGGTTGGCGCCGGCGAGGTGGTCGAGCCGGAGCCGGTCGAGGAGTCCGTCGACGCGGGCGCTCTCCTCGTCGGGGCCGAGGCCGAGTGCGCGGGGCCCGACGGCGAGTTCCGCGCGGACCGTCGACGCGAGGAACTGATGCTCCGGGTCCTGGAAGACCGTTCCGATGCGGGTGAGGAGCTGCCGCGAGCGCCAGCGCGACGGGGTCGGTCCCGCGTCCCCGGCGAGCGCGGGGTGCGCCAGGAGCCGGCCGTCGACGGGCGCCAGGAGCCCCGCGAGGGTCAGCGCGAGGGTCGACTTGCCGGCGCCGTTCGGCCCGGCGATCCCGAGGAGCCGCCCGGCCGCGACGCGCGCGTCGATGCCGCGGGCGACGGCTGAGCCCGACCGGCGTCCGACCGAGAGCTTCTCGGCGCTCAGCAGGAGGTCGCCCGGCGACGCGCCGCTCCTTCGCGGGCGGAGGGGTTCGACGCCGGGCACCCAGACCCCCGCCTCCCGGAGGGCCGCACCCTGGGCCGCGAGCACGTTCGACGGCGGCCCGTCGGCGAGCACGCCACCGCCGGCGGCGAGGACGACGACCCGGTCGACGAAGGGCAGCCAGACCGAGACGCGGTGCTCGACCACGACGAGGGTCGCCCCCGTCGAGGCGACGACGCGACCGACGGCGTCGCGCACCTCCTCGACGCCCTGAGGGTCGAGGTTCGCGGTCGGCTCGTCGAGCAGCAGGAGCCCCGGCCGCATGGCCAGCGCCCCTGCGAGGGCGAGCCGCTGCTTCTGTCCGCCGCTGAGGGCGGAGGTCGACGCGTCGAGCGGCAGCTCGAGCCCGACCGCCTCGAGGGACTCCGCGACGCGACGCCAGATCTCCTCGCGCGGTACGCCGAGGTTCTCCGGACCGAACGCCACGTCGTCGCCGACGCGCGCGAGAACGACCTGGGAGTCGGGATCCTGCAGCACGAGCCCGACACGGCCGCGCCGGTCGGCCGGGTGCGCCCCGTCGACCGTGAGCTCCCCCGTGGCGTCGCCCTCGTCATCGCCGCCGAGCACGCCGGCGAGGCCTGCGAGCAGGGTCGACTTGCCGGCCCCGGAGGCTCCGAGCAGCAGGATCCGCTCCCCCGGCGCGACGTCGAGGTCGAGCTCGGAGACGGCCGGTCGCAGCCGACCCGCGTGGCGCCAGGACCAGCCGCGCGCCCGGATCCGGGCGCCCTCGGCAGGAGCCACGTCAGACCCGGGTCTGGACGCTGCGCCCCGAGGCGAAGCGGCTGAGCGCGCCGGTGCGTGCGAGGCCGCGGACGGCCAGCCACGAGAGCAGGCCCGCGACGACGACGCCGGAGACGACGCTCGAGACGATGTAGATCGCCTTGAACTCGGGGGCGTATGCGGCGACGCTGGAGAAGTTCGTGTCGAGGAGACCCGTCACGAGTCCGGCGCCCGCACCCGCGAGGAGCGCGACGCCGAGGCGCCAGTGGCGGTAGAGAAAGAGCGCCAGGACGATCTCCGCGCCGAGGCCCTCGAGGATGCCCCAGATCAGTGTCGAGAAGCCCCACTGGGTGCCGACGAGCATCGAGACCACGGCGGCGACGACCTCGGTGTAGAGCGCGGCACCGGGCTTGCGGATGACGAGCCCGCCCAGGACCCCGGCGAAGAGCCAGCCCCCCGAGAGGAGCCCCTCGAGACCCGGCGAGAAGGCGAGAAGGGTGCTGAGCGGGGTCCAGGCGAGGCCCCAGGCCCAGAAGACGACCCCGGCGGCGACCCCGAGGACGCTGGCGACGACGATGTCGACGACGCGCCAGCGACGAGGCGGACGAGCCGACGACGACTCCCGGATGATTTCGGACGGCGTGGACACAGCCATGATGTTCTCCTCCCTGCGCTGGCATGACCCAGATCAGGTTCGACGGTCGAAGCGTGGTTCGCTTCCTCTCAGCCCGGCTCACCGGACTCCCGTGTGTTGTGCGGATGAGCATAGTGCCGATCAGGCGACCGGGCCAGCGAGCCTCCCGTCGGCCGCGAGCCATGCCAGGCCCTCCTGGACCGCCTCCAGCGTGCTGAATCGCGGCGCGTACCCGAGAAGCCGGCGCGCCTTCTCGATCGACATCGAGTGGCTGCGGGAGAGGTGGGCGAGGGACACCTCGGCGTCGTCCTCGGAGAGGGTCGCGGCGAACTCGTCGAACGGGACGAAGCGGAGCCGTGCCTCCTGCCCGTACCACCGGGCGATGCCCTCGGCCAGGCCGCGCGAGGTGACCGCCCGCTCGGAGACGACGTGGAAGCTGTTGCCCACCGCCTCGCTCTGGCGCTCGATCGCGAGCTGGAAGGCCTGCGCCACGTCGTCGGCGTGGACGTGGTGGAACGTCTCGAGGCCGAAGCCGGGCAGGATCACCTCCTCGCCCGAGGCCAGGCGACGCCACACCTCGAGGTCGAGGTTGCCCTGAGGGTTGATCATCGGCCAGCCGGGGCCCGTGATGTGGCCGGGGTGGAGGACGACGGAGCGCAGGCCGCCCGTCGACCGGGACTCCCGCAGCAGGAGCTCCTCGATCTCGGCCTTGCCGGTGCCGTACTCGCCGAACGGGGTCCGGATCGCCTCCTCGGTGATGGGCACCTCGGTGGCGGGGCCGTGAACCCAGACCGTTCCGCAGTGGACGAGGAGCGACACGCGCCCCCGCAGCGCGTCGACGAGCTGCTCCGCCGAGGACCTCGTGAAGCAGACCATGTCGATCACGACGTCGGCGTCGAGGGCGGCGACCGCCCCGGCGAACGTGCCGGCGGCGTCGCCGGCCTCCCGGTCGAGGAACACCCTCTCCACGACGCCCCAGGCGGCGTCGGAGCGATAGGGCTCGCTCGGGCCGCGCGTGACGGCCACGACGTGGTGGCCGGCGCGGACCAGCCGCGGGACGAGGTAGCCGCCGACGTGACCGGTGGCGCCGATGACGACGACCTTCACGAGACGACGACCCTGCTGGGATGGATCGGAGCGGGGGCGAGGAGGTTCATGCGGCGAGAGTACGCCGGACGGAGCCGACCCCGCCCGAGTTCTCCACAGGCCGTACCCCGTCCGGAACCGCGGTCAGCGCCTGCCCCTAGGCTGGAGCGAGTCCTGACGGAGGTTCGATGATCACCTGGCCCGGCAACCCGTATCCCTTGGGCGCCAACTACGACGGCAGCGGAACGAACTTCGCGATCTACAGCGAAGCCGCCGAGCTGGTGCAGTTGTGCCTGTTCGACGACGACGGAGTCGAGACGCGAGTCGACCTGGTCGAGGTCGACGCCTACGTCTGGCACGCCTATCTGCCGAGCGTCCAGCCGGGGCAGCGCTACGGCTACCGCGTGCACGGGCCGTACGACCCCGCCGCCGGCCTGCGCGCGAACCCCAACAAGCTGCTCCTCGACCCCTACGCGAAGGCGACGAGCGGCGAGATCGATTGGGACGAGGCGCTCTTCGCGTACAACTTCGGCGCGCCCGATTCCCGCAACGACAAAGACAGCGCGCCCCACATGATGATGGGCGTCGTCATCAACCCGTTCTTCGACTGGCAGGGCGACCGCCCGCCGAAGTACAGCTACGACGAGTCGATCATCTACGAGGCGCACGTGAAGGGCCTCACCCAGACGCACCCCGACATCCCGGAGGAGCAGCGGGGCACCTACGCCGGTGTCGCGCATCCTGCGATCATCGACCACCTCAAGGGCCTCGGCGTGACCGCCATCGAGCTCATGCCGGTCCACCAGTTCGTGCAGGACAACACCCTGCTCGAGAAGGGCCTCCGCAACTACTGGGGTTACAACTCCATCGGGTTCTTCGCACCGCACCAGCAGTACAGCTCCGTGCTCGACCACGGTCAGCAGGTGCAGGAGTTCAAGACGATGGTGCGGGTGCTCCACGAGGCCGGCATCGAGGTCATCATCGACGTCGTCTACAACCACACGGCGGAGGGCAATCACCTGGGCCCCACCCTGTCGTTCAAGGGGATCGACAACGCGGCCTACTATCGCCTGGTCGAGGACGACCAGCAGTACTACATGGACTACACGGGCACCGGTAACAGCCTGAACGTGCGCCACCCGCACTCGCTCCAGCTCATCATGGACTCCCTGCGCTACTGGGTCACCGAGATGCACGTCGACGGGTTCCGCTTCGACCTGGCCGCCTCCCTGGCGCGGGAGTTCTACGAGGTCGACCGCCTGTCGACCTTCTTCGAGCTCGTGCAGCAGGATCCCATCGTCTCGCAGGTGAAGCTGATCGCCGAGCCGTGGGACGTCGGGCCCGGCGGCTACCAGGTGGGCAACTTCCCCCCGCAGTGGACCGAGTGGAACGGCAAGTACCGCGACACGGTGCGCGACTTCTGGCGCGGAGAGCCCGCCACCCTGGGCGAGTTCGCGAGCAGGATCACGGGTTCCGCCGACCTCTACGAGCGCGACGGCCGCCGACCGGTCGCCTCGATCAACTTCGTCACCGCGCACGACGGCTTCACGATGCGCGACCTCGTCTCCTACAACGAGAAGCAGAACGACGCCAACGGCGAGAACGGGAACGACGGCGAGAGCCACAACCGCTCCTGGAACTCCGGCGTCGAGGGGCCGACGACCGACGTCGAGATCGTGGCGCTCCGGCAGCAGCGCGTGCGCAACTTCCTCGCGACGCTCCTGCTCAGCCAGGGCGTGCCGATGCTCCTCCACGGAGACGAGCTGGGGCGCACCCAGCAGGGCAACAACAACACCTACGCGCAGGACAACGAGCTGAGCTGGGTCGACTGGGAGACCGCCGACGCCGACCTCGTCCACTTCACCACCGACCTCATCCGTCTGCGTCGGGAGCACCCGACGTTCCGACGCCAGAGCTACTTCGACGGGCGGAACGTCCGGCGCGGGGAGGGCGACCCCCTGCCCGACATCGTGTGGCTGACGCCCGAAGGCGAGTCGATGACCGCCGACGAGTGGGACAGCGGCTTCGGCCGGTCCATCGGCATGTTCCTCAACGGCAACGGCATCCACGGTCGCGACAAGCGCGGCGGCCGCGTCACCGACGTCAACTTCGTCGTCTATTTCAACGCGCACGACGACGTCGTCGCCTTCACCCTCCCGTCCGACGAGTACGCCGAGTGCTGGGAGGTGGTCATCGACACCACGACGACCTCCCTCAAGCCCGCCGACGCGCTCCGGGCAGGCGAGAGCCTCCCCGTGGCCGGGCGCTCGATCCTCGTCCTCCGTGCCGCGGTCGAGGAGACCCCGTGACCCCGCAGCAGCACCCGAAGACGTCCTATCCCGCGTCGACGTACCGCCTCCAGATCCGCCGGGCGTTCGACCTGAACGCGGCCGCCGACGTGGTGCACTACCTCCGCGATCTCGGGGCCGACTGGGTCTACCTCTCCCCCGTGCTCGAGGCGGAGGCCGACAGCGACCACGGCTACGACGTCGTCGACCACTCGCGCGTCGACCCCGCGCGCGGCGGAGAGGTCGGGCTCCACACGCTCGCCGACCGCGCTCACCTGTTCGGCCTCGGCGTCCTCATCGACATCGTGCCCAACCACATGGGCGTCGCGACCCCGAAGAGAAACTCCTGGTGGTGGGACCTCCTCACGCACGGTCGCTCGTCGCGCTATGCGACGGCGTTCGACGTCGACTGGGAGGCGGGCGGCGGCCGGATCCGGATCCCCGTCCTCGGCTCCGACGGCTCCGACGCGCTCGACGACCTCGAGGTCGTGGGCGACGAGCTCCACTACTTCGACAACGTCTACCCGATCGCCCCCGGGACCCGGGTCGACGGAGACACGGCCGCCGACGTGCACGCCAAGCAGCACTACGAGCTGGTCTTCTGGAAGCGCGCCGACGGCGAGCTCAACTACCGCCGGTTCTTCGCCGTCAACACCCTCGCCGGCATCCGCGTCGAGGAGCCCTGGGTCTTCGACGAGTCGCACGCGGAGATCGCCCGGTGGTTCCGCGACGGCATCGCCGACGGGCTCCGGGTCGACCACCCGGACGGCCTCGCCGACCCGGCGGGCTACCTCGACCGCCTGCGCGAACTGACCGGCGGGGCCCACGTCCTCGTCGAGAAGATCCTCGAGGGCGAGGAGGAGCTGCCCCACGACTGGGCGACCTCCGGCACGACCGGATACGACGCCCTCGGCGAGTTCGACCGGGTGCTCGTCGACCCCGACGGGGCCGAGAGGCTGGGCGCCCTCGATTCCGAGCTGCGGTCCGAGAGCGGTCCCTTCGACTGGCAGGAGATGATCCGCGGCACGAAGCGCTCCGTCGCCGACGGCATCCTCGGCTCCGAGATCAACCGGCTCGCCAGGCTCGTCACCCCGGAGGGCGCGGCCCCCGCGCCCGAGATCGTCGACGCCCTCGCCGAGCTCACGGCCACCTTCCCGGTCTACCGCAGCTATCTCCCCCAGGGCGGCGAGCAGCTCGCCCGTGCGGCCGCGGCGGCCGAGCGTGCCCGGCCCGAACTGAGCGAGGCCATCGCGACGGTGGTGGCCGTCCTCGGCGACCCCGCGCATCCTGCGGCCCGGAGGTTCCAGCAGACCAGCGGGATGGTGATGGCGAAAGGTGTCGAAGACATGGCCTTCTACCGCTACAGCCGTCTCGTGTCGCTCAACGAGGTCGGCGCGGAGCCCTCGGAGTTCAGCCTGTCGCCCGACCGATTCCACGCGCGCCAGCAGCACCGGCTCGCGACGCAGCCCTTCACGATGACCACGCTCTCGACCCACGACACGAAGCGGTCCGCCGACGTCCGGGCGCGCATCGCCGTCCTCGCCGAGGTCGCCGACGAGTGGGCGGCGACCCTCTCGAGGCTCCGGGAGCTCGCCCCCCTCGGCGACGGACCGTTCGAGAACCTCCTCTGGCAGAGCATCGTCGGCTCGTGGCCGGCCTCCCGCGAGCGCCTCCACGCCTACGCCGAGAAGGCCTCGCGCGAGGCCGGCACCGCGACGACCTGGACCGCCCCCGACGAGGCCTTCGAGGGCAGGATGCACGACCTCGTCGACTCCGTCTTCGACGACGAGCGCGTGGCCAAGGAGCTCGGTCGCTTCGTGGATGTGGTTCGCGAGGCCGGCTGGTCCAACTCCCTCGCTCTGGCGCTCCTGCAGCTGACGGGCCCGGGGTCCCCCGACGTCTACCAGGGCGGCGAGCTGTGGGACTACTCGCTCGTCGACCCCGACAACCGCCGGGAGGTCGACTTCGGCCTCCGACGGCTCTACCTGGCCGCGATCCAGGACGGTGCCGTGCCGGAGGTCGACGAGACGGGGGCGGCGAAGCTCCTCCTGACGAAGCGCGCGCTCACGCTGCGCCGCGACCGACCGGAGCTCTTCACCCGCTACGTGCCGCTGCCCGTCTTCGGCGACGCGGCCGTCAACGCCGTGGCGATCGACCGCGGGGGCGCGATCGTCGTCGCCACGCGTCTTCCGGTCGGGCTCGCCGAGGCCGGCGGCTGGCGCGAGACCGTCGTGCACCTGCCGAGCGGGCCGCGCGTCGACGTGCTGACCGGCCGTCGCTTCGAGGGCTCGCGCCTCCGACTCGCCGATCTCACGGAGACCTACCCGGTCGCCCTCCTCGTTCCCGCTCCCGACGTCGAAAGCCTGTGATGACTCCGACCCCGAAGCCCCGTCTCTACGACGTCTGGGCTCCCCTCCCCGATCGCGTCCGGCTCGTCCTCGACGGCCGGGTCCACGACCTGTCGCGCGACGACGCGGGCTGGTGGCGCGCGCCATCCGGTCTCCCGACGACGCCCGGGCTCCGCTACGGCTTCCTCCTCGACGACGCCGAGAAGCCGGTGCCCGATCCGCGCTCGCTCCGGCAGCCCGAGGGGGTCCACGAGCTCAGTGAGGTCTTCGACCCGTCGGCGTTCGACTGGACCGACGGAGCCTGGCGCGGCCGCCCGCTCGCGGGTCGCGTCGTCTACGAGCTCCACATCGGCACCTTCACCCCGGAGGGTACGCTCGATTCGGCGATCGCACGCCTCGACCATCTCGTCGACCTCGGTGTCGACTTCGTCGAGGTCCTGCCCGTCAACTCCTTCAACGGCACGCACAACTGGGGCTACGACGGTGTCGGCTGGTTCGCCGTGACCGAGAACTACGGGGGTCCCGCCGCCTACCAGCGTTTCGTCGACGCCTGCCACGAGCGCGGTCTGGCCGTCGTCCAGGACGTCGTCTACAACCACCTCGGGCCCTCGGGCAACTACCTGCCGCTCTTCGGCCCCTATCTGAGCGACAAGCACGCCAACACCTGGGGCTCCAACGTCAACCTCGACGACGTCGGATCCGCGGAGGTCCGGGCCTACATCTCCGACAACACGCAGCTCTGGCTCGACACGTTCCACGTCGACGCGCTGCGCCTCGACGCCGTGCACGCCCTCGTCGACGACTCCCCCGTCCACCTGCTGGAGGAGCTCGCGATCCGGGCCGACCGGCTGGAGGCCGCTGTCGGCGTGCCCAAGACCCTGATCGCCGAGAGCGACAAGAACGACGCGTCGCTCGTCACGCCCCGCGAGGCCGCCGGCCGCTCGGGCTCGGCGTTCGGTCTCGACGCCCAGTGGAGCGACGACTTCCACCACGCCGTCCACGTCGCCCTGACCGGCGAGACCACCGGGTACTACGCCGACTTCGCCCATCTCGGGGCGCTGGCGAAGGTGCTGCGACGCGGCTTCTTCCACGACGGCACCTGGTCCTCGTTCCGCGAGGCCTATCACGGGCGGCCCGTCGACACGCGGCGGATGCCCGGCTGGCGACTCGTCGTCGCGAACCAGAACCACGACCAGATCGGCAACCGCGCGGTCGGCGACCGCCTCGCAGCGACGCTCGACGACGGTCAGCTCCAGATCGCCGCCGCGCTCACGCTCGCCGCGCCGTTCACACCGATGCTGTTCATGGGCGAGGAGTGGGCCGCGTCGACGCCGTGGCAGTTCTTCACGTCGCACCCCGAGCACGATCTGGGCGAGGCGACCGCCAAGGGTCGCATCGCGGAGTTCGCGAAGATGGGCTGGGACGAGAGCGTCGTCCCCGATCCGCAGGATCCCGAGACCTTCACCCGTTCGAAGCTCGACTGGTCGGAACTCGAGTCGGGGCGCCACGCGCTCCTGCTCGACGCCTACCGTCGACTCGTCGCCCTCCGCCGAGCCGAGCCGGAGCTGACCGACCCGTCGCTCGACGACGTCGAGGTCGACTACTCCGAAGGCGACCGGTGGCTCACGATCCGCCGGGGCACGATCACGATCGCGGTCAACGTCGGCCCGAGTGCCGTCACGCTCGACCTCTCATCGACAACGGTCCTCTTCGAGAGCGACAGCGCGATCGGGGCCGGCGACACGTTGACGCTTCCGTCGCACTCCGTGGCCATCGTCCGCTGACGCAGGGCGGTCGACGGGGCATTGTCGACAGGGCGCGGTCGACGGGGCGCGGTCCGACCGCGCCTCGTCGACGACGTCCGTCAGCCGCGTTCCGTCGTCGGCGCGTAGCTGTCGACGTACTCCTGCGGCGTCAGCCGGGCGATCTCCTGCATGATCTCGTCGGTCACGGCGCGAAGGCGCTTGGCGTCGTAGTCGCCGTCGACGGTCTCGAAGTGGAGGGGGCGGCCGAACGTGATCTGGATGTCCGCCCGCTTCGGGAGCCGCGATCCTGCGACGCGGATCCGGTCGCTGCCCTGGATGGCCGCGGGGATGACCGTCACGCCGGAGGCGAGCACGAGACGGGCGACCCCGGTGCGCCCGCGGTGCATCAGGCCGTCGCGGCTCCGGGTCCCCTCCGGGTAGATCCCGATGAGCCCGTCGTTCTCGAGCACGCGGAGCCCGGTCTCGAGCGACGCCTTCGAGGCCGAGCCACCGCTCCGGTCGATCGGGAGCTGTCCGATCTGCGTCAGGAACCAGCCGAGGAGTCGTCCGAGAAGGCTCTTCTTCGCGTAGTAGTCGGCGGCGACGAGGTAGGTCATCTTGCGCTGCACGACGGCGGGCAGGAAGAGCGAGTCGAGGAAGTCGAGGTGGTTGCTCGCGATGATGACCGGCCCGCGCCGCGGGATGTTGTCGCGGCCGGTGACGCGGACGTGGAACCACAGGAACAGCACGGGCCTGACGACCGTCGCGCGGAAGAACGAGTACACGTCGCACAGCGTACCGGCGGCACCCCCCGAAGAAGGGAGCACCGCGGGAGGCCGTGATGACGCAGACTGAGTGATGCAGCCGCGGCCGCCCGACCTCTGACCTGTCAGGCGACCACGGCTGCGGCTTCGGGGGCTCCTACTTCGCCGGTGCGGCGGTGGGAGCGGTGGCCGACTCCAGGTCGGCGAAGACGATCAGGTTGTCGTCGTAGTGGCCGATCGCCGGGTTGAAGACGCCGTCGCACGTGATGAGGCGCAGCGTCGGCGTCGGCGTCGGTCCGTAGACGCTGCTCGTCGGGAAGTTGCTCTTCGGCGAGACCGTCTGACCGGTCACGCGGAAGGTCTCCACCGAACCGGACGAGAGAGTGACCGTCACAGCGTCTCCCGCCCGGAGCTTGTTGAGGTGCAGGAAGACCGCCGGCCCCGTCGGGGAGTCGATGTGCCCGGCGATGATCGCCGGTCCGACCGCCCCGGGGACGACGCCCTTCGAGTACCAGCCGGCGCTCAGCCAGGCCTTGGGCGGGTCGAGTTCCCCCTGCGCGCCGATTCCGAGCGATTCGAGGCCGCTGTCGACGCCGATCGCCGGGATGGTGACGCGGGTCGGGACGACCCCGGCCGCGGGAGCGGCGACGTAGGGCTGCGTGTCCGGGTCCTGGACGCCGTCCGCCGCACCGATCCCCGTCGTGGCCGAGGCGGTGGGCGCTTTCGAGGCGACGGGCGAGGATCCCGTCGAGGCGCATCCTGCGAGCCCGAGGGTCACGGCGAGGGCTGCGCCCGCGAGTGCCAGAAGCGGGCGACGACGGGTGATCACGAGTTCTCTCCCTTCAGGGGCGAGCAGGTCCAGAAGGCGTCGCCCTCGAGTTGCAGGGCACCGAGGGCGTCCCACGCGGCACCGTAGTAGGTCGGCGTCGCCTGGGCGAGGACGTCGGCCTGGCGGAGGTCCCGGAGGGCTCCGTCCTTGTCGCCGGCGCTGGCACGCGCCGCGGACCGGGCCACGTAGGCGAGGGGGCTCTGATCCTTGTTGAGGGCCGTGCCGCCCAGATCGAGCTGCATGGTCAGCGGCGTGGCCGTTCCGAGCGGCGACGCGAGTTTCGCGGCGAGCGCCACGTCGGCGGCGTTGCAGGACTCCGCGTACCGGAGCGCGACGCGACCGGCGTCGAAGCCGTACTGGACGGTCCCTGCGGTCCCGGTCGGGCTGGGCAGCGGCACGACGGAGCCGTCCGCCTTCACCTGCGCCCAGTCGCTCGGCAGAGCCGTGGACTGCAGGATCTTCGTGGTCACCGCGCGCGACCCGGACGCGAGTTCGCGCCACCGGGGGTCCTTGGTCGCGGTCGCGAGCTGGTCGAACGTCGCGGGCGACGCGTACGACGGGTTGTACGACCACGGGCCGGTTCCCTGGGCCCAGAGGCCGGGCAGCAGGATGCGGCCGTCGGGCGTCGACGCCGTCAGCTCGTCGAGGATCCGGCTGCCGAGGGCGGTGCCTGCCTTCGTGTAGGCCGGCTCGTCGAACGTCTTGCCGGCCAGGACGAGGGCGCGGGCCGTGTCGAGGTCCGCGTCGCTCGCGGGCTGGTCGTCGACGATCTTGCCGTCCTGCCAGCGCCAGGCCAGGAGGCCGTCGGACCGTTGCAGATTGTCCCTGGTCCACGACCAGATCGAGCGGAAGCTCTTCTCGTCGCGGACACCGAGAGCCACGAGCATCCCGTAGGCCTGGCCCTCGCTGACGGTGTCGCCACCCTGGTCGCGGCGGACGACGCGACCCTTCTCGGATCCTGCGCCCTCGACCCAGTCGGCCAGGAAGGCCCGGCCGATCTCGGACGCGCTGCGCGAGGCGTCGACACCGGCCGTCGGAGCGAGCGAGGTGGACGGGTCGGAGGCCGACCGGCCGCCGGCGGAGGGGAACCCCCCGACGGCGACGGTCGCGATCCCGCCCGCGACGACGACGGCGGCCGCCGCGGCGACGGCGATGAGTGCGGTGGTCCTGCGGGTCATGGTCGTCTCCTCTCGGGGCTCGGTCTCGACGGTCGGGGCAGGATGCGGGACCCGATCAGCGCTGTCCCTCGAACGCCGAGTAGCCGCCGAACCAGGTCACGTCGGCACCCGGGTGGAGCGCCTCGTAGCCGCCGCCCGTCTGGACGCCGCCCTTCGGGGTGGCCTGGGTGGCAGCGCTGTCGACCACGGGGACGACGGTGATGCCACCCTTGGAGTTGTCGAGCACGAACAGCGTGTTGATGCTGCCGGAGGCGAGCTGCAGCTTGGCGGTGCCCTCGGTGTTCTTGTCGCGGCCGGTCAGGTCGAGCGTCCAGCTCCCGGAGCCGACGGCGGCGTAGCCCGAGGCGCTTCCGTAGGAGGCGTCCTTGGCGATGACCGTGCCGGTCGAGGTCTGGACGTCGACGGTCTTGGAGACCGTGGCGGCCTGCACGAGGCGGACGCGCGACGAGTTCGCGGCGGCGGGCGTCAGGTCGTCCTCGAAGACCGTGGTCTTGAGGGCGTCGTTCTTGCCGTAGACCACGACCGTGATGGGCTTGCCGGCGGCGACCGTGATCGAGGCGCCGATGATCGGCTTCGACGTGGCCGCTGCTCCGGCCGCCGTCATGGAGACGGCGTAGCGACCGGCGGGCAGCTGCTTGTAGGGGCTGACCTGGCCGTAGGTGACGTTGTCGAGCTCGTAGACGGTCTGGCCGCCGGAGAACTTCGTCAGGCGCACGTCGACGGACTTGGTGTCGGGCGACAGGTGGCCGACGCGGACCCAGCCGTTGCCGGGGGCCGTCGCGGCGTTCGCGGACGGTCCCGCGAAGAGGCCGATGGCTCCGGCGAGGACGACGCTGAGGCAGACGACGATCCCGAGGACGAGCTTCCGGGGGATGCCCCCTCGGGCGGACTTGTCGGTGGTGTGAAGGGAGGTCACGGTGGTTCCTTTCCGTTCGGGCGGTGTGGAGGTGGGGGGTGCGGGTGTCAGCCGAGGAGGCCGGTGGGTTCGGCGGCGGGGAACGTGACGACGGTCCCTGCCCCGGTCTTCTCGACGCTCGCGGGTGCGTAGGTGTCGCCGACGGCGTCGAGCCAGCCCGTGAGGGAGGCTCCCGGCTCACCGGCCGCTTTCGCGATCGTGAGCTGGCGGTAGGGCTGCGAGGCCTCGCCGTCGAGCGCGGTGAAGTCGGAGACGGTCACGGAGCCGGTGCCGAGGAGCTGGCCCAGGACCACGAGCATCCTGCTGTCGACCCGACCGTCGCGGAGCGCGGTCGTGACCTGGCTGGACGCGACGAGGTTGGGGTTGGCCGCGAGCTGGGCTCCGGCGTCGGCCCGGGCCGCCGCTTCGGTCTTGGCAGCCGCTGTCGCGGCCGCCTCGCCCTCGGGGTGGATCTGCCGGACGTCGACCTGCTGCGTCCCGGTTCCCCAGGTCGCGACGACGGTCGAGTTCGCGATGGCGGCCTGGACGTCGGGCGAGCCCGAGGCGGAGGTTCGGATCGAGTCCGTCGTGACGACGTAGTCGGAGTCCTTCCACCCGTTGGGCGACTGGGCCTGGACCGCGCCGTCGGTGTCGATCTTGTAGAACCAGATGACGTTGTCGCGGGCGAAGCCGTCCCTGACCAGGTCGACCCACATGGAGTCGTCGACGAGAAGGCGGGAGTCGTGGGGCACGTTCTGGTCGATCCACCGCTCGGCGCTGACCATCGGCTGGTCCTGGTTCGACAGGAGGAAGCCTCGGAGCTGGATCGTCCAGAGAGGCACGATCGCGGCGATGGCGAGAGCCGTGAGGGCGAGCCACGCCGTCGCTCCGACGCGGTTGAGGGTCGTGGTGACCCTGCCGCCGAGCCGGGCTCGGTAGGCCTTGACCGCGCTGTCCCCGGCCGCGGCGATGAGCAGCGCGCCGAAGGGCAGCAGCATGATCACGTACGGCACCGGCACGTAGCTGTTCGGGCGGAACATCACGGCGATCGCGAACACCATCAGCGCGGCGATCGGCCGGGTGCGACGGAAGAACAGCCCCACCAGGGCGGCGAGGACCGACAGGACGATGAAGACCTGGTCGAGCTGCCACCACTGCGAGACGACCCGGAAGAACAGGCTCTGCGTGTCGAAGATCGACCCGCTCGCCTGGCGCGTCCCGAGCTGGAACGACAGGCCGCCGATGAGGCTCGTGTGGCCCTTGCCGGGGAGGAACTCGCCGCGCACGATCGAGAACACGACGTAGCCCATGCCCACCAGCGCCAGGACGGCACCGGAGGTGGCGAGCGTGTAGCGCCTCGTCGAGCGGTCGGAGTTGCGGATCATCGTCCACGCGAGGAACGGCAGCGCCAGCAGGAACGTCTCCTTGGAGAGCACGGCGACACCGAACGCGAACGAGCTGCCGATGAAGCCGGCGAGCTGGTTGCGGCGGCTGAGCGCCAGGAGGAAGGCCAGCAGGAGCCACGGCACGGCCACGTTGTCGAGGTACACCGTGCGGTGGAACTGCACGGCGAGGGGCGACACTCCGAAGACGAACGAGGCGACGGCCGCGGCCGGACGGGACAGCCCCATCCTGCGTCCCAGGAGCCAGACCAGGAGGACCGAGACGAGGGCGAAGAAGACCATCGACTCGCGACCGGCCATGACGGCCTGGTCGTAGCGCCCGAAAGCACCCGTCAGGCCGGTGTAGCCGGCGATCTGGATCCAGCCGAGCGGCGGGTGGTCGTACCAGTAGGTGTAGTGGGTGAGCTCGCCGAGGTGACCGAGGGCGTAGGCCTGGGCAGTGTAGGTCCCCTCGTCGTCGATGCGCTGAGGCGCACCGGTCATGTTGAGCCGCTGCACGATGCCGGCGATGGCCAGCACGGGCAGGAACCAGACGAGGCTGTTCCCGTGGCGCCGCAGCCACGATCCGACGCGGTGGGGCCGGCGCGGCACGACGGGCCGCTGGGGCTCGTCCGAGACGGCCGGACGCTCGATGGGGCGTGCTTCGGGACGGGTCGTGGTCGTCGTCATCGCTCCTCCCCCGAGACCATGGCGAAGGCGCCCTCGGGCTGCGCGGCGCGCGCGGAGCCGATCGGGATGACGTTGTCGGCGGTCTCCTCCGCGTCGCGGTGGGCACCGGTGTGCTCGGTCTTCTCCCACCCGTTCTGGTTGCGCAGCTGGCGGTAGACGGCGCGCACGGCTGCGAGCGCCAGGAACACCTGGTAGGGGATGAGACCCCAGACGAGGCGGAAGTAGTCGCGGGCGCGCACCTTCGTCCCGTAGGTCCGTCCGAACTCGGCGAGACCCGTGAACTCGACCGCCAGGAGCACCAGGGTCGGCGCGAGCGGGATGAACGAGATGAGCGCGACGCCGGTCGGCACCTTGATGGTGAACATCAGCAGGATCGAGATGGGGATCAGGAGCCCCGTGATGGCCTGGATGAACGGCATCGTGAGGAGGTAGCGGGCGTAGAAGCGCTGACGCATGGTCGGCAGCTTCCGCCACTCGCCCTTGCCGAGCACCTGCATGAAGCCCTGGTTCCACCGCGTGCGCTGCTTGAGCAGCGACATGAAGGTGCCGGGGGTCTCCTCGCGGGTGACGACCTCGGGGCTGTAGGCGACGACGACGTTCGCGCCGACGCTCGAGAGTCGGACACCGAGCTCGCAGTCCTCCGCGAGGCAGTCGGCGTCCCAGCCGGCCGACCAGTCGAGCCGCTCCTTGGTGACGAAGACGGTGTTGCCGCCGAGAGGGATGAACTTCGACTTGGCGTGGAAGTGGAGGCGCGAACGGAACCAGAAGTAGTACTCGAGGACGTTGCGGAGGCTCCACCAGCTCGACTGGAAGTTCATCAGCTGCACGCCGCCCTGAACCACGTCGGCGTCGGTCTCGGTGAACTTCGAGTCGACGAGCGTCAGGAGGCGCGGGTGGACCTCGTCCTCGGCGTCGAACACGCCGACGATTTCGCCGCGAGCGCTCTTCAACGCGAGGTTGAGGGCCTTCGGCTTGTTCTTGGGCTCGGTGTCGTCGACGATCACGCGGATCAGGTCGGGGTGACGAGCGGCGGCCTCGCGAGCGACGCGATCGGTGCCCGGGTCGTCGTGACCGACGATCGCGATGATCTCGAAGTCGGGGTGGTCCTGGAGCGCGAGGCGGTCGAGGGTCTGGCCCATGACCTCCTCCTCGTGGCGCCCGGGGACGAGAAGGGTGAAGGAGTGGCGCGCGGGCAGCGGGTCGTCCGTGCGGAACTGCGTGCCGGCGAGGTTGTCGCGCGACCGCCAGGCGTGGAGCATCCACCAGAGCGTGCTGACGGCGACGGCCGTGAGCAGGAGCGACACGATGACGAGGGCGGAGTACCCGACCCACTCGATGGGTGTCCAGGCGGGGAGGTGGAAGCCGGGGGCGGCGTTCTGCACGGTCTCGACGACGCCGCGGTTGGGCGCGACGGAGCCGTCGGTGGGTGCCTGAGGGGTGAGAAGGGGAGCTGGCTCCCCCGCTGCCCACAGAGAGGCGGTGGTTTGCGTCGGGTCAGACGACACAGGATCACACTCCTTCGGGGAAGTTGGTGGTCGGGTGGATGCTCGCCCCGTCGGGTGACCGGAGCGCAGGCACGTGACTCATTCGGGGGCCAGACGGGACCGGATTGGATTTCCTCCCCGCTCTGTGCGGTTTGCCAGGTTGACGACACACAGCGTTCACATCGGGACCCGACACCCCGCGTTCAGCCCGCCGAGAGGACCGCGACGCCCATGCCGCGTAGCGTGGGAGCCATGGAATTCAGATACCTCGGCAACTCCGGCCTCAAGATCTCCGAGATCACCTACGGAAACTGGCTCACCCACGCCTCGCAGGTCGAGAACGACGTCGCGACGCAGTGCGTCCGCGCCGCGCTCGACAACGGCATCTCCACCTTCGACACGGCCGACGCCTACGCGAACACGGCGGCCGAGAAGGTCCTCGGCGACGCGCTCGCCGGCGAGCGGCGCGAGTCGCTGGAGATCTTCACCAAGGTCTACTGGCCGACCGGTCCGCGCGGGCACAACGACGTGGGCCTCAGCCGCAAGCACATCCTGGAGTCGATCGACGGGTCGCTCACGCGCCTCGGCACCGACTACGTCGACCTCTACCAGGCGCACCGCTTCGACTCCGAGACGCCGCTCGAGGAGACGATGCAGGCGTTCGCCGACGTCGTCCGCCAGGGCAAGGCCCTCTACATCGGGGTCTCCGAGTGGAGCGCCTCCCAGATCCAGAAGGGGCACGCCCTGGCCGAGAAGCTGGGCATCCAGCTCATCTCGAACCAGCCGCAGTACTCCCTCCTCTGGCGGGTCATCGAGGAGGAGGTCGTGCCGGCCAGCCGCCAGTACGGTCTCTCGCAGATCGTCTGGTCGCCGATCGCGCAGGGCGTCCTGTCGGGCAAGTACAAGCCGGGTCAGCCGCTGCCCGCGGGCAGCCGCGCCACCGACGAGAAGGGCGGCGCCACCACGATCAAGCGCTTCCTCACCGACGAGGTCCTCACGGGTGTCGCGCAGCTCGAGCCCATCGCCCGAGACCTCGGGATGTCGATGGCGCAGCTCGCGGTCGCATGGGTCCTGCAGAACGACAACGTGGCCTCCGCCATCATCGGGGCCTCGCGTCCGGAGCAGGTCGCCGACAACGTCAAGGCCGCGGGCGTGACGCTGCCCGCGGAGGTCCTTCAGAAGATCGACGCCGCGGTGGGCCACCTCGCCGAGCGCGACTCCTCGAAGACGGTCTCCCCGGAGTCCCGGCCCGCCTGACGCCGCGTCGTATTACCCCGTTGTTCATCCCGCGTGCGCGGGAATAGACCTCGAGTCGATACGATTGCATTCAACCGTAGGTCGGTGACATGACATCGACCTCGTGCAGACCCTCAACCACTCACCCTCTTGGAGACACCATGGCCATCACCACCTCATCCATCCCCGGCTACGTCGCGGGCACCTGGAACCTCGACCCCACCCACTCGGAGGTCTCGTTCAGCGTCCGCCACCTCGCGATCTCGAAGGTCAAGGGCACGTTCGAGAAGTTCGACGTCACCCTCACCACGGGCGAGTCCATCGTCGACAGCACCGTCAAGGCGTCCATCGACATCGCGTCGATCAACACCAACCAGAAGGACCGCGACAACCACCTCCGCACGGGCGACTTCTTCGCCGCGGACGAGCACCCCACCATCGAGTTCGTCTCGACCAAGGTCACCGAGGACGGCGACGACCTCCTCATCGACGGCGACCTGACCCTCCGCGGCGTCACGAAGCCCGTTCAGCTCAAGGCCGAGTTCGGCGGCATCGTCACCGACGGCTACGGACAGACCAAGGCCGGCTTCTCCGCCAAGACCAAGATCGACCGCACCGAGTTCGGCGTCAACTGGAACGCCGCCCTCGAGGCCGGCGGCTTCACCCTCGGCAACGACGTCACGATCGACCTCGAGGTCCAGGTCGTCCTCGCCCAGTAATCCCGCGCGACCCCCGAGGGGCCCGGTGCCGAGAGGCTCCGGGCCCCTCCGTCGTCCCACGCTCCTCCACCGTCACGGCCACGACTTCGCCGCCCCGACGTGCTCGCCCACCCAGTCGATCAGGGGCTCGACGGCCGTCCAGGCGTGCCGGATCTCGTCCGGCGACGCGTCGACGGGGAGCGTCCTCAGCGCCGCGTAGTGCTTGAGGCGGAGGAGTTCGATCTGCGGATGCTCGCGGTCGTATCCGCGCGGGGCGGTCTTCAGGGACGGACCGGCCATCTCGAATCCTGCGGACACGAGCGCGTCGACGATCTCGGACAGTCTCGAGGCGGCGGTGGGGACGGCGTCGAGGGCGGCCCGTCCGCGAGCCAGCTGGTCGCGACTGGGCTCGTAGAGGCCGCCACCGACCTCGAGGTGCTGGGCGGAGAGGCTGAGGTAGACGCCCCCGACCGAGCCGGCCCAGAGGCTGGCGCTCGTCTTGTACGGCGATTTGTCGGCGCTGAACCGGACGTCGCGGTTCGGCCGCATCACGCGACCGGGGCCGTAGGCGGGCTCCGCCTCGCCCAGCAGATCCTCCAGGGGCTGCCGCACCGCCTCCTCGTACTCCTGGCGGTGAGCGTCGAAGAACCGCTTGGAGTTGTCCTTCGCGAGCGCGGCCAGGAACCCGCTCGCGCCCGTGCCGAACCCGGTGAACGTCATGCGCTCACTCTGGCCCCTTTTCGGCGGATCGTTCCGGATCGCTCCGCGCGGGTCACGTCGTCGCAGTGCGGCGGCGCTCCCGACCGAAGAGCCGACGCCGCAGGACCTCCCTCTCGGCGAGCGCCCAGACCCCGCTCGTGAGGAGATACAGGGCTGCGGCGAGCGGGGCCACAGCGGCGAAGAGCACGGTGACGAACGGCAGGAGCCGCGCGAGTCGCCGGGCCGCGACTCCTGCCCCCTCGCCGTCGACGGAGAGCCATCGCAGACCGGCGCGGCGGCTCGCCTCGACGACGACGGCGAGCGCGGCCAGAACGGCGAGGGGCACGAGGACGTGCGGCAGCGCCGCCACGACGTTCGCGCCGAGAACGGCACCGAACAGCGTGTGGGAGAGGAGCGCGTTGGCGTGCCCGGCGATCGCCTGGTGCGAGAAGAGCGAGTAGACCGCCGAGACGACGGGAAGCTGCAGGAGGCTCGGGCCGACGCCCGCCAGGGGCGAGACACCCTCGTCGCGGTGCAGTCGCTGCGTCTCCTCCGCCAGGCGGACGGGATCGCCGGAGTGCCGACGCCGGATCGCGGCGATGGCGGGTGCGAGACGGCGCCGAGCCACCTCGGCCCGCACCTGCGAGACGGCGACGGGGAGGAGGACGAGGCGGACGCCCAGGGTGAGGGCGACGACCGCCGCGGCGGTGGCGGAGGCCCCCGCCCACGGGGCGAAGAGGGCGGCGAGATCGGTGACGAGCCGGGCGAGGCCCTCGAGGAGGGCGGCGGCGGGTGGAAGGTCGAAGGGGTTCACGGGGGTTCTCTCGGTCGGAGCGGTCGGGGTCGTCTGACCGCCGTCGCCCGACCGCCCGCTAGGAAGCGGTGCCGGGACGCGTGAGGGCGGTCCGGGCCCGCCGCCCGGGCGCCCGCGAGCGCACGTGTCCCGCCGCGTCGGGGTCGCTCTGCACGATCCGCGTCGGCAACTCGATGCGTTCGGCCTCGCCGAAGGGACTCGACGGAGCCCCGGTGACCGCCGGGGTCGAGACGACGCGCGCCGCGACCACCATCGCCGCCAGGCCCGCGACTCCCACCGCGCCGACGAGGACGAGAGCGAGCGGTGCCCCCGAAGTCGGGACGACCGAGATCGGCGCGCCCACGAGGCGCGCGACGAGATCGAGAAGGAGGAGCACGCCTCGACGCTAGCAGGAGCCGCGCGACGGGTAGGCTCCGCTTCGAGCGGAACCACCGGGGAACACCCGCGGCGACTCGGCGGTTCCCCCTGCAGAGCGGGAGCGCCCCCGCCCGCCGCCGCTTCGACAAGGAACGACTGATGACCGACTGGATCGCCCTCCTCCGCACCGCCCACAGCGAGTTCACCGCCCGTGTCGACGCCGTCACCGACTGGGAGGCCCCCACGCCGGACACCGAGTGGTCGGTGCGCGACCTGGTCGCGCACGTGACCGAGGAGCAGCAGTGGGTGCCGCTCCTCCTTTCGGGGAAGACGCCCGCGGACTGCACCCTGGCCCCGCTGGGGGACGACCTGGCGGCGGAGTGGCGGCGGCTGTCGGCCGAGGCGCTGACGGCGTGGGAGGCAGCCGATCTCAAAGGGGACGTCCACCTGTCGAGCGACACGGTCCCCGCGTCGGAGTACCTCACCGAGCAGGTCGGCGACGTGACGATCCACAGCTGGGACCTCGCTCGCGCCACCGGCACCGACGAGTCGCTCGACGACTCCCTGGTGAGCGCCGTGTGGACCGTCTTCGAACCGCAGGCGGACGTCCTGCAGGCCAGCGGTCTCTACGCGGCCGCGGTCGCGGTCCCGGACGACGCGCCCCTCCGCATCCGGCTGCTCGCCCTCACCGGGCGCGACGCCGCCTGACCCGGAGCTCGCGGCGCGGCCGGCCGTACCGGGGCGCCCCTCGGCACTCGACCAGCAGCGCATGGTTGGCTTCTGCCATGACGACCGACGACGACCGTCCCTGGCTGAGCAGCTACGCCGACGGGGTCCCCCACGACATCCCGGCCGCGACGGCGACCCTCGTCGATCTGATCGACGACGCCGTCCACCGGTACCGCTCGCACGTCGCCCTGCAGTTCTTCGGCCGTGAGACGACGTACTCCGACCTCGGTGGCCGGATCGCCCGGGCCGCGGAGGGCCTCCGCCGGATCGGGGTCGGACCGGGCGACCGCGTCGCGCTCCTGCTTCCCAACAGCCCGCAGCACGTCGTCGCCTTCTACGCGGTGCTCCGCCTGGGCGCCGTCGTCGTCGAGCACAACCCGCTCTACACCGACCGCGAGCTGCGGCACCTCTTCGAGGACCACGGCGCGACCGTCGCGATCGCGTGGGACAAACTGGCCGACCGCCTGGCGACGATGCCCCTCGACATCCGCTTCGAGAAGGTCGTCACCGTCGATCTGACCCGCGAGATGCCCCTGTCGACGCGCACCGCGCTGCGTCTTCCCGTCAAGCGGGCCCGGGAGTCGCGGGCCGCGCTCACGGCCGCGCCCACGAGGGTCTCCCGCGGCTCGATCCCCTGGGAGAGCCTCGTCTCGGGCCGACGCCTGGCGAAGCGGCACCCGCGGCCCGACGTCGACGACATCGCGCTGCTCCAGTACACGAGCGGGACGACGGGGCTGCCCAAGGGCGCGATCCTCTCGCATCGCAATCTCCGGAGCAACGTCGACCAGGGGCGCGCCTGGGTCCCCGGCCTCCGGGACGGGCAGGAGACCGTGTACGGCGTGCTGCCGTTCTTCCACGCCTACGGCCTCACCCTCTGCCTCACCTTCGCGATGCGCATCGGCGCCCGTCTCGTCCTCTTCCCGAAGTTCGACGTCGACCTCGTCCTCGCGGCGAGCCGGAAACGACCGCCGACGTTCCTGCCCGCCGTGCCGCCCATCTACGAGCGCCTCGCCGAGGCCGCACGGGCCCGAGGCGTCGACCTGAGCTCGTGCCGGATCGGGATCTCCGGAGCGATGAACCTGCCCCAGCGCGTCGAGGACGCCTGGGAGGCGGTGACGGGCGGGATCCTCGTGGAGGGCTTCGGCCTCACCGAGACGTCGCCCATCGCGCTCGGCAACCCGGTGGGGCCGACCAGGCGGCCCGGCACGGTCGGCGTCCCGTTCCCTTCCACCGCCGCCCGCGTGGTCGATCGGGATGACCCCTCCGTGGCGGTCGCTCCCGGCGAGCCGGGCGAACTGCTCGTCCGCGGGCCGCAGGTGTTCCAGGGCTACTGGCGGCGGCCGGACGAGACCGCGGCCGTCTTCCTCGAAGGCGGCTGGTTCCGCACCGGCGACATCGTCACGATGAGCGACGACGGCTTCGTGACGATCGTCGACCGGATCAAGGAGCTCATCGTCACGGGCGGCTTCAACGTGGCGCCGTCGGAGGTCGAGGAGGTCGTCCTCGGGGTCCGGGGCGTCCGCGAGGCCGCCGTCGTGGGGATCCCCCGGCCGGGCGGCGGCGAGGACGTCACGGCGGTCGTGGTGCTCGCCGAGGGTGCGACGCTCGACGAGGCCGCAGCTCGCGAGCACTGCCGGGCCCACCTCGCCGCCTACAAGGTGCCGCGCCGCATTCTGGTGGTCGACGAGCTTCCGAAGACCCTGATCGGGAAGGTTCAGCGGCGCGCGATCCGCGACCGCCTGATCGCCGAGGCGTCCTGACGGAGCCCTGTAATATATTTAATTGACTTAATAAATCTCTTCTTCTAGCGTGGTGCCACCACCCGTTCGAAGGAGCCAGTCAATGAAGATCACACCCCGAGTCGCCGCCCTGACGGCCGTCGCCCTCACGTCCGGGGCTTTCGTCGTGGGCATCGACTCGGCGGTCGCTCCGGCCGCCGAGGCGGCCTGTTACACGAACCTGACCGAGACGCGCGCCTACAACGCCTCCTGCCGACCGAAGGCCCGGCACTGGGTCGTCTCCCGGTCGAGCGGCACGCACTACGGGGCTTTCGTCGCTCCCGGCGGGTGGTCGACCCAGAAGGTCTGCTACACGAACGTCGCCTCCCGGGGCGTGAGCGTTCAGGGAGCCTGACCGTGCTGCCACGGCCCTCGGCCGTGATCGGGTCGGCCTTCGCCGGCGTCGCCGCTCTCTCGCTGGCAGGATGCTCGTCCCTTTCCGCCACGGCAGGGCCGTCACGGCCTCCGGCGACGTCGGCCGGCGCGTTCAGCGGTCCGTGGGCCGATGAGTTCGCCGACGCTCTCGGGCGCACCACGTCGCCCAAGCAGCGCGCCATCCTCGCGGACGGCGTCGTCTCCTCCGCGGAATACGCGGAAGCCCACGCCGACGTCACGGCCTGCCTCGCCGACTCCGGCTACTCGATCTCCTACCGCGACGGCGGCGGATTCGATGTGCAGCGCACGACCGGTTCGACGCCGGACTCCGAGTCCGAGCGGCTGAACTCGCGCGTGGAGGCCTGCGAACGGGAGTACGACACCGACATCTCGTTCCTCTACGAGACCACGACGCGGAATCCCGACAACGTGGACACCCGTCCGGCCGTCGTCGGCTGCCTCGTGCGCGAGCGGCTGGTTCCTTCCGGGTACACGGTGCGCGATTTCGATGCCGACAACCGGGACTTCTCGTTTCCCTTCGACCAGTTCGACCCCCGGGGAGAGGCCTGTCTCACCGACCCCTGGGGCTTCTGGGCGAGTTCGTCGTCGTGATCCGTCTCCGCGAACTCGCGACACCGTCGGTGGGCCTCATCGCAGTCCTCGCCTGCGGAGCGCTCGGGGCGGCTATCGCGCTGGCGACGACGAGCCAGCCGACACCGTCGTCCCTCGAGTCCATCCCCGTCTCCGGTTCGGTTCCGACCTCGACTCGTACGTTCGACGACGCACGCTCCGTGGAGGTCGTGGTCGAACGGGGCCCGGATCGTCACGTGACGAGCCGGAAGGGCGGCTGGGTTACAGCGTCGGGCTGCGCCCCGGGAGCAGTGCTCACGTCCGGCACCCGGATCGCGTCCGTCGACGGGATGCCTCTGCTCGGCCTGGCCACGTCCGAGCCGCTCTGGCGCGACCTCGCCGCCGGTGACTCCGGCGACGACGTCCGTTCCCTGCAGAGCGAACTCTCCCGGCTCGGGTATCCCGTCCGGGCCGACGGGGTCGTCGGCCCGGAGACGATCCAGGCCTTCGCAGCCGTCTGGCAGACGATCGAGCCACGAGGGCTCATCCGGACGACGGTCGCATCCGAGTCGATCGCGTGGCTGCCGACTTCGACCGTGACGGCCTCGACCTGCGACGCTCCGATCGGGGCGAGAGTGGAGCCCGGCGACGCGCTGGCCACTCTGCCGCCCGCGGCCACGCGAGCGACCCTCGGGGCGATGCCCGACGATCTCGCGGCGGGTGAACGGCAGCTCGTCGTCGGCGACCTCCGAATCGACGTCGACGAGGGCGGCGTCGTCTCCGACGAGTCGTCGCTGGCGGAGCTCGCGACGATCGCGGACGGCTCCCTCGGCACGGAGGGCGTCCCCCCGGCCACCATCGCCGCGCGCCTCGTCCTCACGCATCCGGCGCGGGTCGTCGTCGTCCCGCCGTCATCCCTCTACGGCGTCGAGGGCACGCGCGCGTGCGTCTCGTCGGAGGGCGGGGCGATCCGAGTGACGATCGTCGCCTCCGAACTCGGCCAGACCCTCGTGATTCCCGACGGCGACACGCCACTGCCCGGGGTCTCCCTCGACGAGTCGGCGCGGCGACCATGCGCGTGACCTCGCAGGGCCTGGGCCACGCGTTTCCGGGTCGACCCGCGCTCTTCCGCTCGCTCGACCTCGATCTGAGGCCCGGGACGGTGACGGCCGTCACCGGGCCCAGCGGTTCGGGCAAGTCGACGCTCCTCTGCCTCCTCGCCGGCTGGCTCACCCCCTCGGAGGGGCTTCTCCGGCGAGAGGGCATCGATCGGATCGGCTGGGTCCTCCAGAATCCCCACGGTGTCGCCCGCCGGTCGGCGATCGACCATGTCGCGCTTCCCTTCCTCGCACGGGGGCGGAGTCGACGGAGGGCGGAGGCCGAGGCACGACGACTGCTCGTCGACTTCGGTCTGCTGGAGGTCGCCGATCGGCCGTTCCGCGAGTTGTCGAGCGGTGAGGCCCAGCGTCTCCTGCTGGCGCGCGGCCTGGCAGCCGATCCCGATCTGCTCCTCGTGGACGAGCCCACGGCGCAACTCGATTCGTCGACGGCCGAGACCGTCTCTTCGACCATCGGCTCCCTCGCTGCGGAAGACACCATCGTCGTCGTCACGACCCACGATCAGCGGGCGCGCGACGCGTGCACGCACCACCTCGATCTGGGCGCGTCCGTCTGATGGTGCGACGACGAGGCACGATGCGCCTGGCGGCAGTGCTCGACGAGGTACGACGCGACGTGACATCCGGGACGACGCGGGCGCTCCTCCTGGGGGTCGTCTTCGGCACCGCGATGACGGCCACCATCGCCCTGTCGCTCGGCGACGCCGTCCGCGTGATCGCCGACGGTCAGCGGTTCCGCGACTCCGGCGCATCGACGATGGTCCTCACCGCGGCGGGACGCATCGCGGGTGACGCGTGCGACCACCTCCGCTCGCTCCCCTCCGCACGAGCTGCGGGCGCCGTCCGCGCTGCGCCATCGGACACTGTCGCGTCCGCACTCGTGTCGAACCCGATTCCCTCCAAGGAGATCACCCCCGGCTTCCGGGGTCTGATCGGCGCCCCGGTCAGCGGCTCACGCCCGGGGCTTCTCGTCTCCGAGGACGTCGCTCGGACTCTGGGCCTCGCAACCGGCGACCCCCTGCCGACGGCCACCTCGCCGGCCTCGGTTGCGGGAGTCTTCGCCGTGCCCGACGACGGCCGACAGGGCGATCTGTCCTTCTCCCTCCTCCTGCCCCAGACGACCGGCGACACCCGTCCCTACGATCAGTGCTGGGTCGAGTTCTGGCCCCCCGATCCCGCGAGCTCCGCCCTTCTCCGGACGAGCCTCGTCGCGGGCGGCGGCGACTCCGATCGACCGACGCTCCGGGCACTCAACACCCGATGGGGTCGAGAATTCGACGGTTCGTCGGAGCTCGCGGCAGGACTCGGTGCCCGAGCCCCTCTGATCGCCCTCGTCACGGGTGGCTCGCTCGGATGGGCGGCGGTGCGGCGGCGGCGTCTGGAGCTGGCGTCGCGCTGCACGCCGGGGTCACTCGGACCACGCTCGCGCTCGGCCAGAGTCTCCAGGCGATGGTGTGGATCGCCGCCGGGAGCGCGCTCGCGGCGCCGACGCTCGTCGCGCTCGGATCGGGATCCGGAAGTGCGAACACCGCTGCGCTGCTCGCCTGGGGCGGTCTCTGCACCGTGACCGGAGTGCTGGCGGCCGTGTCGGGAACGCTTTTCGGCGTCCTCGCCACCCGCGAGCGGCACCTCTTCCGCTACTTCAAAGACCGATGACGGCGGTCATCCGCGGGCCCGCTCGCACGGCCCGGGGCGCGTCAGGCGACGCCGAGGCGCGCGCGCCGGGCGCGAGCGGCCTTCGCGGCCGCGGGCTCGGCGCCGAGGATCGCCTCGATGCCGTCGAGCATGATCTGCGCCGGCTGCCTCGTCGGCAGTTCGAGCGGCCCGAGACGGGGAGCCTCGAGACCGAGCAGCTCGCGGAAGCGCGGCGACAGCGTTCCCACGGCCCCGTTGAACAGCACCGGGTAGCCGACCCGGAGGACGGGGAAGAGCGGCGGCCGCTTGAGGAACCGCACCACGTCGTCGGTCCGAGCCGAGCGCTCCAGCACGCCGCGCTCGTCGAACGAGCGGAGCTGGGCCTTCATCTCGGCGACCGACCGGGGCGGATCCTCGACGCCCATCAGCTCTCCCGCGATCGCCCACTCGCGCACGTAGGCGTCGGGCCCGCCGGGGATGTCGGCGCCCCAGGCCAACGCGGCCTCGAGGAACGAGTCGGCGAACGCCATGTGGACCCACGCCAGCAGGTCGGGGTCGTTGGCGCGGTAGTCGTGCTCGCGGCCGTGACCGTCGACGTAGCTGCCGACGACCTTCTCATGGAGGCGGAGGACCCAGTCGGACGCGTGGCGAGCCGCCTCCTGGGAGCCGTAGGAGACGGTGAAGATCCAGCGGATCGTCCCGGCGAGGCGACCGAGCGGATCCTCCCGATAGCGCGAGTGGTCGTGGACCCCGGCGAGGGCTCCCGGGTGCAGCGCCTGCACGAGGAGAGCGCGGACACCCGCGGGGATCGTCGACATGCCACCGTGGACCGCCCAGACGGCGGAGCCGGGGCCGAAGAAGCCCGGGTCGTCGCCCTTCTCCAGGTCTTGCACCCACTGCGGGATGCCCGTGCTCTGGCCGTTGAAGGTGTACTGGAGACGGGCGCGGATCGGCTCCGTGATGGCAGGCATCCTTCGATTGAATGCCAGCCACCTGGGGAATTACTTCCCGTGCGCCTCGAGAGAGACGGGCTGCCACTCGTTCCAGGTCGCGAGACGCGACTCGTAGTCCTTCGTAGCGATCTCGAGCGGTGCGCGGCCGAAGAAGATGCGCAGGGGCGGCTGCTCCGCGTCGACGACCTTCAGGATGGCGCCGCGGGTGGCCGTGGGGTCGCCCGGGTCGTTGGCGGACGGGCGCTTCGCGGCCTCTTCGCGGACGGCCGCGTAGGCCTCGAGCTCCTCGCTGCGCGACGCCGAGGGTCCTGACCAGTCCGTGGAGAACCCGCCGGGCTCGATGAGGGTGACGTCGATCCCGAATCCCTTGACCTCCTGCGACAGCGACTGCGAGAAGCCCTCGAGCGCCCACTTGGAGGCGTGGTAGGCGCCGACGGTCGGGAAGGCGCTGATGCCGCCGATGCTCGACACCTGGATGATGTGGCCCGAGCCCTGCTCGCGCATGATCGGCAGGGCCGCCTGGGTGACCCAGAGGGCGCCGAAGAGGTTGGTCTCGAGCTGCGCGCGGACCTCGTCCTCGGTCAGCTCCTCGATCATGCCGAAGTGGCCGTACCCGGCGTTGTTGACGACGACGTCGAGGTGGCCGAAGTTCTCCGCGGCCTTCTTCACGGCGTCGATGTCGGCCGCGCGATCGGTGACGTCGAGCTGGAGGGGCAGGATGCGGTCGCCGTACTTCTCGACCAGGGCGTCGAGCGTCTCGACCTTGCGCGCCGTGGCGGCGACGCTGTCGCCGCGCTCGAGGGCGGCTTCCGCCCACTCGCGGCCGAAGCCCTTCGACGCTCCCGTGATGAACCAGACCTTGCTCACTGTGTGTCCTTTCGATCGGTGATCCACCAGGGAGTCAACTCCCCGGCCGACCGGCGGTCTTCAGCGGGATTGTCCCCCGAACCTCTTAGAGTGGTCGAGTGACCATCGACAGCGCCCGTCCCTGGCTTGACTCCTACGCTCCCGGTATCCCCCACGACATCGGGGAGGTGAAGGGCTCGCTGATCGACCTCGTCCGCGACACCGCCGCGAAATACCCGCAGGCGACCGCCCTCGAGTACTTCGGTGCCGAGACGAGCTACGCCGACCTCGTCGAGCAGGTGCAGCGGGCGGCCGAGGGGCTCCGGAGGCTCGGGGTGAAGAAGGGCGACACGGTCGCCCTGATCCTGCCGAACTGCCCGCAGCACGTGGTGGCGTTCTACGCCGTGCTGCGTCTCGGCGGCATCGTCGTCGAGCACAACCCGCTCTACACGCCCCGCGAGCTCCGCCACCAGTTCGAGGACCACGGTGCCCGCGTGGCGATCGCGTGGGACAAGACCGTGGCCACCCTTCAGGCCTTCCCCGACGAGGTGCCCCTCGACGCGATCGTCTCGATCGACGTCACCAAGGCCATGCCCCTTCTCATGCGCGCTCAGCTCCGCCTGCCGGTGAAGCGCGCCCGGGAGTCGCGCGACCGTCTCACGACGACGGTCTCCGGCACCACCCCCTGGGAGAAGGTCGCGTCCTCGCCGCGCATCGACGCCGCGCACCCGCGCCCGGAGACGGGCGACCTCGCCCTCATCCAGTACACGAGCGGCACGACGGGCTCCCCCAAGGGCGCCATGCTCACGCACGCCAACCTGATGGCGAACGCCGCCCAGTGCCAGGCCTGGATCCCCCAGATCAAGGAGGGGTCGAGCGTCGTCTACGCCGTTCTACCGATGTTCCACGCCTACGGCCTCACCCTCTGCCTCACGTTCGCTATGCGCATGGGCGCCCGGCTGGTCCTGTTCCCGGCGTTCGAGCCGTCGCTCGTCCTCGCGGCGATGAAGAAGCACCCGCCGACGTTCCTCCCGGCCGTCCCGCCGATCTATCAGCGCCTGCAGCGGGCGGCCGACGACGCGGGCGTGAGCCTCGAGGGCATCGAGATCGCCATCTCGGGCGCGATGCCGCTGTCGGCCTCCGTGGTGGAGCCCTGGGAGGAGCGCTCGGGCGGCTGGCTGATCGAGGGCTACGGTCTCAGCGAGACGTCGCCCGTCCTCATCGCCAACCCGGTCGCCGACAGTCGTCGCGCGGGAGCCGTCGGGCTCCCCCTGCCGAGCACCGAGTGCCGGGTCGTCGACCCCGACGAGCCGACCCGCGACGTCGAGCCGGGCTCCGCCGGCGAGCTCCTCGTCCGCGGTCCTCAGGTCTTCAGCGGCTACTACGGGCGCCCCGACGAGACCGCCGAGGTGTTCGTCGACGACTGGTTCCGCACGGGCGACATCGTCACCATCGACGACACGGGCTTCGTCACGATCGTCGACCGCATCAAGGACCTCATCATCACGGGCGGTTTCAACGTGTCGCCGAGCGAGGTCGAGGACACCCTGCGCCGCTTCGAGGGCGTCGAGGAAGTCGCCGTCGTCGGCCTGCCGAGCCCGTCGGGCGAGCAGGTCGTCGCCGCCGTCGTCGTGGAGAAGGGCGCCGAGCTCGACCAGGCGGCCCTCCGTGACTTCGCGCGCGACAACCTCGCCGCCTACAAGGTCCCGCGCCGGATCGTCGAGGTCGACGACCTCCCGAAGTCGCTCATCGGCAAGGTGATCCGCCGCAAGGTCAAGGAGCAGCTCAGCGCGAAGAAGTGACGCCGTCGCCCGTCAGGGCGCGAGGTCGGGCAGCTCGTGGATCCCGAACTCGTGCCGCAGGGCGCTGCGGGCCGCGTAGGCCCCACCGAGTCCGTGCACGCTCGGGCCGGGAGGCGCGGACGACGACCCGAGGTAGACGCCCCGGAGCGGTGTCCGCCACGGCTCGACCGAGAGGGTCGGTCTCGCGACGAGCTGAGCCACGCTGGGTGCTCCCGAGGCGATGTCCCCGCCGATGTAGTTCGGGTCGTAGTTCTCCAGGTCCTTCGCGGTCCGTGTCGACGAGGCCAGGATCGTGTCGCGGAATCCGGGCGCGTAGCCCTCGATCCTGCGGATGATCGCCTCGGTCTGATCGACGTCGGAGTCGCGGGGCACGTGCGTGTAGGCCCAGAGGACCGCCTTGCCCTCGGGAGCCCTGGACGGGTCGACGACCCCCGGCTGAACGGCGAGGACGTACGGGTCGGCGCTGTGGCGCCCCGCGGCGACGTCCCGCTCCGCGGCCGCGACCTCGGCTCTGGTGCCGCCCACGTGGACGGTGGGGGTGCGTCGGACCTCGTCGTTGGCCCACGGCACCGGCTCGGACAGGGCGAAGTCGACCTTCGAGGCGGCGTTGCCGTAGCGGAAGCGGCGGAGGGCCCGGGCGTAGGCGGGGGGCAGCCGATCGCCCGCGATGTCCGCGAGAGCGCGCGCGGTCACGTCGAAGACGACGGCCCGGGCGCCGGCGACCTCGTCGAGCGAGGTCACCTCGACGCCGGTCTCGATGACGCCGCCGTGCTCCACGACGTCGCGGGCCATCGCGTCGACGATGCTCTGGCTCCCGCCCTCGGGCAGCGGCCAGCCGCGGGCGTGACCGTGGACGGCGAGAGCGAGGCCGGCCGCGGCGGCCGACATGCTCGGCATCGGGCGGATGGCGTGAGCCATGACGCCGGCGAGCAGCGCGGGGGCCTCCTCGGCCTTCCAGCGCTCGTTCCACCACGGCATGCCCTGGTCGATCGCCGCCAGGCCGAAGGTCGCGAGGGCGGCCGGATGGCGCGGGAGCTGAAGGAGCGGCGACAGGGTGAACTGTGCGACCTCGTCGTCGCGGCGCACCAGCGCCTCCAGGAGGGAGCGCCAGGCGGGGCCGTCGACGCCGAGGTCCGCCACCGTCCGGTCGAGATCGCGGTGGGCGACCGCGGCGCGACCCCCCGGGAGCGGATGCGCGTAGGAGACGTCGGGCGTCAGCATCCGGATCCGGCGGTCGAGCCCGAATCGCCGGAAGAAGCCGGAGACGGCCCCCATCGGGTGGACCGCCGAACAGACGTCGTGCCGGAACCCCGGCAGGGTCAGCTCGGCGGTTCGGGCGCCGCCGCCGAGGGTGTCGCTGCGCTCGAGGACCCGCACGGAGAGGCCCGCGCGTGCCAGGACTACGGCGGCCGCCAGACCGTTGGGGCCGGCGCCGACGACGATGGCGTCGTCCGTCACGAGAAGCTCCGGATGACGTCGCGTCGGGAGGCGGGGGCCTGGCTCATGGTTCTCCTCGGGCGATCTCGACGGGTGGTGCGGATTCCGGATGTTTCACGCTAGTCCTCCGCCGCCGGGATGCCCTGAGTGACGGTGGGTGACGGTACTCTCTGACACATGGGATCCCTCATCTACGGTTCGACCTCCATCCAGATCGAGTTCGAAGACCGGACCCTCGAGCACCTCCAGATCGTCATCGCGACGAAGCTGCGGCGCCGGGAGTCGTTCTTCTTCTCCTGGCGCGACCCGCAGAAGGTCGGCGACGGCCGGTCCAGCCTCTGGATGGATCCCGCGATCCCCCTCTACTTCAAGTACGCCGGCGGTCGCGTGCCGTCCATCAGCCGTTCCTGGCTGGCAGAGCTCACCGCAAGCGCCAACAGCTCCAGCGGACTCGTGCTCTCCGAGGAGCCCGCGCTCGACAACAGCGTCAAGCCCTAGCCGGGCAGGGTCCCGAGCGCGGCCGGGGGCGGCGCTAGGCCGAGCGGCTCTCGCTTCGACGGCGGGAGCGACGCGCGAGACCGATCGCGAGCGCCCGCCACCCGATCAGGAAGACCGCGTTGACGATCAGCGCGACGACGAAGAAGCTCCAGGCGACTCCCTGGCCGGAGGAGATCCGCAGGAGCATGCCCACGATCACCGTGGCGATCCAGATCACGGCCCCCGACCGGAACGACACGAACGGCCAGCGCACCCCGACGACGCTGAGCCAGCCGATGACGAGTCCCGACAGGAACGGCCAGAACGTCGTGAGGAAGCCGACGAAGGCGTCGGACTCGGCGTGACTGCGCCGCCCGATCAGGACGAAGGCGGCGACGAGCGCCAGGTCGATCACGAACGACCACCAGGGGGTCTTGCGGAACATCAGTGGGACCTCGGGTTCTCAAGGGCGAGGGACAGCTCGGCGAGGAGTTCGTCGATCTGCGGTTCGACGAGTCGGTCGATGGCGTCGGCGATGCGCCTCCGATGCTCGACGAGCGCGAGGCAGACGGCCGTGCCCACCTGGCGGGCGTGGTCGTCGGCGAGTTCGAGCTCGGTGCGGAGGGCGGCCTTCGCCTCGTCGGAGTACTCGGCGGGCGACGCAGGAGCCTCGGCGACCGCGATCGGTTCGGACCGCTGCCGATCCTCCTCCGCGAGTTCGGCGAGGGTGAAGAGGAACGGCTGACCGGGCTCGGGCTCGGGATCGACCTCGAGCCCCTGGAACTCGAGGGCGAGACCCTCCTCGGGGCGGTATCCCGGCGCATCCGGCGATTCCGACCGTGCGAGCTCGCGGCTAACCAGCGGGAGGTTGCGGGCCGTGTACTCGTCGACCGACTCGTCGACGATGACGCGCATGCGGCTGAGCAGGGCGTGCTGGACGGCGTGCGGCACGTCGTGGTCGAAACCCGCAGCCGTGGCGACGGGCGACCCGAGGCAGAGTCGGCACACGCGCGGCCTCGACCGCGACGTTCCGACCTGCCAGCGCGGCAGCCACCGGAGGAAGGCGTCGACAGAGCTGCGCACGCGCCCCTCGATCGAATCGGCCATAGTGCATGGTAGGCCGACGCACGGGAGAATCCGCGGTGAGCGCGCCGCTCACCGCGCGCCTTCTCAGACCCAGAAGCCCTCGTGCGGCGCGCGGGCCGCGTCGAAGAGGTCTCCGGAGGCCGGGCCGGCGACGTCGACGCCGCGCTGACCCGCGGAGAGCACGTCGCGGCAATCGAGCGACATCGTGGGGTTCTCGGGGTTGTCGCCGGTGAGGACGAGCAGCTCCGACTCCGGGAGGGCGTAGACGACGCGGCCGATCCCGGACCAGTAGATGGCACCGGAGCACATCGCGCAGGGTTCGCAGCTCGTGTAGAGGGTGTGGTCGCGGAGCCCCGCTCCCGAGGCGGCCTTCCAGGCCTTGCGGACGAGGTTTGTCTCCGCGTGGCCGGTGCAGTCGACGTCGGTGTTCACGGTGTTCTCCGCCTCGAGGACGACGGCCCCGCTCGCGTCGACGAGCACCGCGCCGAAGGGGTGGTTGCCGTGGCTCACCGCCCGGCGGGAGACCGCCACGGCGTCCAGCAGGCGGGCGCGATCGGTGTCGCTGAGGGCGCTCGGGCTGAGGTCGTTCGAGCTGGAGGCGTTCGAGCTGGGGTCGGTCACGCTCTCGATCCTGGTGCAGCGGGGCGCGCGGGGCAAGACGGGGCCGCTACCACGGGGCGTCGCCGCTCCCGGCGAGCCTCGCGGCCAGATACGGCCCCGTCCGGCTTCCGGATGCCACCGCGACCTCCGCCGGGCTGCCGGACGCGACCACCCGGCCGCCGCCGTCTCCCCCGGCCGGCCCGAGGTCGATGACGTGGTCGGCGGACGCCACCACGCTCATGGCGTGCTCCACGACGACCACCGTGTTGCCGGTGTCGACGAGGCGGGCGAGCTGGGCCACCAGGAGCTCGACGTCGGCCGGATGGAGACCCGTCGTCGGCTCGTCCAGGAGGTAGACCGTGTGGCCCGAGCGAGCGCGCTGCAGCTCGGTGGCCAGCTTGATGCGCTGCGCTTCGCCACCCGAGAGCTCGGGGGCCGGCTGACCCAGCCGCAGGTAGCCGAGACCCACCTGCGCGAGCGTGGTGAGGCCCCGGGAGGCGGCGGGCACGTCGGCCAGGAAGGCCGCCGCCTCGTCGACCGTCATCCCGAGGACATCGGCGACGGTGGCACCGTGCCAGGTGACCTGGAGCGTCTCGTCGTTGTAGCGCGATCCGTGGCACTCGGGGCAGGGCGCCCAGCTGCTCGGCAGGAACAGAAGCTCCACCGTGACGGAGCCCTCCCCCTGGCACACCTCGCAGCGGCCGCCTGCGACGTTGAAGGAGAAGCGGCCCGCCGACCACCCGCGGGAGCGCGCCTCCGCGGTGTCGGCGAAGACGGCGCGGACCGCGTCGAAGAGGCCCGTGTAGGTGGCCAGGTTCGATCGGGGGGTCCGGCCGATGGCCTTCTGGTCGACCTGGACGACCCGGTCGACCAGGGGGTGGTCACGCGCACGCTCGGCGAGAACGCCCCCGACGAGCGTGGACTTCCCGGACCCGGAGACACCCGTGACGGCCGTGAGGACGCCGAGGGGCACGTCGACGTCGAGACCGCGGAGATTGTGGAGCGTCACGTCGCGCAGTTCGAGGAGGCCGGAAGGCTCGCGCCGGGTCCGTGCCGCAGGAGCCACCTGCCCGGCGCCGAGGAACCGCCGCGTGACCGACTCCTCGATGTCGGCGAGACCCGGGACGGGGCCGCTGTAGAGGACCGTCCCGCCGGAGGCTCCGGCGCCGGGCCCCACATCGACGATCCAGTCGGCGCGGGCGACGATGTCCATGTCGTGCTCCACGAGGAAGACGCTGTTCCCGCCCGCCCGGAGACCGTCGAGGACGTCGAGCAGCGACTCCGTGTCGGCGGGATGGAGCCCCGCGCTCGGCTCGTCGAGGACGTAGACGACTCCGAACAGGCCGGACCGGAGCTGCGTGGCGATCCGCAGCCGCTGCATCTCGCCGGGAGAGAGGGTCGGGGTGGTCCGGTCGAGGCTCAGGTAGCCGAGGCCGAGGGCCGTGAGCACCTCGACCCGGGCGAGGAGATCGCGGGCGATCGAGACGGCGACCTCCGACTCCTCCCCCGACGAGGCCTTCGAGGTGGCGGCGGTCGCGTGGGCCGTCGCGGCGACGGAGCGCAGGATCTCGGCGAGCTCCGTCAGCGGCAGCCCGTTCAGCCGGGTGATCGTGAGACCCCGGACCGTGACGTCGAGGGCCGCGCGGGTGAGCCCGGATCCGCCGCAGAGCGAACAGGCCCCCGACTCGACGAACTGGAGCACCTTGGTGCGCTGGGTCGCACTCGCGGAGTCGGCCAGGGTGTGCATCACGTACTGTCGCGCGCTCCAGAAACGGCCGCGGTACGGCTTCGCCACGCGGTCGCGCTGGGGCGTCACCTCGACGACCGGCTGCTCCTCCGTGAAGAGGAGCCAGTCGCGATCCTCCCGGGAGAGGTCGCGCCAGGGACGGTCGATGTCGTAGCCCAGCCCGGCTGTCACGTCACGGAGGTTCTTGCCCTGCCACGCGCCCGGCCACGCGGCGATGGCGCCGTCGCGGATGCTGAGCGAGTCGTCGCGCACGGCCGACGCCTCGGTCACCTCGTGGGCGGTGCCGAGGCCGTGGCAGCGCGGGCACGCGCCGACGACGGTGTTCGGCGAGAACGAGTCGGATTCGAGGCGGGACGCCCCGTCGGGATACCGGCCGGCTCGCGAGTAGAGCATCCGGACCGAGTTGGAGAGGGTCGTCAGGGTGCCCACCGTCGAGCGCGACGAGGGGGCGCCCCGTCGCTGCTGCAGCGCGACCGCGGGCGGGAGGCCGGTGATCGAGTCGACGTGCGGCGTCGACCCCTGAGCGATGAGGCGGCGCGCGTAGGGCGCCACCGACTCGAGGAAGCGGCGCTGGGCCTCGGCGAAGATCGTCCCGAAGGCGAGCGAGGACTTGCCGGACCCCGACACCCCGGTGAAGGCAACGATCCTGTCGCGCGGGACGTCGACGTCGACGTCGCGGAGATTGTTCTCGCGCGCGCCGCGGACGCGGACGAAGCCGGGAGAGGCGGAAGAGGGGTCGTCAGGTGAGTCGGGCATCCCCATCACAGTAAGCGGAACCACCGTCACCGGCGGGTGGGGCATGATTCTCCTCATGCGTTCCGAACCGAGCACCGTCGCTTACCGAGCCGCCCGCGATCTCCTCCTGGGGGTCGCTCCCGGCGACGCCGAGGCGGCCGGCGCCTTCCGCTGGCCCGACGTGGGCGAGGCGTTCAACTGGGTGACGGACTGGTTCGACGTCGTCGCGGAGGGGAACGATCGCGTGGCGCTCTGGATCGTCGAGGAGGACGGTTCGGAGTCGAGGACCACGTTCGTCGAGTTGGCCGCGCGCTCCGACCGACTCGCCACGCAGCTCCACGCGCTCGGAGTCCGCCCCGGCGACCACGTCGTCCTCATGCTCGGGAACCAGTACGAGCTGTGGGAGTCGATGCTCGCCGTGATGAGGCTGGGCGCGGTGATCCTGCCGACCTCGACGATGCTGGAGGCGCACGACCTGCAGGACCGCATCGACCGGGGCGACGTCCGCCACGTCGTGACGAACGCCTCGGAGGCGGCGAAGTTCGACACCGTCACCGGCGACTTCACCCGGATCGCCGTCGGCGGGGGCGTCACGGGCTGGCTGCCCTACCCCGACTCGCTCGCGCCCCGATCGGACGACGAAGAGGAGCGCCCGGCCCTCGTGATCGCCTCCTCCGATCCGTGCCTCGTCTACTTCACCTCCGGCACGACGTCGAAGCCCAAGATGGTCGTCCACACGCAGACCTCCTATCCGGTCGGGCACCTCAGCACGATGTACTGGCTCGGCCTCCGCCCCGGCGACGTGCAGCTGGCCATCAGCTCGCCCGGCTGGGGCAAGCACGCCTGGAGCTGCTTCTTCTCGCCGTGGATCGCCGAGGCGACGGTCTTCGTCTACAACTACGACCGCTTCGACGGGCCGGCGCTCCTGACCTGGTTGGAGAGGGCAGGAGTCACGACCTTCTGCGCTCCGCCCACGGTGTGGCGCCTGCTCATCCAGGCCGACCTCGGCGAGCGCCCCTCGGCGCTCCGCGAGATCGTCTCGGCCGGCGAACCGCTCAACCCCGAGGTGATCGCCCGGGTCGAGGAGCGCTGGGGCCTCACGATCCGCGACGGCTACGGTCAGACCGAGACGACGGCCGTCATCGGCAACCCGCCCGGGGCGCCGGTCAAGCCGGGCTCGATGGGGGTTCCCCTGCCCGGCGTCGAGATCGCGCTCCTCGACCCCGTCAGCGGCGAACCGCGTGAGGAGGGCGAGGTCTGCCTCGACCTCCGGGAGAGGCCGACGAACCTCATGTCGCACTACCTCGGCGACCCCGAGAAGACGAGCGACGCCCTGCGCGACGGCTTCTTCCACACCGGCGACGTCGCCGCGCGCGACGCCGACGGCTTCATCATCTTCATCGGCCGCACCGACGACATCTTCAAGTCGTCCGACTACAAGGTGTCGCCGTTCGAGGTGGAGAGCGCTCTGCTCGAGCATCCTGCCGTCGCCGAATCGGCGGTGGTGCCCGCGCCCGACGAGGTGCGCCTCAACGTGGTCAAGGCGTACGTGACGCTCGCCGCGGGCTGGGAGCCCACCGAGGAGACGGCGCTGGCCGTCCTCCGGCACGCGCGCACGGCGCTGCCCGCCTACGAGCGGGTGCGGCGGGTGGAGTTCGGGCCGCTGCCCAAGACCATCTCCGGGAAGATCCGCCGTGTCGAACTGCGGGAGCGCGAGGCGCTGGCGGCATCCACCGGCGCGGCGCCGTTCCCGGGCGAGTGGCGCGACCACCAGTTCGAGGAGCTCCGGGGCCGCCACACGGCGAAGCCGACCTCCTAGGAACGCCGCCGGGCGTTCTCGCGCCGCGTCGTGAGTAGCCTGGCCGGATGTCGAGATCGCTCCGCAGCGCCGCCCTCGTCGCGGCGTCCATCCTGGCGATCACCGCGCTCGGACCCGGCGCGACGGACGCGGCCGGTGCGGCGACAGCGCCCTCCGGGCAGTCCTACGTCGCCCTCGGCGACTCGTACGCCGCCGGGCTCGGCCTGTCCGATCCCACGGGCGAGCCCGTCCCGGCGTGCGCACAGACCGCGTCGGACTACCCGCACCGCGTCGCGCGGGCGCTGGGGGCTCGGCTGACGGACGTCACCTGCTCCGGCGCGACGACCCGCGACCTGATCGATCGTCGACAGAACGGCGCCCCGCCGCAGGTCGACGCGCTCTCCGCCGCCACCCGCCTCGTCACGGTCTCGATCGGCGGCAACGACGCCGATCTCCTCGGTGCCGCCTCCGGCTGCATCGCCCTCTCGCGGACGGGGCCCGTGCTCTCCGGCGACGCCGCGCAGAACTGCCGCAGCACGCTCGTCTCGGGTGGCTCCGATCGACTCCGCGACGCGGTCGCGACGACGGCGGCGACCGGGCTCCGCGAGGCCTTCGCCGCCATCCGGTCGAAGGCGCCGAACGCGCTGGTCGTCGTCGTCGGCTACCCGGCGATCTTCCCCGCTCCGGCCGACACGCCCTCCGGCGGCTGCTTCCGCCCCGTCGTCACCCCGGAGAGCGTCTCCGGCACCTTCCCGACGAACGGCTTCCCCTTCACCGACGTCGACGTCCGCTATCTGGCGGGGCTGCAGGAGACGCTCGACGCGGTCACGAGGACGGCGAGCGACCGCGCCGGCTTCACCTACGTCTCGAACCTCGCTGCCGGGTCGGCTCACTCGGCCTGCGCCGGGTCCGACGCCTACGTCGCCGGGATCACCCTCACTGCCACCAGCCGGCTCACCTCGATCTCGCTCGACCCTCGCTCCCTCCACCCCACGGCGGCAGGAGCCGCGTTCCTGGCCGACAGGACGGTGGCGGCGGTCGAGCGGGCCACCGCTCCGACGTCGTCGGCCGGGCCTCGCGTCGAGATGATCGTCGTCCGGGTGCCGTGGCTCCCGATCGGGCTCGCCCTCCTCGGCGCCGCGTTGGTAGCCGCCACCGCCCTGCTGGTGGCCCGGCGACGCCGACGTCGCGGAGACTCCCCGGACGACGCCCCGGACGCTACTCGGTGACGAAGTCGATGAGCTGCTCGACCCGTCCGAGGAGAGACGGCTCCAGGTCGGCGAACGTGCGCACCCGGCCGAGGATCCGCTGCCAGGCGCGCGCGATGTCCTCCTGGTCGTCGTGCGGCCAGCCGAGAGCCTCGCAGATGCCGTGCTTCCACTCGACGGACCGCGGGACGACCGGCCACTCGTCGAGGCCGAGGCGCCCCGGCTTCACGGACTGCCAGACATCGACGTAGGGGTGGCCGACCACGAGGACGCTCGACCCGTGCGGGCCCCGGGCGACGGACTCGGCGATCCGGCTCTCCTTCGACCCCGGGACGAGGTGATCGACGAGCACCCCGACCCGGCGTTTCGGCCCGGGGCGGAACGCGGCGAGGACGTCGGCCAGGTGGTCGACGCCCTCGAGGTACTCGACGGCGACGCCCTCGATCCGGAGGTCGTGACCCCAGACCTTCTCGACGAGCTCGGCGTCGTGGCGGCCCTCGACGAAGATCCGGCTGGCGAGGGCCGTCCTGGCCCGGGCGTCCTGCACGGCGAAGGAGCCCGACGCCGAGCGGAGCCGCCCCTCGGAGGTCGCCCGCGGGACCTGCAGGTGGACGGGCTCGCCGTCGATCCGGAACAGGGCCGTCAGGGGGAAGGCGCGGACGCGGTCCTTCCAGTCGACGAGCTCGACGGTCGACGACGCGATCCGCACGATGGCGCCGGTGAACCCCGACGAGGCCTCCTCGACGACCAGGTCTCTCACGGCGTCGACCACGCGGATCCGGCGCTGACCGGCCTTCTTCCAGTCGCCCGCCAGGACGTCGGAGCCGTACCGGTCGGGACCGCCGCCCGTGTCGCCCTGCGACACGTCAGGACCTCCGCGCGGACGCCTGCCGCGGCGGCCGGAACCCGTCGGAGAACACCCAGACGGCGAAGATCAGCAGGATGACGATGAACAGGATCGAGACCACCACGGGCGGCCACCAGGTCTGGAGCGCCGAGGTGCTCTGCGACACGACCGCGACGAGCACCTCGACGGCGATGAAGCCGTAGGTCGCCCCGATGGCCCGCCCGAGGTAGGTCGCGAAGCGATGCCTCATCTCGGGGACGTTCCCCGCGCTCTTCCAGTGGGCCGCGTGCGGCACGAGAACGTGCCGCGCGGGAACGAGCGTCAGCACCAGACCGGCCACGAGCCAGACGGCGAGCACGATGAAGCCGGCGACGAGGACGCCGACCGTGAAGTCGTCGCTCGAGGCGTCGAGCGCGCGCTTCCCCGCGGAGTCCCAGATGACGACCGTGTGCGCGGGCAGGAGCCGGGAGGCGACGATCAGCGCCACCGCGAACGCGATGACACCGATCGCGACCGGTCGGAGCGGCGAGAGCCACCAGGTGGCGCCTCGCTTCACGGCGGCCAGGTCAGGCCTGCGCTCTCTCGAGGACCAGCTCGCGGACGCGCGCGGCGTCGGCCTGGCCCTTCATGGCCTTCATGACGGCGCCGATGACGGCCCCGGCGGCCTGCACCTTGCCGTCGCGGATCTTCTCGAGCACGTCGGGCTGCTGGGCGAGCGCCGCGTCGATCGCCGCGATGAGCGCACCGTCGTCGGAGACGACCTTGAGACCGCGCTTCTCGACGACCTCGACCGGTGAGCCCTCGCCCGCGATGACGCCCTCGAGCACCTGGCGCGCGAGACGGTCGGTCAGTTCGCCGCCCTCCACGAGGGCGATGAGCTCGGAGACGTGCTGCGGCGACACGAGGGACGACGCTTCGACGTCGGGGCCGGCGGCGTTCGCGAGCCGGGCGATCTCGCCGGTCCACCACTTGCGGGCCGACTGCGCCGAGGCTCCGGCCTTCGTGGTCTCGACGATCTCGGTGACGAGACCGGAGTTGACGACGTCCTGGAACTCGAGGTCGGTGAAGCCCCACTCGGCCTTGAGACGGCGGCGCAGGACCGCGGGCGACTCGGGGAGCGCGGCGCGGAGCTCCTCGATCAGCTCGGCGGAGGGCTCGACCGGCAGGAGGTCGGGCTCCGGGAAGTAGCGGTAGTCGTCGGCGTCGCTCTTCGGGCGACCGGCCGAGGTCCGGCCCGTGTCTTCGTGCCAGTGCCGGGTCTCCTGCGTGATGGTGCCGCCCTTGGCCAGGATGGCGGCCTGCCGCTGGATCTCGTAGCGGATGGCGCGCTCGACCGAGCGGAACGAGTTGACGTTCTTCGTCTCGGTGCGCGTGCCCAGCTTCTCCTGGCCGCGGGGTCGCAGCGAGATGTTGGCGTCGCAGCGGAGGTTGCCCCGCTCCATCCGGGCGTCGCTGATGCCGAGCCCGCGCACGATGTCGCGGATGGTCGAGACGTAGGCGGCCCCGAGCTCGGGAGCGAGGTGCTCGGCCCCGAAGATCGGCCGGGTAACGATCTCGACGAGGGGCACGCCGGCGCGGTTGTAGTCGACGAGGCTGTACTCGGCGCCCTGGATGCGGCCGGTTGCGCCGCCCACGTGGGTCAGCTTCCCGGCGTCCTCCTCCATGTGCGCGCGCTCGACGGGCACCTGGAACAGGGTGCCGTCGGGCATCTCCACCTCGACGGTGCCGTCGAAGGCGATCGGCTGGTCGGACTGGCTGATCTGGTAGTTCTTCGCCAGGTCGGGGTAGAAGTAGTTCTTGCGGGCGAACCGCGACGACGGGGCGATGGAGCAGCCGAGCGCGAGGCCGAGGCTGATGGCGTACTTCACGGCCTGGCCGTTCACCACCGGGAGCGACCCGGGGAGCCCCAGGTCGACGGGGGTGATGTTCGTGTTGGGCTCGCCACCGAAGAAGTTCGGGGCGTCGGAGAACATCTTGGTCTTGGTCGACAGCTCGACGTGGACCTCGAAGCCGAGCACGGGCTCGAAGAGCTCGAGGGCCTTGTCGTAGTCCATCAGTTCGGGACGGGCGGCCATCAGACGACTCCCTCGGTTGCGGCGGACTGTTCGGTGAACGCGAGCTCGGGGGCCCGCGAGATGAGGGTGTGGCCCCACGTGCTCTCGAAGAGGCTCTCCAGCGCGGCGCCGTAGGTGTAGAGGCGGGCGTCCTCGCGGGCGGGCGCCATGAGCTGGATGCCCGTGGGGAGGCCGTCCTCCTCGGCGAGCCCCATCGGCAGCGAGATCCCCGGGATCCCGGCGAGGTTCGCCGGGATCGTGGTGAGGTCGTTGAGGTACATCGCCAGCGGGTCGTCGATCTTCTCGCCGATGGGGAACGCCGTGGTCGGCGCGGACGGCGAGATCAGCACGTCGACCTCGGCGAACATCCGGGCGAAGTCGCGCTGGACCAGCGTGCGGACCTTCTGCGCACTGCCGTAGTAGGCGTCGTAGTACCCGGCGCTGAGGGCGTAGGTGCCCAGGATGATGCGCCGCTTGACCTCGGGGCCGAACCCGGCCTCCCGGGTCGCCGCCATGACGTCCTCGACCGTGCCGCCGCCCTCGGGGTTCACCCGCAGGCCGAAGCGGACCGAGTCGAACTTGGCGAGGTTGGACGAGGCCTCGGCGGGCAGGATGAGGTAGTACGCGCTGATGGCGTACTCGAAGCTGGGTGCGGAGACCTCGACGATCTCGGCTCCCGCGGAGGCCAGGAGCGCGATCGCCTCGGCGAACCGCGTCTTCACGCCCTGCTGGAAGCCGTCGCCGTTGAGCTCCTTGACGACGCCGACCTTCACGCCGCGGAGGGCGTCGGGGGCGAAACCGGCGCGCGCCGACTCGGCGAACGACGGCCACTCGTCGGTCAGCGAGGTGGAGTCGCGCTTGTCGTGGCCCTTGATGACGTCGTGCAGGAGGCCCGCGTCGAGGACCGTCCGCGTGACCGGACCGACCTGGTCGAGCGAGGAGGCGAGGGCGATCGCCCCGTAGCGGCTGACGGAGCCGTAGGTGGGCTTCACGCCGACCGTGCCCGTGACGGCGCCGGGCTGACGGATCGAGCCGCCGGTATCGCTGCCGAGGGCCAGGGGCGCTTCGAAGGCCGCCACGGCCGCCGCGGAGCCACCGCCCGAGCCGCCGGGGATGCGGTCGAGGTTCCAGGGGTTGTGCGTCGGCCCGTAGGCCGAGAACTCGGTCGAGGAGCCCATGGCGAACTCGTCCATGTTGGTCTTGCCGAGCGGCACCAGATCGGCGGCGCGGAGCTTCTTCACCACGGTGGCGTCGTAGGGCGGGATCCAGCCCTCGAGGATGCGCGACCCGGAGGTCGACGGCATGTCGATCGTGCAGAGGACGTCTTTGATGGCGATCGGGACGCCGGCCAGGGGGCCGAGCTCCTCGCCCTCCGCGCGGCGGCGGTCGATGCGCTCCGCGGTCGCGAGCGCGTCGGCGCTCACGTGCAGGAAAGCGTGGACGTCGCCGTCGACGGCGGCGATCCGGTCGAGATGGGCGGTCGTGGCCTCGACGGCCGAGACGCTGCGGTCGGCCAGGCGACCGGCGAGGTCGGCGGCGGAGAGGCGGGTCAGGTCGTCGGTCACTGCTCTTCTCCCAGGATGGCGCTGACTTTGAAACGGCTGCCGTCGTGCTCGGGAGCTCCGCGGAGCGCCTGCTCCTGCGTGAGGGTCTCCCCCACGACGTCGTCGCGGAAGACGTTCGTGAGCGGGATCGGGTGGCTCGTCGCGGGGACGTCCTCGCCGGCGACCTCGGAGACCTTCGCGATGCTGTCGACGATGTGGCCGAGCTCGCCCGTCAGCTTGTCGATCTCGTCGGGGGTGAGGGCGATGCGGGCGAGACCGGCGAGGTGCTCCACCTGCTCACGCGTGATTTCTGACATGCGACTCCGTCGGATGGTCTGTCGGGGGATCCTGACGAGTCTATTCGGTCAGTCGCGGTAGACATCCTGAGGGCGCACCAGGGCCAGCGACGGGCCCGAGACGACCTGGGGCACGTCCGGCTGCGGCGGGCGGCCCCCCGCGAGAGCCCCCTGACCGATCCCGATGAGGGCGAGGTTCCGCATCGATCGGCTGCCCGGGTCGAAGTAGTTGTTGTGCGTCCAGGTGCCGGTGAGGTGCTGCTCGGTGAAGGGATCGGTCGACGCCGCGACGCTGAGGAGCGTCGACCCGAAGAGGGAGGCGCCCGGATCCTTGCCGAAGAACCCGAGACCGGCGACGGGGTCGAGCGCCGCGGCCGCCGCGTAGACGTTCCCGCGGGTGACGCTGAGATCGGAGGCGGAGTCCACGACGCTTCCGGGAGAGCCGAGCGCGACGAAGGCGTCCGCTCGCATCCGTCCCGAGGAGAGGGCGATCGTGGCCGTCGTGCTGCCGTACGAGTGGGCGAGGATCGTGAGCCGGGGCCGGTCCACGGCCCGGACGGCGTCGAGCCCGGTGACGGACTCCTCGAGGTGCACGGCGCCCTGCCGGGCGAGGTCCAGACTCGTGACGTTCGTCAGGTCGGGCGTGCGATACCCCATCCACGCGACGACGGCGGACGACTGCGGTCTGCGCGTCGTGGTCGCCAGCGTCTTGGTCCAGAAGTCCTGCTCGGAGTGGAGGGCCGCCGCGTGATCGGTCCAGTAGGTGATCTGGTTGGACACCGTGTAGAGCATGCCGGGGACCATGACGCTGACGTCCCGAGCGGTGTCGAGGTCGCCCACCGAGATCGCGGCGCGCCCCGGGAACACCGTGTCCAGAGAGACCAGCTGGCGAGCCGTGTCGTCGCCGCCGCGCCCCGGGGTCAAAGCCAGGTCGACCTGCTGGAGCATCGTGAGCCGCGCCGTCTCGTCGCCGAACCCCGTCAGGCCCGCGCTGGCGCGGTCGTCCCGGTGCTGGATCGTCGCCAGGGTCTCCGAGAGGACCGACCGGTTCGCCTCGTCGCGCACCGTGTAGGGGACGCCCTCGAGGTTGCCGACCACGCCGGGCATCGTGGCGATCAGGGAGTCGCGGGTCGAGTCCGGCAGCCCGGCCCACCAGTGACGGGTCGCCGACGCGGAGCCGTCCTCCGAGAGGTGGGTGGCGAAGTCGACGTCCTGACCCGCATCCTGCGAGAGGGAGGAGGAGAAATCCAGAAGACGCCAGGCCGGAGCCGCGCCGAGCTCCCGCAGGCACGTCGCGGCGTCGAAGCGCCCCTCCCGGGTCGCCTGCGTGGCCGTGCCCCGCTCGGCACCGCAGCCGTCGAGCGCGGACGACGACACGGGAGCGCCCTCGTCGGGGGCCTGGAGCCGCGGGGTGGTGTCGGAGACCGCGGCGGCCTGGTGGACCACGGCGGTTTCGGGCAGGGTCGACGCCCCGACCACTCCGAAGAGGTGGGCGGAGGAATACAGGATGGCTGCGGCAAAGAACAGCACGTCGGGTCGATCCCCTCGTAGCGCACCTGGGTCTCGTACCCCTACAGACGAGATCGGTGCGCTAGCACAGAGTTTAGGGAGACGTGTCTACCCCTGACCAGGGGATAGCCGGATTCATCAGATATTGCCCCCCTTTTTGGGGACACGGGAACCCCCGCATTGGGGGTGCCCCCTCAGGACTCGAGCGCGGCCGGGCCCTCGGTCACCAGGAGCGCGAACTGAGCCGCGTCGATGATGCGTACCCCGAGGGTCTCCGCCTTCGTGAGCTTCGATCCCGCTCCGGGGCCCGCGGCCACGAAGTCGGTCTTCTTGCTGACGCTGTTGCCCGCCTTCCCGCCGGCGGCCAGGATCGCCTCCTGCGCCCCCTCGCGGGAGAAGCCCTCGAGCGAGCCCGTCGCGACGACGGTGAGCCCGGCGAGCACGCCGCCCGCCGCCTCCGCTGCACCGGGCCCGGGGTGGCCGGGCGTCGTGAACTGGACGCCCGCTGCTGTCCAGCGCTCGATGATCTCCCGGTGCCAGGCGACGTCGAACCAGTCGAGGAGCGCATCGGCGATGATGCCGCCCACCCCGTCGACCGCGGCGAGCTCCTCACGACTGGCGGCGCGGATGGCGTCGAGAGAGCCGAAGTAGTCGGCGAGTGCGCGGGCCGCGACGGGGCCGACGTGCCGGATGCTCAGGCCGACCAGGATGCGCCAGAGCGGGCTCGTCTTCGCCTTCTCGAGGTTCGCGAGCACCGTCTCCGCCCGCTTCGACGGGAGGAAGCTGACGGTTCCGGCCTGGTCGCCCCGCCCCTTCACCTCGCGCCCGAACGGCGTCATCACCTTCGGGCGCCCGTCGGACTCGAGCTTCTCCATCCCGGTCTCGGCGTCGCGGACGACGACCCGGATCGGCACGATGTCGTCGAGGGTGAGGTCGAACAGGCCCGCCTCCGTGCGCAGCGGCGGCTCGGCCGGCTCGAACGGCTGCGTCAGCGCGGCGGCGGCGACCTCGCCGAGCCCTTCGACGTCGAGCGAGCCCCGGGAGGCGATGTGCTCGACCCGACCCCGCACCTGTGCCGGGCAGCTCTCGGAGTTGGGGCAGCGGAGGTCGATGTCGCCCTCCTTCGCCGGTGCGAGCGGGGTGCCGCACTCGGGGCAGACCGTGGGCATCACGAACTCGCGCTCGCTGCCGTCGCGGAGCTCCACGACCGGGCCGAGGACCTCGGGGATCACGTCGCCGGCCTTCCGGAGGACGACCGTGTCGCCGATCAGGACGCCCTTGGCCTTCACGACCTGCTGGTTGTGGAGCGTCGCCTGGCGGACCTCGGACCCGGCGACCTCCACCTTCTGCATGACGGCGAACGGGGTGGCGCGGCCGGTGCGGCCGACGCTCACCACGATGTCGAGGAGCTTCGTGTTGACCTCCTCGGGCGGGTACTTGAAGGCCGTGGCCCACCGCGGCGCGCGGCTCGTGGCGCCGAGCTCCTCGTGCAGGCCGAGGTCGTCGACCTTGACGACGATGCCGTCGATCTGGTGCTCGACGGAGGCCCGTCGCTCGCCGTAGCGCGTGATGAAGGCGCCGACCTCGTCGACCGTGTCGAAGACGCGGAAGTGGGTCGAGATGGGCAGACCCCAGGAGCCGAGGAGCCCGTAGATCTCGGACTGGCTCGTCACGTCGGTGTCGCGCTCCAGCTCGGGGACCGGCCAGGCGCCGATCCCGTGCACGAGCATCCGGAGCCGCCGCAGCCGCGCGATCATGAGCGCGCGCTTCTCAGGGCTCTTGCCCTCCTCCTTCTGGCGGAGGGACCCGGCGGCGGCGTTGCGCGGGTTGGCGAAGACCCGCTCCCCGGCCTCCCGCTGGGCGGCGTTGAGCTGGTCGAACTCCTCGACCGGGAAGAAGATCTCGCCCCGGACCTCGACGAGCGCAGGATGCCCGGTGCCCGACAGTCGCGCCGGGATCGAGCCCATCGTGAGCACGTTGCCCGTGACGTCCTCCCCGACGACGCCGTCTCCGCGGGTCGCGGCCGTCACGAGCACACCGTTCTCGTAGCGCAGGTTGATGGCCAGACCGTCGATCTTGAGCTCCGAGAGGAAGCGCACGCGCTCGGCCCCGGCGTCGCGCTCGACCTTGGCGGCCCACTCCTGGAGCTCCTCGAGGCTGAACACGTTGTCGAGGCTGAGCATCCGCTCGGCGTGCTCGACGGGCGCGAACTGCGTCGTCTCCGCCCGACCGCCCACCGTCTGCGTGGGACTGTCGGACTTCTGCAGCTCGGGGTGCTCGCGCTCGAGCGCCTCGAGCCGGCGCATCAGCGCGTCGTAGTCGGCGTCGGAGACGGTCGAGGCGTTCGACTCGTAGTACTGGTCGCGGAGCTCCAGGATGCGCGTGGTGAGCGCCTGCGCCTCGTCGCGCGCCGCCTCGAGCCCTCCCGCCCCGTCGCGCGCCGCCTCGGACTCCGTCTGCTGGTCGGCGGTCGACATGGGGCTCTCCTACGAAACGGCCGCGCCAGCGGTAATTGGTACAGCGGGGACCGGGACGGAACTGACGGTGCGGTCGATGGTGCACTGCCCGAGCACTCGCGTGCCCACGTAGACGACCGCGGTCTGACCGGGGGCGACCCCGTTGAGGGGCGTCTCCGGCGTGATGACCAGTTCTGTTCTACCGCCGACCACCGACACGCGCGCGCGTGCCGCGACGGGATCCGCGTGGGCGCGGATCTGCACCTCGCACGCGAACTCGACGGTCGGGTCCTCGGGCGCCAGACCCGCCCAGGAGAAGACGGAACCGGCGATCTCCGCGATGTCGAGTGCCTCCTTCGGGCCGACGACCACCGTGTTGTCTTTCGGGCGCACCTCGAGCACGAACCGCGGCTTGCCGTCGGCCGCGGGAGTCCCGATGCTGAGGCCGCGCCGCTGCCCCACGGTGAAGGCGTGCGCGCCCTCGTGGCTGCCGACGACGGCTCCTGCCCGGTCCAGGATCTCCCCCGGCTCGGCGCCCACGCGCTCGGCCAGCCACCCTCGAGTGTCGCCGTCCGGGATGAAGCAGATGTCGTGGCTGTCGGGCTTCTGCGCCACGGTGAAACCGCGGGCGGCCGCCTCGGCGCGCACCTCGGCCTTCGACGGGGTCGCGCCCAGCGGGAACATCGAGTGGTCGATCTGCTCCTTCGTGAGCACGCCGAGAACGTACGACTGGTCCTTGGCCCAGGCAGCGGCCCGGTGGAGCTCCTTGTTGCCGTCGGCATCGGTGACGATGGAGGCGTAGTGGCCGGTCGCGACCGCATCGAAGCCCAGCGCCATCGCCTTCTCGAGGAGGGCGGCGAACTTGATCCGCTCGTTGCAGCGCATGCACGGGTTGGGAGTGCGGCCGGCGGAGTACTCCGCGACGAAGTCGTCGACGACGTCGAGCTTGAAACGCTCGGAGAAGTCCCACACGTAGTAGGGGATGCCGATCATGTTGGCGGCGCGCTGGGCGTCCATGGAGTCCTCGATGGTGCAGCAGCCGCGGCTCCCGGTGCGCAGGGTCCCGGGCATCCTGCTCAGTGCCAGGTGCACCCCGACGACGTCGTGCCCCGCGTCGACGGCCCGCGCCGCCGCCACGGCCGAGTCGACGCCGCCGCTCATCGCTGCCAGTACCTTCATGCCCCCGATTCTAGGCGCGGGCCGGGAAGCGTACTGTGGAGGACGCCATGTCGACGACCTCCTCCACCTTCTCGATGAGGTCGGTGGCCCTCTCGGCATTCCTGCCGGCCGCCCTCTTCGCGATCGGCGAGGGCGCCATCATCCCGATCATCCCCGTCGTGTCCGACAGCCTCGGAGCGACCCTCGCTCTCTCGGCCTTCGTCGCCTCCCTCATCCTCGTCGGGGAGCTCATCGGCGACATCCCGAGCGGTTGGCTCGTCTCGCGCATCGGCGAGCGGACCGCCATGATCGGAGCCGCCCTCGTCAGCGTCGTCGGCCTCCTCGTCTGCGTCGTCGCACCGGACGTCTGGGTGCTGGCCCTGGGCGTCTTCCTGATCGGGCTCTCGACGGCCGTCTTCGCGCTGGCGCGGCACGCCTTCATGACGAGCTTCGTGCCTCCCGAGATCCGCGCCAGGGCGCTGTCGAGCCTCGGCGGCGTCTTCCGGTTCGGCTACTTCGTCGGGCCGCTCCTCTCGGCGGCGGTCATCCACCTCACCGGGTCGACCCAGTCGGCCTTCTGGATCCACATCGCCGGCTGCCTCGCCGCCGCCGGCGTCCTCCTCGTCCTGAAGGATCCGACGGCCGCCGCCCGCGGCGACGAACGCCGCGCCCTCCGCGCCCGGACCGCGCGGGAGTCGGCCGCGACCGGCCCCGATGACCGCACGGCCGGCGAGCGCGAGGTCGCCGCCGAGGCGCAGGGTCTCTTCCCGACCCTCTGGCGCCATCGCGGCGTCCTCGTCAAGCTCGGCAGCGGGGCGGCCCTGATCGGGGCGATGCGGGCCGGGCGCCAGGTGATCCTGCCCCTCTGGGCCGTCAGCATCGCCCTCGGGTCGACCGAGACGGCCCTCATCATCGGGATCGCCGGAGCCATCGACTTCGCCCTCTTCTACACGAGCGGCCAGATCATGGACCGCTGGGGGCGGCTGTGGAGCGCCATGCCCTGCATGGTCGGCCTCGGGATCAGCTACCTCGCCCTCTCCCTCACCCACGCGCTGCCCGACAACGTCGGCTGGTTCATCGGCGTGGCCCTGTTCATGTCGGTCGCGAACGGCATCGGCTCGGGCATCCTGATGACCCTCGGCGCCGACCTCGCCGACAAGGAGAACCCCGCACCCTTCCTCGGGGCGTGGCGCTTCACCGGCGACTTCGGCAGCGCCGCCGCGCCGCTCCTCATCGCCGGGCTCACGGCTCTCGTGACGATCTCGTTCGCCAGCGGGGTCATGGGCGTCCTGGGGTTCGTCGGCGCGGGCATCCTGCTCCGGTACGTCCCGCGGTACTCCCCGCACCAGCCGCATCTGAAACGCTGAGACGCAGGAGCCGCTGGCTAAGCTGATACCGCCGCGGGAGTGGTGAAATCGGCAGACACGCAGGATTTAGGTTCCTGTGCTTTCGAGCGTGAGGGTTCAAGTCCCTTCTCCCGCACCGCCTGTCATCCCGAGGTCGTTCCTCCCTCGGCCGCGCCGGCTCGTCATCCCGAGGTCGTTCCTCCCTCGGTCTGGGGTACCCATTCGTCCGGGGGCAGCCCCGGGGCCGGTGCCGGTCGAATAGGCTGACCACGATCACACGTCGGGCCGCGATCAGCGCATCGCCCACCGACGGTCGCGCGTCTGGTGCCGCCTCCGGCCCTGGTGCGAACCGAAAACGGAGAACCACTGATGCTGCCCCTGGCGACGATTCCCTTCCTGAACCCCGAGGAGCTCATCCACTCCTTCGGGCCGTGGGCCGTGCTCGGCATCTGCGCGATCATCTTCGCCGAGACCGGCCTGCTCATCGGCTTCATCTTCCCGGGCGACACGCTCCTGATCCTCGCCGGCGTCATCGCGGCGAAGGACGCCTACGGGCTCGGGCTGCCGATCCTGCTGATCGCGTTCCTGATCGCCCTCGCGGCGTTCCTCGGCGGCGAGCTCGGCTACCTGATCGGGCACAAGGTCGGCCCGCGCATCTTCGAGCGCAAGGAGAGCGGGCTCTTCTCGTCCGAGAACGTCAAACGCACCAACGCGTTCTTCGTGAAGTTCGGCGCGTTCGCGGTCATCCTCGCCCGCTTCGTACCCGTCGTGCGCACGTTCACGCCCATCGCCGCCGGCATCGCGCACATGCCGTACCGGAAATACTCGCTCTACAACGCGATCGGCGCTCTCGCCTGGGGCTTCGGCATCACGATGCTCGGCTACGGGATCGGGCACATCCCTCCCGTGGCGGCCTTCGTCGAGAAGTACATCGACATCATCCTGCTGGCCGCTGTCCTCGTCTCCGTGGTGCCGGCGCTCCTGCAGGTCTTCCGCACGAGCCGCAAGGCCAAGAAGGCGGACGGCGACGCGACGCCCGGCGAGAGGGCCGGCGACTCCTCGCCCGCTCAGCCGTAGCCGCCCGGCTCGCGCCAGCGGCCGTGCCGGTCGAGGGTCCGCGTCGGTCGATCGTCCACGCCGAGACTCAGGCGAGCGCGGCGATCCTCGGGGCGAGAGCCTGGAACGCCTGCGCCCGGTGGCTCGTCGAGTCCTTCTCGGCGACCGTGAGCTCGGCGGCGCTGCGGGTCTCGTCGTCGGGACGGAAGATCGGGTCGTACCCGAAGCCCCCGGATCCTGCCGCCTCCGTCAGCACCGTCCCCGGCCAGGTCGCCAGCTCGACGTGCTCGTCGCTGGCGGCCATCTCGGCGGGTCCGTCCGGTCCGACGGCCCCGGTCGGCGGCGGGACCACGAGGGCCGCGGCGCAGACGAACGACGCGCGCCGGTCGGCGACGCCCTCGAGGTTCGTCAGCAGCAGCTCGAGGTTGTCGGTGTCGTCGCGGGTGCCGGCGTAGCGGGCGGAGTGGATCCCCGGAGCCCCGTCGAGGGCGTCGACGGCGATCCCGGAGTCGTCCGCGATCGCGGGCAGGCCGGTGTACTCGGAGGCCGCGCGCGCCTTGATCAGCGCGTTCGCCTCGAAGGTGTCGCCGTCCTCGACGGGCTCGGGGCCGTCGTACGTCACGAGCTCGATGCCCACGAGCGACGCCCCCAGGATGCGCTGGAGCTCGGCGACCTTGTGGGCGTTGTGCGTGGCGAGGACGACGCGGGTCACGAGTCGGCCCCGGTGGCTTCGAGCGTCTCGGTCTGGATCCTGCTGAGGTCGACGGCGCCGGCGAGGGCGAGATCGAGCAGCGAGTTCAGCTCGGACCGGTCGAAGGGCGCACCCTCGGCCGTGCCCTGCACCTCCACGAAGAGACCCCGGCCCGTGACGACGACGTTCATGTCGGTCTCGGCTCGGACGTCCTCGACGTAGGCGAGGTCGAGCATGGGCTCGCCGTCGATGATTCCGACCGAGACGGCCGACACGCTGTCGATGAGGGGCACGGCCTTCTGCCCGATGAAGCGATTCGCGCGGCCCCACTCGATGGCCTCGGCGAGCGCCACGTAGGCGCCGGTGATGGCGGCCGTCCGCGTGCCGCCGTCGGCCTGGAGGACGTCGCAGTCGAGAACGATCGTGTTCTCGCCGAGGGCCTTGGTGTCGACGACGGCGCGGAGGCTCCGTCCGATCAGGCGCGAGATCTCGTGCGTCCGGCCGCCGATCTTGCCCTTGACGCTCTCGCGGTCGTTTCGCGAGTTCGTGGCGCGAGGGAGCATCGCGTACTCCGCCGTCACCCAGCCCTTGCCCTTGCCGGTCAGCCAGCGCGGGACGCCGTTCGTGAACGAGGCGGTGCAGAGGACCTTCGTGCCGCCGAAGCTGACGAGGGCGCTGCCCTCGGCCTGGGCGCTCCAGCCCTTCTCGATGGTGACCTCGCGCAGCTGGTCGGCTGCGCGTCCGTCGGCGCGTGTCGTCATGGTGTCTCCTTGGTGTGGTGAGGCGTCTGAGGTCGAAGCGGGTGGCGGCGTCGGGCGACGCGGTCAGCGGGAGGCCCGACCGAAGCCGGCCGGGAGGTCGATGGTGCCGGTCTCCAGGTGCCCGACCCGCGAGACCTCGGGTCCGAGGAACCTCTTGGCCAGCCGGATGAACGGGGCCTGGTCGATCGCGGTGGCCTGGAAGTCGTAGGTGGGCGGCTCGACGCTCCGCCGCTCGAGCCCGTGGGCGACGAGCGTGCGATAGACGTCGTTCGCCGTCTCCTCGGCACTGGAGACCAGGGTCACGTCGGGGCCCATCACGTATTGGATGGCGGCCGACATGAGCGGGTAGTGGGTGCAGCCGAGCACGAGCGTGTCGATGCGTGCGTCGCGGAGAGGGGCGAGGTAGGTCTCGGCGACCGCGAGGAGCTCGGCGCTCGAGGTGTCGCCGTCCTCGACGAACTCCACGAAACGCGGGCACGCCCGCGTGAAGAGGGTCAGGTCCGGAGCCGCGGCGAAGGCGTCCTCGTACGCTCGCGAGGTCACCGTGCCCTCCGTCGCGATCACGCCGACGCGCGACGACCGGGTCTGCTTCATCGCCGCCCGGACGGCCGGCTGGATGACCTCGACGACGGGGATGCCGTGCGGACCCGTGTACCGCTCGCGGGCGTCGCGCAGCACGGCCGCCGACGCCGTGTTGCACGCGATCACGAGGAGCTTGACGCCCTGCGCGACCAGGTCGTCCATGACCTCCAGCGCGTACTCGCGCACCTCGGCGATCGGCTTCGGCCCGTAGGGGCTGTGCGCGGTGTCGCCCACGTAGACGATCGACTCGCGGGGCAGCTGGTCGATGATCGCGCGGGACACGGTAAGGCCGCCGACTCCCGAGTCGAAGACTCCGATCGCTGCGTCCGTCACGGTGCGTAAGCCTACCCGTGACCTAGGCTGACACCGTGACCAGCGCGCTCCTCACCGACCGGTACGAACTCACGATGCTCGATGCGGCCCTGCGCGACGGGACGGCGCTCCGGGAGAGCGTCTTCGAGGTCTTCACCAGGCGGCTTCCGTCGGGGCGGCGCTACGGAGTCGTGGCCGGCACGGGCCGCTTCCTCGCCGAACTGGAGCGCTTCCGCTTCGGCGACGACGAGCTCTCCTGGCTCGAGGCCGAGAGCGTCGTCGACAAGCGCACCGTCGACTGGCTCGCCGACTACCGCTTCACCGGCACCATCCACGGCTACCGGGAGGGGGAGGTCTACTTCCCCAACTCGCCCGTCCTCGTCGTGGAGTCCAGCTTCGCCGAGGCGGTCCTCCTCGAGACCCTCGCGCTCAGCGTCTTCAACTACGACTCCGCCGTGGCGAGCGCCGCCGCCCGCATGGTCGCCGCCGCCGACGGCCGGCCGCTCGCGGAGATGGGCTCGCGCCGCACCGGCGAGTGGAGCGCCGTCGCCGCCGCCCGCGCCGCCTTCATCGCGGGGTTCGATGCGACCAGCAACCTCGAGGCCGGGCGCACCTGGGGTATCCCCACGATGGGCACGGCCGCGCACGCCTTCACTCTCCTCCACGACTCGGAGGAGGCCGCGTTCCGCTCGCAGGTCGACGCCCTGGGCCCCTCGACCACGCTCCTGGTCGACACCTACGACATCCCCGAGGCCGTCGCGACGGCGGTCCGCGTGGCCGGGCCGGAGCTCGGGTCCGTCCGGATCGACTCCGGCGACCTCCCGCAGCTCGTCGCCGAGGTGCGCGCCCAGCTCGATTCGTTCGGCGCCACCTCGACGAAGATCACCGTCACGAACGACCTCGACGAGTTCACCATCGCGGCGCTTCGCGCGGCACCCGTCGACAGCTACGGCGTCGGGACGAGCGTGGTCACCGGGTCCGGGCATCCTGCGGCCTCGATGGTCTTCAAGCTCGTCGCGCACCGGAACGACGCCGGCGACTGGGTCTCCGTCGGCAAGAAGTCGGCCGAGAAGGCCACCGTCGGGGGCCGCAAGTTCCCCGTGCGCGCCCGGCGCAACGGTTTCGCGTCGGAGGAGATCGTCCGTGTCGGATCCACCGAGGTGGGACCGTCGGAGCGGACCCTGCTCGTACCGCTCGTCGTGGACGGCGTGGTCGACCAGCGCTGGCTGGGGCCGGAGGGGACGCGCCTCGCCCGGGAGCACCGGGCCGCGGCCGTCGGCGAACTCCCCCGCGCGGCCTTCAGCCTCGGTCGAGGCGAGCCCGTCATCCAGACGCGATACGACCTGAAGGGCTGAACGGCGGAAGCGCCTAGTCGGACTTCATCTTCTCGAAGATCTCTTTGCAGGTCGGGCAGACCGGGAACTTCTCCGGGTCGCGACCCGGGGTCCACTTCTTGCCGCAGAGCGCCTTGACCGGTTTGCCGGTCAGCGCGGACTCCATGATCTTGTTCTTCGGCACGTAGTGCGAGAAGCGCTCGTGGTCGCCGGGGTCGATCTGCTCGTCGTTGAGGAGCTTCTCGAGTTCGCGGTCGAGGACGTCGAGACCGCCGCCCGCACCGCCGCCTGCGATACCTGTGTCACTCATGCGCCCATCGTACGCCGCCCCGGGGTGACCCACCAGGCGCCGAATGGGCCGTCGGACCTCCGGGGCGAGACTCGGGAGATCAGGAGCGGAGCGCGAACGCGAGCAGCTCGGGTGCCCGCCGGGAGAAGACCGCCGAGCCGATCGCGACGCCGAGGACCAGCACGACGAGACCGGTGACGACACCCGCCACGAGGGCCGTGCTCGCCAGCTCCGGCTGCCCACCCACCGTCGCCCGCACGGCGAGCCACCCGGTCGGGGCCGAGACCAGGACGGTCCCCACGAACATCACCGACTGCGACCAGCCGGACGCGGCGCCGGTCGACTGCGGCTGTTGGAACGGGTCGTCGCCCGGGCGCACCGCGGCGTACGGGAGCGCGGCGGAGAGGATGCTCGACAGGCCCAGACCGGACAGCAGGAGCGCCAGGCCGAGGCCGAACTCGGCCGGGAACGCCGACACGTCCCCGTGCAGGAACACCGCGACCAGCGAGCCGATGACGGCGATGGGCAGCCCGAGCACCAGGGGCGGCGCGAGGCGTCCGACCCGATCGGCCAGGCCGCGGACGTTGCTCGCCAGGTGCATCCAGAGCGCCGTGTTGTCGTAGGCGACGTCGTTGTGCGGGATGAAGCCGAGCAGGAGGCACATCAGCGGCACCGGGATCAGCGCGAGCTGGCGCCAGTCCATGCCGGCGATCCCCAGGGGAACGACCACCACGGGCAGGAACGGCAGGACGACCAGCGACCAGCGGTATCGCGCGTCGCGCGTCCAGTAGGTGAGACTGCGACCGGCGACCGCGCCCGCGGGGCTCGCGACGGCCAGGTCGAACCAGCCGAGACCGACTCGCCGACCCGCCGGTTCGGGGGCTTCGGCTCGGTGGAGGGCACGGGAGACGAGAGCGCGCCAGCCGATCCACAGGAGGGCGATGGTCGCGAGCGCGACGACGAGGTCGGCGGCGACGCGGCCGCCGTCACCCGCCAGGGCGTGCGCCGGGAGGGCCAGAGCGGCGCCGAACGGGGTCCAGGCGAGAGCGTCGGCGAGGGCGCCGGAACCGTCGTACCCTCCGGGCAGGGCGATGCGGACCAGATCGACCACGAGCGGCACGAGGAGCAGGGCGACGACGATCCCCCCGCCGACGAGGAGATCGCGCGAGCGTCGGGCCGTGATGCGCGCGTTGAGGGTCGTCGCGACGAGCGCGAGCAGGAGCGCCGTGACTCCGGCGAGGACCGCGGCGACGGTCGCGAGCCAGGCCGTTCCCGACCCGGTTCCCCACGCCCGCACGTACCCGGGACCGACGATGAGGAGCGCCAGAGCGGGGAGACCGATCGCGCCGGCCAGAGCGAGCCCGACCGCCGCCTGGTCGGTCGAGGCGCCGTAACCGAAGAGGCGGCGGGGGTCGCCCCAGCCGGCGCGCGACGAGGCGAACGGCGCCACCGCGAACGCGACGAGCACGAGCGAGCCGCCGCCGACGACGAGCGCCTTGACCTCGGCCAGCGGAGCCGATCGGAGGCCGCTCACCAGGGAGGCCACGACGATCGAGGCGATGAGGACGACGGCGACCGTCACGAGCGCCGCGGCCGCGGGGCGAAGCCCGAAGCGGACGGTGTTGGCGATCGAGAGGAGCCTCAGTCGGAGAAGTCGTGCAACCATTCCATCCCCTCCGTCGTGGCCGATCCGCCCGCCAGCTCGACGAACCGATCCTGCAGGGAGCGTCCCGCCCGGACCTCCTCGACGGTGCCCTGCGCCAGGACGTGCCCGTCGACGATCACGGCGACCGAGTCGCAGATGCGCTCGACGAGATCCATGCTGTGGCTCGACAGGAGAACGGTTCCGCCACCGCGCACGTAGCGCTGGAGGATCTGGGTGACCGTCGCGGCCGACACGGGGTCGACCGATTCGAACGGCTCGTCGAGCACCAGGACGCGCGGCGAGTGGATGATCGCCGCCGCGAGGGCGACCTTCTTCGTCATGCCGACCGAGTAGTCGCTCACGAGGCGCCCGAGGGCGTCGTGCAGCCCGAAGGCGTCGGCGAGGTCGAGGGAGCGCTTCCGCGCGGTCGCGCCGTCGAGACCGCGCAGCGTCGCCGCGTAGTAGAGGAACTGCGCGCCGGTCAGCCGGTCGAACAGGCGCAGGCGATCGGGCAGCACGCCGAGGGCGCGCTTGGCCTTGGCCGCGTCGTCCGCCTTCCAGATGTCGGTGCCGAGGATCGTCACCGTGCCGGAATCCGGGCGCAGGAGTCCCGTGGCGATCGAGAGCGTCGTCGTCTTGCCCGCGCCGTTGGGGCCGACGATGCCGTAGAACGAGCCCGCGCGCACGTCGAGGTCGATGTTCTCGACGGCCAGGGTGCTGCCGTACCGCTTCACGAGGCCGTGGATCGACAGCACCACCGGGGCGTCGGCCGGGTCGAGGTCGGGCGCGTCGGTCCGGGGCGTCGGCGTCGGCAGGGGTGCTGCCTGCTGCGCGGCGGCGGCAGAGGCGGGAGCCGTCCGGGGCGAGGCGGGAGCCTTGCGGGGCGAGGCGGGAGCCGCCTCGGGCACCGCAGGAGTCACGACCGCGGGATCCGCGCCGGTCACCGCGTCGCCCGGGGTGCGGGCCGCGTCGACGCGCTGTCGCACGGCCGACCGGGCACCCCGCCACCACGTGGCGACCTTCGCCGAGGTCGCCGCTGCGGCACCCTGCAGTGCGGCCCCGGTTCCGGCGCTCGGACGCGAGGTCGCGTGGGTCTCCGGGGCGCTCGGCGCCGAGGCCGGTGATGCGACCTCGTCGGCGGACTCCGCTTCGGCGGGGTCCGGTTCTGCGGAGTCCGTCTCAGCCGCGTCGTGCGTTTCCGCAGGCGTCTCGGCTGCCTTCGGATCAGCTGCGTCCCTGTCAGCCGCGCTCGGAGCTGCCGCGGCAGTCGGCTCGGTCCCGTCCCGATCAGACTGGACCGGCTCCGACTCGACCGGCTCCGACTCGACGGGCATCGGATCGACGCTCACGGTCTGCACGGGCGCCTTGCTCGGCGAGGTGCGACGCCGCGTCGTCGGTCGCGTGGACGGTCGTGCAGTCGTGCTCGGCTCCGTCGCCTCGGGGGCGCCGGACGGCGCGGTGGACGCCTCGACCGGTGCCGACCCCGGGGCCTCGGTTGCCTCTGCGGTCCCGGCGGCCTCCGCGACCTCCGCTGCCCGCTGAGCGGCGGTCTTCCGGGGGGTCGCCGGTTTCCGCGCGGGGGCCTTCGCCGCCGGCTTCTTCGCGGCCGTGCTGCGCGGCGCGGCGGTGGTGCGAGGCGCGGCGGTGGTCCGAGGCGCAGCCGTGCTGCGCGGCGTCGCGGACGCCTTCGGCGTCGCGGGGCGCGCAGCCTTCGTCGTCGAACCCTGCTCGTCGGCATCACCCGTCTCGGCGTCGGCCTGGGCCGGCGCGGACGTCGGAGACACGGCCGCGACGGTGGTCGACCCTGCGGCCTTCTTCGCGGGCGCGCGCCGGACCGGCGTCGTCCGGGCGGCGGCGGGCTGGCGGACGGACGGAGTCTTCGCTGCCTGTTCCCGAGCGGCCCCGGGCGTGTCCATTCGCGGAGCGGCTCGATCCGCCTCCTCGCGAGGCGCGTCTTCGGCTCCGGACGATCCGCCGGTGTCGTGGTCGCTCACTGGATTCCCCCGTTGTCCTGATGGCTCGTGTGATGGATGGGCGTACCCCGGTCGGCATCCGCCCGGTCACGGCGGGATGCGGGGCGCGAATTCGTCGCGAGCGGCCGGTCCGCCGGTGCGTGCGACGACGCGGCGAGCTCGGTCGGTCGCCCACGACCACCGCGGACACCACCCATCGACCAACCGTACCAACCGTCTTCCCCGGAACCTCGCCGACTTCCGCCATGTCACGAAATGACTACGACTCCCTGACAATCCCGACCGCGATTCGGGGGTATCACGTAGGCTGATAACGCACAGTGACGTGTCCAAGGCTCGAAACCCTTCGTGAACACCGAGAGCGATTCCGGTGAACACCTTCGATTTCGTACCCCGGGTCGCCCGACGGGCAGGTCCGCGAAGCATCGCGGCCACCCTCGCAGCGACAGCCGACGATGGCAGGGGTCGACGGCGAAGGCAGGCGGAGACCACTATGAGGAGACAACCGTGAGCACCCAAATCGTGATCCTGGCCGCAGGCATGGGCACCCGTCTGGGGCGCTCGCTGCCCAAGTGCCTCACCGAGCTGGCCGACGGCCGGACCATCATGCAGCAGCAGATGGAGAACATCCGCCAGGCCTTCGGCGCTGACGTGAAGATCACCGTCGTCGTCGGCTACAAGTACGAGCACATCGTCGAAGCCTTCCCGACCGCGAGCTTCGTCTACAACGAGCAGTACGACCAGACCAACACGTCGAAGAGCCTCATGCGCGCTCTGAAGGCCACCGGCTCCAGCGGCGTCCTCTGGATGAACGGCGACGTCGTCTTCGACCCGGCCGCGCTCCAGCGCGCCCTCCCTTACATCTCGTCCGACCAGTCGTTCGTCTCCGTCAACACGGCGAAGGTCTCCGACGAGGAGGTCAAGTACACCACCGACGCGGAGGGCTTCATCGACGAGCTCTCCAAGCAGGTCAAGCACGGGCTCGGCGAGGCCGTCGGCATCAACTTCGTCTCGAAGGCCGACAAGGCCGCCCTCACGCGCCAGCTCGGCCGGGTCGACAACCAGGACTACTTCGAGCGCGGCATCGAGCTGGGTATCGAGCAGAATGGCCTACGCTTTGTGCCGGTGGACATCTCCGACCTCTACGCCGTCGAGGTCGACTTCGCCGAAGACCTCGAGCGGGCGAACCTCTTCGTCTGAGCCCGGTCGACGGCCTCGGCCGGGATGTCCTGAACAGTAGAGGACACCCGTGACGACAACCGTGAGCGCGCGGCCCCGGGCTACCGGGCTCGCGAGATACCGCCAGATCCTGTGGCTCCTCACGAGTCGCGACCTGCGCGTCCGCTACGCCACCTCGAAGCTCGGCTACGTCTGGTCGATCCTCGACCCGCTCCTGATGAGCGCGATCTACTACTTCGTCTTCACGCAGATCTTCAAGCGCAACGTCGGCGAGACGCCGTACATCGTCTTCCTCCTCAGCGGCGTGCTCGCCTGGCAGTGGTTCAACGGGGCGGTGTCCGACGCGACCAAGGCGTTCACGAGCGACGCCAAGCTCGTCCGGTCCACGAAGATCCCGCGCACCATCTGGGTCAACCGCATCGTGATGTCGAAGGGGATCGAATTCCTCTTCAGCCTCCCCGTGCTGGCCTTCTTCGCCATCCTCGCCGGGGCGACCCTGCACTGGCAGGTCGTCCTGTTCCCGATCGCGATCCTCCTGCAGGCCGTCCTGATCACGGGCCTCGGGTTGATCATCGCGCCGCTGGTGGTGTTCTTCCGCGATCTCGAGAGGGCCGTCAAACTCATCCTGCGCTTCCTCTTCTACGCCTCGCCGATCATCTACGGGACGAAGAACCTCCCCCACGACTTCCGCTTCTTCGCGGCGTTCAACCCCCTGAGCGGGATCTTCGGCATGTACCGCGGCGCGTTCTTCCCCGACCAGATATCCCTCTACGAGGTCGTCGTGGGCGCCGTCATGTGCTTCGTCGTCCTCGCGATCGGCATCCTCGTCTTCCGCGCCTGCGAGCGGGCCGTCCTCAAGGAGATCTGATGACCGCCACCACCGCGGGGCCCGCGACGACCGCCCTCGACCCCGTCATCCGCGTCTCCGACGTCGGCATCCGCTTCCGCCGCAACCGCCGCGCCGGTCGCTCCTTCAAAGACCTCTTCGCCGACAGCAGCCGTCGCGCGCGGCCCGACGAGTTCTGGGCCCTCCGCAACGTCTCCTTCGACGTGAAGCGCGGCGAGTCGATCGGGGTCGTCGGGCGGAATGGACAGGGCAAGTCGACCCTCCTGAAGCTCGTCGCCGAGGTCGTGCTGCCCGACGAGGGCCGCGTCCAGGTCCGCGACGGCGTGGCGCCGCTCATCGAGATCACCGGCGGTTTCGTGAACGACCTCACGGTCCGCGAGAACGTCTACCTCACGGCCGGGCTCCACGGCATGAGCCGGGCCGAGATCGCCGCGAGCTTCGACGAGATCATCGACTTCGCCGAGATCGCCGCCTTCGTCGACACCCCCTACAAGCACCTCTCCAGCGGGATGAAGGTGCGCATCGCGTTCGCCGTCATCGCCCGGCTCGACGAGCCGATCATCCTGGTCGACGAGGTCCTCGCGGTCGGCGACAAATCCTTCCGCGAGAAGTGCTACCGCCGCATCGAGGAGATGCTCGAGGGGGGCCGCACCCTCTTCTTCGTCTCCCACAACGAGAAGGACCTCCGGCGCTTCTGCACGCGCGGCCTCTACCTCGACCGCGGGAGCCTCGTGTTCGACGGCCCCATCGACGAGGCCCTCGACCGCTACGAGGCCGACCTGCAGGCGAGGACTCCTCCCACCTCGTCGGCGTAGAGTCCGCAGGATGCGACGCGACAAGAACTCGAGGACCTCCGCTTCCGAAGCCACCACCGACCTCGAGCGGGCCCTGCCCGTCCAGGGCGACGACCTCGCGCGGACCGGGGCCGCACTCGGGCGCGATCTCGACAGCCCCGGCTGGCAGCGCGCCCTCAACCGCGTGCTCACCGTGCAGCACCCCGTCGTGGAGGCGCACGTCCGACAGCTCCGTCGACGTCACCCCGACCACACGCCGGCTCAGATCCTCCGGACGCTCGAGCGCGAGTACCTCGCCGCGGTGACGACCGGCGGTGCCGCGGTGGGAGCGAGCGCCGTCATCCCCGGCGTCGGGATCGGCGTCTCCCTGGCGCTCTCCGGTGCCGAGACGGCCTACTTCCTCGAGGCCAGCGCGCTCTACGCCCAGTCGGTGACCGAGGTGCACGGCATCGCCGTCACCGATCCCGAGCGGGCCCGCACGATCGTCATGGCCATGATGCTCGGTGGACCCGGCGCCGAGCTGGTGCGCCAGCTCGCGGGCGAGGCCATCGGTACCGGCCCGGCGCGCTCCGCCTTCTGGGGCGATCTCGTGGCGCAGCGCCTCCCGAAGGTCACGATGTCGGGGATCTCGGATCTCGTCCGGAAGCAGTTCCTCAAGCGCTTCGTCCGCTCGCAGGGCACGACTATCCTCGGTCGGGCCATCCCGTTCGGCATCGGCGCGGTCATCGGCGGGTTCGGCAACCACACGCTCGGTCGCCGCGTGGTGACCAGTTCGCGGACGGCGTTCGGCCCGGCGCCGGCGGTGTTCCCGGGCGAGCTGGAGCGCTGAGCCCCGGGCATCCTGCGGTCACCCCTCCCCCACAGCCGCGGACGAACGGTCGTCGTCCACAGGCGAGGCGCTCTCCACAGGCTGCCCGACCAAAGGTCGTACGCCCCTCCTAACGTGTGGCCCATGAGCAGCCACCCACCGGCCTACGCCGTTCCGTTCGTCATCGACCGCAGCCTCGCCCCGCGGCTCTACCGCCTCGTCAACATGGGCGACGAGGTGGTGCGCGGCCTCCGCGTGACCCTCCTCGGATCCGGGCTCCTCGTGCCCGTCTCGGCGACGTGCCTCGCACCCGGCTCCCGCCTCACCCTGACGATCGTGGGCAGCGACCTGAGCCGCGACTCGATCGTGGTGGTCCGTTGGTTCCGGCCCGACGGCGACGAGTACCTGTGGCGCTTCAGTTTCTGAGCGGCGAGGGGCGGTCAGTCGGAGGCGATGCCGGTCGAGCGACGGCTCCGACGCTCCCGCACGTAGTCGGCCGCCGAGAAGGTCTCGACGACGGGCGGGAGGTCCTCGCCCGAGAGGCCGGCGACGAGGGCGCCCGGGTCGATCCCGAGCACCGAAGCGAGGCGGACGATCGTGTGCAGCACGGGGTTCCCGATACCGCGCTCGATCTTGCCGTAGTTGGAGACGTTCATCCCGGCCAGGTCGGCGAGCTCGTTCTGGCTCAGGCCGAGCCGCACCCGCTCGTCACGCAGTCGTTCGCCGAAGAGGCGATTGGCACGAGACGACGGTTCTGACACACCTCATGTATAGGTCGCTACGGCGAGAAGCGCCAGAGTATATAGAACGAGGTGCTGAATGCACTATGCATATATCGTCTCTGGTCAGATCACCGGAGGGCGTCCGGCGCGGGTCATGCGCCACACCGTGCGCCACCCCATCGAACGGCGACCGCCCGGCGACCGCGCCCAGCCCTCGCGGAATCCCTCGAACCAGGGCCGGAGCCGCTCGGGTCGTCGCGCCCAGCGGAGCACCTGGACGAGCGTCCAGCTCCCCACGTAGACGGGCATCAGGGGCAGAGGCAGATTGCGCTTCGCCAACCAGACGCGGTTGCGCGCGTTGAGCCGGTAGTACTGGCTGTGACGCGCGGGGTCGATGGCCGGGTGGTTCACCACGAGACGACCGTCGTAGCGGACCCTGCGCCCCGCGGCCCAGACGCGCCAGGCGAGCTCGATGCCCTCGTGCGCGTAGAAGTACGGCTCGCCCCAGCCGCCGCAGGCGTCGAAGACGGCGCGGGGCAGGAGGACCGCTCCCTCCCAGACGCTGAAGACGTCGCTCGACTCGTCGGCACGTCCCTTGTTCAGGCGAGGGATCCAGCGGCGCGGATCCCCGCGCCCCCCCGGGTCGGTGACCCGCGGCTGCAGGAGCCCGATGCCGGGGTCGGCATCGAGCACGGCGACGGCGTCGCGGAGGAACGTCGTCGACGGAAGCGAGGCGTCGTCGTCGAGGAAGAAGACGAACTCCCCCGCGACCGCGTCCGCACCGCGATTGCGCCCCGCGGGGATACCGACGTTGTCGGGGAGCACGAGCGGACGGACGCCCTCGGGCAGCCCTCCCGGATCGCCGCCGTTCCCGACGCAGACCACGTCGAGACTCACGCCCTCCTGCGCCAGGAGGCTCGTGAGACTCCGGGCGAGGTCGGCCGGCCGTCGACCCTGCGTCAGGCTGACGACGCCGATCGTCGGCACGGTCGTCCGCCCTGTCGTCGGCCCGGTCGTCCGCACGGTCAGGAGCGCACCCGCTTGGACGCGAGGATGGCCACGAAGTGGCCGACCAGGGCCAGCACCGACAGCGGCAGGAGGACGGCCAGCAGGATGCGGTCAGCCGTCACCTGGCCGATCGCGAGCCCGACGAGAGAGAGCGCGAAGATGACGATCGTGAGCTCGACGGAGTGGTAGAGCCGGTGGAAGGGCACGAAGCGGGCGGCGCTGCGGAGCCTCGCGAGCAGACGACCGGTCGGGACAGTGACTCCCCCGCGCTTGTCCTCCAGCTTGTCGAGGCCGGCGTTGGCCCTGGCCACGTGGACCATGTCGTTGAGCGCCTTGTTGAGCACGATGACGACGGCGAGGCCGAGGCCGAGCGTGGTCCAGAAGTAGTCGAGGGGGCTGCCTGCGCCGAGACCGGCCGCCCGGAGGCCCAGCATCGTCGGGATGAGCGCCTCGGTCGTGTAGTGGCCGACCTTGTCGAGGAAGACCCCCGCGGGAGAGGACGTGCCACGCCAGCGAGCGACCTCTCCGTCGCAGCAGTCCACGAGCATCTGCGCCTGCCCGAGGACGAGGGCGAGGAGGGGGCCCGCGATGCCGGGAACGAGGAGGGAGAAGGCCGTGGCCCAGCCCGTGAGGATCATCAGCCCCGTGACGCCGTTCGCGGAGATGGTCGTCCGGAGCAGGATCCAGGTCAGGTACGGCGAGACGTCGCGCAGGTAGAGCGAGGCCGTCCAGTGCTCGGCGTTGGCGCGGCTGCGGACCTCGGGCGGCTGCGCCACGCGTCGGAGTTCGGCGATCGAGGAGGGCCGTGCGGGCCGCGGGGGTGAAGGCGTCGTCATGCCTACCTTCCGACGTGCGCGGTGATGTTGCCCGCGAGCTTCGAGAACCCGACGACGAATCCGATTCCCCATCCGAAATGGATGCAGGGCAAGACTACGAGAAACCAGAGGCGCGTCCGGGCGTCGTCCGAGCGGCCGGAGGCGAAGGTCGCGACGACCACGAAGACGACGTACACGGCCGGCACCGCGAAGCCGAGCAGGAGCCAGGCGAGCGGGCTGTGCGCGACCGCCCCGACGACTCCGACGAGACCGGCGACCAGGCCGAGGGCGACACCCGTCACCATGACCGGCGGGACGAGGTAGCGCAGCGAGTTGGCGAAGCGGAAGCGCCGGACGAGCTCACCCCGCCAGATCCCCGTCGCGACGAACTGCCGGACGAGCTTCTTGAGGCTGGGTCGCGGTCGGTACGTGACCGTGAGGCGGGGCGTGAACCACACCGTGCCGCCGGTCGAGCGGAGCCGGCGGTTGAGCTCCCAGTCCTGGCCCCGCTTGATGTCCTCGTCGAAGAGGCCGACCTCGACCAGGCGGTGCCTCTGGAAGACGCCGAGGTAGGCGGTCTCGGCCGGGCCCTCCTTGCCGCCGACGTGGTGCGGCGTGCCGCCGAGCCCGACTCGGCTCCCGTAGGCGCGAGCGACGGCCTTCTCGAACGGGGTGCGACCCTCGGCGTGCATGATGCCGCCGACGTTGTCGGCCCCGCTCTCGAGGAGGGTCTCGACCGCGATCCTGGTGTAATCGGTCGGCAGCACCGAGTGGGCGTCGACCCGGACCGTCACGGGGTACCGCGAGGCCAGGATCGCCACGTTGAGACCGGCGGGGGTCGAGCCCACCGGGTTGGGGATGCTGCGGATCCGCGGATCGGCCAGCGACATCTCCGCGACGACCTCGTTCGTCCCGTCGACGCTCGGCCCGAGGGCGAGGATGACCTCGAACGGCCCGGAGTAGTCCTGGGCGATCAGGCTGTCGACGGCCGAGCGGATCTCCTCGACCTCGTTGAGGACCGGCATCACGTAGGAGACACCCACGGGGGCGGTGTCGTCAGAGCTCATGTGATCCTGTGCCGTCGGGGTCGAAGGGGCGCGGTGTCCCCAGCGGAAATCCGGACGAGCTTAGCAGGAGCCGTCAGCTCGACAGGGTCCCGAGGGTCACCGTCGTCGTCTTGGTCGCACCGTCGCGGATGTAGGTCACGGAGGCCGTCGAGTTACCCGCGAGCGTCCGCACCTGCGCCGTGATGTCGGTCGCCCCCGTGATCGCGACGCCGTCGAACTGCGTCACCACGTCGCCGGCCCGGAGACCCGCCTTCTCGGCGGCTCCGCCCGAGGAGATCGACTTGATCAGCGCGCCGGTGTGCCGGGCCGAGGTGTCGCTCGTGGCGTCGGCCACGCTCGCCCCCAGGAGCCCGTGGCTCGCCTTGCCCGACGCCATGATCTCGCTCGAGACCCGCTTGGCGAGGTTGGCCGGCACGGAGAAGCCCACGCCGATGCTGCCCGACTGCGAGTCGGAGCTGGAGGAGCTCCCCGTTCCGGCGATCGCCACGTTGATGCCGATCAGCTCGCCCTTGGAGTCGAGCAGCGCGCCGCCGGAGTTGCCGGGGTTGATCGGCGCGTCGGTCTGGATGACCGGCAGGGAGATCGTCGTCGACGGGGTCGTCGTCGACCCGGAGCCGTTGTCGAAGCTGAACGGGCCCTGGCCATTGTTGTCCTGCGAACCGCTCGAGCTGTCGCTCGAGTCGGGGGCCGCGGACGAGGCGACGGTGATGCTCCGGTTCAGCGTCGACACGATGCCGTCGGTGACCGTGTTCGACAGCCCGAGCGGGGCGCCGATGGCCACGGCCGTGTCTCCGACGTTGAGCTTCGAGGAGTCGGCGAACGAGATGGGCTTGAGACCCGTCGCCTTGATTTTGATGACCGCCAGGTCGACGACCGGGTCGGTGCCGACGATCGTCGCGGGGAAGATGGTGCCGTCGGAGAGCGTGACGCTCACCGTTCCGCTGCCGCTCTGACCGTCGAGGGTGACGACGTGCGTGTTCGTCAGGATGTAGCCGTCGTCGCTGAGGATCACGCCGGAACCGGTCCCCGCGGAGCTGCCGGAGGAGACGCTGATCGTGACGACGGACGGGGTCGCCTTCGCCGCGACGGCCGTGACGACCGTGGCGTCCTTGTAGTTGTTGACCGTCAGGCTGCCCGAGCCGCCGCCGGCGACGGCGGTGGAGCCGTTCCGGCCGAGGAGGGCGTAGCCGCCGGTGGCCACGAGGGCGCCGATCACCGCGGCCACGACCGCGACGGCGACGAACGCGCCGAGGCCGCGCTTCTTCGGGCGCGGCGCGGAGGGGGCCGACCAGAGGCCCGCAGGAGCCGCGTAGCCGGTGGACGAGGACTGGCCGGGGGTCGAGCCGCCCGCCTCGGATCCTGCGCCCTGAGGGTTCGTGACGGAGGCGTAGGCCGCCGAATGGGCACCGGCGTAGGGGCCGTGGTCGGCGGAGGCCGGCGCGCGGTGCTCGTCGCCCGTGAAGGGGAGAGGCGTCGTCGGCTGCGTCTCGGTCTGCGCGAGGGGCACGGGGGTCTCGGTCGGCAGCGGCGGGGCACCCGCATCGGGTCGGTCGTCGACCGGCCGACGAGCGGCGGGGCTCGGCGCCTCCCAGGCGTCGGGGCGGGAGGACGCGCTGGTCCGGTCGTCTCCGGGGGTCGAGGTGCCGTTCGAGTCGTTCGAGTCTTTCGAGTCGTGTCGTTCCGGCAGGTCGTTGCCAGGGGTCTCCGTCATGCGCGAGTGCTCCTTTCAAGCCCGCCCAGCTTTCACCAGCAACCTGTGCGAATCGCAAGGCGAAGCTGTGAGCGGTCTGGCCCATCCTAGGTGCGGGTCCTCGCTGTCGCCCCGCGCCGCGGTCTACGGTGGAATCCCACCGCTCGCTCGACCGAGGACAGCCATGACCCCTCTCGCCCCCTGGGAGCGCGCCGCGCGCGGAGCCATGCTCCTCGGCTCCGACGGACGCCTCGCGCCGACGATCTTCGCCGAGATGTCGGCCCTAGCCACGGCGACCGGGTCGCTGAACCTCGGTCAGGGCTTCCCGGACGAGGACGGACCGGAGGAGGTCCTCGAAGCCGCTCGCCGGGCCATCACCGACGGCGTCAACCAGTACCCGCCCGGTCGCGGCATGCCGGTGCTGCTCGAGGCGATCGCCGAGCACCAGAAGCGCTTCTACGGACTCGAGGTCGACCCGGCGAGCGAGGTGCTCGTCACGGCAGGAGCCACGGAGGCCCTCGCCGCGACGCTCCTCGCCCTCGTCGACGCGGGCGACGAGGTGCTGACCCTCGAACCGTTCTACGACTCCTACGGGGCCGTCATCGGCCTCGCCCGCGGCGTCCATCGGACCGTGGCCCTCCGCGGGCCGGACTTCGCGGTCGACCACGACGAACTCCGCGCCGCCGTGAGCGACCGCACCCGGGTGATCCTCGTCAACGACCCCCACAACCCGACGGGAGCCGTCCTCGACGACGCGACCCGGCGGCTCCTGGTCGAGCTCGCCGAACGGCACGACGCCATCCTCGTCTGCGACGAGGTGTACGAGCACCTGACCTTCGACGGGATCGCCCACGTCCCGCTGGCCACTCTGCCGGGCGCCCGCGGGCGGACCGTCACGATCTCGAGCGGGGGCAAGACGTTCTCGACGACGGGGTGGAAGATCGGCTGGCTCTCCGCGCCGGCGACGCTCGTCGCACAGATCCTGGCCGTGAAGCAGTTTCTGACCTACGTGAACGGGGCGCCGTTCCAGCCGGCGATCGCCGCGGGGCTGCGGCTCCCCGACAGCTTCTTCACCGGTGCCGCGCTCGCCCTCCAGAGCAAACGCGATCTCCTCGGCCGCGGGCTCCGGGAGGCGGGGTTCGCCGTCTCGCACCCGCGCGGCTCCTACTTCATCGTGGCGGACGCCGCCCCGCTGGGCTTCCCGGACGCCGTCGACCTGTGCCGGCGGCTCCCGGAGCTCGCCGGGGTCGTGGGGGTGCCGATCAGCGCCTTCTGCCACCCCGGGCTCGCCGCCGAGCAGGCGTCGCTCGTGCGCTTCGCCTTCTGCAAGCGCGTCGAGGTGCTCGAGGAGGCGTCGGCGCGGCTGGCGTCGCTCGCCGCACGCTAGCGGCGCGCCGTCCCGCCGCCTGCCGCCCGCCCGCGCGCCCGCCCGTCCGCCCGCCCGCCCGCCGGCGAGACTCCACAACACGCCGCTCACCTTCGCCGAGCGACGTAAAACGTGGAGTCACTCGCCCGCAGCCGCACCTCGCGCACCTCGCGCCCGGCGAGACTCCACAACACGCCGCTCACTTTCGCCGAACGACGTAAACCGTGGAGTCACACGGCGGAAGGCCGCCCCTCGACGACCCGGAACCGACGGAGCCGCAGCGCCGGATTCTGCTCTCGCACGGCCTCGAGCCGGTCACGCCGCACCTCGGCCACGGCGACCCCCGACGCCTCGTCGCCCAGACCGGCGACGACGACACCGGCAGGATCCACGACCAGGCTGTTCCCGACGCCGACGGGCGGCGCGTGGTCGGCCGCCGCGATGTAGATCGTGTTCTCGAGGGCGCGAGCCGTGACGAGCGTTCGCCAGTGGTGTTCCTTCAGCGGACCGCGGACCCACTCGGCGGGGAGCAGCAATATCTCGGCGCCGGCGTCCACGAGCATCCTGCTGACCTCGGGGAATCGCACGTCGTAGCAGGTCTGGAGGCCGACGCTGAAGCCGTCGACGTCAAAAATCTGCGGCGGTTCGACGACGCCGGGCACCACCCAGTCGGACTCGGTCTGACCGAAGGCGTCGTAGAGGTGCAGTTTGCGGTACGTGGCGACGAGCTCGCCCGTGGGCCCGAGGGCGACCAGCGTGTTCGAGAACCGCTCGGTGCCGGTCGATTCGACGAGGCCCGCCACCACGAAGATCCCGAGCCGCTCGGCCAGGCGTCCGAGGCCGGTCACGAAGGGGCCGTCGAGGGCCTGCGCGGCGGCGACGAACGCGGGGCCGAGGTTCTTCTCGAAGTAGGACGCGTACTCGGGGAACACGACCACGCGCGCACCGCGCCGGCTCGCTCGTTCCGCGAGGGCTTCGATCTGGTCGAGGTTCTCCTGGCTGTCGGCGCCGGGGGCGAACTGGCCGACTCCGACGAGGATGCTGTCGCTCATGCTGCCAGGGTATCCCGCACCCCTCCGTCGCCAGCAGGATGCCCGCCCAGCCCCCGCCCGCAGCCGCGCGCGAAGCGCCGCGCCTCCCGACGCTCGCGAAGCGCCGCGCCCCCGGCATCTCCACCCGACGCGCGCGAAGCGCCGCGCACCCCGTCGTCCCCGACGGAGCGCAGCGACGTCCAGCGCCGAGAGGCGCCAGACAAGCACGCAACAAAACGGAAAAGGCCTGTCCATGACTGGACAGGCCTCAACCGTTCTTGTTGCGGGGGCAGGATTTGAACCTACGACCTCTGGGTTATGAGCCCAGCGAGCTACCGAACTGCTCCACCCCGCGGCACAAGAAGTGACTCTAGCACGGGGTGGAGCGTTGGTCTAATCGAGGCCGTCTCGGCTCTACTGCGAGGCCTTAACGGCCGCTTCGAGCGCCTTCTGGAGGTCGGCGTCGGCCTGGGCGGCCGCGACGAGGTCGTTCTTCGCATAGGCGGCCTTGCGGTCGGCGAGGGCCGTCTGCGCCTGCGAGAGAGCCGTCTTGAGCGCGGTGCTCTGCGTTCCGGTCGAGCCGGAACCCGTCGATCCGCTGCCCGAGCCGGTACCGGTCGTCGGCGTGCCCGTTCCCGAGCCGCTGCCCGTCCCGCTTCCGCCGGAGCCGCTGCCGCTGCCGCTACCGAGACCGGCGTCTCCGGTCGGCGCACCCGAGTTCCCTCCGAAGAGATCGTCGAGGGCGGCCTTCAGGGTGTCCTCGAACGCGATCTTGTCACCGAACGAGACGAGGATCTTCTGCAGGATCGGGTAGGACGTGTTCGACGTCGACTGGATGTAGACCGGCTGGACATAGAGCAGGCCTCCACCGACGGGCAGGGTGAGCAGGTTGCCACGCTTGACCTGCGTGTCGCCACCGCGGGAGAGGATGTTGAGCTCGTTCGCGACCGTCGTGTCGGCATTGAAGTTCGCCTGCACCTGGCCGGGGCCGGGCACATTGTCGGTCTTCGGCAGGGTGAGGAGCGTCAGCTTGCCGTAGTCCGGCGAGATGGTGCCCTTCGTCGTGCCCGCGTCGGAGTTCGCGGCGAGATAGCCCGTGAGGACGTTCCGCGGGTTGGACTGGCCCGTCTGCTGCGGGATGAAGGTCGTGTAGAGCTGGAACGCGGCGTCCTGCTCGGGGAGCTTCATCGTCAGGTAGTAGGGCGGCTGCAGAGCCGTGTCGCCCGTCGACTTGGTCGGCTCGTTCGGCGTCGTCCACGCGTCGTCGCCGTTGTAGAACGAGCCCGGATCGGTGACGTGATAGGTCGCCAGGATCTCGCGCTGCATCTTGAACAGGTCTTCGGGGTAGCGGACGTGGCTCAGCAGGGTCCCGCTCATGTCGGACATCGGCTCGACGGTCGACGGGAAGACCTTCTGCCAGGTCTGCAGGATGGGGTCGCTCTTGTCCCACGCGTAGAGCGTCACCTTGCCGGAGTACGCGTCGACGGTGGCCTTGACGGAGTTCCGGATGTAGTTGACCTGATCGGTCGCGTACGCCGGGGCCTGCGTGTAGGTGTCGGCGATGGTCTGCGAGAGGCTGCGCTGGGCCGAGTACGGGTAGTTGTCCGACGCCGTGTAGCCGTCGATGATCCAGACCACCTTGCCGTCGACGACGGCGGGGTAGGGGTCGCTGTCGAGCGTGAGGTAGGGAGCGACCTTCTGGACCCGCGTGGCGGGGTCGCGGTCGTAGAGGATCTGCGACTTCGAGTTGACGGCGTCCGAGAGGAAGATCTGCTCCGACTGGAACTTGATCGCGTAGATCAGCTTCTTGAACGTGTTGTCGAGCTTGGGCCCGCCGTCGCCGCTGTAGGTCGTCGTCGCGTTGTTGTTGTTCGAGTCGGTGCCCGACGGGTAGTCGAGCTCGACCTTGTTGTCGCCGTTGCCGCCCACGATGGAGTACTGCGGGCTGGACTCGCCGAAGTAGATCCGCGGCTCGTAGTCGCTTCCGCTGCCGAGCGACCCCTTGACCGGGATGCCGGACTCGAGGAAGACCGGCTGGCCGTCCGCCGACCGCTGATTGCCGTAGGCCGCGACCACGCCGTAGCCGTGCGTGTAGACGAAGGTGGAGTTGTAGGGGGTGTTGGACGACCCGAGGCCCTGCTGGTTCAGCTCGCGGACGGAGATGACGACGTCCTGCACCTTGCCGTCGATGTTGTAGCGGTCGACGTCGAGCTTGTCGGGGAACGAGTAGTACTGGCGGTACTGCTGGAGCTGCGCGAAGGCGTCGGTGACGAGCGCCGGGTCGATGATGCGGATGTTCTCCGTCGTCGTCGCATCGTTGGCGAGGGCGCCCTGCGTGGCGGTCACCTTGGCGTCGTAGTTCGTCTCCTTGACGGAGGCGACGCCGTAGGCGTCTCGAGTCGCGTTGATGTTGCGCTGGATGTAGGTCGACTCCACGCTCTTGACCGACGGGTCGACCTGGAAGCGCTGGACGATCCAGGGGTAGACGGCGCCGATGAGGAGGCTGATCACGATCAGGAGAGCGGTACCGATGATCGGAAGACGCCAGCGGCCGACGATCGCCGTCACGATGAAGAGGAGAGCGACGACCGCGGCGGCGAAAGCGAGGATCTGCTTGGCCGGGATGCCCGCGAAGACGTCGGTGTAGGTGGCACCCGTCAGGAGCTTGTTCGAGCCGTCGGTGAGGGTGGCGTACTGGTCGAGCCACAGGCTGACGGCCTGGAGCGCGATGTAGATGGCGGCGGTGACGGCGATCTGGATCCGCGCGACGCGGGAGATGCGCACCTCGCGACCCGAGAAGCGCAGTGCTCCGTAGAGGTAGCTCGTCGCGAGCGCGGCGATGGCCGACAGGAGGATCACGGCCGACGCGAAGGCGACGACGCCCTGGTAGAAGGGCAGCGAGAAGACGTAGAACCCGATGTCGAGGTGGAACTGCGGGTCGGTCTTGCCGAACGGGGTGCGGTTGAGCCACTGCAGCACGACGGACCAGCGGCTCGAGGCGGCGATGCCGCCGAAGAGGCCGAGGACGGCGGACATGCCGAACATCACGGTCCGGCGGAGCGGCTCGATGACCTGCTGGTAGCGGTCGAGCTGCGAGTTGAGCTTCGCGTAGACGGGACGGAAGCGGAACGCGATGTCGATGCTCGCGTAGACCGGGACCGCCATACCGAGGAACCCGATGAAGAACAGTGCGGTGCCGGTCACCCACTGGGTCATGATGACGCCGGTGAACCCCAGCTGCTGGTACCAGAGGTAGTCGGTCGCGAGCCCCGCGAAGATGAAGAAGAGGATGACGAGAGCGGCGAGGATGCCGATCGTGATCAGGACGGGAACGCGGGGCGACCTCCGACCGGCGCGAGCCGTGCCGGAGGAGGCTGATGCAGAGGAAGTCAAGAGGCTGCTCCTGGCTGGTGGAGAGGTTGAACGGCCATCCTATGGGGCCAACCTCCACGCCGAGCCCGGGTTCCTCGAGGCTGTGGATAAGCCCTGGAGCGGGTGGACGTCAGCCCGCCGGGCAGGTCGGCAGCTTGCCGGTGTCGCCCTTGGCCGAAATCGTCTCGAGCGCCGTCACCGACTGGTCGAGAGTGCTCACCGCGTAGACGTCGAGGCCGGCGGGGACGTGACCGGTGACCTCGTCGCAGTTGGCCGACGGTGCCAGGAACACCGTCGCTCCTGCCGCTCGCGCGCCGTACATCTTCTGGCGGATGCCGCCGATGGCCCCGACGGCGCCGTCGGCCGAGATGGTTCCGGTGCCGGCCACGCGCTTGCCGCCGTTGAGCGAACCGGGCGTCGTCTTGTCGATGACACCGAGCGCGAACATCATGCCCGCGCTCGGACCGCCCACGTCGGCGAGTTTGAGGGTCACCGTGAAGGGGAACGAGTAGTCGACGGTCGCTCCGATGCCGAGGAGGAAGGTGCCCTGCTGCTCCACCGGGGTGATCCGCTCCGTGACGAGCGTCGAGGCGCCGCCGCCGGACGCGGCACGATCGACGACCACGGTCGCGGGTGCGGCGCCGTTGTCGGCGATGATCGCCCGCAGGGAATCGACATCGCTGTTCTGCGTCAGCTTCGTCCCGTTGATGCTGACGATCTGGTCGCCCTTCTCGAGCTTGCCGTCGGCGGGGCTCCCCTTCTCGACCGCACTGACCGCGATGTCGGTGCCGACGTCGTAGCCCTCGTGGGCGAGCGCCGCGGTGATCGCGGACTTCTGGCTCTGCTGCATGTCGAGGGTGTTCTGCTGGTCGACCTGCTTGTTCGAGACACCCGTGGGGTAGATCGCCTCGACCGGGATGACGGCCTTGCTGGGATCGAACCAGGCGCCGACGATCTCTGCCCAGCTCGGCCTCTGGGTCTGGTTTCCGACGACGCTGACGGTCAGGAGATCGAGCGTTCCCGTCGTGGGATAGGTCTCGTGGCCGTCGACCGTGATGAGCGGCGTGGGCTTGCCGTCGAAGTCGTTCGAGCCGAGGGTGTTGAAGACCGGCCCCGGCTGCTCGATGAGGTACGGCGCGGGGAGCAGCGACAGCACGACGCCCAGGACGAGGGCGACTCCGATCAAGCCCAGACCGAGGCGTCCTCGACGCCGGACGGGGGCGGGTTCCGGAGCCTCGGGGGCGGCGAAATAGGCCAACTCGGTTCTTCCTTCGATGGGCTGGAGCGGTCGCAACGGGGCGTGTTCGCCGTGGGCGCAGTGGCCGAGCCCCGAGAAGCGGTGGAAACCCAGACTGTTCGAGTGGCCACCGGCTAGCGTAGTTGCCATGTCTGATGATTCGCAGCCCGGCCCGGAAGACGAGTTCCGCGACATGCTGCGGCAGTTCCTCTCGGGCGACTCCGAGATCGATCCGTCGAAGCTCGTCGGCGCGGCCGGCCTGCCGAACGACCCGGCGTTCATGGCCCGTCTGATGAGCCAGCTCCAGGCGGCCGTCAACCGATCGGGAGAGGGCATCGACTGGTCGCTCGCCACCGAGCAGGCCACCGGTATCGCGAGCCAGTCCGCCGTCGCGACGCAGCCCGCCCAGGTGAGCTCGCTGGAGCAGGCGTTCCACGTGGCGGCCCTCTGGCTCGACGACGTCACGTTCGTGGCGGAGCTGACCGTCGAGCCCCGTCTGATGACGCGCGCCGAGTGGGCCACCGCCTCCATGCCCGTGTGGAGCCAGCTCGCGGAGCCGGTCGCCGACTCCATCGCCGACTCCCTGACCGGCGTCCTGGGCGAGCAGGCTCCCGAGGAGATGCGCGACATGCTCAAGGGCGCCAGCCAGGTCATGCGCAGCGTCGGAGGCGCCCTGTTCGCCATGCAGCTCGGCCAGGTCGTCGGCCAGCTCTCGACCGAGGTCGTCTCGGGCGGCGACGTGGGCATCCCCCTGCTCGACGACCAGCAGGCGGCCCTCATCCCCCAGAACGTCGCCGCGTTCGGCGAGGGGCTCGACGTCGAGGCCGACCAGGTCCAGCTCTACCTCGCCGTGCGCGAGCTCGCCCACGCCCGCCTCTTCCGGCACGCCCGATGGCTGCGACTCCACCTCATCTCCTCGATCCGCGAGTTCGCCCAGGGCATCTCGATCGACACGTCGAGGCTCGAGGAGCTCGCGGTCGACTTCGACCCCGCGAACCCGGACCAGCTCCGCGAGGCCATGGCCAGCGGTGCCCTCATCCCGCCGAAGACCGACGAGCAGCTCGCCGCGCTCGGCCGTCTCGAGACGACCCTCGCCCTCATCGAGGGCTGGGTCGACGTGGTCACCGCGCAGGCGACAGCGCGCCTCCCCAAGTCGACCGCCATCGCCGAGATGGTCCGCCGTCGTCGCGCGGCAGGAGGCCCCGCCGAGTCGGCGTTCGCCACGCTCGTCGGCCTCGAGCTGCGCCCTCGGCGCCTCCGCGAGGCCGCCGCGATGTGGCAGACGATCACCGAGGCCGTCGGAGCCGAGGCCCGCGATGCGCTCTGGGCCCACCCCGACATCGTCCCCGGCAGCGACGACATCGACGACCCGAAGGCCCTCGTCGCCCGCCTCACGTCGACGGAACCCGCGCTCGACGACGTCGACCGTGCCATCGAGGACCTCCTGAACGACGTCGGCGACGACCGACCCCGCGAGGCCGACGACGGCACGGCCGAGGAGCCCGAGCACTGACACCGCAGGAGCCTGTGGACAACTTCTGCGGGCTCCGTCCGGTCTCCGGCATCCTCGGGGCATGGACATCCGTTTCGATCCCCGTCTCCCCCTCGTCTGGCGCGATCCGCACACGCTGCAGATCGGCGTCGACCGGGCCGTCGTCGTCCTCTCGGGCCTTTCCGCGACCCAGGAGCGACTCGTGGCCGCGATCGCGTCGGGCCACGGCAGGGCCGGTCTGGGCGTGCTCGCCGACCGCGCGCGCTGCAGCGAGGAGGAGGCGTCCACGCTCGTCGACGCCGTCGCTCCCGCTCTCGTCTCGCAGGAGCCGCCGGCCGCCTCCCGCATCGCCGTCACGGGCTCCTCGCCGCTCCTCGACGCGATCGTGGCGATGCTCGTCGGCTGCGGACTCTCCCCCGAGCGGGTCGACGCGGAGTCGGTGGCCGTCCGTCCCCCACCCGTCCTCGGCGTCGCGGTCTCCCACCACGTCCACGATCCGCAGGTGACCGGGGCCTGGCTCCGACGGGACGTCCCCCACCTCTGCGTCGTGATGGGAGATCGGTCGACGCGCGTGGGGCCCGTCGTCGTTCCCGGGGCGACGGCCTGCGCGCACTGCCTCGACCTCCACCGCTCGGAGGTCGATCCCGGCTGGGGCGTGATCGCGGGTCAGCTCTGGGGGCGGAGGCCGACCGTCGAGGGGCCCGTCGTCGTCGCCGACGTCGCCGCGCGGGCCGCCCGGCGCATCCGCGACCGGCTGCTCGACCCGCCCGGCGACCCCGTCCGCGACGCCGTGATCGACACCGTCGACCACGAGACGGGACGCGTCACCTCGACGGTGAGCCGACCGCATCCCTCGTGCGGATGCGCAGCTCTTCCAGGAACCGGCTGGGTCGCCGGTCCGAGCCTCCGCGACCCTGTCCCGCGTGGCTCCAGGAGAGCTGAAGATGTTCTCGCGCTCGCGTGATCCCGACGTAGAGCAGTCGCCGCTCCTCGTCGACCGCCTCGAAGGTCTGCGCGTAGCTGATGGGCATCAGCCCCTCGCTGAGCCCGACGATGTAGACGCTCCGCCACTCGAGGCCCTTCGCCGAGTGGAGGGTGGCGAGGGTCACGGCCGACATGGTCGGTTCGTGTTGACCGGCCTGGCGCGCGAAGAGCTCCTCGACGAAGGCTCGGAGGGTCGTCTCGGGTCCCGCCGCCTCGGCCAGGCTCATCAGGGCGTTGAGCGACTCCCACTTCTCCCGGACCGCACCGCGCTGCTCCGGCGGCTCCTGCGTCCAGCCCAGCGAGCGCAGGACGTCGCTGACCGACTTGAAGAGGGGTTCGCCCACGATGCTGACGGCGGCTCCCTTGAGCATCATCAGCGCCTGCTTCACCTCGCGGAGGTCGAAGAAGCGGGTCGAGCCGTGCAGGCGGGTCGACACTCCGACGTCCTCGAGGGCGCGCTCGAGAAGCGCCGCCTGGACGTTGACGCGGAAGAGCACCGCGATGCTCTCGGGGGCGGCCCCCTGTCGGATCTCCTCGGCGATGCTCTCCGCGACGGCCCGCGCCTCCGACGAGTCCGTGTGGTGGTCGACGACGCGGGGTCGGGGCCCGGGGGCGGCCGTGGCCGGGTGCAGGTGCAGGGCCCCCGGTCGCCCGCGCATCAGCTCGTTCGCCGTCTCGACGATCGGGGTGGCCGAGCGGTAGTTCTGCTCGAGGCGGAGGACCGTGGCGTTCTCGTAGCGCGTGCCGAAGCCCAGGAGGTACTCGGCCGACGCGCCGGCGAACGAGTAGATGGTCTGGCTCGCGTCGCCCACCACGCAGAGGTCGTTCCGGTCGCCGAGCCACAGGTCGAGGAGATCCTGCTGGAGGGGCGAGACGTCCTGGTACTCGTCGACCACGAAGAAGCGGTACTGCTCGCGCACCTGCTGGGCGACGCGCGGCTCCAGTTCCAGCATCCCGGCCGTCGCGAGGAGGACGTCCTCGAAGTCGAGCTGCCGCCGCTGGTCCTTCAGGTCCTCGTACGCGCGATGCAGGTCGAGGGCCTGCTCGGGCGAGACGCTCTGCGGGAGGCTCCGACGCGGCAGCGCGGCGGCGTACTCCTCGTAGGTCAACCGGGAGACCTTCCGCCACTCGATCTCGGCCGACAGATCGCGAAGGCTGGCCGTGTCGAGTCGGAGACGCAGGCTCTCGGCCGCGTGAGCGAGCAGCTTCGCCTTGCTGTCGAGTAGGCGCGGCATCGTGCCGCCCATGGTCTGTGGCCAGAAGAACGACAGCTGCGAGAGCGCGGCGGCGTGGAAGGTCCGCGCGGAGACTCCCCCGGCACCGAGCCCGCGGAGTCGCCCGCGGAGCTCGGCGGCGGCCCGCGAGGTGAAGGTGAGGGCCATCACGCGGCCGGGAGCGTAGACGCCGCTCGCGACGCCGTAGGCGATGCGGTGGGTGATCGCCCGGGTCTTGCCCGTGCCCGCGCCGGCGAGCAGGCAGACCGGACCGAGGAGCGTCTCGGCGGCGAGGCGCTGCTGATCGTCGAGGCCCGCGATGAGATCGGCGGCCTCCACGTCAGTCCTCGAGCTCGGCGCCGTACCAGTCCTCGATGATCGCGCGCGCGATCGACGATCGGCCCGGCAGGATGACGGTGTCGCCGGCCGAGGCGAGTTCCTCGCGGGTGAACCAGCGCAGGTCGACGATCTCCGCGCCGTCGGGGGTGAGGCTCCCCGGGTCCGTGGCGTCGACGGTCGCGCGGAAGCCGATCATGAGCGACGCCGGGAACGGCCACGGCTGCGAGCCGAGGTAGACCGGATTCGTCACGTGGATGCCCGATTCCTCGAAGATCTCACGCTCGACGGCCTGCTCGAGCGACTCCCCCGGCTCCACGAAGCCGGCGAGGAGCGAGTAGCGGTTGGTGTCCCACATCGCGTTCGAGCCGAGCAGGAGTCGGTCGTCGGCGTCGGTCACTCCGACGATGATCGCCGGGTCGGTGCGCGGGAAGATCTCGTGACCGTCCTCCTGCTCCTGCCGAACCCAGCCGCCCTTGGCGGAACGGAGCGGACGCCCGGTGCGGGGCGAGTAGCGGTGGGAGGCGTGCCAGTTGGCGACGGCGATGGCCTCGGTGGCGAGACCGGCGTCGCGGGCGCTGAGACCCGTGGCGAACATGCGCAGGTTGCCCCAGTCGTCGGCCGAGGCGACCTGCTCGGCCTGCTCGTCGGTGAGGATGGCGGCCAGGAACGGCGTGCCGGCCGGCTCCTGCCCCTCCGACACGACGGAGCGGCCCAGGTAGATCAGCTCGGCCTCGGCCGGCACCTCGTCGGGTGCCACCAGCCGGAGCTGGGTCTCGGTGTGGAACAGCGCGCGACCCTGCCAGACGGGCAGGATGCGCGTGGCCTCGTCGGCCAGCAGCTCGGAGAAGAGGTCGTCGCGCTCCCGGGTGAGGTAGTCGCGATCGACCTGGTGCCGGGAGAGGGGGAGCTTCGAGGTGAAGGAGGACTGCGCGTCCCTTTCGGACGGAAGTGCAGGCATCCGACCACCAATCGTCTTGGGTAACAGCGTGGCGCGCGGCACGAAGCCGCCTGGAGCGACCTACCCTGAGGGCATGGCCAGAACCCACCTAACTCTAGCCGCGTTGGCAACGGCCGCCGTAGCCGACCTCGATGTCCGCGCGGTCGGTCCGCACGGCTCCCTCGGCGCGGGCGACTACGACTCCGCACGTCTCTCAGGGGCCGCCGGTGAGCAGTGGGTCATCCGCGTTCCCCGCACCCAGCGTGCCGAAGCGCAGCAGTCCGCCGACCTCGTCGCGATCCGCTCCCTGAGTGCCGGAGTGCGCGGCCGCCTCTCGTTCGAGGTCCCCACCTACCGGGGCCAGGCCCCCATCGCGCAGACGCGCGCGATCGTCTACGACTACGTCGCAGGAGCACCGCTCGAGGCCTCCGCGGTCCTCGCGGGCACGGGGCTCCCGTCGTCGGTGGGCGCGGCCGTCGCCGCGATCCACTCGCTGCCGACCAGCTTCGTCACCGACGCGGGTCTCACGAGCCACACTCCCTTCGAGGCGATGCGCTCCTCCGCGAGCGTCGTCGACCGGGCGGCCGCCACGGGGCTCCTGCCCGCGGCGCTGCTGGAGCGCTGGGAGACCGCCATCCAGGATTCCCTGCTCTGGCAGTTCCAGCCCACGGTCATCAACGGGTCGCTCGAGGCGTCGTCGTTCCTGGTGGAGGACGACCGGATCTCGGGGCTGCTCGGCTGGCACGATCTCCAGATCGGCGACCCGGCGCGCGACCTCGCCTGGGTTCTCGGAGCGCCGACGCCCGACAGCGTCGACGCCGTCTTCGACGCGTACAGCGCAGCGCGCGGCACGAGCGATCGCCAGCTCCGGCACCGGGCCACGCTCTATCACGAGCTCGATCTGGCCAGGTACCTGCTGCACGGTACGCACACCAAGAACACCCAGGTCGTCGACGACGCCGTGGCCATGATGTCGCGCCTCGTCGACGCTGTGCAGCACCACGACGAGCGCCCGCTCGTGGTGGGCACGACGGAGGCCCTCGACCTCGACGGCGTGGAGGACCTCCTCTCGGCGACCGAGCGGCGGCACGGCTAGCCGGGCTGACCCGGCAAGCCAGGCCGACCCAGCCGGGCGAAGCCAGCCCGGCTAGGCCGGCCGGCCCGCGGAGCCGCTCTCGACGGCCGCCCACAGCCGCTCCAGCTCGTCGCGGTCGCTGACGCGGTCGGGTTCGAGCACCTCGTCGTCGGCGACGAAGTAGAAGCAGGCGTCGATGGATTCCGCGTCGATCCCGCGGTAGGCCGAGTACGCCTCGCGGTAGAGCGCGAGCTGGAGCTGCTTCTGAGCGAGGTCGGCGGCATCGCGCGGCGCCTTGCCCGTCTTCCAGTCGACGACCTGGAACCGGCCCTCGCGCTCGAAGACGGCGTCGATCTTGCAGATGACGGTGCGCGTGCCCAGGGGCAGGTGGATCTCGAGCTCGACGTCGACGGGCTCCCTCTCGGCCCACTCCGACCTCTCGAACGTCGCCTGGAGGTCGGCGAGCCTCCGGGCGTCGTCGGCGTCGACGGGGGCGTCGGCGGCGACCCGCTGCTGCGGCCCCTCCTCCGGGTCGACGTCGAGGTCGAAGGCTCCGGCATCGAGCATCTCGCCGCGACCGGTCGGTCGGTAGCGCTCCTCGACCCAGGAGTGGAAGAGGGTCCCCAACCGCGTCGCGCGGTAGGGCCGCTCGGGAAGCGGCCGACGGAGAGCCTGGGCGACCGCCGCGGGATCGTTCACGAAGTCCCTGAACCGAGACGCCGGGATGCGCTGCGGCAGCCCGACGAGGGAGGCCCGCTCCCGCCCGGCCGCACGCTCGCGGAGCAGGAGCTCGAGGTCGCCCGTCCAGCGGCCGGCGTCGGCGGGAGCCCGGCGCACGGCCTCGGCGGCGCTCTCCACGGCCGCGCGGCGCTTGCCCAGCGGGTCGAACGGCCAGGTGAGCGTCCGGGAGAGTTCGGCCAGGGGGTTCTCGTCGGAGTCGGGGGCGTCGGGCAGGGCCTCCTGCGGGACGATCCCCGCTTCGACCAGCTCCACGAGGTAGGGACTGGGGTTGCGCGGCTTCGTCTGCGTGGCCCAGAAGGACCCCGAGAGCAGGAGGTCGTCCTGCGCCCTGGTCATCGCGACGTAGGCGAGACGGCGCTCCTCCTGCAGGTGACGCTCCTTGAGCTCGGCCTCGAAGACCTTGAGCCCCTGGTCGAATTCCTTCTGGTCGTCGACGCCGCGCCACGGGAGCACGGGAAGCTCGCCCGCATCGCCGCGGAACTCGAACGGGAGCTGACCGAAGGAGAGCCAGCCCCGCCCCTCGCGCGAGGTACCCGGGAGCTCGCCCTCGACGAGCCGGGGGACGCCGACGATCTGCCACTCGAGGCCCTTGGAGCCGTGGACCGTCAGGAGCTGGACGACACCGCGCTCGCTCGCGTCCGAGCGCGGCCCGAGGTCGTCTCGGCGCTCGGCCGCGGCCAGCCAGGAGAGGAATCCGGCCAGGCTGGCCGATTCGTCGGTCGCCACGTAGCCGGCGAGTTCGTCTTCGAACGCCTGGAGGTAGCCGCCTCCGTGGAGGCTCCCCGACGCGGCCGCGACCTCGACGTCGAGCAGCATCTCCTGCGTGACCAGGGCGACCAGGTCGACGAGGTCGAGCCCGATCCGGTTGCGGAGGAAGGCGAGCTGACGCGCGAGCCGGCGCATCCGGGCGAGGCCCTCGGAGGTGAAGCCCTCCAACTGGGTGTGCGAGGTCGGTGCGGTGCCGACGAAGTCGAGGGCGTCGACGATCGATCCGTGCTCGCCCGGAGACACCGATGACCGGAAACGATCTGTCACGTCGTCGGGGAGCTTCTTCTGCGCGTGATCGTGGGCGAAGAGCCACGACGCCACCCGGCGGAGCACGGCGATGTCTTTGACGCCCACGCGCCACCGCGCGCCGGCGAGCAGCCGGATCAGCTCGGAGCCGGCGGAGGGGTCGTGCAGGACCCGAAGGCAGCTCACCAGGTCGACGATCTCGGGGCGCCGGAGCAGCCCGCCCACGCCGAGGACGTGATGGGGCACTCCGGCCCGCGTGAAAGCCTCGACGAAGGCCGGCAGCGTCGCCTTCGAGCGGAAGAGGAGAGCGGCGGTGCGCTTCTCGCCGTCGGCGTCGGGGACCTCCAGCGCGCGGCGGAACCAGAGCGCGACCTGGTCGGCCTCGTCGACGAGGGTCTCGCCGAACGCGACCTCGACTGCTCCCTCGGGTGCGCCGTCGCGGGGCCGGAGACGCCCGACCTCGACCTTCGAGGCCCGCGAGAGCTCGTCGACCACCGTGTTGGCCGCGTCGAGCACCCGGACCGGGTTCCGCCAGCTCGTCGACAGGGTGAACGTCGAGCCGGATGCGGCACCGAAGTCGTCGGGGAACCGGCCCAGGTTCGCGGCGCTGGCCCCGCGGAACCCGTAGATCGACTGGTGCGGATCGCCGACGGCCATGACACCCGTCCCGGCGAAGAGGCGGGCGAGCAGTCGCGTCTGCACGACGCTGGTGTCTTGGTATTCGTCGAGCAGGACGACGCGGAACCGCTCCCGGTGCTCCTCCAGCACGCCGGGCTGCGTCTCGCAGACGCGCAGCGCCAGGGCGACCTGGTCGGAGAACTCCACGAAGCCGCGGCGCTCCTTCTCGAGCGCGAACCGCTCGGCGAGGTCGAGGAGGGGCGGCAGGGCGGCGACGGCGGCGGTCGCCGTCGTGACGCTGAGGTAGGACGAGCCCTTGGCGGACGGGAGGGACGCCAGGTCGAGGAACCTCTCGGCCATGGTCTCGACGCGCGACGCCTCGGCCACGTTCTCGCCGAGGGCGTGGCTCAGCGCGATGACGGCCTCGGTGAGCGAGTCGACGGACCGACCCAGACCCGCGAGACGCTCGTCGGAGCTCGCCACGACGAGGGAGCGCGCGAGCTGCCACGCGGACGCCTCGCCGAGCACCTGCGACTCGCTCTCGCGACCCACGAGGAGCGCGTTGTCGCGGAAGATGGTGTTGGCGAAAGCGTTGTAGGTCGACACCGTCGGGGCGTCGAACGGGTCGAGCTCCGTGTCGAGGAGGCCCTTCTCGCCGAGCAGCAGGATGCGCTTCTCGATGCGCTTGGCGAGCTCGCCGGCCGCCTTGCGGGTGAAGGTGAGACCGAGGACCTGCGGAACGGTCACGAGACCGTTCGCCAGGAGCCAGACGACCCGGCCCGCCATCGTCTCGGTCTTCCCGCTCCCGGCGCCCGCGACGACGAGGGCGGGCGCGAGCGGCGCCTCGATCACGCGCTGCTGCTCGAGGGTGGGCGGCGGCAGCTCGAGGCGCGCGGCCACGTCGAGCGCCGAATAGCGGATACCGGTCACTGGGTCACCTCTCCGACGACGTGGATGGAGCAGGATCCCCCGAAGCGACCGGTGCAGTGGTCGTCGACCCGCGCGAGGAAGACGCGGTCGGCCATCCCTGCCGCGTCGCCGCGGACCCGCTGGCGGAAGGCGTCGAGATCGTCGTCGCCGAAAGCCTCCTGCCACCGCTCGGAGTAGGGCTTGCCCCGGGTGCCCTTGGCCACGAAGAGGAGCTTCGCCCCGCCTCTCGCCGAGTCGCTCGGAGCCGCTTCGAGGCCGCCCTCGGCGAGCGCGAGCTGGTAGCTGGCGAGCTGCGGGTTGGTCGCCCCCTCGGCGACGGTGGGGACGGATTTGCCGGTCTTGAGGTCGACGATGACGACGGCTCCGTCGGCTCGACCCTCGACGCGGTCGACGGTGCCGCGGAGGAGCGCCTGTCCGACGTCGACCTGGAAGCTCGACTCGGCCCCGAGCAATTCGCCCTGAGCCTGGACGAAGTCGCGCAGGTAGGAGGCGAGGGCGTCGGTCATGGTGCGCGCGCGCTTCCTCTCGGCCTCGGACATCCAGGCCGACTCGAACTCGAGCTCGCCCCAGCGCGCCTCGACGCTCGCCCAGAGGGACACCGGATCGATGTCGACGGCGTGCTCCATCGCGTCGTGGATGACGGTTCCGAGGCCCATCGCGGAACTCGGGGCGGAGCCGCCGAAGCGGTCGATGAACCAGTGCAGCGGGCACTCCTCGAAGCTGCCGATCTGCGAGGGCGACACGGCGACCCGGGCCTCCGGGTCGGTGAGGTCGACGAGGGGCTCCTCCGTCGACGGGGCCAGGAGGCCGTACCACTCGTCGGGCGAGGCTCCGGCGACCTCCTCCGTCGCGAGCCGGGCGAGCGCCGAGGCGGCCTCGTCGCGTCGAGTCGCCGACGGGTCGGCGACGGCGGCGTGTCGGAGGTGGCCGACCAGGCCGCGGAGCGACAGCGGTGGCCGGACGTCGGCTGCGGGGAGGTCGGCCGGGAGGAGCCGGAGGAACATCGACGGCGCCTCGTCGTCGTTGACCGTCGCGGACAGGATCACCTGCCGGGTGGCGCGCGAGGTGGCCAGGGCGAACATGCGCAGCTCGTCGGAGAGGACGCCCGCGCGCCGATCGACCGAGTCGGCGACGGAGGTGACGGTGTCTCCGTCGGAACCGAGCACCTCCTGCGCCTCCTGCGCCGCCTCCACGAGTCCGTCCGGCTCGAGCAGACCGCCGCGGACGCGGAGGTTCGGCCAGATGCCGTCCTGTAGGCGGACGACGGCGACGACGTCGACCTCGAGCCCGATGGCTCCGGACGGCGTCGTCACGAGCACGGAGTCGGACAGGGCCTGCGGCGAGAGGGTGTCCTCGGGCACGTCGGCGCCGAGCATCTGATCGAGGAAGGACCGGGCGTCGGCCTCCGGGCTCCGCTCGACGAACCGCTTGGCCGCCGTGAACAGGGCCACCACTCCGTCGAGGTGCCGGTCGGCCTCGGCCGCCAGGATGCCGTGGCCGCGGGACTGCTCGCTCCAGTCGCGAGCGAGTCCGCTGCGCTCCCAGAGCCCCCAGAGGACCTCCTCGATGCTCCCGCCGGCGACCGCCTCCGCGCGGGCGCTGTCGAGGCTGGTCGCGAACCGCCCGGCGCGCGCGGCGAACCGGGAGTCGATGGTGGCGAACCGGCCCGGGCCGGAGAGCGCCTCGACGAGCAGGGCATCGGCCGACCGCGTCCCTCCCGCGGCGAGCTCCTCGGCGCGGATCGCGAGGCGGAGGCGGCGGAGGGAGAGGGCGTCGAAGCCGGCGAGCGGGCCGGAGAGCAGCTCGGAGACGACGTCGGCCGCGAGCTCCTGCCTGCCGGTCGCGACGGAGGCGGCGAGCAGGAGGTGGCGCGCGCCGTACTCGTCGCGGACGGCCCGGCCTGCCACGGGGGTGCGCGTGGGCACCTCGTGCACCTGGAGCGATCGCGCGACGGACGGCACCAGGGCACCGTTGCGGACGACGACGAGCATGCGCGACCACGGCACGCCCGAGAAGAGGTGGTGTTCGCGGAGCGCCCGCCCGACGGCGGCGATCTCGTGGGCCGGGGTGTCGGATTCGATCCGCCAGAGGGGCGGTACCGTCGGATCGTCGGCGACGTCGGATCGCGCGGCGTGCTGTCGACCCGCCCCCGCCGTCCCGATGCGATCGGTGATGCTCGACACGAGCGCGCGCACGCGGGGAGCGTGCCGATGCACGCTCTCGAGATGGATCGTCGTGACGGCTTCGATGCCGAGTCGCTGCGCGAGGCGGCCGAGGACGTCGGGCGAGCCCCCGCGGAACGCGTTGGTGGCGAGATCGGGGTCGCCGAACGCGACGACCGCGACGCCGCGGCGGACGAGGGCGCGCAGGAGCGACAGGGTCGACTCGGTCGCCTCCTGGGCGTCGTCGACGACCACGACCCGCAGCCCGTCGACCACGGGGGCCGTCTCACCGCGGTCGAGCGCCGCGACGGCGTAGTCGACCAGCTCGGCGGCGTCGAGGGCGCGAGAGCCGAGGTCGTCGACGACCCGGTGGTACTCGTCGGAGAAGTCGGCGGCGGCGACCCACTCGGGACGGTCGGTCTGCCGGCCGAGGCGTCGCAGGCCGTCGGCGTCGACGCCGTGCTCGGTCGCCCGCATGAGGAGCTCGCGGAGCTCGGTCCGGAACCCGCGGAGGGCGCGCACCGACGGACCGAGCTTCTCCGGCCACTCGGGACCGGTGCCCTCCTCGACGTGACCGTCGAGCAGGGCTCGGATGATGGAGTCCTGCTCGCCGCCGGTGAGGAGGGTGGGCGGGCCGCTGAGGGCCACCCGGGCCGCGTGACCGACGACGTCGAAGGCCAGCGAGGCGACGGTTCGAGCGAGAGGACCGGGCGTCGGCACGTCGAGACGAGCCGCCAGGACGTCGCGGAGCCGCGTGGCGGTCGACCGGGTCGGCGCGAGCGCCAGGATCGACGACGGGCCCCATCCCTCGCGGTGCACGCGATCGACGACGAACTCCACGAGAGCGGCGGTCTTGCCGGAACCCGGAGCACCGATGACCGCGGCGCACTCGCCGTCGGCGAGAGCCAGGACCCGCAGCTGCGACGGGTCGAGGCCGGCGTCGGAGTCGCGCACACCCGGATGCGCACCGGGTCGCCCGGGGACGGGGAGGAACCCCGGTCGCGAGGACGGGGAGGATGCTGTCTGAGCCACGTCGACGACGCTATCGGGTGCTTCCGACATCGAGCGCGGCGCCCCCCTCTTCTGCCGTGAGTGAACGTGTCGGCGGTCGGCGGTCGAGTCGGTTATCGTCGACCTCGTGGACATTCGCATCGGTATCACCAACAGCCCCCGTGAGATCTCGTTCGAGTCGGCTCAGACGCCGGCCGAGGTGGAGAAGGTCGTCGCCGACGCCCTCGACTCCGGTAAGTCCTACTTCACTTTGAAGGACACCAAGGGCAAGGTCTTCCTCGTCCCGACCGCGGGCGTCGCCTACGTCGAGGTCGGCAGCGAAGAGCGCGGCCGCGTCGGCTTCGTCAGCTAGTCGTGGAGCTCCTGTTCGCCGCCCTCGGCGGCGCACTGCTCGGCCTCATCGCCCACTTCGCCCTGCCCGGTCTGCCGACCCGCGGGGCGCTCTGGGTCGCCGGCTGGTCCACCTGCGCCGCGATCGTGGTGTGGGAGGTCCTCCTCTGGGCGGGTCTCACGCCCGGTGGGGGCTGGATCTGGGTGATCGATCTCGCCGTCGCCGGGCTCACCGCCGTCGCCGTGGCCCGCATCACGTCCCGTCGACGCGAGGCCGCCGACCGCGACCTCTACGAGCGGCTGCTCCGCGGCGAGACGGCCTAGCCGCCCGACGGACGCCGCCGACCGCTAGGCGGTCAGGCCGAGGGCGTCCATCCGTCGCGTGTGAGCGGCGATCAGCTCGGTGAACACGGGCTCCAACCGCTCGTCGTCGGCCGACTGGTGCGAGGCCGAGATGGCGGCGCGCGCGACGAGGAGGGTGTCTCCCACGAGCCTCCTGCCCCAGAGGGCGAGCCGCGAGGCGAGTCTCGGATCGGCGCCGATCGCCAGAGACAGCTCGGCGACGATCTCGGCCTCGTCGACCTCGGCGTCGCTCTCGAGGATCTCGACGACGCGGTCGCGGTAGTCGGCCGGAAGACCCGCCGTCAGGCGCGAGAAGACGTCGTCGAGGAGGCCGGCCGCGACGTAGGTCGCGAGGATCGTCTCGTACCAGTCGCCGCCGCCCGTCCGCCGCTGGAAGTCGTCGATGACCGAGCGGTGGGGCTGCATCAGGTCGGCGGGGTCGCCGCCCGAGCGCTCGATCTCGCGCAGGAGCCCTCGGTGCCGTTCCAGGGTCGAGGTCGCGATGAGACCGGTGAGGGCCTTGGCGCGCGTGCTGGGCGCGATGCTCGCCGCGCGACCGAGGGATTCGAAGAGTGCGAGCTGGAGGTAAGCGGCCTGACCGAGGTAGACGTCGAGGTCGGGCGTGAAGTCGCCGAGCTCGACGCGGCTCACCACGAGGGGCCGAGACGAAACCCGCGGACGCGGGTTCTTCGGCGCGGATCGTCTCGCCCGGAAGGCCCTCCATGACAGCACGGCACCACCTTAGAGGGTCCCGCCGGGAGGGGCAGGGCGGTCGGTTCGCCCCGTGCGGCTAAACTGGCGGCTTACCCCTATACACGAGACGTGGGCCATACGTGACATTCAGCGACCTTTCGATCGACCAGGACATGGTCGACGCTCTGGCGGCGAAGGGCATCATCGAACCCTTCCCGATCCAGAACCAGACCATCCCCCTCGCCCTCGCCGGCCAGGACATCATCGGCCAGGCCAAGACCGGCACCGGCAAGACCTTCGGCTTCGGCCTCCCGATCATCCAGCGGATCGGCCTCCATCCGGCGCCGGGCGTCAAGGTGCTCGTCGTCGTCCCGACGCGCGAGCTCTGCGTGCAGGTGACGGAGGACCTCCAGGTCGCGACCGCCAACCGCCCCGACACCAAGGTCGTGTCGATCTACGGGGGCAAGGCCTACGAGGGCCAGGTCGAGCAGCTCAAGGCCGGCGCGCAGATCGTTGTCGGAACGCCGGGCCGCCTCCTCGACCTCGCCGGTCAGCGACTCCTCGACATCAAGCAGGTCACCGAGGTCGTCCTCGACGAGGCCGACAAGATGCTCGACCTCGGCTTCCTCGGCGACATCGAGAAGATCTTCGCCATGACGCCGGCGACCCGCCACACGATGCTCTTCTCGGCGACGATGCCCGGGCCGATCGTCGCCCTGGCCCGCCGCTTCATGTCGAAGCCGATCCACATCCGCGCGACCGACCCCGACGAGGGTCTCACACAGGCGAACATCAAGCACGTCGTCTACCGAGCGCACAACCTCGACAAAGACGAGGTCATCGCGCGCATTCTGCAGGCCGAGGGTCGCGGCCGGACCGTCATCTTCACGCGGACGAAGCGCGCCGCCGCCAAGCTCGTCGAGGAGCTCAACGACCGCGGCTTCAACGCTGCCGCCGTGCACGGCGACCTCAACCAGGAGCAGCGCGAGCGCGCCATGGCCGCCTTCAAGGCGGGCAAGAAGGACATCCTGATCGCGACCGACGTCGCCGCCCGCGGCATCGACGTCAACGACGTCACGCACGTGATCAACCACACCGTGCCGGACGACCACGACACCTACCTGCACCGCGCCGGCCGCACCGGCCGCGCGGGCAAGACCGGCATCGCGGTCACCTTCGTCGATTGGGACGACCTGCACAAGTGGGCGCTCATCAACCGGGCTCTCGAGATGAACATCCCGGAGCCCGTCGAGACGTACTCGTCCAGCCCGCACCTCTTCGCCGACCTCGACATCCCCGAGGGCACGCGCGGACGCCTCAAGCCGACGTCGCGCGAGGCCGCTCCGGCGCGCAGCACCGCTCCGGCGGGCCGCAGCGCAGGCGGCACCGGCAGCACCGGTTCGCGCAACCGCAACCGCCCGCGATCGGGAGAGGGCCGAACCGGCGAGAGCTCGGGCGACCAGCGTCCCCGCGAGGCCGCCGCAGCGCCGGCCGTCGGTGCCGCCGCCGAGGGCGACGCCTCCGGCGCTCCGCGGAAGCGCAGCCGCAACCGCCGTCGTCGTCCCGCCGGTGAAGCGGGTCAGGCCCAGCCCAGCGACTCCTGACGTCCGTCTCGATGCGCCCCCGCCGCCCGGCGAGGGGCGCATCGTCGTCTCCGGCGAGCGACCGGGGAGGTCTCAGCCGACGACGATCACGGACCCGGTCGCCTGGTCGACGATCCGCTGGAGCTGGTCGGGCGCGGTCGAGTTCTCCGCGAGCCGGTTGGGCTTGCCCGCACCGTGGTAGTCGCTCGATCCGGTCATGATGAGGTCGTGGCGCCGGGCGATCTCCGCGAGGCGGGCGCTGCCGGGGTCCGTGTTGTCGCGGTGGTGGACCTCGACGCCTCCGAGCCCCGCCTCGATCAGCTCGAGCAGGTGCGTCTGCGGAATGCTCGGCTCCCGACCGCGGGTCGCCGGATGCGCGAGGACCGGCACTCCCCCGGCCTCGCGGATGAGCTGCACGCCCGTCAGGGGGCTGGGCGCCTCGTGCGGTTCGTAGTAGCCGCTCCGCCAGTGCAGGATGCCCGCGAAGGCCGCGCTCCTGTCTCGGGCGTACCCCCGGGCGACGAGGGCGTCGGCGATGTGCGGGCGGCCGAGCGTGGCCCCGACCGTCGCCTGGGCGAGGACGTCGTCCCACGTGATGTCGTAGTCGCGGGCGATCCGGGACACCATCCGCTCCGCACGGTGGAGCCGGTCGCTCCGGAGCCGCTCCGTCTCGCGGACGAGCGAGGGCGAGGTCGGATCGAAGAGGTAGGCCAGCATGTGGACGCTCATCGGCCCGATCCGGGTCGAGAGCTCCATCCCGGGGACGAACGTCAAGCCCGTCCCCCGGACCGCGGCCGCCGCCTCCTGCCAGCCCGTCGTGCTGTCGTGGTCGGTCAGGGCGACGACGCCGAGCCCCGCGCGGACGGCGGAGGCGACCAGGTCGCCGGGAGTCTCGGTCCCGTCCGACACGCTGCTGTGCGTGTGCAGGTCGATGGGGCCGGAGGTCATTCGTCCATCGTATGACCCGGCCCGTCACGACTCGTTCAGGCACGGGTGGCCCGCTCTCCCCTATGCTCGTCGCACCGTGCTTCGCCGACTCGTCTCCTTCCTCCTGCTGCTCGCCATCGCGGCGGCGCTCTTCGTCGCGGTCTACCCCCAGGGCCTCGGGTTCCAGCGCGAGTACGTCGTGGCGCAGGCGGTCGCCTTCCGGGGTGCTCTGGCGGCCGTGGCCGTCGTCCTGACGATCGTGTTCCTCTTCGCCGGCATCGTCATCCGACCGCTCAGGCGCTTCCTCGCGGCCGTCGCCGTCCTCCTCGTGGTGTTCGCAGCCGTCACGGGCGGGGTGGTCGTCGAGCGCGGGCTCGGCGGCACGAAGTTCCGCGCTAAAGACGCCGGCGACGTCACCGTCCTCGCCTGGAACACCAAGGGCGGGGCCCCCGGAGCCGCGGCCATCGCCGAGCTGGCCGCGTCGACGCACGCCGACATCGTCAGCCTGCCGGAGACCCGCAAGGCGACGGCCGACCAGGTCGCCGCGCTCTTGAAGAAGTCCGGGATCACGATGACCGTGCTGACGCTGGCGTACGACCAGCTCTCCCCCGCCGACTCGACGTCGCTGCTCGTCTCGTCGAAGCTGGGCCGCTACGGGATGGAGAGCGGAGCCGAGACGACGAAGATCCTGCCCACCGTCGTCGCCCGCCCCGAGGACGGCACCGGACCCGTCATCGTCGCCGTCCACCCGGTCGCGCCCGTCAAGGCCTACATGGCCGAGTGGCGCTCCGACCTCTCCTACCTGGCGAAGCTCTGCTCGGGCGAGAACATGATCATGGCCGGCGACTTCAATTCGACTCTCGACCACCAGGCCGGACTCGGCTCGAAGAGCGACGCCCTCGGCAAGTGCCGCGACGCGGCGAAGGCGGCCGGTAGCGCGGGGGTCGGGACCTGGCCGACGAACGTCCCGACGCTCGTCGGGACCCCGATCGATCACGTGATGGCGACCGTCGACTGGCGGGTCAGCGGGATGCGCGTGATCACGTCGGAGGACGGCGCGGGGAGCGATCACCGCCCCGTCGTCGCGCAGCTGACCCCGACGTCGTAGGCTCCGGGGCGATAATGGGGGCATGGCTGATTCGCAGGCTCCCCGCGCCACCTCCAACCGTTCCACGACGCCGGGTTCCGACGTCTTCAAGGACTACATCTCCACGCAGTGGGCCGAGCGCCCCGACGAGGCGGTGACGCCGCGGGAGCAGTCCGCCTTCGCGCTGGAACGGCGTTCGCGTCTCTCCGCCCTCCACCCGGGCAAGCGCCTCGTCGTCCCCGCCGGGCAGACGAAGGTCCGATCGAACGACACCGACTACCCGTTCCGCGCGCACGCGGCGTTCTCGCACCTGACCGGATGGGGCTCCGACACGGTGCCCGGATCGGTGCTGGTCCTCGAGCCCACGGCCGACGGCCACGAGGCCACCCTGTACTTCCGTGCCAGCGCCGGCCGCGACTCCGACGAGTTCTACGCGAACCCGGAGATCGGGGAGTTCTGGATCGGACCGCGCCCATCGCTCGTCCAGGTCGGCGCCGACCTCGGCCTCGAGACGCGCGACCTGGCCGACTTCGAGGCGATGGTGGGCGTCGCCGACGCCGACACGCTCCTCGTGCGCGACGCCGACCCCGACCTCACCCGGCGCGTCGACGCCCTCGTCGACGAGCGCCCCGGATCGGAGACCCTCGACACCGTGGCCGACCGCGCCGCCGCCAGCGACACCCTGACCCGCGACCTCAGCGAGCTGCGCCTGGTCAAGGACCCGTTCGAGATCGCCGAGATGCGTCTCGCCGTGGCGGCCACGCAGCGGGGCTTCGACGACGTGATCGCGGACCTCCCCGAGGTCCTCGCGCATCCGCGCGGCGAGCGGCTCGTGGAGGGCACGTTCAACCGACGCGCTCGGGCGGACGGCAACGCGGTCGGGTACGACACCATCGCGGCGTCGGGCGAGCACGCGTGCATCCTGCACTGGACGAGGAACGACGGCACCGTCTCCCCCGGCGACCTCATCCTGATCGACGCCGGCATCGAGCTCGACAGCCTCTACACCGCCGACATCACCCGCACCCTGCCCGTCTCCGGTCGCTTCAGCGACGTGCAGCGACTCGTCTACGACGCCGTGCTGGAAGCGGCCGACGCGGCCTTCGCGATCGTCAAGCCGGGCATCCGCTTCCGCGAGATCCACGCGACGGCCATGGCGGTCATCGCCGAGAAGACGGCCGAGTGGGGTTTCCTGCCCGTCTCGGCCGCGGAGTCGATCCAGCCGGAGCGCCAGTACCACCGCCGCTACATGGTCCACGGCACCAGCCACCACCTCGGTCTCGACGTGCACGACTGCGCGGCCGCCCGGCGCGACCTCTATCTCGACGGCGTCGTCGAGCCCGGCATGGTCTTCACGATCGAGCCCGGCCTCTACTTCCAGCCGGACGACCTCACCGTGCCCGAGGAGTTCCGCGGCATCGGCGTGCGCATCGAGGACGACATCCTCGTGACCGCCGACGGTGCCGAGAACCTCTCGATCGCGATCCCCCGCACGGCAGCGGACGTCGAGGACTGGGTGGCCGGTCGGCGCTGATCCTGCAGCCGCCGCCGGTCGTAGCCGCCGCTCGCCGTCGCCGCTCGCCGTCGTCGCTCGCCGTCGCTGTCGCGGCCGGTCAGCCGCACAGGCTAAATTGATCACGTGAGCGCCACGAGAGTCTTCGTCGCCCGTCTTGCCGGGTGCTCCGTTTTCGACCCCGCGGGCGATCGGGTCGGCAAAGTGCGCGACGTCCTGGTGGTCTACCGCCGCGACGAGTCGCCCCGCGTGGTGGGCTTCGTCGTCGAGGTTCCGGGCAAGCGCCGCGTCTTCGTGAGCATCGGCCGCGTCACGAGCATCGGATCCGGGCAGATCATCACGACCGGCACCGTCACGCTCCGCCGCTTCGAGCAGCGCGGAGGCGAGGTGCGCGTGATCGCCGAGCTCCTCGGGCGGAAGGTCACCCTCCGACACGACGCGTCTCGCGGCACGATCGAGGACGTCGCCATCGAGGAGACCGACGGCGGCGAATGGGTCGTCGGCCAGGTCTTCCTCCGCAAGCCCCGCACCAGCCCCTCCCCCTTCGGCAAGGGCGCCACCATCTTCGCCGCCTGGAGCGACGTCGACGAGGACGCCGCTCGCGCGGGCGAGGCCCAGAGCGCCGAGCACGTCATCGCGGCCTACGCCGACCTCCTGCCCGCCGACCTGGCGAACACGCTCCTCGATCTCTCCGCCGAGCGCCGCTACGAGGTGGCCGAGGAGTTGAGCGACGACCGCCTCGCCGACGTCCTCGAGGAGATGCCCGAAGACGAGCAGGTCTCCATCCTGAACCGCCTTCAGGACGACCGCGCGGCGGACGTCCTCGACCAGATGCAGCCCGACGACGCGGCCGACCTGATCGCCCAGCTCTCGGAGGAGCGCGGAGAGGCGCTCCTGGGCCTCATGGAGCCCGAAGAGGCCGAAGACGTCCGCATGCTCCTCAGCTACGACGCCGACACGGCCGGCGGTCTGATGACCACCGAGCCCGTCATCGTGTCGGGCGACGCGACGGTCGCGGAGGGACTCGCCATGATCCGGCGACACGAGATCGCCCCCGCCCTCGGCGCCGCGGTCTGCGTCGTGCTCCCGCCCTACGAGCCCCCGACCGGCCGGTTCCTCGGCATGGTCCACTTCCAGCGGATGCTCCGGTACCCGCCCAACGAGCGGCTGGGCACCCTGCTCGACCAGCAGCTCGAACCGGTCAACGTCGGTGCCTCGGCGCTCGAGGTCACGCGCGTCATGGCGACGTACAACCTCGTGTCCGTGCCGGTCGTCGACGACAACCATCGACTGGTCGGGGTGGTGACCATCGACGACGTCCTCGACCACGTGCTGCCCGAAGACTGGCGAAGCCAGGATCCCGAGCAACCCCTGGGCCGAACCCGCACCCGCATCAGAAGAGCCCCCGCGACCAGCACCGGAAGGAGGACGACCAATGGCACGCGATAGCCGCAACGACGTCCGTCTCGACTCCCCCAAGGGCCTCCGCGTCCGCGTCCTCCCCGGGCGGACCGGGCCGAGTCGCGACAGCTTCGGTCGCGCGACCGAGGCGATCGCCCGCGGGATGGGGACGCCGTACTTCCTCATCGCCCTCACCCTCTTCTGCGTCGTCTGGATCACCTACAACACGGTCGCGCCCGTGGCCGTCCGGTTCGACTCTCAGGCGAACGGCTACACGGTCCTGACCCTGGTGCTGTCCCTGCAGGCCTCGTACGCCGCGCCCCTCATCCTGCTGGCCCAGAACCGCCAGGACGACCGCGACCGCGTCCAGTTCGAGCAGGACCGCCAGCGGGCCGAGCGGAACCTCGCGGACACCGAGTACCTCGCTCGCGAGGTGGTGGCGCTGCGACTCGCCATCAAGGACATGGCCTCGAAGGACTTCATCCGCGACGAGCTCCGCTCGCTCCTCGAGGACCTCGATCGGCGCGACCCCTCGGGCCCGACCTCGCGCGACGGGGCGATCTCCCGGGGGTCGACGCGTGGCTGACGACGTCGCCGCACTCGTCCGCGACGCTCTGAACCGCGTCATCGACCCCGAGATCCGGAAACCCGTCACCGAGCTCGACATGGTCGGCGACGTCCGCGTCGACGCCTCCGGCCACGCCACCGTCGGTGTCAAGCTCACGATCGTCGGCTGCCCCGCCGCCGACACCATCGAGCGCGACGTGCGCAAGGCCGCCGCGGGGGTCGCAGGAGTCACCGGCGTCACCGTCGACGTCACGGTGATGACCCGCGAGGAGCGCAGCGCCCTCACCGAGAAACTGCGCGGCGGACGAGCCGCACGCACCATGCCGTTCGACGGCGACTCCCTCACGCGCGTCTACGCCGTGACGAGCGGCAAGGGCGGCGTGGGCAAGTCGACGGTGACGGCGAACCTCGCCGTGGCTCTCGTCGGTCGGGGGTTGCGCGTCGGCATCGTCGACGCCGACGTCTACGGGTTCTCCATCCCGGGGCTCCTGGGGCTCGTGGACGCGGAGGGCCGGGCCGTGAAACCGACGCAGGTGGACGACATGATCCTGCCGCCCGTCGCCCACGGCGTGAAGGTCATCTCCATCGGGATGTTCGTCGACGACACCTCGACGGCCGTCGCCTGGCGTGGCCCGATGCTCCACCGGACCATCCAGCAATTCCTCACCGACGTCTACTTCGGCGACCTCGACGTGCTCCTGCTCGACCTCCCGCCCGGCACGGGCGACGTCGCGATCTCGGTCGGCCAGCTCCTGCCGAACGCCGAGGTCCTCGTCGTGACCACGCCCCAGCCGGCCGCGGCCGATGTCGCCGAGCGCTCCGGCCTCGTCGCGCGGCAGACGGGACAGCGCCTCCTGGGCGTCGTCGAGAACATGGCGGGTCTTCCCCAGGCCGACGGGTCGGTGCTCGACCTCTTCGGTTCCGGCGGCGGCGCCGAGGCGGCGCGCCGGCTCTCACGCGGGCAGGAGTCGCCAGTCGAGTTGCTCGCGAGCGTCCCGCTGAGCATCGGCCTCCGAGAGGGCGGCGACGCAGGAATCCCGATCGTGGTCGGACACCCGGACGACCCGGCGGCCGTGGCGATCGAGGCCCTGGCGGGCAAGCTCGCCGTGAGGCGCCGCGGGTTGGCCGGCCGGAAGCTCGGGCTCAGCGTCGGCTGACGGCCCGCCCGGGTCTCGGGCCGCTCGGGTCTCGGGCCGTCGACTCGCCTTAACGCACGGCGGCGACCACTCGTCGAGACGAGGGTCGCCGGTCGGGGGTGCCGCCGGGGCGGCGCGCTGTCAGCGGTCGAAGCTGCGCGTGGGCACCTGGCGGTAGCCGTCGTGCGCGGTGCTGACGATGGTGCCGGCGATGCCGGCGATGGCTGCGAGAGCGAGGATTCCGAATCCGATGATCATGGTCGTGTCTGTTTCTGCTGGTGATGACGCAACCGGTGGTGACCGGCTGTGATATCCAGTATCCGCCTGTCCATTGCAAAGAACAATCTCATGCTTCTTCAGTGATCGTGTAGTTTTACTACATGGATGTTCGACGTCTGGAACTGCTCCGGGAGCTCGCCGAGCGAGGCAGCGTCGCGGCCGTGGCGAAGGCCACGCACCGCACCCCCTCCGCCGTGTCACAGCAGCTGAAGATCCTGGAGCGCGAAGCGGGGACGCCCCTCACCGAGCGCCGGGGACGCGGGCTCGCCCTCACCGGGTCGGGGCGCGTCCTCGCGCAGACCGCCACCGATGTGGCCGTGGCCCTGGAGCGCGCGCAGGCCGTCTGGGACGACTTCGTCGTCGCACCCCAGGGAGAGGTCAGCGTGGCCATCTTCCCCACGGCGGGGCAAATGCTCCTCCCCGGGCTCCTCAGGACCGTGGCCGAGACCCCGGGCCTCGTCGTGCACGCGACGGACCATGATCCTGCGACCCTGCAGTTCGCCGATCTTACGGGCGACTTCGACGTCGTCGTGGCCCACTCGCCCGACGGTGCGCGCAGCTGGCGAGGGCGCGGGCTCACCACCGTGCCGCTGCTGAGGGAGCCTCTCGACATCGCGCTTCCGGCCGACCACCGACTCGCGGGTCGAGCCTGGCTCTCGCTCGCGGACCTCGAGGGCGAGACCTGGATCGGGGTGCCCGCCGGGTACCCGTACGACTGGGTCTACCGCGAGATCGAGCGGCTGACCGGCACGGCGCCGCGCATCGCGCAGCGTTTCAGCGACACCCGCATCACCGAGGCGCTCGTCGGCGCGGGCCTCGGGATCGCCGTCCTGCCGCGATTCACCTCCAAGGGGGCGCGCGACGACATGGTCGTCATTCCCGTCGAGGGGATCCGGGCCGTCAGACACCTCTCGGTGCTGATGCGGCCGGATCGTGCGGAGCGGCCGTCGGTCCGCCGCGTCGTCGACGCGCTCCGCGCCGAGGCGTCTCGCGTCGCCGCACTCCACGGAGCCGTCTGAGGGCTCGACGGCAGGCTCGCTCCTCGGGTGGGAGCGTGCGGGACGCTCTAGGTGGCCTCGTTGTCGTACGGGGGCGCCTCACCGATCGCGAGCCGCAGCGGCACGCGCGGCGCGTCCGTCGCCTCCGACGCGAGGCCGACCGTCACGGCGCCGGCTGTCGCGGCACCGGCATCGGCCGCGGCCGGGGTCGCCAGCGCGGGCGCGGGATCCTCGAGGAGGGCATCTCGGATGATGCGCCGGGGGTCGTACTGCCGGGGATCGAGCTTCTGCCAGTCGACGTCGACGTAATCGTCGCCCATCTCCTCGCGCATGCGGCCCCGGGCGCTGTCCGCCATGGCGCGGACCGTCTTCACAAGCTGGGCGAGTTTCTGCGCGTAGACGGGCAGCCTCGTCGGCCCCAGGAGGAGCACGGCGATGATCGCCACCACGAAGAGCTTGTCGAAGGATTCGAACACGTGAGAAGACTAACCCGTTCCGGGCCGATCCTGCCCCTAGAGTTGACCGACGAGGAGTGAGAGTGCCACACAAAGAGTCCAGTTGGAAGTTCGCCGAAGAACTGGTCACCGAGAGCGACGCCATCGGTCTCGCCCGCCAGCACTCCCTCGAAGCCGGGGTCGAGACCGTGTCTCCCGGCGTCGGAGCGCAGCTCGCCGTCACGACCGCCCTCATCGGGGCCAAGAGCATGATCGAGATCGGGACGGGCCTCGGTGTCTCGGGCCTGTGGCTCCTGCAGGGAGCGCCGGAGGCCACGCTGACCTCCATCGACGTCGAGATCGATCACCAGCAGGCCGCCCGCGAGACGTTCGCCCTCGCCGGCGTCCCCGCGAACCGCGTCCGCCTCATCACCGGGCGGGCCGCCGATGTCCTTCCGCGGATGAACGAGAACTCCTACGACGTCGTCCTGGTGGACGCCGACCCGGAGGGCGTCATCGAGTACGTCGAGCACGGGCTCCGTCTGGCCCGGACCGGCGGCGTCGTCCTCGTCGCCCACGCCCTCTGGAACGGTCGGGTCGCGAATCCTGCGGCGCGGGAGCCGGTCACGACGGGTTTCCGCACGCTTCTCACGGAGGTGTCGACGTCGCCCGCGGTGATCAGCTCGCTGTCGACGGCCGGAGACGGGCTCCTGCAGCTCGTCAAGCGCTGACGGGTCGGCCGCGATCGGGCGTCTCGGCTCGCCGGGACTCCACGATGTGCACCTATCGGCGAACGTGAGTGGCGTGTCGTGGAGTCTCGTCACGGGCGTACCCCCCGGACAGACGAAACGCCCCGCCCGGCACGACGAGCGTGCACGGACGGGGCGTTTCGAGACGTCAGGAGGCTGCGGACACGACACCCGCGAGGGCGTCGTGAAGCTCCTTGGCTTCGTCGTCGTTGACTGACACCACGAGGCGCCCTCCACCCTCGAGCGGAACTCGAACGATGATGAGCCGACCCTCCTTGACGGCCTCCATTGGTCCGTCGCCGGTCCTCGGCTTCATGGCTGCCATGATTGTCCCCTTTCGCGGAATGCTCATTCCTATTATCCGTGATTTGTTCGCGAACCCCTAAACGCGGGCTCCGACAGCCGGATCACGGTGGAGTCCAGTCGGCGCCGTTCACCCACCAGCAGGCATAGAGCCAGATCCACTGGCCCGCGACGCAGACGAGGACGAGACCCACCCGGAACAGCCTCGACCGTGGAACGGCGAGCGCACCCAGCAGGGGGAAGAGGGGCATCAGCACCCGGAACGTGCTCGACTGCGGGAAGAACACGGCCAGGAGGTAGACGGAGTAGGCGACGACCCAGAGGCGGAGTTCGACGGGCATCCGTCGCACCCACGGCGACACGAGGAACAGCGCGAAGAGCACCAGCGTCACCCCGAGGAACAGGAGCCCCGATCCGCCCGGGAACCACCAGTTCGCCCCCTGCACCCACGAGGCGAACGGGAACAGCTCCCCGTACCCGATGTAGTCGGCGCGCCACGAGAGCTCCGTGTCGGTGTAGGCGCTCAGGCGCCCCGTGGCCAGGGCGGCGATGGCGGGCCACGCGAACCCCAGGAGCCCGGACGCCACCGCGGTCACGGCGACGGTGACACGCTCACGACGCGGGAACGGCTCGTCTTCCCGCCGCACCCAGCGAACGACGCCGTAGAGAGCGAGGGCCAGGGCGAAGGCGACCACACCGGGCCGGGTGAAGGCGGCGACGGCGATCACCGCGAGCATCGACCAGTAGCGCCGCTGGAGGAGCAGGAGCAGCGCGGTCGCGAGCAGGAGCAGGAAGAGCGACTCGGCGTACGCCACCTGGTACAGGGGCGACAGGGGCGCCACGCAGAAGAGGAGGATGGCGAAGAGCGAGGAGCCCTCGGGCAGGAACCGCCTCAGCAGGCGGTAGATCACGAGCGCGGCTCCCGCGGCCGCCACGAGGGAGACGAACACGGCCACCGGCGCGAACGCCGCGCCGGTGAGGACCATGAGCCCGCGGATCAGCGCCGGGTACAGCGGGAGGAACGCCCACGCGTTCTGCCCGACGTGACCGTCGACGGTGAACGGCAGGATGCTCGGGTACCCGCTCTGCGCGACGATCTCGTACCACGTGCCGTCCCAGATCTTGGCGTAGGAGCCGTAGTCGGGGCTGGACAGGGTCCACGGGTTCATCTGCTGGACCCGCGCGAAGCCCAGGAGGAAGACCGTGCTGACGATCCGGGAGAGCCCGAAGACGACGAGCACGCGCACCCACCAGGGCGTCAGCCGATAGCCGAGTCGGATGCGCGCCGGAAGAGTGTCGCGGAGGCCCTCCTCCCGGGCGTTCTCGGGAGGGCTTCGCGTGATCAGGCCGTCAGCCACGCCCGGAGTCCGCGCTCGCAGTCGGTGATCTGGTGCAGCGCGACCCGCTCGTCGTCGGCGTGCGCCTTCTGAGGGTCGCCCGGGCCGTAGTTGACCGCCGGGATGCCGAGGCCGGCGAAGCGCGCGACGTCGGTCCAGCCGTACTTCGGCTTGGCCTCGCCGCCGACCGCCGCGAGGAACTGCTGGGCCAGCGGGGCGTCGAGACCCGGACGGGCCCCCTGGGCCAGGTCGACGATCTCGACCTCGTAGTCGCCGAAGAGCTCCTGGATGTGGGCGACGGCCTCCTCGGCGCTCCGGCTGGGGGCGAAGCGGTAGTTGATGTGGACCATGCACTCGTCGGGGATCACGTTGCCCGCGACCCCGCCGGTGATACCGACCGCGTTGAGTCCCTCGCGGTACACGAGGCCGTCGACCTCGACGGAGCGCGGCTCGTAGGCGGCCAGCGCGTCGAGGATGGGCGCCGCCCTGTGGATCGCGTTCTCGCCGATCCAGGAGCGGGCGCTGTGCGACCGCAGGCCCCGGGTGCGGATCTCGGCGCGGAGGTTGCCGTTGCAGCCGCCCTCGACGCTGGAGTTGCTCGGCTCCATCAGGATGGCGAAGTCGGCCGCGAGGGTCTCGGGGTGGAGTCGCGAGAGACGGCCGAGCCCGTTGAGAGCGTCGGAGACCTCCTCGTGGTCGTACCAGACCCAGGTGATGTCGACCACGGGATCGGTGACCTCGACGGCGAGCTTGAGCGCGACGGCGCAGCCCGCCTTCATGTCGACCGTGCCTCGCCCCCAGAGGTAGTCGACGCCGTCGATCGTCTCGGAGCGGGTCGGGACGTTGCCGTTGATCGGCACCGTGTCGATGTGACCGGCGATGACCACGCGCTTGTCGCGCCCCAGGTTCGTCCGCGCCACGATCGCGTCTCCGTCACGGAAGAGATCGAGGTGCGGAAGGCCCGACAGGGTCGCCCAGATCTCGTCGGCGACGGTCTTCTCGTCGCCCGACACCGACGCGATGTCGCAGAGCTGACGGGTGAGATCGATCGAGGTGGCGGTGACGTCGAGAGCTGGCATGTCGACAGCCTAGCCGGGGCTTCTCGGGGGGTTCCGGAGTTGTCCACAGGCTGATCCGACGGTGGACCGCACCCCGATACCCTCGTACTCATGAGCCTCGACGACACCGCCCACGCCCCCACGCACGCCTGGGGCTACGGCCTCGCGACGATCGCCTCGGACGGCACCGTCCTCGACACCTGGTTCCGCGAGCCGCACCTCGGCGCCTTTCCCGACGACCGCGACCCCGACATCGCGCCGGCCGACGTCGACGCCCTCTCCGGGGAGGACGCCCGTCGTCGGGTCCGGCTCGAGCCGGTGACGGTCCGGATCGACCTGGCCGCGGCTCCTGCGTCCACCCCCGACGCCTACCTGCGGCTGCACCTGCTCAGCCACCTCCTCGTCAAGCCCAACACCATCAACCTCGACGGGGTCTTCGGGGCCCTGCCCATCGTGGCGTGGACCACCGCGGGCCCGGTGCACCCCGACGACCTCACCGCGCTCCGACCGACGCTGCAGCGCGCCGGCATCGCGGTCAGCGGCATCGACAAGTTCCCCCGGCTGCTCGACTACGTCGTCCCGGAGCGCGTGCGCATCGCGGATGCGTCGCGGGTCCGTCTGGGCGCGCACCTCGCTCCGGGCACGACCGTGATGCACGAGGGCTTCGTCAACTACAACGCGGGCACGCTCGGCGCCTCGATGGTCGAGGGCCGGATCTCGCAGGGCGTCGTCGTCGGCGACGGCAGCGACATCGGCGGGGGCGCGTCGATCATGGGCACGCTCTCGGGCGGCGGCACCCAGCGCGTCCAGATCGGCCAGCGGGCTCTCCTCGGCGCCAACTCCGGCGTCGGCATCTCGATCGGCGACGACACCGTGGTGGAGGCGGGCCTCTACGTCACGGCGGGCACGAAGGTGGTCCTCGTGGGCCAGGCGGCGCACACCGACGGGCGTCCTCAGACGGTCAAGGCCGTCGAGCTCTCGGGGCGTCCCGGGCTCCTCTTCCGGCGCAACTCCCTGACGGGAGCCGTCGAGGTGCTTCAGCGCAAGGGCTTCGGCGTCACGCTCAACGAGCAGCTCCACGCCTGACGCGGCCGTCGGGTTGCGCCCGACGGGCGGCGCCAGCCCCGGCGCCACCCGGCCGGGCGGGTGACCGGGCGGCTCAGCCCTGCGCGGGCCAGTCGCGGGCGGTCTCGCCGATGTAGAGCTGCTGGGGGCGGCCGATCTTGGTCGCCTTGTCGAGGTTCATCTCCCGCCAGTGCGCGATCCAGCCGGGAAGCCGGCCGATGGCGAAGAGCACCGTGAACATCCGCGGCGGGAAGCCCATGGCCTTGTAGATGATGCCCGTGTAGAAATCGACGTTCGGGTAGAGGCGGCGCGAGATGAAGTACTCGTCGGCCAGGGCGATCTGCTCGAGCTCCAGCGCGATGTCGAGCAGTTCGTCTTTCACCCCGAGGGCGGCGAGCACCTCGTCGGCGCTCTCCTTGACGAGCTTGGCGCGCGGGTCGTAGTTCTTGTAGACCCGGTGGCCGAAGCCCATGAGCTTCACGCCCTCTTCTTTGTTCTTCACGCGCTCGACGAAGCGCGCCACGCCCTGGCCGGAGTCGCGGATGTCGGCGAGCATCTTCAGAACGGCCTCGTTGGCCCCGCCGTGCAGCGGACCGTAGAGCGCCGAGATGCCGGCCGAGATCGACGAGTACATGTTCGCCTCGGTGGAGCCCACGAGGCGGACCGTCGACGTCGAGGCGTTCTGCTCGTGGTCCTCGTGCAGGATCAGCAGGCGCTCGAGCGCCTTGGAGAGCACCGGGTTGACGACGTACGGCTCCGCCATCGTGCCGAAGTTGAGCTTCAGGAAGTTGTCGACGAACGACAGGCTGTTGTCGGGGTAGAGGAAGGCCTGCCCCAGGCTCTTCTTGTGGGCGTAGGCCGCGATGACGGGGAGCTTCGCGAGGAGCCGCACCGTCTGCAGCTCGACCTGCTCCGGGTCGTGGACGTCCATCGACGACTCGTAGAACGTCGAGAGCGCTCCGACGGCCGACGAGAGCACCGACATGGGGTGGGCCGTCGCGGGGAGCGCGTCGAAGAAGCGGCGGAGGTCTTCGTGGAGGAGCGTGTGACGGCGGATGCGCGCGTCGAACGACGCCAGCTCGTCGGGTGTGGGCAGCGAGCCGTAGATGAGGAGCCAGGCGACCTCGAGGTAGGTGGAGTTCGCGGCCACCTGCTCGATCGGGTAGCCCCGGTAGCGCAGGATGCCCTCGTCACCGTCGATGTAGGTGATGGCGCTCCGCGTGGCGGCCGTGTTGGCGAAACCCGCGTCGAGGGTCGTCAGACCCGTCTGCTTCATGAACGTCGAGATGTCGACGCTCCCCGGCCCCTCCGTACTCGCGTGGATGGGGAACTCGGCCAATCCCCCCGGACCGTGCGGCCCTGCGGGGAACTGCAGCGTGGCCTTCTGGGCGTCGTTGGCAGTGTCAGTCACCTCCCCAGCCTAATCGGCTCCGACGGCTCGCCGACACCTGAGCCCGCGAAACGGGCCGCCGGGCCGCCCGTGAGTCGGAAAGCGCGACGGCGCCCGCTCAGCCTCGGAGTCGCTCCACGGCCGCGTCGATCCGCTCGTCGGTCGTCGTGAGGGCGATCCGCACGTGCTCGGCGCCGTCGTCGCCGTAGAAGGTGCCGGGGGCGACGAGGATGCCCCGCTCGGCCAGCCACGCGACCGTCGCCCAGGCGTCCTCGCCGCGGGTGGCCCAGAGATAGAGCCCGGCCTCACTGCGGTCGATGCGGAAGCCGGCTCCTCGGAGGGCCGCCCCGAGCCGATCGCGGCGCGAGCGGTAGACGGCCTTCTGCGCCTGGACGTGCTCGTCGTCGGCGAGAGCCGCGACCATCGCCGACTGGACGGGGGCCGGAGGCATGAGACCGGCGTGTTTGCGGACGGCGAGCAGCTCTCCGACGACCCTCGAGCATCCGGCGACGAAGCCCGCGCGGTAGCCCGCGAGATTCGACTGCTTCGACAGGGAGTAGACCGAGACGACGTCGCGACGGGTGTCGCCGACGACGGAGGGGTGCAGGATGCTCGGCGTCGGGGTGTCCGCCCACTCGCCCTCCCAGCCCAGCTCGGCGTAGCACTCGTCTCCGGCGATCACGGCCCCGAGCTCTCGGGCCCGCTCGACGGCGCGGCGCATCTCCTCGACGGACAGGACGCGCCCGTCGGGGTTCCCCGGGCTGTTGAGCCAGACCAGTCGCGTCGAGGCGGGCCACTCGTCGGGGTCGTCGGAGGCCAGGGCGGTGGCTCCGACGAGCGCTGCGCCGAGCGCGTAGGTCGGGTAGGCGTTCCGCGGGTAGACGACGGTGTCACCCGGGCCGAGGCCGAGCCAGAGGGCCATGCCGGCGATGAGCTCCTTGGAGCCGATGGTCGGCAGGACGTTCGCGTCGGTCAGCCCGTCGACGGAGCGGCGACGGGAGAACCACGACGCGATCGCTCGGCGCAACTCAGGTGTGCCGGCCACCTGGGGGTAGCCATGAGCGTCGGTGGCGTCGCGGAGGGCGGCGCGGACGAGTTCCGGCGTGGGGTCGACGGGCGAGCCGACGGAGAGGTCGACGATGCCGCCGTCGTGGCTCCTGGCGGTCGCGGCGGCCTCCGCCAGGGTGTCCCAGGGGAAGTCGGGAAGCGTCAGCGCCACGGGGTCAGTGCGCTGCGGCCTGAGGGGGCAGGACCGAGATGACCGGGTGGTCCCTCGCGATGACGCCGATCTTGGCGGCCCCTCCGGGCGACCCGATCTCGTCGAAGAACTCGACGTTGGCCTTGTAGTAGTCGCTCCACTTGTCGGGGAGGTCGTCTTCGTAGTAGATCGCCTCGACGGGGCAGACCGGCTCGCAGGCACCGCAGTCGACGCACTCGTCGGGGTGGATGTAGAGCGAGCGTTCACCCTCGTAGATGCAGTCGACCGGGCACTCGTCGATACAGGCGCGGTCTTTCACGTCGACACAGGGAAGGGCGATCACGTACGTCACGGGCTGGTTTGTTCCTTCGTGTCGGGCAGGACCTGGGCATCCTGCGACGAGGTTCTCATCCTACCGCGCTGGTCGCGCCGGATCCGGGGCCAGGCGATCACGAGAAGCGCGATGACGGCCGGGCCGACTGTCCAGGCGTAGCCGGCCGGGTTGGCGGGGATCAGCGCCGATCCGCCGGCTCCGGTGCCGAGGAGGAGGACGATGACCGCGTAGAGGCCGGCGGCCAGCAGACCGGCGACCCATCGCGTGTCGATCACGAGGCGGGCGCCGAGGAGGGCCGCGAGCACGAGAGCGAGCGCCAGGACGATGCCCAAGGGGAAGGCTCCGGCCGTGACCTGGTGCGAGACGGTGCCGATCGCTCCGAAGAGGCCGCCGACGGCTGTGGCGAGGAGACCCACGACGATCCTGCTCGTCCAGGTCGCGTCGCGGAGGTCCACCGAGGCGGGACCCTCGTCGACGACGGGAACCGGCACGTACCGGAACGTCTCGACGACCGTGACGGGCTCGACCGCGCCGTGCGGGTACTCCAGGGCGGGGCCACCGGGCGTGGGGACGACGGTGACCTGCGAGCGGTACGCCTCGAGGGCCTCGACCTTGCGGGCGAGGACGGGGGTCCCGTCGATGACGACGTCGCCGGGAGCCCGGTGCGCCTCCGGGTGGGCCGAGCCCGCGGCGATGGCGAAGAACGGGATGCCGGCGAGCCGGGCCGTCCGCAGCGCGACCCGGTTGACGCGGACGTGGTCGGGGTGGCCGTAGCCCCCGTCGGAGTCGTAGCTCACGATCGCGTCGGGGCGTGTGTCGGCGACGACGGCGGCCAGGTCGGACACGATCTCGCCGAACTCGGCGGAGCAGAAGGCGGCAGGATGCACGTCGGCGACCGGCACGGGGCTCCCGTCGGGACCCCACTCCATGCCGGAGTCGACGTAGGCCCGAGCGGGAAGGCCGGCGGTCCGCGCCCCGGCGCTCCCGAGGAAGCGGTGATCGGTGACCCCGAGAGCCGCCATGGCCCGTGCGATCTCTCCCTCGCGGTGGACGGCCAGCGCGGCGGGGTCGGCCCGGAGGGACGCGAGGTCGTCGGGGATCACCTCGCCGAGTTCGCCGCGCGTGCAGGTCACCACGGTGACGCGGGCCCCCGCGTCGACCAGGGTCGCGAGGGTGGCGCCCGTGACGATCGTCTCGTCGTCGGGGTGGGCGTGGACGACCAGGACGCGCTCGAACGCGCTGCCGGCGTCGGGTGCGGGAAGCGTTTGCTCGGAGGTGACAGACATCACTGGACAGGATAGAGGCTGCGACATTATGGTTCTCTTCGGTTAGGTAAGGCTTACCAACATGAGGTTCCCCTAACCCGACGGGGCCGATCGGCCCCGAGAACCCGGAGAGAAGGCCCTGTCGTGCTCGCCAACTACCTCATCGGTCTTCGAGAAGGCCTCGAGGCCTCCATCGTCGTGGGCATCCTGATCGCGTACCTCGTCAAGGTCTCGCGGCGCGACGTCCTCCCCCGCGTGTGGCTCGGCGTCGGCCTCGCGACGGTCCTCTCCCTCGGGCTCGGCGCCGTCCTGACCTTCGGCGCCTACGGCCTCAGCTTCCAGGCTCAGGAGGCCATCGGAGGCGGGCTCTCCCTCGTGGCCGTCGGCTTCGTCACGACCATGGTGTTCTGGATGGCGAAGACCGCCGGCAGCCTCAAGCACGACCTCACGTCGAGCCTCGACCGGGCGCTCCTCGGCGGAGCCCGGGCGATCGTGGGGCTGGCGTTCCTATCGGTCGGGCGGGAGGGGATCGAGACCGCGCTGTTCGTCTGGGCCACGGTCGCGACGGCCGGGGGCACGGGCGTCCCTGCGATCGGGGCGATCCTGGGCATCCTGACGGCCGTCGCCCTCGAGATCGGCATCTACCGCGGCGTCGTCCGGCTCGACCTCTCGCGCTTCTTCACGGTCACGGGACTCTTCCTGGTCGTGGTGGCGGCCGGGGTCCTCCTCTACGGCGTCGGCGACCTGCAGGAGATCGGGTTCCTGCCCGGCGGAAGCGTCACGGCCTTCGACCTCTCGGCGATCGTCCCGCCCACGAGCTGGTACGGCACCCTCCTCCAGGGGCTCGTCAACTTCACCCCGCGTCCCAGCGTCCTCCAGGTGCTGGTGTGGCTCGTCTACCTCGCCGTCGTCCTCCCCCTCTTCGTCCGGACCACCCGCCGTCGCCCCGCGCGACCGGCCTCGCCCCAGAGCTCGACCGGCGTCCGCGCCGACGAGCCCGTCCTCACCGCAGGAGCCCCCGAATGACCCTCCGCCCCCTCGGCCTCGCGGCCGGCGTCACCCTGGCCGCCCTCGCCCTCACCGGCTGCGTCGCCAACACCCCCGCCGGGACCGCAGGAGCCACGTCCCAGGCGATCTCCGTGACCGGCGACGACTCCACGTGCACCCTGTCCGCCACCACGGCCCCGAGCGGCACGGTCACCTTCACCGTGTCCAACAGGGGCACCGACAGCACGGAGTTCGAGGTCCTCGCCTCCGACGGCCTGCGGATCGTCAGCGAGAAGGAGAACATCGGCCCCGGCACGAGCGGCACGCTGACCACGAGCCTCACGGCCGGGAAGTACGTCACCGCCTGCATCCCGGGACTGGTCGGCAAGGGCGTCCGGAGCGACTTCACCGTGACCGACTCCGGGGCGAAGGTCGTCGCCGAGGGCTCCGAGAAGCAGCAGGTCGATGCGGCCGCGAAGTCGTACGTCGGCTACGTCAAGGACCAGACCGGACAGCTCGTCACCTCGACGGCGACCTTCCTCGACGCGTGGCTCGCCGGCGACGACGCGCGCGCCAAGACCCTGTACGCCACGACGCGCGCCCACTACGAGCGCATCGAGCCGGTCGCCGAGTCGTTCGGCGAACTCGATCCGCAGCTCGACAACCGCGCCGCCGACCTGACCGCCGGCGAGACGTGGACGGGTTGGCACCGCATCGAGAAGGACCTCTGGCAGCCGGACGCGGCCGTGCCCGGCGCCTCCGGCTACGGAGCCCTGACCGCGGCCGAGAAGAAGGCGCTCGCCGCGCAGCTCACCACCAACACGAAGCAGCTCTACGACGAGGTCACCGCGTCGACGTTCACGGTCGGCCTCGACACGATCGCGAACGGGGCCGTCGGCCTGCTCGACGAGGTCGCCACCTCGAAGATCACCGGCGAGGAGGAGACCTGGTCGCACACCGACCTCTACGACTTCCAGGCCAACCTCGAGGGCGCCCGGGTGGCCTACGAGGGGGTCCGCTCCCTCCTGCTGACCCGGGACCGCGCGCTCGCCACCGAGCTCGACACCGAGTTCGCCGCCCTCGACAAGCTGCTCGCCGGCTACGGCAGCCTCGACACCTCCTACCCGTCGTACACGACGCTCACCACCGCCGACAAGAAGGCCCTTTCGGACGGGGTCAACGCCCTCAGCGAGCCGCTCTCGAAGCTGGCCGCGGCCCTGCTGGGCTGAGTCGACGATGGCGACGAACGACGACGACTCCACCCCGGCACCGGCGCGGACCGGCCTCTCCCGTCGCGGCCTCCTCGGCCTCGCCGGGGCCGGCCTGGGGGCAGGAGTCGCGGGCGCGGGTCTCGGAATCGGTCTCGATCGCGCCGTGGCCACCGCGAGCCCCGGCAGCTCGGGAGCGAGCGCGAGCTACCCCTTCTTCGCCGCGCACCAGTCCGGCATCGTCACGGCCGCGCAGGACCGCCTGCACTTCGCGGCCTTCGACGTCTCGGCCGGCACGACGCGCGCCGAGCTCGTCGACCTGCTGAGGGACTGGAGCTACGCGGCCGCCCGGATGACCCGCGGCCAGGAGGTCAGCCCCTCCGGCGCCGTGGGCGGCTCCCTCTACGCTCCCCCGGACGACACCGGCGAGGCGCTCGGACTCGCCGCCGCCGGCCTCACGATCACGATCGGCTTCGGGCCGAGCCTGTTCGAGGACGCCGACGGCGCGGATCGCTTCGGCATCCGATCCCGCCGGCCGCCGAAGCTGATCGACCTGCCGGCCTTCGCGGGCGACCAGCTCGACGCCTCGCGCTCCGACGGCGACCTCTGCATCCAGGCGTGCAGCGACGACCCCCAGGTCGCCGTCCACGCGATCCGGAACCTCTCGCGGATCGCGTTCGGCCGCGCCGATCTCCGCTGGTCGCAGCTCGGGTTCGGTCGCACCTCGTCGACGACGCGCGGCCAGGCGACACCCCGCAACCTCTTCGGCCTGAAGGACGGCACGGCCAACCTCAAGGCCGAGGACACCGCTCTCGTCGCCGACCACGTCTGGGCCCACGAGGCCGACGGCGCCGCCTGGATGGCCGGCGGCTCCTACCTCGTGGCTCGCAGGATCCGGATGCACATCGAGACCTGGGACCACCAGTCCCTGGGTGAGCAGCAGACCGTCATCGGCCGCGACAAGGGCGAGGGTGCACCGCTCTCCGGGGGCACGGAGTTCACCGCCCCCGACTTCGCGGCGAAGGCCCAGGGCGGCGGACCGGCGATCGCGAAGACCTCCCACGTCTCTCTCGCCCACCCCGACCACAACGGCGGTGCGCAGCTCCTCCGACGCGGCTACAACTTCGTCGACGGCAACGACTCGCTCGGGCGCCTCGACGCGGGGCTCTTCTTCCTCGCCTACCAGCGCGACCCGGAGAAGCAGTTCGTCCGGATCCAGACGTCCCTCGCGGCGTCCGACCGGCTCGGTGAGTACATCCAGCACGTCGCTTCGGGCATCTGGGCCGTGCCACCCGGGGCGACGAGCGGTGGCTACGTCGGCGAGACGCTCTTCGCCTGAGCCGGGCATCCTGCCCCGCAACGAACTGAACCCTCGTGTTCGGCCGCGGCGGTGGTCCTAGGACCACCGCGACGGCCGAACACGAGGGTTCAGCGGGCGAAGCGGGGAGCGCTACGCGTTCTGCTTCTTGAGGCGGGCCGTCGAGCGCTGGCGGGCGCTGGCGTCGAGCTCGACCTTGCGGATGCGGATGGCGTCGGGGGTGACCTCGACGCACTCGTCGTCACCGGCGAACTCGAGCGCCTCCTCGAGCGAGAGCACCTTGGAGGGCGTCATCGACTCGAAGTTGTCGGCGGTCGACTGACGCATGTTCGTCAGCTTCTTCTCCTTGGTGATGTTGACGTCCATGTCGTCGGCGCGCGAGTTCTCGCCCACGACCATGCCCTCGTAGACCTCTTCGGTCGGCTGCACGAAGAAGGTCATGCGCTCCTGGAGGTTGATGATGGCGAACGGCGTGACGACACCCGAGCGGTCGGCGATGATCGAGCCGTTGGTCCGCGTCGAGATCTCACCGGCCCACGCGTCGTAGCCGTGCGAGATGCCGTTGGCGATGCCGGTGCCGCGCGTGTCGGTGAGGAACTGCGTGCGGAAGCCGATGAGCCCGCGCGACGGGACGATGAACTCCATGCGGACCCAGCCGGAGCCGTGGTTCGCCATGTTCTCCATGCGGCCCTTGCGCGCGGCCATGAGCTGCGTGACGGCACCGAGGTACTCGTCGGGCACATCGATGGTCATGTGCTCGAACGGCTCCTGCAGTTTGCCGTCGACGCGACGCGTGACGACCTGCGGCTTGCCGACCGTGAGCTCGAAGCCCTCGCGGCGCATCTGCTCGACCAGGATGGCGAGGGCGAGCTCGCCGCGACCCTGGACCTCCCAGGCGTCGGGGCGTCCGATGTCGACGACCTTGAGCGAGACGTTACCGACGAGCTCGCGGTCGAGACGGTCCTTCACCATGCGGGCGGTGAGCTTGTGGCCCTTGACCTTCCCGATGATGGGCGAGGTGTTCGTGCCGATCGTCATCGAGATGGCGGGGTCGTCGACCGTGATGGTCGGCAGCGGCCGCACGTCGTCGGGGTCGGAGAGGGTCTCGCCGATCGTGATGGTGTCGAAGCCGGCGACGGCGACGATGTCGCCGGGGCCCGCGCTCTCGGCGGGGTAGCGGCTGAGCGCCTTGGTGATGAGGAGCTCCGTGATGCGGGCGTTCTGGACCGTGCCGTCGTGCTTGACCCAGGCGACGGTCTGGCCCTTCTTCAGCGTGCCGTGGAAGACGCGCAGCAGGGCGAGACGGCCGAGGAACGGGGACGCGTCGAGGTTGGTCACGTGCGCCTGGAGCGGGTGCTCGTCGTCGTAGGTCGGAGCCGGGACGTGCTTGAGGATCGCGTCGAAGAGCGGCTCGAGGTCGTCGTTGTCGGGCAGCGAGCCGTTCTCGGGCTTGTTGGTCGACGCGGCGCCGGCGCGGCCGGAGGCGTAGACGATGGGGACGTCGAGGATGGCGTCGAGGTCGAGATCCTCCACCTCGTCGGCGAGGTCGGAGGCGAGGCCGAGCAGGAGATCCTGCGACTCGGCGACGACCTCGTCGATGCGCGCGTCGGGGCGGTCGGTCTTGTTGACCAGCAGGATGACGGGGAGCTTCGCCGCGAGAGCCTTGCGAAGGACGAAGCGCGTCTGGGGCAGCGGGCCCTCGGACGCGTCGACGAGGAGGACGACGCCGTCGACCATGGAGAGGCCGCGCTCGACCTCACCACCGAAGTCGGCGTGGCCCGGGGTGTCGATCACGTTGATCGTGATGGGACCGTCGGTGGCGTGCGACCCGTTGTAGAGCACCGAGGTGTTCTTCGCGAGGATCGTGATGCCCTTCTCGCGCTCGAGCTCGTTGCCGTCCATCATGCGGTCTTCGGTGTCGAAGTGCGCGTCGAAGGAGTTCGTCTGCTTCAGCATCGCGTCGACGAGCGTGGTCTTGCCGTGGTCGACGTGGGCAACGATTGCCACGTTGCGCAGGTCACTGCGGATGGCAGTCGCCATAGTTGTACGTCCTTTGCGGAGGGGGTTTGGGGGGATGCGTCAGACCGGCTGACGAAGGCAGAGGCGGGGGCGGCCATGGCCCCGACCTCCAGAGTCTACCCGGAGAGCGCCCGGATCTCTCCCGCGTCCTCTGTGGGCGTACCCGGCGCCTCCTGCGATCGTCGCCCGGCGAGGGCGCCGACGCTCCCCGCGCGCCCTACTCGTCGGCTCCGGCCGCCAGGATCTGTGCGCGCAGTTCGCGACGCTCGCGCTGGACCTCCGGGTCGGGCAGCGGGACGGCCGCGATGAGGCGCTGCGTGTAGGGATCCTGCGGACGACGCAGGATCTCGTCGCGCGTTCCGACCTCCGCGAGGCGGCCCTTGTGCATCACGGCGATCCGGTCGGCCAGGATGTCGATGACCGCGAGGTCGTGCGTGATGAAGAGGCACGCGAACTGGAACTCGCGCTGCAGCTCGCGGAGGAGCTCGAGCACGGTCGCCTGGACGGACACGTCGAGGGCCGACGTCGGCTCGTCGGCGATGAGCAGCTCCGGCCGGAGCGCGAGCGCGCGGGCGATGCCGACGCGCTGCTTCTGGCCGCCCGAGAGCTCGTGCGGGTAGCGGGTGCGGTAGGAGCGCGGGAGCTTGACGCTGTCGAGGAGCGTCTCGACCTCGCGGACGAGCCCCTGGCCCTTGGACTTCTTCGCGAGCAGGAGCGGCTCGGCGATGCTCTCGCCGATCGTCATGCGCGGGTTGAGCGACGAGGAGGGATCCTGGAAGACGATTCCGGCGTTCTTGTGCACCTGGCGGACGAGCGATCGGGTCGACTTCGACAGGTCGGTGCCGACGACGTCGAGGCGACCCTCGGTGATCGGGAGGAGGCCGATGCCGGCGCGGCCGAGCGTCGTCTTGCCCGAGCCGGACTCGCCGACGAGGCCGACCACCTCGCCCTTGTGCACGGTCAGCGACACGTGGTCGATCGCGCGGAACGCCTTGACGCGACCGCGGCCCGGGTACTCGATCACGACGTCGTCGAACTCGAGGACGGGCTTCCCGGTCGGCTCGGCGGCGCGCTTCTCGTACTCCTCGCGCTCGGACACGGTGTGCGTGCCGTCCTGCTGCTCGACCGTCTCGGCAAGCGTCTCCGTGATGTCGACGACGGAGTCGCTGTCGCCGCCCTGGCCGAGGTGCGGCACCGCGGCGAGAAGCGCCTTGGTGTACTCGTGCTGCGGGTCGCGGAAGATCTGGAGGGTCGGACCGGCCTCGACGACCTCGCCCTGTCGCATGACGGCGATGTGATCGGCCAGGTCGGCGACGACGCCCATGTCGTGGGTGATGAGGAGCACGGCGCTGCCGAGACGGTCGCGGAGGCTCCGGATGAGATCGAGGATCTCCGCCTGGACCGTCACGTCGAGGGCCGTGGTCGGCTCGTCGGCGATCAGGAGGCCCGGGTCGCAGGAGATCGACTGCGCGATCATCGCGCGCTGGCGCTGGCCGCCGGAGAGCTGGTGCGGGTAGGAGTTGAACGCCTTCTCGGGGTCGGGCAGCTCGACGAGGCGGAGGAGCTCGATGGCGCGGTCGCGAGCCTCGTGCGGCGAGATGCCGAAGTGCATCCGCAGGGTCTCGACGATCTGGAAGCCCACGGTGAAGACCGGGTTGAGAGCCGTCATCGGCTCCTGGAAGATCACCGCGACGTCGCCACCGCGGATCTGACGCATCTGGGCGGCGGGGAGGTTGCGGATCTCGCGCCCGTTGAGCTTGATGCTGCCGTTGACGCGGCTGTTCCGCGGCAGGAGGTCGAGCACCGACATGGAGCTGACGCTCTTGCCGGAGCCGGACTCGCCGACGAGCGCCATGACCTCGCCCCGCTTGATGCGGTAGTTGAGCTTCTTCACGGCGGGAACCCACACGTTGTCGACGGCGAAGTCGACGTCGAGGTCGGTGACCTCGAGAACGGGAGCGTCGGAGGGGGTCGTGACCTGGGCCATCAGGCAGCGGTCCTTTCTCGGCCGGAGACGGCCGCCGTGCGAATCACCGAGGTGCGGTCTGGGACGATGGAGTCATGCCTGACTCCCTCGCGTCCACCCACCGCGTCTCGTTCGTGTCGAGGTTCAATCGCATCCTGGCGGTGCTGATTTGGGCCCTCGTGGTCTTCATGGTCGTGGCGACGATCGTGGGCGCACCCGGATCGCTCCTGTCGGCGCTGCTGGCCGGAGCGACGATCGCGCTTCTCGACTGGATCGCCCTCTGGCGACCGCGGGTCGACGTCGTCGACGAGGGTGTCGTGCTCCAGAACCTCGTGCGCCGCATCACGGTTCCGTGGGAAGCGCTGATCCACGTCGACACCAAATACGCCCTGACGCTGCACACGCCGGGCCGCAAGTACGCCGCCTGGGCCGCGCCGGCACCGGGTCGCACTGGAGCCGCCGTCGCGAAGCGTCAGGCGCGGACCGACGTCGCGCCGCGGTCCGCGGTCGGCGGCACGGCCGCCCCCGGCGATCTCCTCACGACGGAGTCGGGCGCGGCGGCCGAACTCGTGCGCGAGCGCTGGGAGCATCTCCGCGAGTCGGGCGGCCTCGAACTCGGCCGCGCCGACGAGGTCCGCGCGCGCGTCGAGTGGCTGTGGCAGCCGGCCGCCCTGCTCGTCGTGCTGGCCGCGGCCACCGTCGTGGCTCTGAACGTCGGCTGACGGCCGACCGGCGGTGACGACGGAGGTCACGCGGTCCTCGTGCCGGTCGGGTTCACGGGCGCCGGCTCCGGCTCCGGCTCGACCGTCTTCTTCAGGCTGAAGCGCTTCTGACGCGGGTCGAACGCGTCGCGGAGGCCGTCGCCGACGAAGTTGACGCAGAGCGCCAGCAGGACGATGAACGTGGCGGGCCACCAGAACAGCCACGGCCGCGTCTGGAACGCCGACTGGTTCGCACTGATGAGCAGACCGAGCGACGAGTCGGGCGACTTGATGCCGTAGCCGAGGTAGCTGATCGCCGTCTCGAGCAGGATGGCCGAGGCGATCAGGAGCGTCGAGCTCACGATGATCACGCCGATGGCGTTGGGCAGGATGTGGCGGAAGATGATCCGCGAGTCGGAGGCGCCGGCGACCCGGGCCGCCTCGACGAACTCCCGCTCGCGCAGCGACAGGAACTCGGCGCGCACCAGTCGGGCGATGACCATCCACGACACCAGGCCCAGCAGGACGGCCAGGCCGAACGCGCCGAAGCCGACCGAGCTCGTGGAGCGACCGACGATCGCGCCGACGACGAGGGCCGGGATGACGATGAAGACGTCGGTGATGCGCATCAGGACGGCGTCGATCCAGCCGCGGTAGTAGCCGGCGAGGGCGCCGACGACGATGCCGAGGATCGTCGCGACGAGACCGATGACGATCATGACGAGCACGGAGTTCTGGATCCCACGCATGGTCAGGGCGAAGTAGTCCTTGCCGATGCTGTTCTGGCCGAACGGGTGCTCGCCGAGCTGGAAGCCCTGCCCGCCGAGGAACTTCGGCACGAGGGAGAGCGTCGGCGCTCCGCCCTTGAGGAGGGGGTTGAGGCTCGTGTAGTTGTACTTCCACCAGCCCGGAATGGGGCCGAGGCCGATCGCGCTGATCGAGAAGACGATCACGATGACGTAGACGATGATCGCGACCACGGCGAGGCGGTTGGCGAGGAAGCGCTTGAGGACGATCTGCCCCTGGCTCTCGCCGCGGTGCTCGTCGAGGTCGCCGGCCGCCTGGACGCCGTCGGGGATCTGGGGTTCGAGCGGGTTGCCCTGGATGGTGCTCATCGCAAGACCTCTCGGTTCATGGCCGCCGAGCGACCCGTCGTCAGGGGAGGGTGCGAGCGGCTCATCGGACGCGCACCCGGGGGTCGAGCGCCGCGTAGGCGAGGTCGGCCAGGAAGTTGAAGGCGATGGCGGTGATCGCGATCACGAGGAAGTAGCCCATGATCGGGTTCACGTCGGTGCGCTGCAGACCGCTGTTGAAGAGCGCGCCCATGCCGCTGATCGCGAAGACCGTCTCGGTGATGACGGCACCACCCAGCAGCGCTCCGATGTCGGTCGCGATGAGCGTGGCGATCGGGATGAGCATGTTGCGGAACGCGTGGCGGACGATGACGGTGCGCTCCGGCAGGCCCTTGGCCCGCGCCGTGCGCACGTAGTCCTGGTCGAGGACCTCGAGCATGCCGGACCGCGAGTAGCGGGTGTAGCCCGCGAAACTGATCAGCAGCAGGCTGATGGTCGGCAGCAGGAGGTGCGTGTAGGTGTCGATGCCCGTGATCCAGACGTCGCCGCCGAGCGACGGGGTCTGGGATCCGACGGTCGCGATCGGTCGGCCGCCGATGAGGGCGACGTAGTTGTCCCACGACTGCACGAAGCGGTCGAGCAGGACGACGCCCGCGCTGAGGAACGCGGTGAGGCCGCCGATCCGCATCATCAGGCCGCGGTCGTAGCCGCCCACGAAGTAGCCGCTGATGAGCCCGACCGCGACCGTGACGATGGCGAGGGTCAACAGGGTCCCGACGGAGGAGATGTTGAAGAGCCCCTGGAGCGCGAAGTAGGCGATGATCGCGATGAGGACGTTGATCGCCGCCGTCAGGATGGCCCGGCGATTGTGGATGCCGGCCAGCAGCGACACGATGCCGAAGCCGATCGCCGCGGTGAAGAGGATGACGAACACCGGCCCCAGCTGCGGGTGGGTGAACCAATCCGCCGCGGAGAGGAGCCCCAGGATCAGCGCGCTCAGGATGCCCGTGGCGAAGAACGCGACGAGGCGACGCCGCAGCGGTCCCCCGACCGCGAGCTGCACGAGGACGCCGAGCACCACGCCGACGACTATCAGCGTGCTCAACGGGATGTGGGGATCCGCCAGGAAGCTGTTGTACCCGAGGGCCACGAACGACTTGAGCAGCACGGCCATGAGGAAGGACGGCAGCGAGAAGAGGAAGAAGCTGAACAGCGTGATCGTGTAGTCGAAGCCGCTGTAGACGCGCAGGGCGGTCACGATGCCGAGCGCGATGCCGAGCACGATGGCCAGGATGAAGGCGAGGGTCACGAGCTGGAGAGTCGAGACCATGGCGCTCGGCAGGAGCACCGTGACGGGCTGGTTCGCGAACGTCGTGCCGAGGTCGCAGCCGCCGCCGACGGGGACGACGCACTTGGCGACGCCGCCGAGCCAGAGGACCCAGCGGAGCGGGGGGATCACGTCGAGGTGCTGCTGGGCGATGCGCGCTTCGATGAGCGCCTGCCGGTTCGGGGAGTTGCTTCCTTGCAAGTCCTGAAGCGGGTTGCCGGAGTTCGCGGCGAGGACGTACATGATGAACGACGCCGCGAGGAGAACGAGGATCGAGACGAGAATTCGCCTGACGATGAAACTGACCATAAGGGGGAACTTGACCTTTGCGATGCGAGACGCGCTAGGGACGAAACCGACGGAAGAGCAGGACGAGGTTACTACGGACTCAGAGTTCGGGCGTCGGGCCCACAAGAGGAACCCGACGCCCGGACTGTTGAGTTGTCTAGCTGACGGCGCCCGGATGGATCATCCGGCGACCGGTGTTACTTGGTCCAGTCCCAGATGTTCCAGACGATTCCCGTCTGTCCACCGAAGTACTTGATCCCCTTGACCGTGCTGTTGCTGGCGAAGAGGCCGGGCAGCTGGAACAGGGGCAGACCGTATGCGTCCGCGAAGACCTGCTTGTCGATGTCGATCTTCTGCGTCTTCAGGGTGTCGGCGTCGAGGGTCGTCTGCGTCTTCACCGCGAGGGCGCTCGTCGTCGGGTCGGCGAACTTGTTGTAGTTGCCGGGGTTGCCCGTCTGGAACAGCTGCGGGAGCGCGGCGTTACCGGCACCCGGGTTGATCCACCCGAAGATCGAGGCGTCGTAGTTGCCACCGGACAGGAGCGAGCTCCAGTCGGGCGAGCCGCCGTCGACGACCTTGAAGCCGGCCTTCGCCGCCGAGGCCTGGATGGCCTGGAAGGTGTCGACGCGGTTCGGGTTCTGGGTGTTGTAGAGGATCTTGACCGTCGGGGTCGCGCCCTTCAGGAGAGCCTTGGCCCCGGCGATGTCGACCTTGCTGTAGGTGCTCGAACCGTTGCCGGCGATCGAGTCCGTGTAGCCGTCCTGGCCGGGCAGGAAGACCTGCGAGTCGAGGACCTTGGCGTTCGAGTTGATCGGGGTGACGATCGCGTCGAGGATCTGCTGGCGCGGGATGGTCAGCAGGAACGCCTTGCGGGTGTTCTCGTCCTTGAACACGTTCGCCCCGAAGTTGAGGTCGAGGTGGTCGTAGGCGACCTGGTCGCCCTGCTCGAGGGTCGTGCCGGTGAGGGCCTTGAGCGACTTCACCGTGTCGGCGGAGGCCTGCGGCTGGATCGCGTCGACCTCGTTGTTCTGGAGGGCCGTGACCTGGGCGTTGGCGTCACCGATGAAGCGCATGACGAGCTTGCCGATCTTCACCTTGTGCGAGCCCTGGTACTCCGGGTTCGGCGCGAAGGTCATCGACTGCTTCGGGGTCCAGGACGTGACCTGGAGCGGGCCGCCGGAGACGAGGAGGCTCTTGTCGGTGGGGAGCGACGTGGCGTCGTAGCCCGTGTTGACGAACTTGGAGGCCTTCACGAGGGTCTCGTTCGGAGCGGCCGGGTTGGCGGCGTCGCCCTTCGCGGTGTCCATGAACGCCTTCGTCAGGTCGGAGGTCGAGACGCCGGCCTTCTTCGCGACGACGTGCGCCGGGAAGCCGATCGGGTTGACGAGCTGCCAGTCGACGTAGGGGGTGTCGTACGTGAAGGTGATGCTGCGGTTACTGTCGCCGACCGTGGGCTTGTCCGTCATGAAGGTCGTGCCACCGGCGGTCGCGAAGTACTGCGTGCCCTTGGTGACGTCGCCCGCGTCGTTGGTCGTCTCGGAGTCGTAGTACGTCGAGGCGATCGCCCAGCCGAGGACGAGGTCGTCGGCCGTCATCGCCGTGCCGTCGGACCACTTCTGACCCGACTTGAGGGTGTACTTCACCTTCAGCGGGTTGTCGCTGAGCTTCTCGTAGGTACCGAGATCGGTGTTGGGGACGATGTTGTACTTGTCGTCGAGGGTGAAGAACTGAGGCTGCGTCATGTACGCGACCTCGCCGTTCGTGTCCAGGTTGCCCTGGGGCGTGTTGCTGTTGAACGAGGTGACCTCGTTCACCTGAGCAATCGTGACGGTGCCGCCCGCCTTGGCGGTCTCCGTTCCGGTGCTGCCTGACGTCGTGCACGCTGCGAGACCGAACGTCGCGACTGCCGCGAGGGCAATGGCGCCGACGAGCGGACGCATCCGCTTACCAGTGATTTTCACTGAATGTTCCTCCTGATGGAATGTGACGCACAGCGGTGCAGCGCAGAGGCACGGCGATCCGCTCTGGATAAGAAGACCATAAGTAAACCGCTGGCAAACGCCAAACCGCGGGGGAAAGCGTTACGTCTTGGAAACACGCAGGGCGCATATCTTGCGGCGCGAGTCACATTTGTGCGGCGATCAGCGTCTCCACGCAAGAATCCGGCGGATTCCGCGGTCGAGAGCCGTACCATCCGGTTGCGTCCACGCCTCCGCGATCTGCGATCATGGCCCGAACAGGAGGATCGATGTCCGCTCTACCGCTCGCCGAACCGCTCCCCGCGGGAGTGACGCCGCGGCGACTCCGGGCGGAGATCCTCATCGTCCTCGGTCTCTCCCTCGGGGCGAGTGCGGTGTATTCCGTGGTCCAGCTCCTCGACCTCCTCACGCGCCCCACCGCCCTCGGCAGTCAGCAGGCGACGCTCAACACCTCCCTGGCCAGCCGCGAGCTGTTCGATCTCCTCTACCAGATCCTCCAGAACGGGTTCGACCTCGTCCCCGTGGCCCTCGTGGCCTACCTCCTCTGGCGGCCCGCCCGCCCTCACCTGTCCCGCCTCGGCGTCGACTTCACCCGCACGGGGCGCGATGCCCTCGGCGGAGCGGGGCTCGCCCTGGCCATCGGGATCCCCGGCCTCGGCCTCTACTTCGCCGGTCGGGCGCTCGGCATCAGCGTCGACGTCGTGCCGACGAACCTCGCGGCGCACTGGTGGACCGTGCCGGTCCTCCTGCTGTCCGCCTTCCGATCGGGCGTCACGGAGGAGGTCATCGTCGTCGCCTACCTCTTCGCCCGACTCCGCGACCTGGGCTGGAAGACGTGGCCGATCATCCTGTCCGCGGCGCTGCTGCGGGGCACCTACCACCTCTACCAGGGTTTCGGCGCGTTCATCGGCAACGCCGTGATGGGCGTCGTCTTCGGCTGGCTCTACACCCGGTACGGCAGGATCCTGCCGCTCGTCATCGCGCACTTCCTCATGGACGCCGCCGTGTTCGTCGGCTACCCGTGGGCGTCGCACGCGTTCCCGGCGCTGTTCGGGATGCACTGACCTCGGGACTCGCCGACCTTCATACGATTCACCCAGGCGCACCGAGCCCGCGCGGGTCGTACTCTCGGAGCATGAGCATCCCAGCGGTGGGCGACATCGCCCCGGACTTCAGCCTCCCGGGCATCCGGATCGTCGACGGGGTCGTGGAACGGCGCTCGTTCTGCCTCTCCGCCCAACACGGATCCCCCGTCGTGCTGGCGTTCTACCCCGGCGACGAGACGAGCGTGTGCACGGCGCAGCTGTGCGAGTACCAGTCCGAGCTGGCCGGCTTCGAGACCCTCGGCGCGACCGTCTGGGGCATCAGCAAGCAGGGCCTCGACAGCCACGAGCGATTCGCGCGCAAGGAGGGGCTGTCGTTCCCGCTGCTGGCGGACGAGCACGGCCTCGCCGTGAAGCGGTACGGCGTGGGGCTTCCCGGACTGGGGCTGCGGCGCTCGGTCTTCGTGGTCGACGCGTCGGGCATCCTGCGCTGGAAGCACGTCGCCGTCGTCGGGGCCCGTTTCCAGAGCGCATCGGTGCTGCAGGAGGCTCTGGCCGGCGTGCTGGCCTAGGTGCGGCGTCGCGCGTCCCGGCTGTCGCGCCCGCGCCGCCCGCCCCGCCCGCCCTGCCCCGCCCCGCCGCGCGACACTCCACAACACGCCGCTCACTTTCCCCGAAAAGCGCCAAACGTGGAGCCTCGCCCTACCCAAGTCGCACCCCGCCGGGCCGCCCCGGCGACCCTCCACAACACGCCGCTCACTTTCCCCGAAAAGCGCCAAACGTGGAGCCTCGCCGAACCCACGTCGCGCCCGCACGCGGCGAGACTCCACAACACGCCGCTCACGAACGAACGTGAGCGGCGTGTTGTGGAGTCTGGCGCAGGCGGACGACCCGCGGCGACTAGGCGAACGCCTCCACGGGCGGGCAGGCGCAGAAGAGGTTGCGGTCGCCGTAGGCCTGGTCGATCCGGCGGACCGGCGGCCAGTACTTGGAACGGACGAGGGTCCGCACCGGGTAGACGGCCTCCTCGCGGGAGTAGGCGGCTTTCCACTCCCCCGCGATGACCGACTCCGCCGTGTGCGGAGCCCCGCGGAGCGGTGACTCGTCGGCGGACCACTCGCCGGCACCGACCCGGTCGGCCTCGGCGCGGACGGCGATCATCGCGTCGACGAACCGGTCGATCTCGGCGAGGTCTTCGCTCTCTGTCGGCTCGACCATGAGGGTTCCCGCGACGGGGAACGACATCGTCGGCGCGTGGAAGCCGTAGTCGATGAGTCGCTTGGCGACGTCGTCGACGGTGACCCCGGTGGCGTCGCGGAGAGGACGGAGGTCGAGGATGCACTCGTGAGCCACGAGCCCACCCTCGCCCGCGTAGAGGACCGGGTAGTGGTCGCGCAGCCGCACGGCCACGTAGTTCGCCGCGAGGACTGCCGCCCCGGTCGCCTCGGTCAGCCCCTGCGAGCCCATCATGCGCACGTAGGCCCACGAGATCGGCAGGATGCTCGGGGACCCGTACGGCGCGGCCGACACCGGCACGCCCGAGTGCGCGAGCCGCTGGCCGTCGCCCGCGACGGGAGCCCCGGTGCGTCGGTCGTGCTGCTGCGCCATCGGGTGGCCGGGGAGGAACGGGGCGAGGTGCGCCTTCGCCGCGACGGGACCCACGCCCGGGCCGCCGCCGCCGTGAGGGATGCAGAACGTCTTGTGCAGATTGAGGTGCGACACGTCGCCCCCGAATTCGCCGAAGCGCGCGTAGCCGAGCAGCGCGTTGAGGTTCGCTCCGTCGACGTAGACCTGGCCGCCCGCCTCGTGGACGGCGGCCGTGATGTCGCGGATGTCGTGCTCGTAGACGCCGTGGGTCGAGGGGTAGGTGATCATGAGCGCCGCGAGGTCGTCGGCGTGGAGGGCGATCTTCGCCCGGAGGTCGTCGACGTCGACGTTGCCCTGCTCGTCGCAGGCCACGACCACCACGGACAGCCCGGCGAGGACCGCGCTGGCCGCGTTCGTCCCGTGAGCCGACTGCGGGATGAGGCAGACCGTGCGCCGGTCGTCGCCGTTCGCGAGGTGGTAGCCGCGGATCGCGAGCAGGCCCGCGAGCTCACCCTGGCTGCCGGCGTTCGGTTGGAGCGAGACGGTGTCATAGCCGGTCACCTCGGCGAGCCAGGCCTCGAGCTGGCCGATCAGCTCGAGGTAGCCGGCGACGTCGTCGGCGGGCGCGAACGGGTGGACGTTCGCGAACTCCGGCCAGGTCACGGCGGCCATCTCGGTCGCCGCGTTGAGCTTCATCGTGCAGCTGCCGAGCGGGATCATGCCGCGGTCGAGAGCGTAATCCTTGTCGGCGAGGTGCTTGAGGTAGCGCATCATGCTGGTCTCGCTGCGGTGGGTGCGGAAGACAGGGTGCGTGAGGTAGTCGCTGGTGCGGAGCCGCGACTCGGGAAGCGGCGAGGGCGAGCCCGTGGGCACCTCGAAGCCGAGGAGGTCGCCGAGCACGGCGAGGTCGTCGCGCGTCGTCGTCTCGTCGGTGGAGATCGACACGGTGTGGTCGTCGACCTGCAGGAGGAGGTACCCGCGGTGGTGCGCGCGGAGCACGATCTCGGCGGCGCGGCCCTCGACCCTTAGGGTGACCGTGTCGAAGAACTCGTCGCTGCCCGTCTCGATGCCGGCGGCCGCGGCACCTGCCGCGAGGTCGACCGCGTGCTGGTGGGCGCGCGACGCGATGTGCTTGAGGCCCCAGGGCCCGTGGTAGACCGCGTACATCGACGCCATGACGGCCAGGAGCACCTGCGCCGTGCAGATGTTCGACGTCGCCTTCTCGCGGCGGATGTGCTGCTCGCGGGTCTGCAGGCTGAGGCGGTAGGCCGGGTTGCCCACGGCGTCCTGGGAGACGCCGACGAGGCGGCCCGGGAGCTGCCGCTCGAGGCCGGTGCGCACGACCATGTAGCCGGCGTGCGGACCGCCGAAGCCCATGGGCACGCCGAATCGCTGGCTCGTGCCCACCGCGACGTCGGCCCCGAACTCGCCGGGCGCCTCGAGGAGGGTCAGCGCGAGGAGGTCGGCCGCGACGATCGCGAGCCCGCCCCGGAGGTGCACGCTCTCGACGACGGCTGCGGGGTTCCAGACCCGGCCGGAGGCGCCGGGGTACTGCACGAAGACCCCGAACGCGTCGGGCAGGTCGTCGGTGGACGTCTCGGCCAGGGGCAGCTCAACGAGGTCGATGCCGACCGCGGCCGCGCGACCGGCGAGGAGGGCGCGCGTCTGCGGCAGGGCGTCGGAGTCGACGACGAACGTGTTCGTCTTCGCCTTGGAAGCACGGCGAGCCAGGAGCATGCCCTCGACGACGGCGGTCGCCTCGTCGAGCATGGACGCGTTCGCCGTGGTGAGGCCGGTGAGCTCGGAGACCATCGTCTGGAAGTTGATCAGAGCCTCGAGGCGACCCTGCGAGATCTCGGGCTGGTAGGGCGTGTAGGCCGTGTACCAGCTCGGGTTCTCGAGGACGTTCCGCTGGATGACGGCGGGCGTCACCGTGCCGTAGTAGCCCAGCCCGAGGAACGACCGGTTGACGCGGTTGCGCGACGCGAGCGTGCGGAGCTCGGCCAGGGCCTCCTGCTCGCCGATCGGCTCCGGCAGGATGCTCGACTCGAGCACCTGCGCGCGGATGCTGTCGGGCACGGCGGCGCGCACCAGGGAGTCGACGCTGTCGTGCCCGAGGGCGGCGAGCATGGTCGCCTGGTCGGCCGGCGTCGTGCCGATGTGACGGTCGACGAAGCCCTCGGCGGCGGTCCCCTCGATGAGCCCGCTCATTCGGCGGTCAGAGCGACGTAGGCGTCGCGGTCGAGGAAGTCGGGGAGATCGCCCGCGAGGGTGATCTTGATGAGCCAGCCGTCGTCGAAGGGCGACGCGTTGACGAGGTCGGGGCTGTCGACGACGGCCTCGTTGATCTCGAGGACGGTGCCGAGGACCGGGGCGAAGAGCTCGCCGACGGACTTCGTCGACTCGATCTCGCCGACGACCTTGCCGGCCTCGAGGTCGGAGCCGACCGCGGGAAGGTCGACGTAGACGACGTCGCCGAGCTTGTCGGCCGCGTAGTCGGTGATACCGACGGTGGCGGTGTCGCCGTCGATGAGGAGCCACTCGTGCTCGGACGTGTATTTCAGGGAGGTGAGGTCGGCCATGGGTACGCCTTTCAGGAGCGCTTGTAGAAGGGGAGCGCGACGACGGTCGCGGGGATCGGGGTGCCTCGGACGTCGACGGCGAGCGTCGCACCGGCCTCGGAGTGACGGGGATCGACGTACGCCATGGCCACGGGTGACCGAGCGTCGGCGACAGGGCGCCGCTCGTCACGACGCCCACGACGACCGACGCGTCGCCGTCGGCGGTGACGACCGGGTAGCCCGCGCGCGCCGCCCGGCGCCCTCGAGGGCGAGCCCGACGAGGACGGGGGCTCCGGGCGCGGGGTCGACGTTGTCGCGACCGGCGAAGGACGCTTTCGTGCTGTCGACGACGCGGCCGAGGCCTGCCTGCGCGGGCCGCGTGTCGAGGCCGAGCTCGTGGCCGTAGAGCGGCATCCCCGCCTCGAGGCGGAGGGTGTCGCGACTCGCGAGCCCCGCGGGGACGACGCCGCGCGGGCCCCCGCCTCGGCGAGAGCGCGCCACAGGTCGGGGGCGACGTCGGGTGCCAGGTAGAGCTCGAAGCCGTCCTCGCCGGTGTAGCCCGTCCGCGCGATGAGGACGGGGGCGTCGTCGAAGGTGCCCTGGAGGACGCGGTAGTAGCGGAGCTCGGCCAGCGGGGAGTCGGGGGCCAGCCGGTCGGAGGTGATCAACTCGTCGAGGACGCCGGCCGCCTCGGGACCCTGGATGGCGATGAGGGCCGTGTCGTCGCTCTCGTCGTCGACCGTCACGTCGAAACCGTGGGCGCGCTGGGCGAGGAGATCGAAGGCGGCCTGGCGGTTGCCCGCGTTCGCGACGACGAGGAAGTCGTGCTCGTCGAGCCGGTAGACGACGAGGTCGTCGACGATCCCGCCCTCCTCGGCGAGCAGGAGCGAGTACTTGGCCCGACCGACGGCGATCGTGGAGAGCGTGCCCGCGAGCGCGTGGTCGAGGAACGCCCCGGCCTCCGGGCCGACGACGGCGATCTCGGCCATGTGCGACAGGTCGAAGAGGCCGGCAGCGGTGCGGACGGCGTGGTGCTCCTGCAGGTCGGAGCTGTAGCGCACCGGCATCTGCCACCCGGCGAAGTCGGTGAAGCTGGCCCCGGCCGCCACGTGCACGTCGTGCAGGGGACTGAAGCGAGGCTCGGGCCCTCCTCGACGGGAGGGACGAAATCGTCGGACATTCAGGACTCCAGGAGCTCGGCACGCGCTAGAACAGGAATCCCCCTCTGTCATGAGCCTGAGAGCTTCGTCGGCGCGAGCGCCGACTTTCACCGTGGGCGAGGCGCGACGGAAGCGACCTGCTTTTCAGAGTGGCCAACACGGCGCGGTACGTCTACCTGAGAGATTGGCGGGGAGCTTGCTCCTTCGGTGGCAGACCCGGTGGGGTCGTACGCTCTCCCGCGCTGTGTTCGTGGCCCGATGTTCGATTGTGGTGTCAGCTTAGCCGGACGACCGGCCTCTCACGGGTCGGACTTCGGAGCTGTGGAGAAGTCGGCGTCAGAAGTTGGGGATCGATGACGGGTCGATCTTGCCCGGCGCTGCCGGGGCCTGCTGGCTCTGCCCCTCGGCCTGCGCCTGCTCCATCTGCTCGATCATCCGTCGCACGTCGGCGGACAGCTGCTGGACGCCCTGGGGAAGCATCTCGAACCCCTCCGAGTGGCCGGGGTTCACGACGAGACCGGTGTCTTCCGGGATGGCCTGGACCAGCTCGGCGGCCGGGATCTCGACGGCGTACTTGGCGAACTCGCCCACCTGCTCGGGGATGCGGTCGATGTGCGTGAAGGTCGCGAGCATCGGGGTGCCCTCGCGGTCGAAGAGAACCGGCTGCAGCTCGTTCATGTCGGTGACGACCTCGGTCGCCGTCGGGACGATGATGATCGCGTTGACGAACTGCGCGAGAACGTCGTTCATGTCGCTGTCACCGGCCTGCCCCGAGGCGATGGCCTGCTCCAGGGGCGTGGCGTCGCGGTCGGGTGCGGTCTGCTGGGCGGGGCCCGTGTCTTCGGCGGAAGTCATCAGGCCACCTTGCCCGCTCAACCTCCACGCCCGCTCAATCGCGCGCGGCGTGTCCGTGTGAAACCCGCGATCGCGAGTGCTCGGAGGAGACGCCCACCTTCGCCTGCTCGACTGGAGCCCAGGGCTCGACGACGCGCCGCCTTCCCCCACCGAGAGGACCGCCGTGACCCTCCTCCGCGAAAGCCTCGCCCTGCCCCTCGCCCTTCTCGCGATCGCCGTGCCCGCCACCTGGATCGTCGTGTCGCCCGCGGCCGCCTTCGTCCTGCTCGCGCTCACGCTCCTCGAGATCGCGATGGCGGCCGACTCGTCGGTCCCGATGGCGGGGATCGCGTCGCGCATCGCGCATCCGGCGAAGAAGGTGTTCCTGTCGATCGGTCTGGTGGCGGGCGTGATCGGGATGCGGCTCCTGCTGCCTCCCGCGGCCGTCGCGGTGACGCAGACGGCGAGCCCCGGCGAGGCGGCCGCGGAGGCGGTCTTCGAGCCCGCGACGTTCGCGGACCACCTCGCGACGGCCCGGCCCGGCCTCGCCGCATTCGGGGCCGTGTTCATCTGGCTCGTCTTCTCCGAGTACCTCTTCAACACCGATCGCGCCGCCCGCCGGCCGTGGCTCGGCCGGCTGGAGGCGGTCCTGGCGCGGGTTCGGGCGCCGAGGGTCGCGGCGTTCGCGGTCGCGCTCGTCGGGGCGGGTGTCGTGACGACCCTGACGGCTCCTGCGGACCGCGTCGTCGTCGCCGTCGGGAGCGCGGTCGGCGGCGTGGTCTACCTGACGGTGAAGGCCGTGGCCGCGTGGGCGAAGCGCGACGGGGAAGCTCCGTGGCGACTGCACGCGCACGCGGCCACCGTCGTCTTCGAGCGCGGGCTGACCGTCTTCCTCCTCTTCGAGATCCTCGACGGCGTGTACAGCCTGTCGTCCTCGCAGGATGCGGGGCTCGGCGCCCTCGAGGCGGCGGCCGTCGCCGGGCTCGGCGTGGGGATCGGGGCCGTGTTCCTCGCGCGGCTGACGGCCCGCGTCGACGCGGAGAGCGGACTCAAGCGCCTCCGTCATCTGCGGGCCGGAGCGGCGTACGTGCTGGGTGTCCTCGCCGTCCTGCTCTGGGCGAGCCTCGTCGTGCCCATCCCGGGCGCCGTCGCGGGCTGGTTCGGCAGCGTCATCATCGGCGCGGCCCTGCTGTCGTCGCTCCCCCGGGTCAGGACTCTCGTTCGAGACGGGCGTCCAGCACGCGGGAGAGCGCCCGGGCCCGGTTCTGCCGCGTGACGAAGAACCAGAACGCCGCCGCCGCGAGCACGAGGACACCCGCGAAGACGACGATCAGGAGCCACGCCGGCGGGTCGGTCTGGACGACACCGGCGTCGGCACCGCCCGCCTGCGTCACGGCGACGATGCCGAGCACCACGCCTCCCAGCGAGACGAACAGGACGGCGAGCATGATCGCCGCTCCGAGCAGGTAACGATCGGCGGCGCTCCGCAGGAGGTCGAGCTTCGGCGACCGGACGCCCCCGTAGCGCGGCCAGACGACGACGAGCGCGGTCGCGAGCGGACCGAGGAAGAGCCCGAGGAGGAACCACGTCCACCGCGACCGGTTCTTCTGCTCGGCGAGACCCGCCGTGGCGAGGGCGAGCCCCAGCCAGAGCAGCCCCCAGGGGTAGTCGTTCGCCGAGAGGTAGATCGTCACGGAGCGACCCTAGCGCCCCGAGGGAACGGGTCGCGACGCCGGAACGCCGCCGCCGCGAGCACGAGGGTCAGAGGGGCCGCACGCGCAGCGTCGTCACCCCGCCGTCGACGAGCAGCGACGTGCCCGTGGTCGAGCCGGAGGTCGGCCCGGCGAGGTACGCGATCGCCGAGGCGATCTCCTCCGGCGTGACCATCCGCCCGGTGGCCTGCCGCGCGTCGAGGGCGGCCCGCTCGGCCACCGGGTCGTCGAACTTCTGCAGCATCCGCGCCACGAACGGGGGTGTCGACGGTGCCGGGGCTGACGCAGTTCACGCGGATCCCCTCCCGGACGTGGTCGGTCGCCATGGCGAGCGTCAGCCCGTAGACGGCACCCTTCGTCGCCGAGTAGAGCGCGCGCTGCGGCAGCCCGTTGAAGGCCGCGATGGAGCAGAGGTTGACCACGGCGGCGTGATCCGACCGGCGCAGGAGCCCGAGGGCCGCCCTCGTCACGCGCGCGATGCCGACCACGTTCACGTCGAGCACCCGCGTCCACTCGTCCGTCGGGTTGTCCTCGACGGTGCCCACCGCACTGATGCCGGCGTTGTTCACCAGGACGTCGAGCCCGCCGAGCTCCTCCCCACCCGTGCGACGGCGCGGGCCACGGAGTCGTCGTCGGTGACGTCGCAGACGAAGCCGTGGACACCCTCGGGGAGGTCGTCGGGAGGTCGTCGGGGGCGAGATCGAGGACGGCCACGGTCGCGCCCCGGGAGGCCAGTTCGACCGCGGTGGCTCGTCCGATCCCGGACGCTCCCCCGGTGACGGCGGCGACCAGGCCCTGGTACTCGGTGGACTTCATCCTGCGATCTCGCTCTCTCTGGGGACGCGTGGACGGACGCGGCGGGTGCGCGGTCGCGCCTACGCCTGCTGGAAGGTCTGGACGGCCTCGCCGAGACCGTCGATCGCGAGGGAGACGGTGTCGCCCGCGCGGAGGTAGGGGTGGTCGGGGAGCCCGAGCGCGACGCCGGCCGGGGTGCCGGTGTTCACGAGGTCGCCGGGGTGGAGCACGAGGAACTGGCTGAGGTACCAGACGAGGTGGTCGACGGGGAAGATCATCGTGCTCGTGGAGCCGTTCTGCCGGAGCGTCCCGTTGACGCTGAGGGTCAGTCCGAGGGCCTGCGGGTCGGCCACCGCGTCGGCGGGGGCGATGAACGGGCCGAGCGGGTTGAACGTCTCGCAGCTCTTGCCCTTGTCCCACTGCCGCCGCGCTCGAGCTGGAACTCGCGCTCGGAGACGTCGTGCGAGAGCACGTACCCGGCGATGCAGGCGCGGGCGTCGGCCGGAGAGTCGAGGTAGCGCGCCTCGGAGCCGATCACGATGCCGAGCTCGACCTCCCAGTCGGTCTTCGTCGAACCGCGCGGAATGAGGACGGTGTCGGAAGGTCCGACGATCGTCGTCGGATCCTTCATGAAGACGACGGCTCTGCGGGGATCGCGGCACCGGTCTCCTCGGCGTGGTCCCGGTAGTTCAGGCCGATGCAGACGATCTTGCCGGGCTGCGCGAGAGGAGCGCCCACGCGCAGGGTCGACGCCTCCTCCGAGGACGGGGAGGCGACCGGCCGCGTGGGCCGCACGGGCCTCGGCGAAGCCGCCCCGGGCGAACCAGGCGCGATCGATGTCGGCCGTCACGGGTCGCAGGTCGTAGGCCGTGCCGTCGTTCCGGTAGACCGGGATCTCCGCGCCGACCGGGCCCAGCCGCTGGAAGTCGTCCGTCATGCTCTTCTCCTCGTTCGAGGTGCGGGAAGCGGTTCCGCGCACCAGACATCTGATGAAAACGCCGTTCGCGGCTACAGTATCGACATGGCTGACGATCAGGACCTGCGCGACGACGACGCCGCCGCAGTGCCACCGGCACCGGCCGCGGCCGACGCGCCCTCGCTGTCGGGGACGACGCGCTCGCAGACCGACGTCGTCGTGAACGACATCAAGGCGATGATCATCCGGGGCGAACTGCTCGCAGGATCCCGGCTCCCGGTCGAGAAGGACCTCGCCACCCGCCCTCGGGGTCTCGCGGAGCTCCCTCCGCGAGGGTGTCCGCGCGCTCGCCGTCCTCGGTGTGCTCGAGACGCGCCAGGGCGACGGCACCTACGTGACCTCGCTGGACGCGTCGCTGCTCCTCGCGCCGCTCGGCTTCCTCGTGGACCTGCAGTCGCCGGACGAGAGCGAGAACCTCGCCTCCGTCCGTCGCGTGCTGGAGACGGAGGCCGCCGCGCGCGCCGCGCTCCGTTTCACCGACGCGGATCTGCGCGAGGCCACCGCCGCTCTCGCCTCGATCGACGACGTCGTCGACGACCCGTCGGCGGCGGGCGACGACGTGATCATGAACGTCGACATCGCGTTCCACCGGATCGTGGCGCGCGCCTCCGGCAACCCGGCTCTGGAGGCTCTCATCGAGGCCTTCGCGAACCGGACCATCCGCACCCGGATGTGGCGTGCCATCACCGAGCAGGGCGTCGTGCCGCGCACGCACCGCGAGCACCGCGACATCCTGCGGGCCATCGCCTCGGGCGACCCCGACCGGGCACGTCTCGCCATGGCGGTGCACCTGGTCGAGGTCGAGGACTTCATCGTGCAGCACCCGTCCGACACGCCGGCCGAGCTCCCCGCGCCGACGAACGGCGCCTAGGGTCGCCCGGCCGGTCGCCACCGCGGCTACGCCTCGTCCTTCAGGAACAGCTCGACCACCGGCACCGCGACGTCCGGCCGCACGACGGGCAGCGACAGCGTGAGCGTCCCGGCCGGCTGTCCGCCGACGCCCGTGGTGAGGGCTGCGACGTCGGGCGCGATCTCGCGGAAGGTCAGCTCGGAGGCGTCGTTGAGCAGCTGCGCGTAGGCGACCTTCCCGGCGAGGCCGGGCAGGTGCACGTGCTCGAACGGCCACGCGAAGAGGTGCAGGTAGAGGCGGTTGCCGCGCTGCGTGTAGCGGGCGTCGACGGGCGGACGGTGGGCCGAGGCTCCTGCGCCGTAGATCGACCGGGAGTGGCGCTTCATCCACTCGCCGAACTCGGCGAGCGCACCCAGCGCCACCGGGTCGAGCTCGCCGCGGCCGGTCGGTCCGACGTTGAGGAGCATGTTGCCGTTCTTCGAGACGCCGTCCACGAGCATCCGGATCATCAGTTCCGGCGACTTGTGGTTGTGGTTGTCGCGGAAGTAACCCCACGACCCGTTGATCGTCTGGCAGGCCTCCCAGGGCACCTCGACCCCGTCGACCGTCATCGGCTCGGAGGGCTGGTACTGCTCCGGCGTGACGATGTCGCCGGGGATCTCCAGGCGGTCGTTGACGACGATGCCCGGCTGCAGCTCGCGGGTCAGGGCCATCAGCTCCTCGGAGCCCCAGTCGTCACGGCCCTTGCCGCCCCAGACGGGGTGGTGGTGGTCGTTGGCGTAGGAGAAGTCGTAGAAGAGGTAGTCGATCTGCCCGTAGTCGGTCAGGAGCTCGCGGATCTGCCCGTGGAGGTAGGAGCGGTACTTCGCCATGTCGCGCCCCGTGTTGAGCCGCTCGATCTCGTCCGGAGAGTCGTCGCGGCGGGGGTGGCGGCCGTCGACGGTGAAGTCCGGGTGGTGCCAGTCGAGGAGCGAGTGGTAGAAGCCGACCTTGAGGCCCTCGGCCCGGACGGCGTCGACGAACTCGCGGACGAGGTCGCGCCCCGCCGGGGTGTTCGTCGCCTTGTAGTCGGTCAGCGCGGTGTCCCAGAGGCAGAAGCCCTCGTGGTGCTTCGTGGTGAGCACCATGTACTTCATGCCGGCGTCCTTCGCGGCCCGGGCCCAGGCCCGCGGGTCGTAGAGGTCGGGCTCGAAATAGGTCGCGTAGCGCTCGTAGTCGGCGGTCGGCGTCTTCTCGAAGTTCATCACCCACTCGTGGCGGGCCGGAAGGGCGTAGAGCCCCCAGTGGATGAACATGCCGAACCGGTCGTGCGTGAACCAGGGCGCGATCGGACGGGTCTCGGTCGACGGAGCGGTGTCGAGGGTGGAGGTCATGGAGCGGTCGTCCTTTCGGAGGTGGAGCGGGGGAATCGTCGAGGAGGGGCCTGCGTCATTTGCCGCCGAGGCCGCTGGAGAGCGAGATGCCGCGCACCAGGTACTTCTGCAGGAAGATCGCCAGCCCGGCTGTGGGCACCATCGAGATCGTCGACGCGGCCATGATGAGCTGCCACTGCTTGCCGCCCTGGCCGAGGAACGCGTTGAGGCCGAGGGGCACCGTGGTGTGGGCCGGGTCGTTCACGACGATGAGCGGCCACAGGAAGCTGTTCCAGTAGTTGATGAACGTGAAGACCACGAGCACGGCGATGGTGGGTCGCACCACCGGCATGATGATGCCGAGCAGGATCCGGAGGTGGCTGGCCCCGTCGATCTTCCCGGCCTCCTCGAGCTCCATCGGCACGGTCAGCATCGCCTGCCGCAGGAGGAAGGTGCCGAAGGCCGTGAAGGCCCAGGGCACGATGAGCGCCTGGAACGAGTTCACCCAGCCGAGCTGCGTCATGAAGAGGAACATCGGGATGACGACGACCTCCTGGGGCACCATCAGCGTGCCGAGGAAGACGAAGAAGATGCCCTCGCGACCGCGGAAGCGGAGTCGGGAGAACGCGTACGCCGACATCACCGACACCACGACGACGAGCGCGGTTCCGAGGATGGCCACGATCGCGCCGTTGATCATGTACTGCGCGAACGGGACGTAGCTCCACACGTCGGCGTAGTTCTGCCAGCGCACCTCGCTGCCGATCAGGGAGGGCGGCGACGAGAACACCTCGGCTCCGGGCTTCAGGGACGTCGCGATCATCCAGATGAGCGGGATGAGGAACACGATGACGAAGAGGGTCAGGAGACCCTGCGAGATCCAGTCGTTCCGTCGCTGCCGCCGGGCGATCGCGCTGAGCGAGACCGATCCGCGGCGGACGGTGCGGTCGCTCGCGGCGAGGCCGCCGAGTCGGCGTGTGGTCGCGGGACTAGTCATAGTGGACCCACCGTTTCTGGGCGAGGAAGACCAGGCCCGTGATGATCAGGATCATGACGAAGAGCAGGACGCCGATGGCCGACGCGTAGCCGAGGTTGAAGAACTGGAAGCCCGAGCGGTAGAGGTACATGACCATGGTGGTCGTCGACGACGACGGACCGCCGTTCGTCAGGATGAAGGGCTGCGCGAACACCTGGAAGGACGTGATGAGCGTCATCGTCGCGCCGAAGAAGATCGACGGCGACATCAGCGGGAGCTTGATGCTGAAGTAGCGCCGGATCGGGCCGGCGCCGTCGATCGCCGCCGAGTCGAGGAGGCTCTCCGGGACGGCCTGGAGGGCCGAGGAGAAGATCAGCAGGTTGTAGCCGAAGCCCTGCCAGAGCGACATGATGACGACGCTGAGCATGGCCGTCTGAGTCGACCCGAGGAAGTTCGGGGCGCTGACGCCGAAGAGCTGCTGCCAGACGCTGTCGATCAGGCCGTTCGGGATGAGCATGATCTGCCACACCGCCGCGTTGGCCACCATCGGGGTGACGACGGGGATGAAGAGGAGGACGCGGTAGACGTTGGCCCCCTTCACCCGGGGCGAGATCCAGGCGGCGATCGCGAGCGAGAGAGCCAGGTTCAGCGGGACGTAGGCCACCACGAAGATCAGCGTGTTGATCACGGTCTTGATGAACGCGGGATCCTTCGTCAGGAGCTGCACGAAGTTGTCGACTCCCGCGAAGGTCGGGCTCCCGGCGAGGGGCCAGACCGTGAACGCCACGAGGACGGACGCCACGATGGGGAACGCCGTGAAGACGGCGAATCCGCCGAGGGTCGGCGCGAGGAAGGCCGCTGCCGCCGGCCCGTCGCTCCTGCGCCGCCGGCGTCTCACCCGGCCGGGGGGCTTGCCGGAGTCTTGCGTGCTCAGCTCGGTCGAACCGGGCCTGATCGCGACGGACATGACGCTCCTTTGCATCGTTCGTGGGGCGGGGAGGCGGGCTCACCCCGGCTTCGTGGCCGGGGTGAGCCCGCGGGACTACTGACCGCTCGAGGACTGGACCCCGTCGAGGAACGATTTCGCGTCACCGGAGCCGTTGATCACGGAGATCGATCCCTGCGAGTAGCTCAGGCCGACCTGCGTCCAGGTGGGCGTCGAGAGGTACGGGACGCCCTCCTTCAGGGCCGCCGTCAACGTGGCCTCGGCGCCGGGCACGGCCGCCTTGTACCAGGTCGACTGCTGCGCGGTCCGAGCCGGGAAGGCTCGACCCTGCTCGCCGAGGTAGCCGAGCGCGTCGGGTCCGGTGATGATCGACAGCGCCTTCTCGGCCGCCGCGACGTTGCCGCACTTCGAGGTGATGCCGAAGCCGGAGCCGCCGACCGCCGTCGTGACGCCGTTGTCGCCCGCTGGGACCGTCACGACGCCGACGTCGAACTTGGCCTGCGCCTTCGCGTTGATCATGTCCCACGGCCCGGTGACGTACATGGCCGCGTTGCCGCCGAGGAACTGGCTGCCGTCGCTCGAGTCGGTGGCGAGCTGAGCCGCGACCTTCTCCTTGCTGACGAGGCCGGCGTACCACTCGAGCGTCTTGACCTGTCCGGCGGAGGAGAGGTTGAGCGCCCCGTCCTTCGTGGCCGCCTGGTCGCCGCCGATCGTCGGACCCCACTGGTTGAGGGCGTCGATCTGGTTGCTGGCCGCGAAGCCGTACTTGCTGCCCTTGGTGAGGGCCTTGGCGTCGGTGAGGAACTCGTCGATCTTCCAGCCGTTCTGCGGCTCCTGCAGGCCGGCCGCCTTGAAGGCGTCCTTGTTGTAGAAGACCATGTACGGGCCGAGGTCGTAGGGGATCGCCTTCTGGGCGCCCTTCGCCTGCAGCGCCGAGATGATCGACGGGTCGAAGTCGCCCGTCGAGATCTTGGCGTCCGACAGCGTCGAGCTGTCGAGCGTCTTGAAGTAGTTCGCGAACTGCTGGACGCGGGCCATCTGAAGGCCGGCGATGCAGGGGGCGTTGGAGCCCGCGAGCTGGGTGGGCAGCTTGGTCCAGTAGTCGTTCCAGGCCGCGGTCTGCAGCTTGACGGTGATCTTGGGATCCTGCTGGTGGACGAGATCGGCGACGTGCTGCCAGGCAGCCGTCTCCGCCTCGGATCCGGCCCAGACCGACCAGTTGACGACGGTGTTGCCCGACGCGTCGGTTCCGGTGTTGGACGACGAGCTGCACGCGGACAGGGGCAGAGCCAGGGCTGCCACGGCCACGAGGCCCACGAGAGTGCGTTTCACGTTTCCTCCTCATTGAGGTCGCCAGGGCCTGCCCGACCAGAGGTTCGAGCGGTTCCCGCAACGGGTGAATCTGAAATGGATCAGATGATTTCTTATTCTCTCGGGCTCTATTCGCCGTGTCAATGACATTTCGAGCCGATTTACCCCGACCGTTACCGTATTGATAGGATGTTTGCCTAGAATTGATCTGACCACCCCCCACACTTCTCGACAAGGATCGACGATGACCCCCTTCGACACGCAGAACCACCGCGACTACCTCTCCCTGATCGAGGAGGTGATCGCCCAGGGGCCCCACGACGACGCGTGGGAGACGCTCGGGACCGAGGCCCCGCAGTGGTACCAGGACGGCAAGTTCGGCATCTTCATCCACTGGGGCCCGTACGCGGTTCCCGCCTTCGGGAGCGAGTGGTACCCGCGCCACATGTACCAGAAGGACGAGCCGACCTTCCAGCACCACCGCGAGACCTACGGCGACCAGGCGTCGTTCGGCTACAAGGACTTCATCCCGGAGTTCCGCGCCGAGAACTTCGACCCCGACGCCTGGGCGCGCCTGTTCCGCCGGGCCGGAGCGCAGTTCGTCGTCCCGGTCGCCGAGCACCACGACGGCTTCCCGATGTACGACTGCTCCTTCACGCGGTGGAAGGCGACCGAGATGGGCCCGAAGCGCGACGTCGTCGGCGAGCTCGCGACGGCCGTCCGCGCCCAGTCGATGGTGATGGGAGCGTCGTCGCACCGCGCCGAGCACTGGTTCTTCTTCAACGGCGGTGCGACCTTCGACTCCGACGTGACCGATCCCGCCTACCTCGACTTCTACGGTCCCGCCCAGCGCGAGGAGTCGCAGCCCTCGAACGAGTTCCTCGAGGACTGGCTCGTCCGCACCTGCGAGCTCGTCGACAAGTACCGGCCGCAGCTGATCTGGTTCGACTGGTGGATCGAGCAGCCGGCCTTCGCGCCCTACCTGCGGAAGTTCCTCGCCTTCTACTACAACCGCTCGGTCGAGTGGGACCGCCCGGTGGCCGTCAACTACAAGTTCGACGCGTTCCCCGAGGGCACGGCCGTCTTCGACATCGAGCGGGGTCAGCTCTCCGCGACCCGCGCCGACTTCTGGCAGACCGACACCTCGGTCTCGAAGAACTCCTGGAGCTACGTGGACGACCACGACTACAAGGGCGCGAACGACCTCATCGCCGACCTCGTCGACATCGTCAGCAAGAACGGAGCCCTCCTGCTCAACGTCGGACCGAAGGCCGACGGGACCATCCCGCAGCCGGAGGTGGAGCTGCTCGAGACGATCGGCGCCTGGCTCTCGACGAACGGGGAGGCCATCTACGGCTCCCGGCCCTGGGCCATCCCGGGCGAGGGCCCGACGCGCGTCGTCGAGGGGGCGTTCACGGACACGGCGCGCCAGCCCTTCACCACGCGGGACATCCGCTTCACGACGGGACGCGGAGACCTGTTCGCCACCGTCCTCGCCCCGGTCGGCGACACCCTCACGATCACCTCGCTCGGGACGGCCTCCGGCCTCTTCCCCCGCGAGATCCACCGCGTGGACGTCCTCGGCGCCGGGGAGGCGGCGTTCACGCGCGACGACAGCGGCCTGACCGTCGAGATCCCGGAGGCCGTGCGCGGCACGCTCGCGGTCGTGCGCATCCGGCCGGCCGTCGTCGTGCCCGAGGTGCACCGCATCGGCCTCACCGCAGACCACCACCTCGACTGAGCGGTGAGAGGGCGGGTCGGAGGCGACTCCGGCCCGCCCTCTCGCACGTCGGGGACGTCGCGCCGTCAGCGGGACAGGGCGTAGAAGCGCTTCGCGGTGCCGCCGAGGACGGCCTCCCGCTCGGCCGTCGACCAGGTCGTGAAGATCGCCGAGAGGGCGTCCCAGCAGCGGTCGTAGCCTCCGGCCGTGATCGACACCGGCCAGTCGCCGCCGTACATCAGGCGGTCCGCCCCGAAGAGGTCGAGGGCGGCGTCGACGAAGGGGCGCACGCTATCGGTCGACCAGGCCGCAGGATCCGCGGTGGCCGAGTAGAGGCCCGACACCTTCGCCGAGACGAGCGGGTTCTCGGCCGCCCGCGCCATCAGGTCGCGCCAGAGCGTCCCCGGCCAGCGCCCGCTCGCCGGATCGTCGATCGGCGGTTTCGCGAGGTGGTCGACGACGAGGCGCAGCCCGGGGTGCCGCTCGCCGATCCCGGGCAGGTGCTCCAGGTGCCGAGGCAGGACGGCGACGTAGTCGAAGGGCACACCGGCCTCCTCGAGGACGCCGAGCCCCTCGTCGACCTCGGGGCGCAGGATCCAGTCGGGGTCGGCCCGGTCGTGGATCAGGGTGCGGACGCCGACCACGCGCGGGTCGCGTCGCAGCGCGGAGAGGCGGTCCCGGGCCTCCTGCGGTCGATCGAGGGGCACGTACGCGACGACGCCCCGGACCTCCGGGTGGGCGTCGGCCGCGCGGAGCATCCCGTCGGTGTCGGCGTCGCTGTCGTCCGCCTGGACGAGCACCACGGAGTCGACCCCCGCGCGCCGGAGCGACGGGGCCACCTCGTCGAGGTCGAACGAGCGGAAGATCGACGGCACGCTGTCGTTCGGCCACGCGTAGTCGACGCGCTCGAGGTCCCAGACGTGCACGTGCGAGTCGACGACCACGGCTGCCTCAGGCGACGCGCGACGAGGCGAGACGCTCGCGGTCGGCGACGACCGCCACGTCGTCGGACTCGCGCGCGGAGACCCAGTACGACCCGTGTGGGAACGAGTACTCCGCGACGGAGCCCTCGTACATCTCCGCGCTGTAGCCGGGCGCGGTCGGCAGCGTGTAAGCGCCGTCCTCGACGATGCAGGGTTCGACGAAGTGCTCGTGGAGGTGGTCGACGAACTCCGTGACGCGCCCCTCGAGCGAGCCCGAGACGGCGACGTAGTCGAAGATCGAGAGATGCTGGACGAGCTCGCAGAGCCCGACCCCGCCGGCGTGAGGGCAGACCGGGACCCCGAACTTCTTGGCCAGCAGGTAGACCGCGAGGATCTCGTTGATGCTGCCGAGACGAGCGGCGTCGAGCTGGCAGAAGTCGAGCGCACCCGCCTGGAACATCTGCTTGAAGAGCACCCGGTTCATGCCGTGCTCCCCCGAGGCGACGCCGATCGGGCTCACCGCGCGCCGCACGGCCGCGTGACCGAGCACGTCGTCGGGGCTCGTCGGCTCCTCGATCCAGAGCGGCTTGAACTCCGCGAGGGAGTTCACCCACTCGATGGCCTCGGGGACGTCCCAGACCTGGTTGGCGTCGATCATGAGGTCGGCGTCCCAGCCGATCACCTCGCGGGCGATCCGGAGGCGGCGGTGGTCGTCCTCGCGGTTCGCTCCGACCTTCAGCTTGATGTGGCGGTACCCGGCGTCGACGGCCTCCTGGCAGAGGCGCCGGAGCTTCGCGTCGGAGTATCCGAGCCAGCCCGCGCTCGTCGTGTAGCAGGGGTAGCCGCTGCTCTCGAGCTCGGCGATCCGCTCTCCGCGCGTGGGGGCGAGCTCGGTCAGGAGCGCCACCGCCTCGTCGCGGGTGAGCGCGTCGGAGAGGTAGCGCAGATCGGCGACCTCGACGAGCTGCTCGGGCGTCATGTCGGTCAGGAGCCGCCAGAGCGGCTTCCCGGCGACGCGGGCGGCGAGGTCCCAGACCGCGTTCATCACGGCGGCGAGCGCGAGATGGATCACGCCCTTGTCCGGCCCGAGCCAGCGGAGCTGCGAATCTCCCTGGAGCTCGCGGTAGAGGCCGCCGAGGTCGTTCACGATCTCGTCGACGTCGCGCCCGACCAGGGGCAGGGCGCGCTGCTCGGCGGCCGAGACGCAGAGGTCGTTGCCCCGGCCGATGGTGAACGTGAAGCCGTAGCCGCTCAGGGCGGGGTCGTCGGTGCGGAGCACGACGTAGGCGGCGGAGTAGTCGCCGTCCTTGTTCATGGCGTCGGAGCCGTCGGCCGACAGCGAGGTCGGGAACCGGACGTCGAAGGTCTGGACTGCGGTGATGATGGTCATGAGCGGGAGCCGTTCGGTGTCAGGGGGACGTCGGCGGAGACGGAGCGCTCGTCGAGGAGACCTCTCGCCACGAGGTCCGGCCAGAGGTCGTCGGGCACGTCGACGGAGAATCGTCGGACGTTCTCCTCGGCCTGGCGTCGGTCGCGCATCCCCAGCACGACGGACACGACGGCCGGGTGGCGTCGGGGGAAGGCGAGTGCCGCCTCCGGGAGCGTGACGCCGTGCTCCTCGCAGACGTCCGCGATCGCCCAGGCGCGCTCGAGCAGGGCGGGCGGGACCCGGTCGTAGTTGTACATGGCGTCGCGGGGTGGTCTCGCCGTCGCCAGCAGCCCGGAGTTGTAGGCCCCGGCGGCGACGATTCCCACCCCGTTCTCCAGCGCGGCCGGTATCAGGTCGTCGAGCGCACCCTGCTCGAGGAGCGAATACCGGCCGGCCAGCATGATGAGGTCGACGTCGGCGCGACGCACGAACTCGGTCGGCAGCGCCGACTGGTTCATGCCGGCACCGATGGCCCCGACGACTCCCTGCTCGCGGAGGTCGACGAGCGCCGGGAGGGCCTCCCGGATCACCTGCTCGCCGAAGTCGTCGGGATCGTGCACGTAGACGACGTCGACCCGGTCGAGCCCGAGCCGGTCGAGGCTCGACTCCAGCGAGCGCTTGACTCCGTCGGCGCTGAAGTCCCACTGCCGGCGGAGGGTCGCCGGGACGGCGAAGCCCTCGTCGTCCTGCGACGTCCCGCCGCCGGGGTTGTCCACGAGCAGTTTCCCGACCTTGGTGGAGATCGTGAACTCGTCGCGCGGCTTCTGCCGGAGGAGGGCGCCCAGACGGCGCTCGGAGAGGCCGAGACCGTAGTGGGGGGCCGTGTCGAAGTACCGGACACCAGCCTCCCACGCGGCGTCGAAGGCGCCTCTCACGTCCTCGTCGCTGACCTCCCGATAGAGGTTGCCGAATTGAGCGGCACCGAACCCGAGCTCCGTCAGGTCGACCCCTCGCCCTTGAGTTGTCACGTCCACGCTGTTCTCCCGATCAGTCTTTCGATCAAACATATGATCTATAACGAGCATAGGGGCAGATTATGTCGAAGTGAAGCCGTGACTTCGTCTAAACATCCGCTGAATCTCTCGCCATGGCTTCGGTGGCCTGTGCGACGGCCTCCTCCAGAGCCCCCTCGGCCTCTTCGCCGCGTCGGACGACGCGGTCGTAGAGGTCGTCGAGGACGGCCACGAGGACGGGCAGCTCCTCGACCATCGGCAGGGGCCGCGAGTTCTCGTGAGCCCTCTCGAAGAGCGCGAAGGCGGGGCTCCTCCGCAGGATGCCCGGATCCCGCCAGGTGCCGAGCCGGGTGCCCGACGATCCGGCCCGCGTCGTCGCGAGGTCCCCCCGCTCGGAGAGGCACTCCCGGGCGACCGCCCACGCCTCCTCGACGTGCCGCGCCCCGGAGGTGACCGCGAGGGCCCAGAACGCGTTGACCACGGTGGTGGCGGACCCGTCGTCCGCCGTCGGGGCGAGCGCCACGCCGACGCGCCCGGCCACGCGGCTCCCCGGCCCCTCCGCCGCGTGGGCGTAGCCGGCCCAGTTGAGCATGAGCGCGACGCGACCCGCCGCGAAGGCGGCCCCGCTGTGCACGCTGTCGAGGTCGATGGCCTCGGGCGGCACGGTGGGATGCTCGACGAGGTGACGGCGCAGGAAGGCCAGGGCCTCGACTCCTGCGCGCCCGCCGAAGGCCGGTCGACGACCGTCGAGCACGTCGCCGCCCCGGAGCCGGATCTGCGTCACGAGGTCGTAGACGTCGTTGTGTCCGTCGGGAGCGCCGGCGAAGACGGTGCCGAAGAGGTCGTCGTCGGGGCGGGTGAACCACGAGGCCTGCCGTTCGAAGTCGCGCCAGGTCCGAGCCGGGACGAGGTCCTCGCCGAAGCGCTCGCGATAGGCGCGTCGCTCGTCGGGCGACTCGAAGAGGTCGCGCCGATAGACGAGGAGGGGCGGCCCGTCGTGGAAGGGGAGACCCCAGACGCCGGCGCCGGTCGTCGCCTCGACGGAGATGGCTTCGGCGGAGGCGAACGCGACGACGTCGGTGAACGCCGACGACCACGCCTCGGGCCACCCCTGAGGCGGAGAAGCGGAGAGCAGCGGGTCGAGAGCCCTGATCGCCCCGCGTGCCGCCAACCGCGGCAGCCAGTCGGCGGGGACGAGCACGAGGTCGACGTCGCCGCTCGCGCAGGCGTCGGTGTCGAAGAGGGTCCGCTCGAGCTCGGAGAGAGAGAGCCAGCGGTCGGCGAGGAGGCCGGGCGGCAGCTCCTGCGCCCGGATGGACGCCTCGAAGCTGTCGCCGGAGCGTCCGAGCAGGGTGGCGGTCATCGCGTCTCCTTCGTCGCCGCGCGGCCGCTAGCCGACCACTCATCCGATCTTAGGGGGGCTTCCTTCGTGAGATGAGCCCCTGAGTTGAAGTTTGGCCGTAATCATCAGATGATTAGAGGGCCATCGTCAAGGGAGACACATGCTCAGCGCCAACTACGTCGGGAACGGCACCATCGATCTCCGCGAGGCCGTGCCCCGCGACCCCGGACCGGGCGAGGTCCAGATCGAGGTCGCCTACACCGGCCTCTGCGGGACCGACCTCCACATCCTGCACGGCCACATGGACGCCCGCGTGTCGCTGCCCGCCGTCATCGGCCACGAGATGTCCGGTCGCGTGGCCGCGGTCGGCGCAGGAGTCACGGCCTGGGCTCCGGGAGACGCCGTCACCGTGATGCCCCTCGACTGGGACGGCACCTGCCCGGCGTGCCTCGCCGGCAACGAGCACATCTGTCAGAACCTCGACTTCATCGGCATCGACTCCCCCGGTGCCCTGCAACCGCTGTGGACCGTGCCCGAGGGCGTGCTCGTCCGCCTGCCGGACACCCTCTCGCTCGAGCACGCCGCGCTCGTCGAGCCGGTCGCCGTCTCGGTGCACGACGTGCGGCGCTCCGGCCTCGTCCCGGGAGAGCGCGCCGTCGTGATCGGCGGGGGCCCGATCGGCGTCCTCATCGCCACCTCCGCCCGGGAGTTCGGCGGCGAGGTCGTCGTCGTCGAGATCGACCCGACCCGCCGCCAGGCCGTCGCCGACCTGGGCTTCACGACCCTCGACCCCACCGCCGTCGACCAGGTCGCCTGGGTCACCGAGTGGACGGACGGCGCCGGAGCCGACGTCGTCTTCGAGGTCTCCGGAGCCGCGGCCGCCGTCCTCGGCGCGACGGCGCTCTGCAAGGTCCGCGGGCGCCTCGTCGTCGTCGCCATCCACCCCGATCCGCGACCCGTCGACCTCCAGCGTCTCTTCTGGCGCGAACTGACGATCATCGGCGCGCGCGTCTACCGGCGCGAGGACTTCGAGACGGCCGTCGACCTGCTCGACCGCGGCGTCGTTCCGGCCGAGCACCTCATCACGTCGATCGTGCCGCTCGATCGGACCGCCGACGCCTTCGCCGAGCTCGCCGCCGGCCGCGCGATGAAGATCCTCGTCGACGTGCAGTCCGGCCGCGAGGCGTCGCCGGCCGGTGCCGGGACCGCCGTGTCCGCATCCGGGTCCGCATCCGCCTCGTCCGCCGCGGGGGGCGCCGCGTGACCGGACCGTTCGACCTCACGGGCAAGCGCGCCGTCGTCACCGGCGCCAAGCGCGGGATCGGCCTCGCCATGGCCGTGGCCCTCGCCGAGGCCGGAGCCGACATCGTCGGTGTCAGCGCCACCCTGGAGCCGTCCGGCAGCGAGGTCGCCGCGCGCGTCGAGGCCCTCGGGCGGACGTTCGAGGCCCACGCCGTCGACTTCGCCGACCGAGCCGCGGTCGAGGACTTCGCCCGGCGCGTCCAGGCCGACGGCCCTGTCGACGTCCTCCTCAACAACGCCGGGACCATCGAGCGGTTCCCCGCCACCGAGCACCCCCTGAACCGCTGGGACCACGTGATCGACGTCGACCTCTCGAACCAGTTCGCGCTCACCCAGGCGATCGGTCGGGGGATGCTCGAGCGCGGCTCCGGCAAGATCGTCTTCACGGCGTCGCTGCTCAGCTTCCAGGGCGGCATCAACGTCGCGGCCTACACGGCGGCGAAATCGGGGGTCGTCGGCCTCGTGAAGGCCCTCTCGAACGAGTGGTCGGGGCGCGGTGTCCAGGTGAACGCCATCGCACCGGGCTACATCCGCACCGACAACACGCAGGCCCTGCAGGACGACGAGGCGCGCTCGCGGGCCATCCTCGACCGGATACCGGCCGGCCGGTGGGGTCGCGCCGACGACCTGGCGGGCGCCGCGGTGTTCCTCGCCTCGAGCGCGTCCGACTACGTGTCGGGGATCACCCTGCCCGTCGACGGGGGCTGGCTCGGGCGGTGACGGCTCCTGCCCGCCCGGGGACGACGCGCGACCGTCCGCGCCCGTCGCCCCGCCCTGGGACCGGGGTGCGGACGCGTGAGTAAGGTGGTGTCACCAACCGACCCGGAGAGGGGATCGTGAAGCCGCTGACCGAGGAAGACATCCGTTCGTCATTCGTGAACGCGATGCCCGGCGACCTCGATCGCCTGCCGATCCCCGGGCTCCACGAGATGCTCTGGGACGAGCGCGAGTTCCTCGGATGGCGCGACAGCCAGGCGCATCTCCGCGGTTACATCGTCCACTGGATGGACGACCGGCCCGTCGGCCTCGTCGTCCGGACGGCCTCCAGCGCCCTCCGCCCCGGCATCGCCGCGATGTGCTCCCTCTGCCACTCGCCCCAGCCCGCCACGCAGGTGCGGCTCTTCACCGCGCCCCGCGCGGGCGAGGCCGGCCTGAACGGCAACACGCTCGGCACCTACATCTGCGAGGACCTCGCGTGCTCGCTGCTCATCCGCGTCGCCCCACCGCACCTGAACCCGCCGTCGCGGATCGCGGAGCGCGCAGCGGGGCTCGCGGAGCGCGTGCAGAACTTCACGGCCGACATCATGAAGACGGCCTGACGCACGCTCAGAACGCCGTGCTGGGGAGATCCTTCTCGTCGTCGACGATGGCACGGACGATGCGCTCCGCGACGGCGTCCGGGGAGTGGCTCTCGCCGAAGGCGGGGGCCTCGCCGGCGATCGGGTGCTTCGACAGCTCCGTCTCGGTGTGGCCGGGGCGGGCGTCGAGCAGTCGGATGCCGCTCCGGCGGTACTCCCTCGACGTGGCCTGCACGAAGGCGCCGAGCGCCGACTTCGCCGCGGAGTACGCCGCCATCCCGCTCGTGGGCGCCTCCGAGACGACGCCGCTGAGCGTGATCACGAACGGCTTCCGTCCGGCCTCGGAGGAGGCGGCGAGCGGTGCGAAGGAGTCGCGGATCACCCGGATCGGCGCGAGCGCGTTGATCGCGAAGAGCTCGTCGAGGGTGTCGTCGGCGAGTGTCGACGCCGGGCCGAAGGCCACGGCACCGGCCGCCACGATCACGCCGTCGAGGCGGCCGTGGGCCGCCAGCGCGGCCTGGACGAGGGAGCCGGCTCCCGCCCTGTCGCGGAGATCCGCCAGGTAGGCGTTCTCCCCCGTGAGGCCGCCGGCGGGGCTCCCGCCGCGGACCACCACGGCGCCGCGTTCTTCGAGGAGGGCCGCGATCCGGGAGCCGAGACCGCCGGATGCGCCGAGGACGAGGACGACCGCGTCGTCGAGTTCTGTCATGCGGTGCACGGTACCCGCCCGCGCGTGACCGAAGACCCATCCGGCTCGCAGACTGGACGCGTACTTTTCTCTCAACGAACGCCGCACCGCCCAGGTGACGCGTTCTCGAAAGGTGTCGTCATGAAGAAGTCGCAGCTCCGCTGGGTCCCCGCCCTCGTCGTCCCCGCCGTGGTGATCGCGGGCGCGGTGGCGATCCCGTCGATGGCCAACGCCGATGTCCAGCTCCCGTCGAAGTCCGCGGCCGGCATCGTCGCCCTCGCCGAGAAGAGCGTCGGTACGTCCTTCTCCGGCAGCGTCACGCAGACCGCCGATCTCGGTCTCCCCCAGGTTCCCACCTCGGCGCTCGGCTCATCGGCCAAGTCCGGTGTCGACGGCGTCCTCGCGCAGCTGACCGGGACCCATAAGGCCAAGGTCTACGTCAAGGGCACCACGGCCTCCCGGATCCAGACCCTCGACGACCTCGCGGAGCGCGACGTCACCCGCAACGGCGACTCCGTGTGGGCCTACGACTCGAAGGCGAACACCGCCCTCCACGTCACGTTGCCGTCCGGCTCCTCCGCAGAGTCGGCCCCCTCGACCGCGACCCTCCCCACGCCGACCGAGGTCGCGCAGAAGGCCCTCGACGCGATCGGCCGCTACACGACCGTCGCGACGAGCAGCAACGTCCTGGTCGCCGGACAGAAGGCGTACCAGATCACGCTCACGCCGAAAGACTCCACGACCCTCGTCGGCAGCGTGACCCTCGCCGTCGACGCGACGACGGGCGTTCCGCTCAAGGCGGTCATCGACGCCCGCGGCCAGGCCGCTCCCGCCTACTCGGTCGCCTTCACGTCGATCGACTACTCGACGCCGTCCGCCGACACGTTCGCCTTCAGCCCGCCGAAGGGCGCCACGGTGACCGACAAGACGGTGCCGTCGGCCCGCTCCCACGCCAAGCACCCCGGTGCGCTCTCCCAGGGCGACGCCACGGCGAACGCCGAGCGCAAGGCCTCCGAGAAGGCGGCCCGCGCCGAGGCGCGTCCGACCGTGATCGGCTCCGGCTGGAGCTCGATCATCGCGGCCACGCTGCCGACCGGTGCTCTCACGTCGCTCTCCGAGGGCTCGGGCTCGTCGTCGCAGCTCCTCGACCAGGTGCTGAAGCCCGTCGCGGGCGGCAAGGTCGTCCAGACGTCGCTCCTCTCGGTCTTCCTCGCCGACAGCGGCAAGGTCTACGTCGGGTCGGTGAGCGCCGCCGATCTCGAGGCGGCCGTCGCCGCCCAGAAGTAGCGGCGGTGGCAGACTCGCTCGCGATCGAGACGACGGCTCTCACGAAGCAGTTCGGTCGTCAGCGAGCCGTCGCCGATCTCGACCTGGCCGTGCCCTCGGGCAGCGTCTTCGGGTTCCTCGGTCCGAACGGCTCGGGCAAGACCTCCACGATCCGCATGCTGCTCGGGCTCACCAGGGCCACGAGCGGCGAGGTCAGGATGCTCGGAGGCGACATGCCCCGGAGCCTCCACCGGGTCCTCCCCCGCGTCGGGGCCCTCGTCGAGGGTCCGTCGTTCTACCCGTTCCTCTCCGGCCGCGCCAACCTCCTGCGACTCGACACCGCCGACCGCGACGCCCCAGGCGCCACACGGAAGGCGCGGGTCGACGCCGCCCTCGAACGGGTCGGCCTCGGGCACGCCGCCGACAAGAAGGCCCACGCCTACTCGCTCGGCATGAAGCAGCGTCTCGGGATCGCGAACGCGCTCCTGATGCCCCGCGAGCTCCTCATCCTCGACGAGCCGAGCAACGGGCTCGACCCCCAGGGCACCCGCGAGGTCCGCACGCTGATCGGCTCCCTCGCCGGCGAGGGCACCACGATCTTCGTCTCGAGCCACCTGCTGTCCGAGATCGAGCAGATGTGCACGCACGTGGCCGTCATGAGCGCCGGTCGGCTCCTCACCCAGGGCACGCTCGACGAGCTGCGCGCCCAGGGCGTCCAGCGGGTCAGCGTGGTCACGCCGGACGGCGAGGTGGCGGCCGCCGTCCTGCAGCGTCTCGGGCTGCATCCTGCCCCCGCCGACGCGGGGCACCCGGTCCGCGCCGACACCGTCACCGCCGAGCTGACCGCCGGAGGTCCCGCCCCGGAGAGCATCTCGGCCGCCCTCGTCGCCGAGGGCGTGCGGCTGCGCGGATTCCAGGTCGCGGGAGCGAGCCTCGAGGACCGCTTCGTGGATCTCACCGGAGAGGGGTTCGACGTTGCCGGATGACACGCAGGACGCCCGCGCCGTGACACCGCTCGCGACCGCCCCGGCAGCAGCGGCCGCCTCGGCCGACTCGGCCGAGGTGAGGCGCCCCGGCCTCGGACTCGCCTTCCTCCTCTCCGAGATCACTGTGCTGTTCCGCCGCACCCGGACCATCGCGATGCTGGGCGCCCTCGCGCTCATCCCGATCCTGCTGGCGATCGCCGTCAAGGTGACGACGTCCGGCGACAGCGGTCGCGGGCCGGCCTTCCTCAGCCAGATCACCGGCAACGGGCTCTTCGTGTCGTTGACGGCGCTGACGGTGTCGATCCCGCTGTTCCTCCCCCTCACCGTCGGCGTCGTCGCCGGCGACACGATCGCGGGCGAGGCCGGACTCGGCACTCTCCGCTACCTCCTGGTCGCGCCGGCCGGGCGCGTGCGGCTGCTCCTCGTCAAGTACGCGGGGGCGGCGCTCTTCTGCTTCGTCGGCACCCTGGTGGTCGTCGTCGTCGGGGCGCTCATCGGCGCGCTCCTGTTCCCGATCGGGCCGGTGACGCTGCTCTCCGGGCAGCAGGTCGGTTTCGCCGATTACGCGGGCCGGATGCTCCTGCTGGCCCTCTACGTCACCATCTCGCTGCTCGGCCTCAGCGCCATCGGACTGTTCATCTCCACGCTGACCTCCGTGCCGGTCGGAGCCATGGCCGCCACGATCGTGCTCTCGACCGTCGCGCAGATCGTCGGGTCGCTGCCGCAGCTGTCGTTCCTCGCGCCGTACCTCTTCACGAACTACTGGCTCGGCTTCGCGGACGTGCTGCGGTCGCCCATGTCGTTCGACAACTTCCAGGCGAACGCGCTGCTGCAGCTCGGCTACGTCGTCGTGTTCGGCTTCCTCGCCTGGGGGCGGTTCAGCACCAAGGACATCCTGAGCTGAGGCTCGCATGCGAGGTCGGGGCGGCACCGTGAGGGAGCGCGCCTCTCGACGCCGTGTACCCCGTCGACCGCGCGACGGCACGGTGTCATCGGCCCTCCGCGGCCGGTGCGCTCCCGCCGCCGACGACGGCTGGGAGCGGACCGCGAGCGCCCGAGTACGGTCGCACCCGAGCGGGCACCCACCCGCAGAAGGAGATCCCCACCATGACCACCGACCTCACCGGACGCCGCGTCCTCGCCATCGTCACGAACTACGGCATCGAGCAGGACGAGCTCGTCGTCCCCGTCCAGCACCTCCGCGACGCCGGAGCACTCGTCGACATCGCCGCCGTGACGAAGGACGAGATCGTCACCCTCGTCGGAGACAAGGACCCCGGGCAGACGCTGACGCCCGACCTCACCCTCGACGACGTCGACGCCGCGGGCTACGGGCTCCTGCTGATCCCCGGCGGCACGATCAACGCCGACACCCTCCGGACCGAGGCGCGCGCGCTCGAGCTCGTGCACGCGTTCGTCGACTCCAAGCGACCCGTCGCCGCCATCTGCCACGCCCCGTGGGCCCTCGTCGAGGCGGGCGTGCTCGACGGCAAGAAGCTGACGTCGTTCGCCTCCGTGCAGACCGACGTCAAGAACGCCGGCGGCGACTGGGTCGACCAGGCCGTCGTGCGCGACGACTCCGCGGGATGGACCCTCGTGACGTCGCGGAGCCCGGAGGACCTCCCCGACTTCCTCGGGCAGATCGACGGCGTGCTCGGCGAGCTCGAGGTTCCCGAGCAGCCCCGCTACTGAGTCGCGGACGAGCTAGCGCTCGCCCGCCTCGAAGCGCCCCGGTCCGAGCGGCAGCATCGGGGCGCTGTACGTCAGGACGCCCTCGTCGCCGGGCGAGACGGTGGCCTCCGCCTCGCCGAAGCGCAGTCCGCGCGCGAAGAGGAAGACGCCGACGACGGCCGGCTCGTCGGCCGACACGACCCAGGTGCCCGTTCCCCACTGCGCCGGCTGGCCGCGGCCGTCGATGACGACGGTCGGCTTCGGGAAGAGGCCCACGCGGGGCTTCCGGAGGGTGAGCCGGATGCGGCGGGTGGCGCGCGCGGACGGACCCTGCGGCTCCTGCTCGCTCACGGGGTCGGCTCGCCGGCCGTCAGCCGAGACGCGCGGCGAGCTCGGCGTCGGTCGGCTCGACCAGGTGCGAGCCGTCGGGGAAGACGATGACCGGGATGTTCGTGCGACCGCTGATCGCGCGGGCCCGGTCGGCCCCGTCGTCGACCTTCTCCAGGTCGACGTAGTCGTACTGCACGCCCTCGCGCTCGAGCAGGGCCTTGGAGCGGCGGCAGTCGCCGCACCACTCGGCGCCGAACATCAGGATGCGGTCGGGGGCGCTGTCGCTCGTCATGCGACCACGATACCCCGGGGCTCCGGCCGGGCGGCGGGCCGCTGCTCGTCGCTGCACCGCGAGACTCCACGACACGCCACGCTGCGTCGAAGGTGAGCGGCGCGTTGTGGAGTCTCGGCGGGCCGGGCCGCACGCGCCCGCCGTGAGACTCCACGACACGCCACGTCACCCCGAACATGAGCAGCGAGTCGTGGAGTCTCGGCGGGCCAAGCGGGTCAGGGCGCGACGACCTCGACCGTGCGGCCCGTCCGCACCGACTCCTGCGCGGCCAGCACCACGCCGAGCGTCCGCAACCCGACCGCCAGGTCGGGCTGCGGCTGCTCGCCCGCCCGCACGGCGGAGAGGAACACGTCGAGCATCGCCTCGTCGAAGTTCGGGCCGTAGGTCCGCACGATCGCGGCGCCGGTCCGGGCGTCGAGGCCGCGCGCGGCGGGGCCGAAGAAGTCGATGTCGACGGTCCCCGCGGATCCTGCGACCGAGAGCTTCAGTCCTCCCCAGATCGGCGACGTGTCGGGCTGGCTCCAGGAGCAGTCGATCGCGGCGACGACCCCGTCGGCGTAGGTGAGGGTGACGAGACCGGCCGTCTCGGCGCGGGCTCGGGCGGCGTGCAGCTTCGTGTTCGCCACGGCCGTGACCGAGGCCACGGGCACTCCTCGCAGCGCATCGAGCAGATCGGCGATGTGGACCACGTGGTCGACGAGGGCACCGCCGCCGGAGAGCTCCGGCTCCGTGAACCACGACCGCGCCAGCGGCAGCATCCCGTTGTTGCTGCCGCGGATCGCGAACACCTCGCCGAGGGCCCCGCCCTCGTGGGCGGCGCGCAGCCGGTCGAACGTGCCCGCGAACCGCACCGGGAACGCCATCATGAACGGCACCCCGGCCTTCTCGACGGCCGCGCGCATGGCGAGGCCGTCCTCCCAGGACGTCGCGAGGGGCTTCTCGCAGAGGATCGCGGCTCCTGCGCCGGCGGCGAGCTCGACCAACTCGCGGTGGCGGGCGTTCTCGCTCGTGACGATCACCGCATCCGGCCCCCAGGCGAGGAGGTCGTCGTAGGTCTCCGCGTAGTCGACGCCCAGGGCGTCGGCGAGCGCGCGGCCCCGCACCTCACCGGGCACGAGAACGTCGGGGACCGCAGGATCCGAGACGCGCACCTCGACCCCCGGCATCTCCCGCAGGGCGGCGGCGTAGCCGAGGGCGTGCGTGTGCGCGAACGACATGATCGCGACCTTGAGCGGGGCGACGGGGGCCGACGGGGCGGGCGGCGTGAGGGGCGTGACGGTCGCCATGTCAGCGCACCTCCGGCTCGAGCGCGACCGGCTGGCCGGTCGCGAGCGACTCGAGGGCCGCGTTCGCGATGCGGACCGCGATCCGGCCGTCGTCGGCCGTCACGCGCGGTGTCGCGCCGCCCCGGAACGCGGCCGCGTACTCGCGGAGTTCGAGGAAGTAGGGGTCCTCGGTCGGGTCGACCTCCGGCATCAGCCCGTTCGCCGCGTCGGGCGAGGCGAGATCGGCCGTGTAGTTCTGCTCGGCGAGGGAGGAGTGGGCGAGGCTGCCGAGGGTCCCGGTGACGGAGTACTCCGTCGTGAACCGGAGGTGCTGCGGTCCCCAGATCCCGGCCACGTGGCTGATGGCGCCGGAGGCGTGGGTGAGGAGCACGTGCGCCGCCTCGACGGGGTGCTCCGCGTCGCCGCGGCGGGTCGACACGGCGGAGACGCGGACGACCTCGCCGGCGACCCACCGGGCGATGTCGAGGTCGTGGATCATCTGGTCCATGATGATGCCGCCGGAGAGCGCGCGGTCGCCGAACCAGGGCGTCCGCGTCGGGAAGGCACCCGACCGGGAGAAGCGCAGGACGGCCAGATCGCCGAGGATCCCCTCGTCGACCGCCTCCTTGAGCCGGACGTACTCGGGGAAGAACCGCACGACGTGGGCCGGATAGAGCTGCCGGCCCGCCGCGCGCGCGGCCTCGACGAGATCGAGCGCGTCGGCGTCCGTCCGCGCGAGGGGCTTCTCCGAGACGACGTCGAGACCGGCCGCCAACGCCTTCTTCACCACGGCGTGGTGGGTGTAGGTGGGGGTCGCGACGTCGACGAAGTCGACGCTCGCCAGCAGCTCGTCGAGGGTGTCGACGACCTGCCCGCCGTACTGCGCGACGAGGGCGTCGGCGCCCACCTCGGAGTAGACGAGCACGGTCGCTCCGAGCCGGAGCAGGTTGGGCAGGTGGGCGTGCGCGATGCCACCGGCACCGACGAGGCCGATGCGCAGGGGTGTGTCGGTCATGAGAACTCCTTCGGCGGGGATGGGACGGAGGCGGGAGGGGAGACGAGGGTCGAGCCTGGCGCGCGGGAGCCCCGGGCCACGGGTCCGAGCAGGAGCGCGGCGCCCTCCAGCCCGGCGCCGGGGCCGACGAGCGACTGCTCGATCAGCGGGGGCACGCGCCACCCGAGGTGCTCGGCGACGCGGGCTCGAAGCGGCACCAGGAGCCGCTCCCCCGCTTCCCCGAGGCCGCCGCCGATCACGATGGCGGTCGGGTCGAGGAGGGCGGCGAGGCCGGTGATGCCGGTGGCGAGGGCGCCGACGGCGGCGTCCCAGACCCGGGCCGCCACCGGATCGTCGTCGACGGCCTCGGTGATCTCCCGGGTGAGACCGGTCGAGGTCCCGCCCTGGGCGCGGTAGCGGCGGACGATGGCGCTTGCGGACGCGTAGACCTCGATGCAGCCGCGCTGACCGCAGGTGCACAGCTCGCCGTCGGGCACGACCTGCACGTGCCCGAACTCGCCCGCACCTCCGGTGGCCCCCTGGACGACGACGCCGCCGGTGACGATCGCGGCGGAGATGCCCGTGCCGATCGGGACGAAGACGAACTCGTCGCCGTCGCGCCCCGCGGCGATGCGCGCCGCCCGCTCGGCCCGCGCCGCGGCACGGCCGTCGTGCTCCAGGGCCACGGGGACGCCGAATCGCTCCGTGAGGATGTCGACGAGCGGGAGGTCCGACCAGCCGAGGTTCGCGGCGAAGCTCACCCTGCCGTGGACGGGGTCGACGAGTCCCGGGGACGCGACGCCGATGCCGGCGAGGCGACGCCCGCCTCCGGCGATGGCGCCCTCGAGCCGCCCGACGAGCGCGGCGAGCGATTCGACGGCGCTCGACTCGACGCCGAACGTCGGCACGGTCAACCGGTCGAGGAGGGCGCCGCGGTCGTCGAACGCCGCGCCCTTGATGGTCGTCCCGCCGATGTCGACGGCGACGACGGCGGTGTCCGCAGGATGCCCGGGGTCGCCGTGTGCGAGGTCCGTCACCGTCAGGCCGTCCTCACGTCGTCGGCCGTCTCGCGGAGGAGGGCGTCGATCCGGGCGGGAGCCAGCACCTCGTCGAGGGCGAGGAGCGTCGCGCCCCGGATGCCCGCCACCCGGGCGTCCCTCGTCGCCCGGACCTCGAGGTCGTGGGCGACGAGGGGCAGGCACTTCTGGAAGAGCTCGGCGCGGATCGCCGCCACCAGCGGGAGCGACGCGGACATGGATCCGGCGAGCACGACCTCGCGCGGGTTGAAGAAGTTGACGATGCCGGCGAGGGACTGGCCGATCATGGCCCCGGCCTCGCGGAGGGCGTCGAGCGCGAGCGGTTCGCCCCGGGCGCCGAGGGCGACGACGTCCGACGCCCCGGCCGCGTCGAGGCCGAGGGCGCGGAGCTTCGCCGCGATCGCCCCGCCGCTCGCGACCGAGTCCAGGCAGTTCGGGACGCCGCAGGTGCAGGCGATCACGGACTCCCCCGCGACGGCCATGTGGCTGATCTCGCCGGCCGCTCCTCCGATGCCGCGGTGCAGGCGGCCGCTGGCGAGGATCCCGCAGCCGATGCGCGTGCCGATCTTGATCGCGAGGAGCTGGTTCTCGTCGGTGCGGCCCCGCTCGGTGCTCTCGTAGAGCGCGATGAGGTTGGCGTCGTTCTCGACGAGGACGGGAGCGGGGGTGTGCCGGGCGAAGAGCCCGGGCAGGTCGGCCTCGTGCCAGGTGGGCCGGAACGACGGCGTGACGACGCGGCCGCTCGGGTACTCGATGGGGGCGGGGATGCCGATCGCGGCTCCGCGGAAGCGATCGGGGTCGAGCCCCGCGACGGCGGCGAGCTCGTTGATCGCCGCCCAGAGGGCGTCGACGGTCTCCGCAGGATCCTCGGAGACCCCGACCGCGCGGGTCGCGTCGGTGTCGCTGTCGGCGAGCACCCGGCCGGCGAGGTCGCTCAGCACCACGCGCACGTGGTTCGCCCCGACGTCGACGCCCGCGACGAATCCGGCGTCGCCGGCGAGCGCGAGCCTCCGCGCGCGACGGCCGCCCCGGGAGTCCTCCGTGCCCTGCTCGCGGACCAGCCCGAGCGCGACGAGCGCCTCGACCCGGAGCGACACGGTCGACGGGGCCAGACCGGTGGTGCGCGCGAGGGTCGACCTCGACATGGCGTCGCTCGACCGGATGAGCCGGAGGACGTCTCCCGCGGACCCGGCGACGTAGTCGGAGTCCTGCAGATGGTTCGGGTTCATGGCGTCACTCTAGCGTCAGAAATCGAACGAAGTACCCCCGAAATCGACTGTTTACATTTGGTGATCGAACGGTAATGATCTAGAAACAGACCAACACTAGGTTTCATCGAAGTAGATCCGGACGACGGCGTCACGATGTTTTCGCGATGCGCCCGGGTCCCCTATCAGGAGGAGCCCCGATGCAGAGCACCGTCGACAGCACCTCGAGCACCGGCGCGACAGCCGTCGTGCCGAGGCCGCCCCGCGTCCGCCGGAGACGCACGACCGAGGAGCAGGAGGGGCGAGCCGGGTACGCGCTCATCGCGCCGACGACCGTCCTTCTGGCCGTCTTCTACCTCTACCCGCTCGTCCAGACGGTCGGCTACAGCTTCACGACCTGGAACCCGGCCACCGGTCAGACCGGCGACTTCGTGGGGCTGTCGAACTTCACCGGCCTCTTCCAGAACGACGAGTTCCTCCGGGCGGCCGGCAACACGGGGATCTACGTTCTCGTGGTCGTTCCGATCACCATGGCGATCGGCCTCTTCTTCGCGGCCCTCCTCGCCCAGCCGTTCCGGGGTCGCGGTGTCTACCGGGCCCTCCTCTTCGTGCCCTACATCGCACCGATCGTCGGCAGCGCCCTCATCTTCAGCTTCATCCTCTCCCCGCTCGGCGGCATCGTGAACGGGGCGCTCACCTCGCTCGGGGTCGCCCCCATCGGGTTCCTCAACTCCGAACCGTGGGCCCTCATCAGCGTGATGGTCTTCTCCATCTGGCAGGGCACCGGCTACGCGATGATCATCTTCTCGGCGGCGCTCACGAACATCCCGCAGAGCTACCACGAGGCGGCGACCCTCGACGGGGCCGGCCCCATCCGGCGCTTCTTCTCGATCTCGCTCCCGCTCGTCGTGCCGACGCTGGGGTTCCTGGCGATCACCGGTGTGATCGGCGCGCTCCAGGTCTTCACCCAGGTCTACATCCTCACGCAGGGCGGCCCGCTCCAGTCGACCGAGACGATCCTCTACTTCATCTACCAGCAGGGCTTCGTCTTCTTCCACGGGGGCACGGCGAGCGCCGCGGCCGTGCTCCTGCTGATCGTCGGGATCGTCGTCTCCGTCATCCAGCTTCGCGTGCTGAACCGCCGCGACACCATCGAGCTCACCTAGGAGACCGACCGTGACCGAATTCACCGCAGGAGCCACCGCCCGGCGCACCGCGCGCCCCGCCGTCCGCACCCACCGCAAGCGCCCGTTCTCCGCGCGACTGCGCCTCGCGACGCCCTCGATCCTCCGCCACGCGATCCTCGTTCTCGGCGTCATCCTCTTCTTCGGACCGTTCGTCTGGATGGTGCTGACGAGCTTCAAGTCGTCGGCCGAGGCGCTCAGCTTCCCGCCGACGTTCCTGCCGAAGGTCTGGCACTTCGACAACTACACCCAGATCTTCTCGGTGGCGCCGTTCGGCACCTACTACCTCAACTCCACCATCGTGTCGGTCGCCTCGACGGCCGGGCAGATCGTCACCAGCCTCGCGGCCGGGTTCGCGTTCTCGCGGCTGAAGTTCCGGGGCTCCGGCGTGATCTTCGTGATCCTGCTCGCCGCCCTGCTCGTCCCCTTCGAGGTCGTGTTCACGCCCCTCATCAGCCTTCTGTCGCAGTTCGGCTGGCTGAACTCGTACCAGGGGCTCATCGTGCCGAACGTGCCGTCGATCCTCGGGGTGTTCCTCTTCAAGCAGTTCTTCGAGTCGTTCCCCACCGAGATCGAGGATGCCTCGCGGGTCGACGGCGCGGGCGTCTGGCGCCGGATGTGGTCGGTCGTCACCCCCATGGCGACGCCGATGATCGGGGCCTTCGCGGTGCTGTCGTTCGTCTACAACTGGAACAACTTCTTCTTCCAGTTCCTCGCCGTGACGAAGACCGACTTCTTCACCGTGCCGATCGGTCTCGCGCAGCTCCAGTCGACCAACGCCGCCGAGAGCTTCAACCTGCTCATGGCCGGGTCGACCCTGGCCATCCTGCCGGTGTTCGTCGTCTTCATCATCTTCCAGAAGCAGATCGTGTCGGCCATGGCCGGCGGGCTCCGCTGATCCACCGCTCTCCCCCCTCCCCTTCCCCGCACCGCCCCCACGAGAGGACCACCATGCCGTCACCCTCCCCGTTCCGCTTCCGCCCGACCAGGAAGCGGCTCCTCGTCGCCGTCGCCCTCACCGGCGCCGCCGCGCTCGCCCTGACCGGCTGCTCGGGCGGCTCCGTCACCGGCAACACCGGAGGCTCGGCCTCCGGCAAGACCGCGATCACCGTCTGGTACAACTACACCGGCACCTCGGTCACGAGCGCCAAGAAGCTGATCGACAAGTTCAACGCCTCGCAGGACAAGTACACCGTCAGCGCGCAGTACGCGGCGACGAGCGACCAGTTCGACTCCAAGCTCATCAACGCGGTCAAGAACGACACCGGCCCCAACATGGTCCTCGGCGACAGCACGCCGCAGAACATCGGCCAGGTCATCCAGACCGGCAAGGTCGTGCCGCTCGACTCCCTCCTCGCCGACTCGTCGTCGACGATCTCGAAGGACAACTTCACCGAGGGCATGCTCTCCACCGGGACGTTCGACGGCAAGGTCTACACGCTGCCCACCGACATCGGCGACTACGCCGTCGTCTACAACAAGCAGATGTTCAAGGACGCCGGCATCACCACGCTGCCGACCACCTGGGACGAGCTCGCCGCCGACGCCAAGAAGCTGACGAAGGGCACCACGCAGTACGGCATGTACCTCCCGATCGGCACCGGCGAGTGGCCCGTCTTCACCTGGCAGTCGATGCTGTGGAGCGCGGGCGGCGAGTTCCTCAACGAGGACAACACGAAGGTGGCCTTCAACAGCCCCGAGGGTGTCACGGCTCTCACGGCCTGGACCGACATGGTGAAGGACGGCAGCGCCTACCCGCAGAGCCTCCAGACGGCGAGCGACAACAACGGCACCGCCGCGATGACCGCGAAGAAGGTCGCGATGCAGATCAACGGCGCCTACAACCTGTCCGTGCTCGACCAGGGACTCGGCGACGGCAACGTGGGCGTCTTCGCCCTGCCCGGCATCAAGGAGCCCGCCATGAACCTCGGCACGAACAACTCCTACCTCCTCTCGGGCACCAAGGCGGAGGAGGCCGGCTCGTGGGAGTTCCTGCAGTACTGGCTGAAGCCCGAGACGCAGGCCGTCTGGGACAGCGAGAACGGGTTCCTGCCCAGCAACAAGGAGACGTCGTCGAACGCCACCTGGAAGTCGTACCTCGAGAAGAACCCGCGCGTCGCCGAGTTCGCCTCGGAGCTCGACTACGCCAAGGCGCGACCGTCGATCACGCAGTACGGCGAGGTGAGCGCCGCCCTCTCGGAGGAGATCCAGAAGGCGATGCTGCTCAAGGAGTCGCCGTCGGACGCGCTCGCGGCCGCCGAGAAGGGCGCGCAGGCGGCCCTCGGCAAGTAGCGGCACGGTGAAGGGCCCGGAGCGGGAGCTCCGGGCCCCTTCGTCTGCCCGGCGGCGGTGCCGGGTGCGACTAGCGGATGGGCGACGCGCCGCCGGGCGGCCCCACCACGAGGAGCAGGGTGAAGACGAGGGCCACGCCGATGACGCCGACCACTGCCGCGAGCGCGGTGTGGGCGAGGACCCAGCGGAGGAGGCGGTCGAGCGGCCGGGCATGCTGCGGGTCGCCCGTCGCCTCGCGACGCCAGTCGCCACCGAGCAGCCCGCGGCGGTCGACGGCGACCTCGAAGGGGATCGTGGCATAGGGGACGACGGCGCTGGCGACCGCGACCAGGGTGAGGCGGAGGCTCCAGCGCTGGTTGACGGCGACGACCGCGACCGCGACGAGGAAGAGCAGGAAGACGAATCCGTGGATCGAGCCGCCCACGCGGACCCCGACGTCTCCCGCCCGCACGACGTACTTCAGCAGCATGCCGACGATCAGGAGGGTCCAGGTCACCGCCTCGGCGAGGGCGAGCGTGCGGAACAGGCGGCGGGGCGACATGCGCGGTCTCCAGGGGTCGGGGATCGGGCCTCCAGTATCGCGGGCGGCGGCTGATGGTCGGCTCCGTGCCCTCGGCGGGCGCCCCTCCCCGGGCGGGTCAGGGGCCGGAGGGCGAAGACGACGCGTCGCCCGCGAGCGAGGGCTCGGAGAGGCGCTCCCGCAGCGTGGTGAGAGCGGTGGGCAGGAGCGCGATCTCCCGCCGACCCCGATCGGTGTCGAGATCGACGATGTGGAGCTGCGGATTGATCCACAGGAGCTGACGGCGGGGCGGGCGACGGCCGGTGTCGTCGCCGACGCGGCCGACGCGGTACTCCTCGCGGGTGCCGCGGACCAGCGTCGTCTGACGCCGGTAGGGCTCGAAGACGATGAGCCCGGGTGTCACGGTGAGGCGACCGTGTCGCCACTTCCCGCCTGACTCGCGGAGGGCCGCGGACAGGCGATCTCCCAGACGCCGCCGCGCGATGAGCAGACCCAGTGGACCGCCGAAGAGCCCTGCGAAGAGCCCCGCTCCGATCGAGCCCACCGGGAAGTCCTCCGGGAACCAGTGGGTGCTCTCCAGTCCGACGGAAAGGAGCGTGGAGAGCCCGACGCCCAGGACGAACAGTCCCACGGCCCGCGCCCAGAACCGCCACCCGCGCGTCGGCCACTCCCTCTTCGCCACGTCTCCCCCGTCGACCCCGAGCGCACCGGAGCCGGAGCCCGACCGCCTCTATCCCACCACCGTAGCCTCGCGCGACGGCACGAGTTCGAGGAGTTTCGCGGCCACCGAGGAGGCGCCGTCGTGCGCCGGCGTCGCGACCCCGACCGACCACCGGTCGGCGTCCGCGTCGGCGAACGGGATGGCCACGAGGCCCTGCGCCTGCGGCTTCCCGGCGATCGGGCGCGGCACGATCGCCACCCCCAACCGGCGCTGCACGAAGTCGAGGAGCGTGTGCACGTCGTTGACCACGAGGCCGACGCGGCGGTCGAGGTCGCGCCGCGCGAAGGCCCGGTCGTTGATGCTCCGCACCCCCCAGGTCGCGTGGAAGTCGACGAAGGTCTCGCCCTCGAGCTCCTCCCAGAGCACCTGGGGCCGCTTCGCGAAGCGGGAGTCGGGCGCGCAGAGGAAGACGAGGGGCTCGACGGCGATCTCGGTCAGCACGGGGGCGCCCTGCTGGTGGGCGCGGGTCGACGCGTCACCCTCGCCCGTGGCGACGAACGCGAGGTCGAGGTCGCCCGCGCGGAGCTTCGACAGGAGCTCCGTGGATCCTGCCTGCTCGAACGAGATGACGACCTTGGGGTAGCGGCCGTGGAATCGCGTGAGGAGGTCGGGCAGGTCGATGACGCCGAGGCACTGCTCGCCTCCGACGCGGAGGTCGCCGAGGACCTCCGCGCGGGCGGCCACGACGGCGTCGCGACCGGCGAGAGCCTGGGCGAGCAGCGCTCGGGCGTGCGGGAGCAGCGCGCGCCCGGCTCCCGTCAGTTCGACGCGACGGGTGGTGCGGGTGAACAGCGGCGTCTGGAGTTCGTCCTCGAGCGTGCGGATCGCGGCCGAGAGCCCCGACTGCGACACGCGCGTCAGCTCCGCGGCGCGCGTGAACTGCTGCTCGTCCGCGAGGGCGACGAAGTACTCCATCTGCCGGAGATCCATCGGGTCAGTTGATCTCGTCGGGGTGGCCGCCGACGCGACGGTTCTCGTCGAGGTCGTCGATCGCCCGCATCTCGTCGTCGCTGAGCTCGAACGAGAAGACGTCGAGGTTCTCGGCCATGCGCTCGCGCCGGTTCGACTTCGGGATCACGATGTTCCCGGTCTGGAGGTGCCAGCGGAGGACGACCTGCGCGGGCGTCGCGTCGTGCGCCGCCGCGGCCGCCTGCACCGGTACCATGCCGAAGAGGTCGTACTTGCCCTGACCGAGGGGGCCCCACGACTCGGTCTTGATGCCGTGGCCGTCCTGGAACGCGCGGAGCTCCCGCTGCTGGAAGATCGGGTGCAGCTCGACCTGGTTGACGGCGGGCACGACCTCCGTCTCGGCGAGGAGCCGCTCGAGGTGCGGGATCTGGAAGTTGCTGACGCCGATCGCCTTCGCGCGGCCGTCGGCGTGGAAGGTCTCGAAGGTCTTCCAGGTGTCGACGTAGCGGTCGTTGGCGGGCATCGGCCAGTGGATCAGGTAGAGGTCGAGGGCGTCGAGACCGAGGGCCTCGAGGCTGCGCTCGAAGGCGCCCTCGACGTCACCGGCCTTGTGGTGGTCGTTGCGGAGCTTCGTGGTGACGAAGATCTCCTCGCGGGGGATGCCGGAGGCGCGGAGGGCCGCCCCGACCTCCTTCTCGTTGTTGTAGCCGGTGGCCGTGTCGATGTGTCGGTAGCCGACCGCGAGGGCGTCCTCGACGACGCGCTGCGTGTCTTCCGGGTCGACCAGGAACACGCCGAATCCGATCTGCGGGATCGCGGTGCCGGGGAGGAGGGGGATCGTCGTCGATGTCGTGAGCATGCTCCGACAGTAGGAAGGCCGGGGTGTGACGTCAAATGGAAAGTGCTCATGCCATTCAGAAGCCGGGGCGATGAATGGTCGCGGCTGGCATCATGGCCGGAGGTGCCCACGCGGCCGGAGCCACCGGCTCGTCGCGGGGCGAACGACACGAAGGAGTTCGACCAATGAAGATCGCAGTCACGGGCGGAAGCGGCAAGCTCGGCCGGAGCGTCGTCAAGGGCCTCACCGACGAGGGCCACGACGTCGTCAACCTCGACCGAGCCGGGACCCGCGGGCGCGGCTTCATCCAGATCGATCTCACCGACTACGGCCAGGTCGTCGACGCCATCCTCGGCATCGACGAGGTCTCGACCGGTTTCGACGCGATCGTCCACCTCGGCGCGATCCCGGCCCCGGCGATCCTGCCCGACTCGGCGACGTTCCACAACAACATGCTCTCGACCTACAACGTCTTCCAGGCGGCCCGGCGCGCAGGAGTCAAGAAGGTCGTCTACGCGTCGAGCGAGACGGTCCTCGGCCTCCCCTTCGACATCGACCCGCCGTACATCCCCGTCGACGAGGAGTACCCGGCCCGGCCGCAGAGCACCTACTCGCTCGTGAAGCACCTCGAGGAGCAGATGGCGATCCAGCTCACGCGCTGGGACCCGGAGCTCAGCATCACGGCCTTCCGCTTCTCCAACGTGATGAACCCGGAGGACTACGCGGAGTTCCCGTCCTTCGACTCCGACGCGCTCCTCCGCAAGTGGAACCTCTGGGGCTACATCGACGGCCGCGACGGTGCTCAGGCCGTGTCGAAGGCCCTCGCGAACGCGAAGCCCGGCTTCGAGGCCTACATCATCGCCGCCGCCGACACCGTGATGAGCCGCCCGAGCGCCGAGCTGGCCGCGGAGGTCTTCCCCGATGTCGAGCTCTCGCGCGAGGTCACCGGCACGGAGACGCTCCTCGGCATCGAGAAGGCGCGGCGTCTGCTGGGCTACGAGCCGCAGCACAGCTGGCGCGACCACGTGTAGTCGGTCGAATGGAGAGAGGGGCGGTCCGCCGAAGCGGGCCGCCCCTCTCGTCGTCAGGCGCGGTGCGCGGGGTGGGCGCCGGAGACCGCGGCGTCGTGGTGCTCCGGCCGGGCATCCTGCGGTGCCTCCGCCGGGTGGCCGCGCTCGAGCTTCGCCCCCTCGACGTCGACGTCCGGCACGATGCGGTCGAGCCACTTCGGGAACCACCAGGCCGCCTTGCCGAGCAGGTGCATCGCGGCGGGGATGAGCAGCATCCGGACGACGAACGCGTCGACCAGGACACCGAACGCGAGCCCGAAGCCGATGGGCCGGATCGTCGAGGATTCCGAGAAGATGAAGCCGGAGAACACCGAGATCATGATGATCGCGGCGGCCGTCACGACGGCCCGCCCGGCGTGGAGGCCGCGCTGCACCGCGATCTTCGCGGGGGCGCCGTGCGCGAACGCCTCGCGCATCCCCGAGACCAGGAAGAGCTGGTAGTCCATCGCGAGCCCGAAGAGCACCCCGACCTCGATGATCGGCAGGAAGCTCAGGATCGGCCCCGGGTCGTGCGTGCCGAAGACGGCGGACAGCCACCCGAACTGGTAGATCGCCGTCAGACCGCCGAAGGCCGCCAGGAGCGAGAGCACGAAGCCGGCCGTCGCGGTCAGCGGCACGAGGATCGACCGGAACACGAGGATCAGGATGATCAGCGACAGGCCGACGACCACGACGAGGTAGAGCGGCAGCGCCGTGGCGAGCTTCTCCGACACGTCGATGTTCGCGCTGGCGTTGCCCGCCACCCCGAGGGTGATGTCGCCGTCGTCCGAGGAGATCGCCGGGAGGTCGCGGAGCTCGTGGACGAGGTTCTCCGTCGACACGCTCGACGGCCCGCCCTTGGGGATCACCTGGAACGCCACGACCGTGCCGTCGCTCGAGGCGCCGATCGGGGCGATCGCGGACACGTCGGACAGGCCGGAGATCTTCTCGCCGACCGTGATCTGCTGCCGGGTGAGGGTGTCGCCCGTCGCGGCCTTCGGGAGGTCCGCGACGACGAGGAGCGGCCCGTTCTGCCCCGCGCCGAACTTGTCCTCGAGCACCTTGTACGCCTTGTACTGGCTGGAGTTCGTGGCCTCCGACGAGCCGTCGGGGAGGCCGAGGCGCATCTGCAGGGCGGGCAGCGCGACGACTCCGAGCACGGCGACGCCGGCGACGAGGGTGACGACGGCGCGCCAGGTCTTCATCGGAGCGTTGGGCACCCGGGTCGCGCCGGTGCTGCCGATCGACCGGCGCTCCTTCTTGCGCAGGATCCGCATCCCCACGATCCCGAGCATGGCGGGCGTGAAGGTGATCGCCACGAGGATCGCGACGGCCACGGCCACCGCACCCACGGTGCCCATGAGGCCGAGGAACGGGATGCCCGTGATGTTGAGCGCCAGGAGCGCGACGATGACCGTCGATCCGGCGAAGACGACCGCGTTGCCCGAGGTGCCGTTGGCGAGGCCGATGGACTCGTGGAGCGGGACGCCCTGCTTCAACTGCGCTCGGTGCCGGTTGAGGATGAAGAGGGAGTAGTCGATGCCGACCGCCAGCCCCAGCATGATCCCGAGGACGGTCGTGACGGAGTTGAACTCCACGATCCCGGAGAACGCCATCGCCCCGAGCACCGAGGCGCCGAGTCCGACGACGGCCGAGAGAAGCGGGAGTGCGGCTCCGATGAGGGTGCCGAGCATGAGGAGCAGCACGATGGCCGCGACGATCACGCCGACCACCTCGCCGGGACCGAGGATGCTCGGGACGCCCTGCGCGATGTCCTGCGACACGTAGACGTCGACCCCGGCGACCCCGGCGTCGGCCTTGGCCTCGATGGCGCTCTTGAGGCTCGACGACACGAGGTTCGTCGACTTGGTGAACTGGATCGTTCCGACCGCGGCGGTGCCGTCGGTCGAGACGAGCCGGATGTTCGAGGAGAGATCGAAGAGCTGGGACCCGAGCTCGAGCTTCGTGCTCTGCTCGGCGAGGGTCGACGAGCTGGCGTCGATCTTCTTCTGGCTGGCCGTCAGGGTGGCCTGCTGCGCGTCGAGCTGCGCCTGCTGCGCGTCCAGCTGCGGCTGCGCGGCCGCGAGCTGACCGGCGGCCTGAGCCTGCGCCTTCGCCTGGTCGAGCTGCTGCTGGCCCGCCGTGAGCTGCTTCTGGCCCGCGTCGAGCTGCGACTGGGCGGTGGTCAGCTGCTCCTTGGCCGCCGTGATCTGGGCGCGGCCGTCGACGATCTTCTGCTTCTGCGAGGCGAGGTCCGCCTGGGTGGTGAACGGGTCGGTCGTCGCGCGGACGCCGTCCATCTTCGACACGTCGGACAGGAGCGTGCCGATGCCGGACTTCTGCGCGTCGGTGAAGGCCTTGCCGTCGGAGGACTCGAAGACGAGGCTCCCGGAGCCGCCCGACGCCTTGGGGAACTTGGCCGCGAGCTCGTCCGTCACCTTCTGGGTGGCCGTGCCCGGGATGCTGATCGCGGATGTGATGGGGCCCTTGAACAGCCCGTAGCCGACACCCGCGAGCGCGATGATGACGACCCAGCTGACGATGACGACCCAGTGCCGTCGGGCGGAGAACCGCCCGAGGCGATAGAGGAGACCGGCCATGCGACCCAGAACCTTTCTGTGAAACGAGATGCGATGCGGGAGGGACGGGGTGCGCCGGTGGACCCCTGGGAAGGATCAGTGGACGGGTGCGTACCCGGAGCGGACGCTGTCGGTGAGGCGGCCGAGGAGCCGCTGCCACTCGGCCCGGCCGACCGCGTCGAGCCGTACGCCGGTACCGAGCACCCAGTGCTTGGCCACGACGATGAGCCCGCTCATGAGCGAGGTGACGAGGAGCTCCGCGTCGAGGGCGTCGACCCCGGGGTTCCGGCGGAGGACCTCCTGCAGGAGCCGCTCCGCCGCCCGCGCGAACGCCTCGTCGCTGAGGGCGCGGCCCTTGGGGTCGTCGGCGTCGGGCTCGCCGAGGATCCGCGTGATGGACGCGATGGCGGACGGGAGATCGGACTGCCGGAGCATCTGCGACACCTCGTCGAAGAGGGCGGCCCGGCTGCCGTCGCCCACCGGAGTCGTCACGGTGGCCGCCTCGATGACGTCGTCGATGATGACGTCGAGGGCGTCCGCGCAGAGGGTCAGCAGGATCTCGTCGAGCGAGGCGAAGTGGTTGAAGACGGTGCGGCGGGCCACGTCGGCCCGCGCGGCGAGCTCCTCCACGCCGAAGCCGGGGCCGCCCTGCTCGTCGATGAGGCTCCGCGCGGCATCGAGGATGGCGGCCCGGTGGCGCGCCTTGAGGGCGGCACGACGGTCGGGCTCGGCTTCTCGGACGGGGCGGGCGGCGGATCTCACGCGTTCACACTAGGTGCATCGATGCATCGAGTGCATCGTTCTCACCGGATTCGCAGGCGGGCGCGGAACAGTCGACGCAGGATGCACGTTGACCTGCTCAGGAGGCACCCATGTCGAACTACCGCAAAGACCCCGAAGCCGTCACCCGCCTGACGCCCGAGCAGTTCCGCGTCACCCAGAAGAACGGGACCGAGCCGGCTTTCCGCAACGAGTTCTGGGACACGAAGGACGCCGGTATCTACGTCGACGTCGTCTCGGGCGAACCCCTCTTCGCCTCCGTCGACAAGTTCGACAGCCGCACCGGCTGGCCGAGCTTCACCCGACCCATCGACGGCGAGAACGTCGTTCTCAAGCGCGGCCGGTTCCTCTTCGCCGGGCGGACCGAGGTGCGGTCGACCTCCGGCGACAGCCACCTGGGCCACGTCTTCCACGACGGGCCGACGGCCGAGGGCGGGCTCCGCTACTGCATCAACTCCGCCGCGCTCCTATTCGTCCCCCTCGCCGAGCTCGACGCCCAGGGTTACGGCGCCTACGCCGGGCTCTTCGACGATGCGGAGCCCGTGTCCTCCGGGAGCACCGAGCGGGCCGTGCTCGCCGGAGGCTGCTTCTGGGGTGCCCAGCAACTCCTGCGCCGCCGTCCCGGCATCGTCTCGACGCGCGTGGGCTACTCGGGCGGGACGCGCGAGCACGCCACCTACCGTCACCACGAGGGTCACGCCGAGGCGGTGGAGATCGTCTTCGACCCGGGACTGACCTCGTACCGCGAGCTGCTCGAGTTCTTCTTCCAGATCCACGACCCGTCGACGAAGAACCGCCAGGGCAACGATGTCGGGGCGTCCTACCGTTCGGCGATCTTCTACACCTCCGACGAGCAGAAGCGCACAGCCCTCGACACGATCGCGGACGTCGATGCGTCGGGGCTCTGGCCCGGGAAGGTCGTCACCGAGGTCACGGCCGCCGGCGACTTCTGGGAGGCCGAGGAGGAGCACCAGGACTACCTCGAGAAGGACCCCTACGGGTACACCTGCCACTACGTCCGACCGGGCTGGCGCCTGCCGAAGCGTGCGGGGGCGGTCGCGGGCTAGGCGGAGGCCGGGCTAGAAGCCGACGCGGCGCTGCTGCTGCGGGGGCTCCGGCGGGAGTCCGAGCCCGAGGGCCGACAGGTCGGGCCACGGGATCTCCGGCAGCGGCGGCACGTCGGCGTCGCTGACGACGATCGGCGCGCCCGGCGTCCAGAGGAGCCAGAACCCGGCCCCGTCGCCCCCGGCGAGGTACGTCTCGAAGACGGTGCCCTCGGTGGCGGCCGCGCGCAGGCCGTCTTTGACCTCGACGAGCTGCTGGGAGGTGATGGCGATCCTCTGACCGGCGTAGACGATGTGCGGCATGGTCCGCAGCCTAGGCTCTCGGCCTGGCATCCTGCCCGAGGGTCGGGGTGGCCCCGAACTCGCGCAGGGTCGCCATCGCCGCCACGCGCCGTCGCTCGATGACCTCGCCGACCTCGCGGGCGAGACGGGGACGCGCACGGACCAGCTCGTCGAGACTCGTGACGGGCACCTCGAGGACGGCGAGCTCGGAGAGGGCGACGGCCGTCGTGAGGAGCGTCTCGCGGGTGAGCGCGGTCTGGCCGAGGTAGTCGCCCGCGTCGACCCGGGTCACCGGCACGAGTCCGCCGTCCGCGAGGGGGACGGCGAGGCTCGCCGCTCCGGCGAGCACGAAGAGGATCGACCGCGGCACGACCCCCGCGGTGAAGACGGTCTCCCCCGCCGCGTAGCGCTTCAGCCGCACCACGGGCTGCAGGGCGACCGAGTCGTCGCCGGTGAGATGGAGCAGCGGCGCGATGCTGCGGAGGGCCTCCGTCGCCCGCTCGGGCGTGACGAACGCGTCCGTCGTGTCGCCGTCCAGGGCGAGGCCCTCGCGGCGGGCGGCGTACCAGAGGCGCGTCCGGAGCACGGCCAGGGCGTTGCCCTCCGCCTCCGGCCCGGCGACCTCGAAGGTCAGCTCGTAGGCCGCGCCGCCGGTCGGGACCGCGACCGGCACCGTTCCGGGAGCGAGGTCCGGCAGCTGCCCCGCGACAGCGCGGAGGAGGCAGGTCACCTGCGCCGGCGGGTCGTCGGTCGTGAAGGTCACGGTCGTCGCCACGGTGTACGTCGAGCCTCCGCGGCTGAGGTTGGTGAACGAGGCTCCTGCGAGCGTCGCGTTGGGGACGATCTGGATGCCGTTCCCCGTGTCGATGTGGACGGCCCTCCAGTTCACCTCGACCACCCGGCCGCGCGCACCGCCGGTGTCGAGGTGGTCGCCGAGGCGGAACGGCTGCTCGAACAGCAGCAGGAGCCCCGACACGACGCTCCCGATCGCCCCCTGCAGCGCGAGCCCGAGCACGATCGAGGTGACCCCGAGCGCCGTGAAGAGGCCGCCGACGTCGGTCCCCCAGACGACGGAGAAGAGGACGGCCAAGCCGATCGCGATCAGGATGATCCGGGCGATGTCCGTGAAGATCGACGGCAGCCTGTCGCGCCAGGACCCCTCCCGCGCGTTGGTGAACAGCGCGAAGTTGAACGCGTTGAGCACCAGCAGGATGACGAGGAACCCGAACAGGGTGGCGAAGAGCTTGGCGACCGTGAAGTCCGACGAACCGACCGCCCGGGTGATCTCGGCCAGGAGGACAGCCACCGCCACCGAGGGTACGACGAAGTTGCGGGCGAGGCGGACGATCGTGTGGGCGGGGTTGCCCCGGCGCTCGAGGTTCGATCCGAGCTCCGTCAGGACGATCAGGACGACGGGCAGCCCGACGACGACGGCGAGGGTGGGCCAGAACCACGGCTGGCCGACGAGGCTAGGCACGGGCCGCCTCCCCGTCGAGCTTCCAGACGCGCTGGGAGCCGCCCTGCGTCTCGATCGTGCCGGCCTCGCTCATCCGGACCGTGTCGCCGAGCTTGTCGGCGACCCGCTGGGTGGCGTAGATGCCGGGGACGGGCGACGTGCCCTGGACCCGGTAGGCGAGGTTCACCGCGTCTCCCCACATGTCGAAGACCATGCTGGTCCGGCCGATGAGTCCGCTCGTCACGGTGCCCGAGTCGAGGCCAGCCCGGAGCCCGAGCTTCGTGCCGTTCACGCCGTTGAACCGGTCGACGATCCGCTGCTGCTCCAGGGTGAACTCCGCCACCCGGCGCGCGTTGTCGACCCGGGGCACGGTCATCCCGCAGCTCGCGAGGTAGCCGCGCTGCGTGCTCCTGACCTTCTCGACGCCGTGGCGCTCGGCGGCCTCGTCGAACGACTTCCAGAGCCCGTTGAGCGCCAGGAGCGCCTCCTCGGACTGCTTCGACCGGCTGTACTCGTCGAACCCGACGATGTCCGCATAGGCGACCGAGACGTCCTGGTGGTCGGCGGCGATCGTCTCCTCGCCCTCCTTGTACCGCTTGGCGACCTCAGCGGGCATCAACGTCAGCAGGAGCCGCTCGTTCTCGGCCCGCTGCTCGTCGAGGAGGTCCTGTTTCAGCTTGAGGCTCCGGCTCATGTCGTTGAAGGAGGTGGCGAGGTCCCCGATCTCGTCGCCGGCCCGCGCGTCCACCTCGACCCCGATCTCGCCGGCGCCGATCCGGTTCACCGCCGTCTGGAGGCGACGGATCGGACGCACGAACACCTGCGCCAGGACGAGCGCCAGCAGCGCCACGAAGACGATGATCGCCGCCATCGACAGCAGGAGGTTCCGGGTGAAGTCGGTCACCGGAGCGAACGCCTCCGACGAGTCGACCTTCGCGACGATCACCCAGTCGACGCCGTCGATGCTCAGCGGGGCGTAGGCGGCGAGCGCCTCGTGCCCGAGGTAGTCGGTGTCGACCACCGTCCCGGACTTGCCCTGGAGGGCGCGGGTCACGGCCGTCGTCGGGACGGGCTGCAGGAGCACGCTGCCCTTCACCTGCACCTCGCGCCGCGCCGTGGCGACCGGGGTGCCCGCCGCGACGGCGTCCTTCTCGAACTGTCGCGGGTTCTCGAGGAGTTCGCGGGAGGTGGAGCGCAGGAGCCGGTCGGGGCCGGCGACGTAGGCCTCGCCGGTCTGGCCCAGGCCGTCCTTCTTCCAGTTGCCGTCGTCGGTCATCACCGAGTTGATGGCGTCCGAGGGGACCTGGATCGCGAGCACGCCTTCCACGCTGGAGCCCGATCCGACCGGCGACGCGATCCACGCCGTGGGCACGTTGAGGGACGGCTGATAGCGGTCGAAATCGGTCGTGAAGGCGGTGTCGACGGCGTTCGACCGGAGCGACGTGTTGTAGACGGTGGACAGCGCGGACTTCGAGTACGGCCCGGTGAGCACGTTCGTGCCCAGGTCGACACCCGAGTAGGCCGAGTAGACGACGTTGCCCTTCGTGTCGAGGAGGAGGACGTCCTCGTAGCCCGCCTGCGTCACGAGCTCCCGGAAGTAGTCGTGGTACTCGGCGTGGGCCTTCGACCACGAGGATCCGTCGCCCGCGTCGTCGTTCGCCAGCGCCTTGTCGTAGTCGAGCTTGAACGGCACCGTGTAGTGCGTCTGCAGGTAGGCCTGCGGGTTCGTCGTCGGTTCGAAGAGGGCCGGATCCGTGGTCTGCCCGCTCCGCTGCTCCAGGGCGGGGGCGAAGTCGTCCGCATAGAACGACGAGATCGCGGACTTCTCGGCGGCCGTGACCGGCGTGCCCTGCAGCTGGTCGAACCCTCTCGTGAACGCCGCCGTCGCCTGGATCGCGCTCTGGTTGCGGCTGTCGAGCACGACGTTCTGCTGGATCTGGGCGATGGTGCGCTCGAGGGTCGTCGTCCGGGACTCCCGGAGGTTGGTCACCTGCTGGAAGGCGGCACGCTCCAGGGAGTTCCGCCCGTTGACGTAGCCGATGGCCCCGATCACGACCGTCGAGAGGACGCTCACCGCCAGCAGCATGATGAGCAGCTTCGACTGGATGTCGAGGGAGCCGCGGCCGAGGCGGCGGCGCGGGCGGGCGTCCCCCCGACTGTCGGACGTGGGCGGCGAGGCGGCCTGGAGCGAGTCGGGCGTCTGATGCGGGGCCGTCGGAGGGTTCGACACGGTGCTCCTCAAAACGGAGACGGACCCGCACGCGCGACCCGACTCGCTTCGGGCCCCTGATTCGCCGCCACTGCGCCGTTCGAAGGTGCACGAACGTCCTGATCGCCGCCGGTCCGAGAGCCCCTGGATTACTCTCTGGCGTTCAGTGAACACCCGGGCGGTGAGCTCCGCTCGCTCTTCTCTTTCCGATTCGCCGCTCCTAGAGGAAACGGAAGGCGAGGAACGAGGCGGCCGCGATGAATGGCCCGACAATGGCACACCAGATCGGACCACCGGCGAGGCCCACGATCAGGAACACCACTCCGAAGATCATCCCGAAGACGAACGAGAGACCCGAGCTGAAATCCTCGCTCCCGAAATAGCGGGGGAGACCCCTCGCTTTTCGTCCCCTCGAGATGTCTTCGGCACGAGCGAGGTGTCGTCCGCCATCGTCGCCGTCGTGATCGATCATCGCTCTCCCGAGGCTCTGAATGATGCCGATCAGGCTGATCGGGCAACGTGGTCTTGTGGACCCTGCGGTGCGGCTAGACCGTGCCAGAAGTCGGACTCCCGCGCGTGCCGCTCGACCATTCTCGGCAGCAAGGGATCGGCGACGTCGCCGCGAAATGCTATGTCGTCGAGAGACGCGATCACGTCGAGCGCGGATCGAGGACCGAACTGACCGACGAGCTTCTTCGCCTTGCTCCGAACGTTGTTCGGTGTGGGCCCCGCATCGATGATCGAGTGGTTCCACAGCCGGCTGTGGTGCGCACAACGATTACGGAGATAGACGAGCGCCTTGACGCGGTAGGCGAAGCCGGCCTTGGCGACGCCGATGCTCGAAGCGACGGAATCTGCCAAGGATCCCCGACTCCCGCGCTCGATCGCCTTCGACAGCGTCCCGAAGGACCACGCCTCGACGGCAGACCACACGGGCAACTTGCTGTAATCGTCGCGACCGCGGTCGGCGTCCCGGTAGCGCAGGATGTGGCGATCCTTGCTCCGGTCGGTATCACGGAGACAGGACGCGACAGTGGGCTCGCGGTCCCCGACGTCCGAGTAGAAGTCCTTCTCGAGGTAGCGACCATACGCGCCGTACTCGTCGGAGATGACGCGGGCGACGTGCGAACGAAGCAGGAGCTCGACCTGAGCGAGCGGTCGAACGAGAGCGATGCGCAACGATTCGTCGGCGTCGTAGACGGCGCGGATCTGGTCGAACGTGGTGTTCGGGCGGAATCCGTCATCGCCGAGGTGTGGAGCTTTCTGGAAGTACCTGGCATAGCCGGAGAATCGGTAGTAGTTCGACGAGGCCAGGAAGCGGGCACAGCCGGGCTCATCCGTGATGATCAAGCCACGCCGCACCATGAGGGCGACCTGCTCGTCCCACGACAGGCTCGGCTTCACAAGACTCCTCAAACGAAAAGGCCCCTCCCATTTGAGCATCGTCGAGAGGCTTGGGAGGGGGTCGATTGGTCTGAGTTTAGCCGATGGGACCGACAGCGCGCGCAGGCTCCGTGTCGACGGAGGGATCAGCAGGGGTGGGCAGCCGCCGAACGCCTCACTCGGCGGACCAGAGGTCCTCGGCCTCGACGACCAGATCGATCGTCCGACGCAGGAGATCCTCCAGCGAGGTCGACCTCAATAGCGCGTACCTGTCGTACTCGCCCAGGGGGGCGATCGCCGCCAGTTGCCACGCGGCCGCGACGGGATCGTCCGACAGCTCGATGCCGGCGTCCGACTCCGAGTCCGGCTCCGGCTCCGCGGCGCGGGCGATCGCGCGACGGACAGCCGCCTCCGCCTCCACCCTGAGGGGAGCGAGCCCCTCGGACCACTCCAGATCCGGCAGCATCGAGACCTCGGCGCGGGGGTACGGGTCGTCGTCGAGCCAGCGCTCGACCGTGAACCGCTGGGTTCCCGCGCCGACGATGAGCAGGTCCTCGGGTCCCGCGGTGGCGCTCACGAGCTGAGCCATCGTCCCGACCGAGGCACGCTGATCGCCACCCCCGGCCTCGGGTCCGCGCTCGATGAGGACGACGCCGAATTCGAACCCCGGTTCGTCCTCGTCGAGCAGGCGGCCGACCATCGTGAGGTACCGCGGCTCGAACACCCGCAGCGGGATCCCCACGTAGGGGAACAGCACGGATCCGAGCGGGAACATCGGTGAGGCGGCCATACCCCAGTGAAGCACCGCCGACAGGGAGCCGGCAGGTGCCCCGACCGCGTCGGGCAGGATGCCTAGTTGTTGAAGCGGAACTCCACCACGTCGCCGTCCTGCATGACGTACTCCTTGCCCTCGATGCGGGCCTTGCCCGCCGAGCGCGCCTCGTTGATCGAGCCCGTCGCGACGAGGTCGTCGAACGAGATGACCTCCGCCTTGATGAAGCCCTTCTCGAAGTCGGTGTGGATGACTCCTGCGGCCTGGGGCGCTTTCCAGCCCTTGCCGATCGTCCAGGCGCGGGTCTCCTTCGGACCGGCCGTCAGGTAGGTCTGGAGCCCGAGCGTGTCGAAGCCGATGCGGGCGAGCTGGTCGAGACCCGACTCCTCCTGCCCGGTCGAGGCGAGGAGCTCGGCGGCGTCGTCGGGGTCGAGGTCGATCAGCTCCGACTCGATCTTGGCGTCGAGGAAGATCGCCTCCGCGGGAGCCACGAGCGCCTGCAGCTTCGCCTTGGCCGCGTCGTCGGCGATGATCGTCTCGTCGACGTTGAAGACGTAGATGAAGGGCTTGGCCGTCAGGAGCCCCAGCTCGGCGATCGGGGCGAGGTCGAGTTTCGTGGACGACAGCGGTTCGCCCCGCTGCAGCGCGTCGCGCGCGGCGACGGCGGTGTCGTACACGGTCGGCTCGACGCGCTTGAGGCGGAGCTCCTTCTCGTAGCGGACGAGCGCCTTCTCGACGGTCTCGAGGTCGGCGAGGATCAGCTCGGTGTTGATGGTGCCGAGGTCGTTCTCGGGGTTGACCTCGCCGTCGACGTGGACCACGTCGGGGTCGACGAAGCCGCGCACGACCTCCGCGATGGCGTCGGCCTCGCGGATGTTGGCGAGGAACTTGTTGCCGAGCCCCTCCCCCTCGCTCGCGCCCTTGACGATGCCGGCGATGTCGACGAACGACACGGGCGCCGGCAGGATCTTCTCGCTGCCGAAGAGGCCGGCGAGCACGCCCAGGCGCGGGTCGGGCAGGTTGACCACTCCGACGTTCGGCTCGATGGTGGCGAACGGGTAGTTCGCCGCCAGAACCTGGTTCTTGGTCAGGGCATTGAACAGGGTCGACTTGCCCACGTTGGGGAGTCCGACGATCGCGATAGTGAGAGCCACGGTGGTCAAGCCTAACGGCGTGCGCCGCGGGCGACGTCGGAGGCCTGTGTCACGATGAGGCAATGCCCCTCGACTACGTAGCGATCGACTTCGAGACCGCGAACTCCTCCAGCGCGTCGGCGTGCTCGGTCGGTCTCGTCCGGGTCCGCGACGGCCGGGTCGTCGAGCGGGCCGGGTGGCTCATCCGGCCGCCGTTCGGGCACGACGCGTTCTCCGAGTGGAACACCCGGATCCACGGCATCGTCGAAAGCGACGTGCAGGAGGCCCTGGGCTGGGTCGAGCAGATGGCCGACCTCCTCGACTTCGCCGGAGACGACGTCCTGGTCGCCCACAACGCGGGCTTCGACATGGGCGTCATCCGTGCCGCCTGCGCCGCGACGGGGCTCGACTGCCCGCCGGCGCGCTACTTCTGCAGCCTCCAGGTCGCGCGCAAGACGTACGTCCTCGACTCCTACCGCCTCCCCGTCGCCGCGATGGCGGCCGGCTTCGACGACTTCACCCACCACGAGGCCCTCGCCGACGCGGAGGCCTGCGCCGCCATCGTCTCGCACGCGGCGAAGCGCCACGGTGCCACGTCGGTCGACGAGCTCGCGGCGCTCACCGGGCTCCGCGTCAACGTCCTCAAGCCCGCCGCCCCCGCTCGCAGTCTCGCGCGCTGAGATCGGGCTCGGCGTCGGGCGGAACGGGGTTCTTGTCACGGCCCCGCCGGAGGAATAGCGTTCGAGCGCACGAACCCATTTCTCACGAGGAGGTAGTCATGGCAGGTCTCGCAGACAAACTGGACAAGGCGTACGAAGCGACCCCGGTCGACGAACTGGCGAAGCTGCCGGTCGCCGCCCTGCAGGGGGTCAGCGACAGCGACGCCCAGCACCTCAAGGACGCCTTCGGCGTGACGACGATCGGCGACCTGGGGACGAACAAGTACTTCCTCTGGGCGCACGCGATCGCGACGCTCGCCGACTGACGCGGCGGCCCTCCCCGTCGGGTCGGTGAACCCGTCCGCGTCGGGGAGGGCTGTGTCGGTGGCTCCTGCGAGACTGCCCGCATGTCTCCGGTTCTCGCACTCGTCCTCGGCGTCGTGATCGGCGCCCTGCTCGGACTCGGCCTGGGCGCGGCGCTGTTCCGAGCGCGGGCCGCCGCCGCCGACTCGACGGCCTCCGCCCTCCACGAGCGGCTCCGCGCGCAGGAGTCGCAGTTCGCGCGCCAGCTCGACCAGCAGGAGGAGCGCATCGGCGAGCTCCACGACCGCCTCATCGCCGTCGCCGAGGCCGAGACCCGTCGCACCTCGACCGACGGCCGCGTGCTGACCGCCCTCAGCCCCGTGGCCGAGAGCCTGCGCGCCGTCCAGGCGAAGGTCGCCGAGATGGAGCAGCAGCGGCTTCGGCAGCACGGCGAGCTGAGCGAGCAGCTCCGGGCGGCGAGCGAGTCGGAGGAGCGGCTCCGGAGCACGGCCGAGTCCCTGGCGTCGGCCCTCAAGTCGAACAGCACGCGCGGGGTCTGGGGCGAGACGCAGCTGCGCAACGTGGTCCAGGCCGCCGGTCTCCTCGAGCGGGTCGACTTCGACGTGCAGACGAGCATCCGGAGCGACGCGGGGGCCGGGCGCCCCGACATGGTGATCCACCTGCCGGGCGGCAAGAACATCGCCGTCGACGCCAAGGTGCCCTTCACGTCGTACCTCGAGGCGTCGGCCATCGCGGCGACCGCGACCGGGGCCGAGGGCGCGCGCCGCGCCCTCCTGATGAAGGAGCACGTCAAGGCCGTCCGGGCGCACATCGACGCCCTCGCCGGCAAGACCTACTGGGCGGGCCTCGACGACTCCCCCGAGCTCGTCATCGCCTTCATCCCCAGCGAGTCGCTCGTCTCCTCCGCGCTCGAGGCCGACCCCTCGATCATGGACTACGCCTTCCAGAAGCGCGTCGCCCTGGCCTCGCCGGTCACGCTGTGGTCCGTCCTCAAGACGATCGCGTTCAGCTGGCAGCAGGACGTCGTCACGCAGGAGGCCAAGCAGCTCTTCGCCCTCAGCCGAGAGCTCTACGGCCGCATCTCGACCCTGGCGTCGCACGTCGACAAGCTCGGGCGGTCGGTGCGCGCCACCGTCGGCGACTACAACCGGTTCGTCGGATCGCTGGAGCGGCAGGTGCTTCCGTCGGCCCGCCGGCTCAGCATGCTCGACGAGTCGACGGTGATCCCCGCCTCACCCCTCGTCGAGGAGCTTCCGCGCGACCTCGTCGCCCCCGAGCTCACCGTCGACCTTCCCGACGCCGTCGACCTGCCCGACGCCGCCGAGCTATCCAACAGCACCGAGCCGGCCTACGGCATGCGCGACTAGGAGTCCTCGCCGAGCCACTTCTGCTCGAGGTGGTCGGCCACGACGCGGCGCTGGGTGCCGGAGTGCGAGCGCAGCACGAGGCTCTCCGTGCGGATCATGCCGTTCTTGCGGCTGACGCCGGCGACGAGCGCGCCGTCGGTGACACCCGTCGCGACGAAGTACGTGTTGTCGCCCGTGACGAGGTCGTCCGCGTGCAGGACGCGGTCGAGGTCGTGCCCGGCGTCGAGCGCGCGCTGGCGTTCCGCGTCGTCCTTCGGCTTGAGCTTGCCCTGGATCACGCCGCCGAGCGCCTTGACGGCGCACGCGGTGATGATGCCCTCGGGGGTGCCGCCCACGCCGACGCACATATCGATGCGCGACTCGGGTCGTGCGGCGTTGATGCCACCCGCGACGTCGCCGTCGAGCAGGAGGCGGGTGCCGGCTCCTGCCGCCCGGATGTCCTTGATGAGCTGCTCGTGACGGGGACGATCGAGGACGGCGATCTGCATCTGCTCGACCGAGATGCCCTTGGCGTGCGCGAGGGCCCGGATGTTCTCGCCGATCGGCTTGTTCAGGTCGATGACGCCGATGCCCTCGGGTCCGGTCACGATCTTGTCCATGTAGAAGACGGCGCTGGGGTCGTACATCGACCCGCGGTCGCTCACGGCGATGACGCTGACCGCGTTCTGGCGGCCGGTCGCGGTGAGGGAGGTCCCGTCGATCGGGTCGACCGCGATGTCGCAGGACGGGCCGTGACCGGTGCCGACGTGCTCCCCGTTGAAGAGCATCGGGGCGTCGTCCTTCTCGCCCTCGCCGATCACCACGACGCCGTCGAAGTCGACCGTGCCCAGGAACTTGCGCATCGCATCGACGGCGGCCCCGTCGGCGGCGTTCTTGTCGCCGCGGCCGATCCACGGTGCGGCACGGATCGCCGCCGCCTCGGTCGCCCTCACCAGCTCCATACCGAGGTTGCGGTCGGGGTGGGTGAAGAGCGTTCCGGTGTCTGTGCTGGCCATGGTCCGAACTCTACTAGGGGGTCGCGGCGGGGCACCGTCCGGGCCCTGACGGCCGGGCATCCTGCCCGTCTAGAGTGATGTCGAACGAAGCCGTTTACGAAGGAGAAGCCATGCCCGTCGCCACCCCCGAGCAGTACGCCGAGATGCTCGACCGCGCGAAGACGAAGGGGTTCGCCTACCCGGCGATCAACGTCTCGTCGTCGCAGACCATCAACGCCGTGCTCCAGGGCCTGACCGAGGCGGGTTCCGACGGGATCATCCAGGTCACCACGGGCGGTGCCGACTACTTCGCCGGGCAGACGGTCAAGAACCGTGCCGCGGGCGCCATCGCGTTCGCCAAGTTCGCGACCGAGGTCGCCAAGAACTACCCGGTGACCGTCGCCCTCCACACCGACCACTGCCCGAAGGACGCCCTCGACGGCTTCGTCCTCCCGCTCATCGCCGCCTCCGAGGAGGAGATCAAGGCCGGGCGCAACCCGCTCTTCCAGTCGCACATGTGGGACGGCTCCGCGGTCCCCCTCGACGAGAACATCTCGATCGCCGAGGAGATGCTGAAGCGCACCCGCGCCATCAACGCCATCCTCGAGGTCGAGATCGGCGTCGTCGGCGGCGAGGAGGACGGCGTCGAGCACGAGGGCACGAACGACGCTCTCTACACGACCGTCGGAGACGTCACGCGCGTCGTCGAGGCCCTCGGGCTCGGCGACAACGGCCGCTACATCGCGGCGCTGACCTTCGGCAACGTCCACGGCGTCTACAAGCCCGGCAACGTGAAGCTGCGCCCGGAGCTCCTCGGCGAGATCCAGCAGGGCATCCAGGAGAAGTTCGGCACGGCGGAGAAGCCGCTCGAACTCGTCTTCCACGGCGGCTCCGGCTCGACCGACGCGGAGATCGCGGAGGCCGTGAGCCACGGCGTCGTCAAGATGAACATCGACACCGACACGCAGTACGCCTTCAGCCGCTCGATCGCGGACACCGTGCTGAAGAACTACGACGGGTTCCTCAAGGTCGACGGCGAGGTCGGCAACAAGAAGATCTACGACCCGCGCTCCTGGGGCAAGATCGCCGAGTCGGCGATGGCCGCGCGCGTCGTCGAGGCGACGCGGCAGCTCGGCTCGTTCGGGCACTCCGCCGGCTAGTCGGCGCGGGCGCGCTGCCTTGCGCGCCCGGCCGGCTCGGCCCGGCGAGACTCCACAACACGCCACTCACTTTCGCGCGAAGGCGCCAAACGAGGAGTCTCACGGGCGGGAGCCGCACCCTCCCCCGCGAGACTCCACGACACGCCGCTCACCTTCGCGCGAAGGCGCCAAACGTGGAGTCTCGCGGGCGGGCGCCCCACGCTTCCTCGCGAGACTCCACAACACGCCGCTCACCTTCGCGCGAAGGCGCCAAACGTGGAGTCTCGCGGGCGGGCGCCCCACGTTTCCCCGCGAGACTCCACAACACGCCGCGCGAGCCACGCGCGCCGCGCGAGAGGCCGACCTCAGCGCCCGGAGGCCGCCGCGACACCGACGAACGACGGGTCGCCCATCATGACGGCGACCACGACGACGCCCACGACCACGTTGTAGGCGACGCCCGCGATGAGAAGGACGTGCCACGATCGGCGTCCGGCCCGGAGCCTTCGCAGCGACCACACCGCGACCAGCAGGAAGAGCACCACCGCCACGGCGGCGGCCGTCGCCCCGACCTTCTGCAGCGTGTCGGTGCTGCCGAAATCGCCCTGGATGTAGCCGTACTGGCGGAACGAACCGATGAAGGTCGATGCGAAGTCCGGCACCGCCGTCGCGTCGCTGATGACGCGGAAGAGCCCGAGGACCAGCAGGAGCACCGTGGCCATGCCGTTGGCGGAGCCGCGCCGCACCACCGGTGCGGGCCCCGGCACGGGAGACCCCGTCGGCGGTGGGGCGTCGTACCGACCGGCCGGCCCCTGCTGCCGGGGGGCGCTCGTGGGCGGGGGGACGGTGCCGGACGCAGGAGCATCGGACCGGGGCTCCTGCGCGACATCCGCCTCGGGCGGGGCGACGGGGCTGACCCAGCCGGGCGGGGCGTACTCGCCGTACTTCGGTGCGGGTCGGGGATCGATCCGCTCGCCGTAGCGCGGCTCGTCGCTCATCGGGTGCGGCCGCCGAGCGCCCGCGAGTCGTCGTTGCCGGAGGCGTCCTTGCGGAGCTCCTTGGGGAGCGAGAACAGGAGGTCCTCCTCCGCGGTGACGACCTCGCCGACGTCGCTGTAGCCGGCGTCGGACAGCTCGGCGAGGACCTCGTCGACGAGGACCTCGGGGACGGAGGCGCCGGAGGTGACACCGACGGTCTCGACGCCGTCGAGCCACTCCTGCTGGATCTCGGAGGAGTAGTCGACCCGGTAGGCGGCCTTCGCGCCGTACTCGAGGGCGACCTCCACGAGGCGCACGCTGTTGGAGCTGTTGGCGCTGCCGACGACGATGACGAGGTCGGAGTCCTCCGCGACCTTCTTGATGGCCACCTGGCGGTTCTGGGTGGCGTAGCAGATGTCGTCCGACGGCGGGTTCTGGATCGTCGGGAAGCGTTCGCGGAGCCGACGGACCGTCTCCATCGTCTCGTCGACGCTGAGGGTGGTCTGCGAGAGCCAGACGAGGTTGTCGGGATCCGCGATCTCGAGCGAGTCGACCTCGTCCGGGTTCTGCACGAGAGTGGTCTGCTCCGGCGCGTGGCCCATCGTGCCCTCGACCTCCTCGTGGCCGGCGTGGCCGATGAGGATGATGTGCTGATCCTGCTTCGCGAAGCGGACGGCCTCGCGGTGGACCTTCGTGACGAGGGGGCAGGTGGCGTCGATCGACTGCAGGTTGCGATCGGCGGCTCCCTGCACGACGGACGGCGCGACGCCGTGCGCGCTGAAGACGATGTGCGAGCCCTCGGGGACCTCGTCGACCTCGTCGACGAAGATCGCCCCCTGCTGCTCGAGCGTGGAGACGACGTGGACGTTGTGCACGATCTGCTTGCGCACGTAGACCGGGGCGCCGTAGTGCTCGAGCGCCTTCTCGACCGCGATGACGGCGCGGTCGACGCCGGCGCAGTAGCCGCGGGGAGCCGCCAGGAGCACGCGTTTGCGCCCGGTGACGGGGGTATCCTTTAGCCTGTTGCGGACCGCAGGAACTCGCGGCGTCGGAAGGTCGATGGCGAGAGCGCCATTGGTAATTCGGCTCACAGGGCGATTCTACGTAGGTCTGCTGTGGCAGTTCCTCCGAGTCGCCCGCCCGACGCAGAAGGAGAGCCCGCTTTGACGATCGTCACCCCGCCTCCCACGGCCGAGAACCCGTGGCCCGTCGGCCTTCTCGCGGGCAAGATCCGCGACTGGATCGACCGCCTCGGCACCGCCTGGGTCGAAGGCGAGATCACGCAGTGGAACGTGTCGGGCGGCAACGTCTACGGCAAGCTGAAGGATCTCGAGATGGACGCCACCGTGTCGTTCTCGGTGTGGTCGAGCACACGCTCGAAGATCCCCGGCGACCTGAAGCAGGGCGACCGCGTCATCGCCGCCGTCAAGCCCAACTACTGGGTCAAGGGCGGCTCTCTCACCATGCAGGTCTTCGACATGCGCCACGTCGGCCTCGGCGACCTTCTCGAACGCCTGGAGCGCCTCAAGCGCCAGCTCGCCTCGGAGGGCCTGTTCTCCCCCGAACGCAAGCGGCCTCTGCCGTTCCTTCCGCAGTGCATCGGCCTCGTCACGGGCAAGGACTCCGACGCCGAGAAAGACGTCCTCCGCAACGCGCAGCTCCGCTGGCCGTCCGTCCGGTTCCGCGTCGTCCACGCCGCTGTGCAGGGCGATCGGATGGTGGGCGAGGTGACGGCCGCCATCCAGCGGCTCGACGCCGACCCCGAGGTCGACGTCATCATCGTCGCGCGCGGCGGCGGCGACTTCCAGAACCTCCTCGGCTTCAGCGACGAGGGTCTCGTCCGGGCGGCGGCAGGAGCCACGACGCCGATCGTCAGCGCCATCGGCCACGAGGCGGACCGCCCGCTCCTCGACGAGGTCGCCGACCTCCGCGCGTCCACGCCGACCGACGCCGCGAAGCGGGTGGTGCCCGACGTGGGCGAGGAGCTGCAGCGCGTGCAGCAGGCCCGCGCCCGGATCGGCCAGCGGCTGACCCAGCTCGTCAACACGGAGATCGACCGCCTCGGCCAGGTGCGCAGCCGTCCCGTGCTCGCCCGGCCCGAGACGCTGATCGACGTGCGCGCCGACGAGCTCGTCCGCCACGTCGCCCGCAGCGAGGAGCTGCTCCGGCGCACGCTCGAGCGCGCGGGCACGCGCGTGTCGGAGCTGCGCGTGCAGCTCCGCGCCCTGTCGCCGGAGTCGACCCTGCGGCGCGGATACTCCATCGCCCAGCTGCCGTCCGGGGCCGTCCTGCGCGACGCCGCCGAGGCTCCTGCGGGCACCGACCTCCTCCTCACGCTCGCCTCGGGCACGCTCGGTGCCACCAGCACCGGCTCCGGCTCCGGCTTCGGCTCCGGCTCCGGCTCCGGCTCCGGCTCCGGGCCGAGCGACCCCGGCTCGACTCCCACCCAGGCTCGATAGGATTTCCCCGTGGCACAGACCTCCCCTCCCGCCGTCTCCGACCTCAGCTACGAGCAGGCCCGCGACGAGCTCGTGACCGTGGTCACGGAGCTCGAGCAGGGCTCGTCGACGCTCGAGCGCTCGCTCGCGCTGTGGGAGCGCGGCGAGGCCCTCGCGAACCGCTGCGAGGAGTGGCTCCTCGGGGCCAAGGAGCGCCTGGAGAAGGCGCGACGGGCCACCTCGCAGAGTGCCGACGGGGAGTCATGACCTCCGTCCCCCCGCCGCCCCCGCCGATCGGCCGTCAACGGCCGCCGCGCGTCGTCGCCGAGCTCGGGCGACCCGAGACGCCGGAGGAGACCGCGGCACGCAAGGCCGCGAGCTCCCGCGCCCACCGCGTCAATCAGACGACCCGCAACCTCCTGCTCTCCATCGGCGCCTCCGTCGGCATCGTGCTCGTGCTGGTGCTCGCCGTGGTGCGCCCCAACGAGTCGCAGATCACGCCGACCGACTACCGCCAGGTCGCCGCCTCCGCGCAGCAGCAGGTGACGCCGACGCTCGCGGCTCCGAGCCTCCCGTCCGGCTGGTCGTCGAACAGCGCCGAGATCCGACCCGCGGGGTCCGACGGCGTGCAGTCGTGGTACGTCGGCTTCCTCACCCCCGACACGCAGTTCATCGGGCTGACGCAGGGCCTCGACGCCAACCAGACCTGGCTGAGCAACACCCTCGAGAAGGGTGTCGCCACGTCGTCGACCTCGGTCGGCGGTGTGACCTGGAAGGTCTACGACCGCAGGAGCGACACGAACGCCGGCAACCTCGCCTACTCGATGTCGGCCGTCATCGATCGCAGCACCGTCGTGCTGTCGGGCACGGCGACCGACGCGCAGTTCGACCTCCTCGCCCAGCGCGTCGCGGAGCAGCTGACCCGCTGACGCCCGGCCCGCCGCTGCCGGACCCGACGGCGACCCGGCCCCACCTCGCAGACACACCCCCAGAGCCCTCGAAGAGACACGGAGACGACGTGACCACGACCGACATCACCACCCCGGGCGACGCCTGGTCGGCCCTCCTCAAGGGCAACGAGCGCTTCGTCGAGGGGCGCCCCGAGCACCCCCGGCAGGACGCCGATCGGCGCGCTCTCCTGGCGCAGGGCCAGCAGCCCATCGCGGCGCTGTTCGGTTGCTCCGACTCGCGTCTGGCCGCGGAGATCATCTTCGACGCGGGGCTCGGCGACCTGTTCGTCGTCCGCAACGCCGGACAGGTGGTCGGCGAGGAGGTGCTCGGCACCCTCGAGTTCGCGGTCGGTCAGCTGGGCATCCCGCTGATCGTCGTCCTCGGCCACGACAGCTGCGGCGCCGTCGCGGGGGCGATCCAGTCGATCGACGCCGACTCCGAGCCCGCCTCCTTCTACCTCCAGCGCCTCATCGACATGATCGTGCCGTCGGTCAAGAGCGCCCACCGCGCCCTGGCCGACGGCGCCGACCGCGACGCGCCGCTCGACCCGCGCGAGGTGGGCCGGCTCCACATCGAGGCCTCGGTCACCGCGCTCCTGGGCCGCTCCCCGCTCATCTCGGAGGCCGTCGCCAGCGGTAGATTGGCCGTCGTCGGCGCGAACTACGACCTCGCGAACGGCCGGGTCGACCCCCACACCGTGGTCGGCACGCTCTGACCCAGAACCACCCCGTCGCGCGCTCAGGGCGCGGCGCACACCAGCCCGAGACCCGGGCCAACGGAAGGACCACAGCGACGTGACCACGACCGAGACCTCGGCCCGCGACGAGTACCGCATCGAGCACGACACGATGGGAGAGGTGCGCGTCCCCGCCACCGCCCTGTACGGCGCTCAGACGCAGCGCGCCGTCGAGAACTTCCCCATCTCGGGTAAGGGCCTGGAGCCCGCGCAGATCGTCGCGCTCGCGCGCATCAAGAAGGCCGCCGCGACCGTCAACGGGCAGCTCGGCATCCTCGACGAGAAGCTCGCCGCCGCCGTCGCCGAGGCGGCCGATCTCCTCATCGAGGGCCAGCACCACGATCAGTTCCCCGTCGACGTCTACCAGACGGGCAGCGGCACCTCCTCGAACATGAACATGAACGAGGTCCTGGCGACGCTGGCCTCGGGCATCCTGGGCTCGAAGGTCCACCCCAACGACCACGTCAACGCGTCGCAGTCGTCGAACGACGTCTTCCCCACCTCCGTGCACGTCGCCGTGACCGGCGCTCTCCTGCACGACCTCGTCCCGGCCCTCGACCACCTGGCGGTGTCTCTCGAGAGGAAGGCCGAGGAGTGGAAGGGCGTCGTCAAGGCCGGCCGCACCCACCTGATGGACGCCACCCCGGTCACCCTCGGGCAGGAGTTCGGCGGGTACGCCCGCCAGATCCGCCTCGGCATCGACCGCGTCACGGCGACCCTCCCGCGCGTCGCCGAGGTGCCCCTCGGCGGGACCGCGACGGGAACCGGCATCAACACGCCGCAGGGCTTCCCGCAGCGCGTCATCGAGCTGCTGGCCGCCGACTCCGGGCTGCCGGTGACGGAGGCCGTCGACCACTTCGAGGCGCAGGGTGCCCGCGACGGCCTCGTCGAGGCCTCGGGTGCCCTCCGCGTCCTCGCGGTCAGCCTCACCAAGATCAACAACGACCTGCGCTGGATGGGCTCCGGGCCGAACGCCGGCCTCGGCGAGCTCCACATCCCCGACCTCCAGCCCGGGTCGTCGATCATGCCCGGCAAGGTCAATCCCGTCATACCTGAGGCCGTGCTCATGGTGAGCGCGCGCGTCATCGGCAACGACGCCACGATCGCCTGGGCCGGAGCCTCGGGCGCCTTCGAGCTGAACGTCGCCATCCCCGTGATGGGCACCGCTCTGCTCGAGTCGATCCGCCTTCTCTCGAACGCCACCCGCGCTCTCGCCGACAAGACCGTCGACGGCCTCGAGGCCAACGTCGAGCACGCCCGCGCCCTCGCCGAGTCGTCGCCCTCGATCGTCACGCCGCTCAACCGCATCATCGGATACGAGGCGGCCGCGAAGATCGCCAAGCACTCGGTGGCCGCGAAGATGACCGTCCGCGAGGCCGTCGTCGACCTCGGCTTCGTCGAGCGCGGCGAGGTCACCGAGGAGCAGCTCGACGCGGCCCTCGACGTGCTCAGCATGACCCACCCGGGCTGAGCGCGGCCACACCGACGGCGCACCAGTAGCCGGCGAGCAGGGGCGGTCCGAACGCGATCGTCCGCCTCGGGCGATGTTGCGGCGACCCCTCCGACGCCCGGCGCCCCGCCGTCGCGCACGCCCCCGTCGGTGCTGGCCGCGTGCCTCCGGGCCCCGTCGCTCCGGCAGCGGGGTCCAACCCTCGGCCGATCCGCCCCCGGCTGCCCAGGGTCTGAGACAGCGCGGCCGCGAGTGCGCCGAGACTCGCGACCGCGGCGACGACGACGAGGAGCGACGGCGCGATCTGGGCGACCGACCCCGCGATCGCGGCGGCGAGTTTGACGTCGCCCATGCCGAAAGCGCCCCGGCGTGCGGCGGCGACGCCGGCGAGGGCGACGCAAGCCGGTGGGAGGAGCGCCAGCAGGGCCTCCTGCGGGCCCCGCCCGGAAGCGACGGACGACAGAGCCCCCGCCGCGATCGAGGCGACGACGAGCGCGAGCGCCGGCAGCGTCGCGACGTCGGGGAGTCGGCGTACGCCGAGGTCGCTCCGGACGAGGAAGGGCGTGCAGGCGGCGAGCCACAGCGCCGCAGGCAGGCAGAACGCCGCTGCGGAGTCGGCCGGAGCCGCGGCGAAGGCGAGCCCCGCCAGGACGAGGATGGCGAGGGCGTCGCCGAGAGCGGTCATGGCTCCACGCTAGGACCGTCGCGGGAGCGCGAACGGGCGAGATCCTCGCCTGTGGAGAGCGCTGCGCCTGTGGGGGAACCGTGCGCTCAGAAGGAAGAGGGGCCCCGGCGCAGAACGCACCGGGACCCCGTCAGAGCGAGGACGCTCAGGCCAGCTCGTTCGACTCCAGCAGATCGGTGACGAGAGCCGCGATCGCCGAGCGCTCGGAGCGTGTCAGCGTCACGTGCGCGAAGAGCGGGTGGCCCTTCAGCGTCTCGATCACGCTGGCGACCCCGTCGTGGCGACCCACGCGGAGGTTGTCGCGCTGAGCGACGTCGTGCGTCAGCACCACGCGCGAGTTCTGGCCGATCCGGCTCAGCATCGTCAGCAGGACGTTGCGTTCGAGCGACTGCGCCTCGTCGACGATCACGAACGCGTCGTGCAGCGAGCGGCCGCGGATGTGCGTCAGCGGCAGGACCTCCAGGATGCCGCGCTCGAGCACCTCGTCGAGGACGTTCTGCGACACGATGGCCCCGAGGGTGTCGAAGACGGCCTGCGCCCAGGGGTTCATCTTCTCGCCGGCGTCGCCGGGCAGGAATCCCAGGTCTTGACCACCGACCGGGTAGAGCGGCCGGAACACCATGATCTTCTTGTGCTGCTGCTTCTCGAGCACGGCCTCGAGGCCGGCGCAGAGGGCGAGGGCCGACTTGCCCGTGCCCGCGCGGCCGCCGAGCGACACGATGCCAACCTCAGGGTCGAGAAGCAGGTCGATGGCGAGTCGCTGCTCCGCCGAGCGACCGTGCAGGCCGAAGACGTCGCGGTCGCCGCGGACGAGCCGCACGTGCCCCTTGGACACGACGCGTCCGAGCGCCGAGCCGCGGTCGGAGTGCATCACGAGACCGGTGTTGACGGGCTGCTCGGCGACGCGCGTCGAGATGTGCTCGTCGTCGTAGAGCTTCGCCATCTGCTCGCTCGAGACGTCGACCTCCGCGATGCCCGTGTAGCCCGAGTCGACGACCTGCTCGGCCCGGTACTCCTCCGCCGAGAGGCCGATCGAGGCGGCCTTGACGCGGAGCGGGAGGTCTTTGGAGACGACCACGACGTCGAGGCCGTCGTTCGAGAGATTGGAGGCGACCGCGAGGATCCGGGAGTCGTTGTCGTCGAGACGGAGCCCGGACGGCAGGACGGCCATGTTGGAGTGGTTCAGCTCGACCCGGAGCGACCCGCCCTTTCCGACCGCGACCGGGAAGTCGAGCCGTTCGTATTTGATGCGCAGCTCGTCGAGGAGCCGCAGGGCCTGCCGAGCGAAGTAGCCGAGCTCCGGGTCGTGGCGTTTCTTCTCCAGCTCGCCGATGACGACGACGGGGATCACGACGGCCTGCTCGGCGAACCGGAACATGGCCTGCGGATCGGAGAGCAGGACCGAGGTGTCGAGGACGTAGGTGCGCTGGGCGGTCGCGCTCCGGACCCCGGTGGGGGAATCGGCTCGACTCTCGCTCGACACCTCCCCCTGCGACTCGGTGCTGCTCGAGTGTGCGGTGATGTCGAACGCGGCCACGACCACTCCATCTCCGAGTGCCGGGCACTCGGTACTTTCCCGCAAGACGGCCGTGGAGCAGTTCCGAAACGAACTTACGTGGCCGTCTCGACCGGGTGCTCTACCCGATGCCTCGAAGCTACGTCAGCCCGCCGACACTCGCCACTCTCGACACACCGGCGCCAGGTTACGAGCCGATTAACGCGTGTCGCAGGAGCCCCACGCCGACGTCCGCCGTGCCACCGGCGTCGGCCCGACAACGCCCAGAACGGGGGCGATCGCGGCGGGCGGGCATCCTGCAGGATGGATGAGCAGTCGAAAAATTGGAGCGCCGCATGCTGTCCCTCGTCTACTCGAGCACCGCCCGAACCGAATTCACCGACGGGGATCTCATCACCCTCCTCATGAACAGCCGGGCGAACAATCGCCGGGTCGGACTGACGGGGCTCCTGCTCTACCGGGACGGCCGCTTCCTCCAGGTCCTCGAAGGCGAGGAGGAGGCCGTTCGTCGTCGGTACGCGATCGTCGCGAAGGATCCGCGGCACCGCCAGATCCGCATCCTGCTGGAGGAGACGATCGACGAGCGCCGGTTCCCGCGCTGGACGATGGGCTACGAGACGCTCACCGATCCGCTGATCGCGCTCATCCCGGGCTACGACCGGTTCTTCGACGACCCGTCGTCGGCGGCGGGCCTCGACGACGACGCGCGCGCACTCATCGAGGCCTTCCGCACCGACGGGGTCGCGGCCACCTCGGCCTGACCCCGTTCGTGACCCGGGACCGGGTGACTCTCAGTACGACAGGTTGCTGCCGTAGGAGGTGAGCGCCCCGCGGAGCGCCTCGAACGTCGCCTCGTCGGTGGACACGTGCGCGCTCAACCGGACGGCACCGTCGCGGACGGTCGCCGTGATGCCGTGGTTGATCAGCTCCGCCGTGAGCGCCGTCAGCTTGCCGGCCTCGGGCTCGAGCACGACGATCCCGGCGCGCTCCGTCTCGTCGCGCGACGACACGACCTCGACGGCGAACTCGTCGGCGAGGTCGATGAGGCGCGACACCTTCTCCGCGATGGACTCTCGGATCGCTCCGACACCGACGGCTGCGACGGCCTCGAGCGCGGTCGAGAAGCGGGCCTGCGCGATTGGATCGGGCCGCGTGACCTGGAAGGCCGCGGCGCCCTGCAGGGGTGGGGGCACCTCCTCGTAGGAGGCGCCGAGCGGCACGATCGTGCCCGAGACGCCGCTGAAGAGCGGGACGAGGTCGGTGGCCGCGCGCTCGCTCAGCGCGAGGAAGCCCGTGCCCCAGCCGGCCCGCATCCACTTCTGTCCGCCGGAGACGACGACGTCCGCCACCTCGTAGGGGGCCTCGACGACGCCGAAGCCCTGGATGGCGTCGACGATGAGCATCCGGTCGCCGATGACGTCGCGGATCGCCTCGAGATCGGCCAGGTAGCCCGTCCGGTAGTCGACGAGGCTGACGGCCACCGCGGTGGTTGCCGGGGTGAGGTTGTCGCGGACCGTCTCGGGCGTGACGACGCCCTGCGGCGGCTGCATGGTGATGACGTCGAGCGTGTGCTGGGCCTGGACCGCCCGCTGCGCCGCCACCGGGATGCTCGGGTACTCGCGCGCCGAGTAGAGCACCTGCCCGGTCAGACCGAAGAAGGTGTGCAGGAGCCCCGTGGACGCGTTCCCCTGGAAGACCACGCGGTCGGTGGCGAACCCGGTCAGCGCGCGGACGGCCTCGCGGACGCGGATGTCCTGCTCGTCGAACACGGCGGCGGCGCCGTAGCGCGCCCGGGAGTGGATCTCGCCGAGGGCGTTCTGCTCCTCGAGGACGGCCCGGCTCAGGGGCCCGAACGAGGCGAAATCGAGGTACCCCGGGTCTTCGGCGAATCCTCGGGCGTACTCGTCAATGCTGGTCACAGAAGCTCCCGTGGTCGGCGGACAACCTACCCACCGTACCGGCGATGGCGCGCCGCGTAGTCACGGACGGCGCGGAGGAAGTCGACCTCGCGGAGATCGGGGTAGAAGGCCTCGACGAAGTAGAACTCGCTGTGGGCGCTCTGCCAGAGCATGAAGTCGCTCAGCCGCTGCTCGCCGGAGGTGCGGATCACGAGGTCGGGGTCGGGCTGCCCGCCCGTGTAGAGGTGCTCGGCGATGAGCTCGGGCGTCAGCACGTCGGCGAGGTCGTCGATGGTGCCGCCGTCGGCCCCGTGCTGGTGCACGATGCTCCTCATGGCGTCGGCGATCTCGCGGCGGCCTCCGTAGCCGACGGCGAGGTTGACGTGGAGACCCGAGTGGCCGGCGGTGCTCCGCTCGGCCTCGGCCAGCGTCGCGGCGAGCCGCTCGGGCAGACCGTCGGTCGAGCCGACGTGCTGGACCCGCCAGTCGCGGAACTTGGAGAGGTCGTCGGCCAGGTCGGCGATGATGTCGACGAGGGCGGTCAGCTCCTCGTCCTCGCGGTTGGTGAGGTTGTCGGAGGAGAGCAGGTAGAGGGTGACGACCCGGATGCCGAGGTCGTCGCACCAGGTGAGGAACTCCCGGATCTTCGCGGCGCCGGCCCGGTGACCGTGAGCGGCGGTCTCGAGCATCCGCTGCTTCGCCCAGCGGCGGTTCCCGTCGACGATCATGGCGACGTGGTGCGGCAGCTCCAGGCCGGCCAGACCGCGTCGGATGCGGTTCTGGTAGAGGCCGTAGAGGAACCCCCGGCCGACGGGCGTCTCTCCCGCGTCGTCCTCGCTCAAGCGTCGGCGGTTCGTCACGCAGCTACGCTAGCCCACTCTCGGTGTGGGGACGCCGTCGCATCGGGGAGGCGCTCAGCCTGTCTCCGACGGGGCCCCGTAGGCTCACCCGGCATGACACCGACTGACGAGGGGACGACCCCGATCACGGGGGCCGCGGAGGCCAAGCTGCCGTTCCTGGACGACGAGCTCGCGCATCCCGCGACCGAGACGAAGCCGACCTGGCGCGGCTGGATCCACGCGGGCACGTTCCCGGTCGCGATCGCGCTCGGCGTCGTCCTGGTCACGCTCGCCCACGGCGGCCCGGCCAAGGCCTCGACGGCCGTCTTCTTCGGCACGTCGCTCCTGCTCTTCGGCATCTCGGCGACCTATCACCGCTTCGACTGGAGCCCGCGGGCGAAGCTCCTGCTGAAGCGCATGGACCACTCCAACATCTTCCTGCTGATCGCCGGCACCTACACGCCGATCGCCGTGCTCGCGCTCCCCCAGCGCCAGGCGACGACGCTTCTGATCTTCATCTGGACGGGTGCCGTCCTCGGCATCGCGTTCCGCATCTTCTGGACCTCCGCGCCGCGATGGCTCTACGTCCCGCTCTACGTCCTGCTGGGCGTCGGGGCGCTGCTCTACCTGCCGCAGCTCCTCGAATCGAGCCCGGCCACGATGATCCTGGTGCTGACCGGTGGGCTCTTCTACATCGTCGGGGCGGTCGTCTACGGCCTGAAGAGGCCCAACCCGATCCCGGGCGTCTTCGGCTTCCACGAGATCTTCCACGCGCTCACGGTGCTGGCGTTCGCCTGCCACTGGACGGGCGTGCTCATCGTCGCGCTCGACCCGCGCTGACCGCGAGCGTCCCGGCCGCCGTCCGACGCGGGCGGGTGACGGAGCCCGTACCCCGTCGGGCGTCTCGCTGAGGGCGGGCCGCCGGACGACGTGTACCGTCCGTCGCATGAGCACCGGAACCGAGCCCGAGGGCGACCCTCAGGCGGACGCGACGCAGTCCGGCCTCGCCGTGATCGCGGAGGCGACGGCGCTTCGGGACGACGACCCGGAGGTCTCGCTGGCCGCTCGGGAGAACCTGCTCGACACCGTGGACGACCTCGTCGACGAACCCCTCACACCGCGCCAGGAGGAGGTGGTCGAGGCCGTGGCCGTGGCCGGCGGATCGCTGACCGCGGGCCTCTCCGGAGCTCTGGCCCGGGAGCGACGGTCTCGTCCCGAGGACGTCCTCACCGGCGCCGCGGCCGCCCTGCTGAACACGGGACGCGGCGGCGACGCCCCGGGCGACGCTCCCGGAGCCTGACGACTCAGTCGTCGCGCCTGCCCTGCTCCCGCAGCTCGTCGTCGAGACCCGCCGCCTCGCGGGCGGCCTCCTCGCGCTCGAGCTCGATCTGCTCGCGCACCTCGGCCCGGTAGCGCACCCGGCGGATCCGCCTCGTCATGTCGACGATCAGGAAGACGGTCGCCAGGGCGACGACGAAGATGGCGACGAAGCCGATCCAACCCGGCGTGACCTGCACGTCGGGGACCCCCTGCGCAGGCGCCGACGACGGGTTGCTCGTCTCGGCGAGGTAGGTGACGACCCGGGAGGAGGCGACGGCGACCGCGGCTGCAGCGCTCACGCCTCGATCCCCGCGAACAGGTCGGTCTCGGGCAGGGACGTCTCGACGCGGGCGTCGACGAGCTGGAAGTCCTCTGTCGGCCAGGCGCGCTTCTGCAGGTCGTTCGGCCAGAAGAAGAACGCGCTGTCGGGCGACACCTGACTGGCGTGAGCGCGCAGGGCGGCATCGCGCGCGTCGAAGGAATCGGAGACGTCGACGTGCGTCGTCGAGAGGTCGGGCCGAGCGCCCATCCACTCCATCATCTCGACCATCTTCTCGTTGAGGGGCGAATCGGGCAGCTCCACGGAGAGCTGGTGCTGGATGGCGCGCATCTTCGACGCGTTCATGATGCGGTCGTAGTAGAGCTTCGAGACCTGCCAGGCGGGCCCGGCGTCGGGGTAGCGCGCAGGATCGGCGGCGGCCTCGTAGGCGGCCACGGAGACCTCGTGGCAGCGGATGTGATCGGGGTGCGGGTAGCCGCCGTTCTCGTCGTAGGTCACGAGCACGTGGGGCTTGAAGCGACGCAGGATGCGCACGAGCGGCTCCGTCGACGTCTCGAGCGGGATGGTCGCGAACGAGTTGACCGCGACCGACTCGCCCTCGCCGGGGAGGCCGGAGTCGCTGTAGCCGAGCCAGGCGTGGTCGATCCCCATCGCCTCCTGCGCCCGCGCCATCTCGAGCACGCGCAGGCCCGCGATGTCGCGCTCGGCGTGGGCGCGCGCCTCGAGGTTCTCGTTGAGGATGGACCCCTGCTCACCGCCCGTGCAGCTCACGACCAGCACCTCGACGCCGCGCTTGCGGTAGTGGGCGTAGGTCGCCGAGCCCTTGCTCGACTCGTCGTCGGGATGCGCGTGCACCGCCAGGAGACGGAGAGCTCCCGGGTTCGAGGTAGGCACAGTGTTGTCCTCAGATTCCTGTCACGGTCAGCGTTGCTAACCTAAGGTCCAAGGATAATCGGACGGAGTTCGTCGATGGCGCCCACGCCTTCACGCACGACCGGCGCAGGAGGCCCCCGGCCCGCGCCCGGCTCCTCCGACCCGTCCGCGGGCGGCCCCGCGACCGGCGACAGCGCCCTCGACATCCGCTACGGCCGCACTCGCTCGTTCCGCCTGAGACGTCGCTGGATCGCCGCGATCGTGGGCGGGGCGTTCGTCGTCGTCTTCGCCGCCTGGGTCGTCTTCGCCGGCCTCGACGGCACCAGCGCGACCATCGACACCAACGACGCCGGCTACGTCATCCACAGCGACACCAGCGCCACCGTCACCTCCGAGGTCAGTGTGAATCCCGGCACGAAGGTCGACTGCTCCATCCAGGTGCTCAACTCGTCGTTCGGCGTCGTCGGCTGGAAAGTGGTGCACTTCCCGGCCCAGACGAGCTCGACGACGACGTACACGACCGAGCTGAAGACGACCAGCCGGGGCGTCACGGGCTTGATCGACAAGTGCTGGCTGCCGTAAACTCACGTGATTCACCATCGAGACCGGCCACTCGGCCGGTCTCCTTTTTTCGGCGGGACACCACTGGGGTGGGTCGTCCACAGCGACGGATCACGCCGACGAGGAGGAAATGCCATGACTGACACCGAAGCGACCACCTGGCTCACCCAGGAGGCACACGATCGACTCGCCGCGGAGCTCGAGACGCTGAGCACCTCCGGCCGGGCCGAGATCGTGGCCCGCATCGAGGCCGCCCGCGAAGAGGGCGACCTCAAGGAGAACGGCGGCTACCACGCCGCGAAAGACGAGCAGGGCAAGATCGAGGCGCGCATCCGCACGCTCATCAACCTGCTGAAGAGCGCCACCGTCGCCGAGTCGACCGCCGCCGCCGACGTCGTCAGCCCCGGCACCGTCGTCACCGCGACGATCGCCGGAGACGAATCGCGCTTCCTGCTGGGCAACCGCGAGATCATCGCCGCCGGCAGCGACCTCTCGGTCTACAGCGAGACGAGCCCCCTCGGCGAGGCCATCAACGGCAAGGCCGCGGGCACCAGCACGAGCTACGTGGCGCCCAACGGCCGCGAGATCTCCGTCACCATCAACAAAGTGGAGCCCTACCACCCCTGACGTCCCCGTGCGCTCGAGCTCCGGCGTCGTCGTCGCCGATAATTCCCACCATCGGCGCCTCCTCCGCCCTGCAGCTCGGGCGCACGAGAACGTCAGCTGCGAACCAACTGCGGGTCGAAGCCTCCGTCGCGGAGGCGCTGCATGACCTGCTCGGCGTGGTCGGGTCCGCGGGTCTCGACGCTCAGCTCCAGTTCGACCTCGCTGATCTGCAGGCCGCGCCCGTGGCGCGTGTGCAGCACCTCGACGACGTTGGCGTTGGCCTCCGAGATGATCTCGGAAACGCGCGACAGCTGGCCGGGGCGGTCGGGGAGCATCACACGGAAGTGCAGGTAGCGGTCCGAGGCCGCGAGGCCCCGGCTGATGACCCGCTCCATCATGAGCGGGTCGATGTTGCCGCCCGAGAGGATGATGACCGTCTTCCCGAGCGGACGCACCTGGTCGGTGAGGACCGCCGCGACGCCGACGGCTCCTGCCGGCTCGACGACCTGCTTGGCGCGCTCCAGGAGCACGAGGAGGGCGCGGGCGGTGTCGTCGTCGGAGACGGTGACGACCTCGTCGACGAGCTCGCGGACGATCTCGAAGTTGAGCACGCCCGGCTTCGACACGGCGATGCCGTCGGCGATCGTCGGAGTCGGCACGACGGTCGTGAGGGCGCCGAGCTTCATCGAGAGGGCGTAGGGCGCGGAGTTCGCGGCCTGGACGCCGATGACGCGGATCGTTCCGCCCGTGCGGGCGCGCATCTGGCTGACCGCGCTGGCGACTCCCGCGATGAGCCCGCCGCCGCCGATGGAGGCGATGATCGTCTCGACGTCGGGCACCTGCTCGAGGATCTCGAGGCCCAGCGTCCCCTGACCGGCGATGACGTCGGGGTGGTCGAACGGCGGGATGAAGACGGCCCCGGTCGTCTCGGAGAACTCGCTCGCCGCGCGGAGGGCGTCCTCGACGGAGTGGCCGCTGAGCACGACGTCGGCACCGTAGTCGCGGGTCGCCTGGAGCTTCGGCAGGGCGACTCCGACGGGCATGAAGATCGTCGCGCGGATGCCGAGCTCGCGCGCGGCCAGCGCGACGCCCTGCGCGTGGTTCCCGGCGGACGCGGCGACCACCCCGTTCGCCTTCTCCTCGTCGCTGAGGCGGGACAGGCGGTTGTACGCACCGCGGATCTTGTAGGAGCCGGTCCGCTGGAGGTTCTCGCACTTGAGGTAGACGGGCGCTCCCAGCACCTTGGAGAGGTACGACGAGCTCTCCATCGGCGTGCGGTGCACGACGTGGGACACGCGCTCGCGGGCCTCCTCGATCTCGGCGAGGGTGGGGCCAGCCACTTTCAGATCAGACATGCTCGATCGGGCCTTCCTGGAGGTCGGGTGGGAGGGACGAGTCATCGTGGTCTCCCGGGCTGGGAGTTTTCCTGTGAGCACGGGTCACGACGAAGGTCACCATCACGTTGAGGGTGGCGACGACGGGCACGGCGAAGAGGGCGCCCGCGATCCCGGCGAGGTAGGCGCCTCCGGCGACCGCGAAGACCACCGCCAGCGGGTGCACCTTGACGGCGTTGCCCATCACCAGCGGCTGGAGCACGTGCCCCTCCAGCAGGTGGATGAGGAGCACCCCGGCCAGCATGATGAGCGCGATGACCCAGCCGTCGTAGACGAGCGCGACGAAGACGGCGACGGCGACGGTCACGACGGCGCCGACGACGGGCACGAACGAGCCGAGGAACACGACGACCGCGATCGGAATCGCGAGGGGGACGTGCAGGATGCCCGCGATGACGCCGATCCCGACGCCGTCGACGAGCGCGACGAAGATCTGCACCTTGACGAAGGTGGTGAGCGTCGTCCAGCCCGCCCGCCCGGCGCCGTCCACGGACGCGCGTGCCCGCCGCGGGAAGAGCCGGACCACCCAGCGCCACACCCCGGCTCCGTCGACGAGCAGGATGATCGTGGCGAAGACGGTCAGCAGGAGACCGGTCAGGAAGTGCCCGAACGAGGAGCCGAACGACAGCGCTCCGGCGACGATCCCCTGCGTGTTGGACTGGAACGCCGACACGGCGTCGCGGTAATACGTCCGGAGCTGGGCCTGTGAGACGTGGACCTGGCCGGTCGTGAGGAACGTGATGAACTCGTCGTAGGCGCGGTAGCTGCGCTTCAGGAGGTTGGGGAAGCCGTCGACGATCTGCGTGACCACCAGGAAGCCGAGGCCGGTCAGGACGACGAGGACGACGAGGAGGGTGACGACGATCGCGAGCCACTTCGGCCACCGGTGCCGCTGGAGGAAGGTCGACAGCGGGACGAGGAGCGCCGACAGCAGGATGGCCACCATCATCGGGATCACGACGACCTGGAGCTGCGCGACGATCAGGAAGAAGAGCCCGACGACCGCGGCGATCGCGAGGAGCCGCCAGGCCCAGGCACCCGCGAGCACGACCGCGGCCGGGAGAGCTCGATCGCCCGTCACGGGATCCTCGCCCGGGGCGCGGAGCGGCGTGTCCATCGCGCCAGTCTAGGGCCGGGAGGCCCCCGCTGACGGTGGTCGGCCCTAGGGTCGGAGGGGTGACGAGTTCGACGATCTCCGCCGCCCAGGCGAGGCGCATCGCCCTGGCCGCTCAGGGCTTCGGCCGCCCCGTGCCCGAGAGCGTCGGCACCCGCCAGCTCAACCAGACCGTCGACCGCCTGGGCCTCTTGCAGATCGACTCCGTCAACGTCTTCGAGCGGAGTCACTACCTGCCCCTCTTCGCCCGTCTCGGGTCGTACGACCGGTCTCTCCTCGACCGGCTGACCTTCGCTCGGCGCGGCCGCTACGTGGAGTACTGGGCGCACGAGGCGGCGTTCCTGCCGGTCGAGACGTGGCCGCTCCTGCGGTGGCGGATGGACGCCATGCGCGACCGGTACCCGGCCGAGGCGCTGGGCGTCGAGCCGGGCCTCCTGGCGTGGCTCCTCGACGAGCTGCGCGACAAGGGGCCCCTTCCCGCGAGCGCGATCGAGCACGACGCGAACGTGCGTCGGGGGCCGTGGTGGGGCTGGAGCGACGTGAAGAGGGGTCTCGAGGCCCTCTTCCGCTGGGGCGACGTGGTCAGTGCCGGGCGGACGCGCTTCGAGCGCTCCTACGCGCTGCCCGAGCACGTGCTGCCGGCCGAGGTGCTGGCGCGCTCGGTGCCCCGCGAGGAGGCGCAGCGGCTCCTGTTGGCCCGGGCGGCCCGAGCCCACGGGATCGGGACGCCGAGGGATCTCGGCGACTACTTCCGCATGAAGAACGCCGCCGTCGTTCCGGCGCTGCGCGACCTTGAAGACGCGGGCGAGATCCGCCGCGTCGAGGTGGCGTCGTGGAAGGCGCCGGCGTTCCTCCACGCGGAGGCGCGGGTGCCGCGCCGCATCGAGGCGGACGCCCTGCTGTCGCCCTTCGACCCCGTCGTCTGGGAGCGGAGCCGGGCGGAGCGGATGTTCTCGTTCCACTACCGCATCGAGATCTACACGCCGCGGCCGCAGCGGGTGTTCGGCTACTACGTGCTCCCGGTGCTGCAGGACGACGCGCTCGTCGCCCGGGTCGACCTCAAGAGCGATCGGCAGGCGGGCGTCCTGCGGGTCCAGGCATCCTGGCACGAGAAGGGGCAGGAGGTCGACGTGGAGCGGCTGGCCGCGCTGCTCCGACGCACCGCCGCGTGGCAGGGGCTCGGCGACGTGGAGGTCGTGCGGCGCGGCGACCTGGCCTCGTCGCTCGCGGGTGCCCTCGGCGTGGGCGCGCAGGATGCCCCGGCCGACGACCCCGTCGAGTCGGCGCCGCAGCTCTGAGGCCCCCGGCGCAGCTCGCCCTCGTGCGAAGCTCGCGCCGGGCGCAGCTCGCGCTCGGCGCGGTCGGCTGCAAGGCGGAGCGGCCGCCGATAGCCGCGCTATCGGTGGTCGCGACAACGCCGCAGACGGCCCCGCCGAGGGCGAGCTAGAAAGTGCCGGAGGTGGCGCGGAGGCGGGCGATGCGATCCGGGAGCGGCGGGTGCGTGCTGAAGATCCGCGCCATCACACCGGGGCGCATGGGGTCGCTGATCCAGAGGTGCGACATCGACGAGTTCTGCTGGCGCATCGGCCGGCCGTAGGCGCCGAGCTTCTCGAGCGCGCGGGCAAGCCCCTCGGGGTAGCGGGTGGTGAGCGCCCCGGTGGCGTCGGCGAGGTACTCGCGCTGCCGCGACACGGCCGCCTGCACGCCGGCCGCCGCGAGCGGGGCGACGACCATCGCGGCGATCCCGACGACGAGCATCACCGGGTTCGCACCGCCGCCGCCGCCGTTGCCGTCGCGACGGTTGTTGCCGCCGAACATCGCGCCGAAGAACGACATGCGCAGCAGGATGTCCGCGAGGAACCCCACGGCGACGACGAGCCCGAAGACGATGGTGGAGACGCGGATGTCGTAGTTCTTGACATGTCCCATCTCGTGCGCCATCACGCCCTGCAGCTCGGCGTCGTCCATGATCGCCAGCAGCCCGGTGGTGGCCGCGACGACGGAGTGCTCGGGGTCGCGCCCGGTGGCGAAGGCGTTGGGCGCGGGGTCGTCGACGACGTACACCTCGGGCATCGGCATCCCCATCGTGATGGAGAGGTTCTCGACGGTGCGCCAGAGCCGCGGCTCCGTCGTCGCGTCGATCCGGATGCCGTGGCTCATCGCGATCGCCTGCCGGGAGGCGAAGAAGTACTGGACGAGCGCGTAGAGAGCCGCCACGACCAGGACGGTGAAGCCGATCGACGGGTTGTTCCAGATCAGCCCGCCGGCGAAGCCGAGGAGGCCGATGATGACCAGGAAGATCAGGATGATGAAGACGGTGTTGCGCTTGTTCCGCGCTACGGCGCTGTACATGGGGAGCGTCTCTCGAGGCCGGGCTGTCCGGTCAGAACTGGACGCGCGGCGGTTCGGCGATGGCGGACGGCTCCGTCACCTCGAAGAAGTCGCGGCTGGTGAATCCGAGGCGCTTGGCGAACAGCGTGTTGGGGAAGACCGTGGTCTTCGTGTTGAACTCCCGCACTCCGCCGTTGTAGAACCGGCGCGCGCCCTGGATCTTGTCCTCCGTGTCGACGAGCTCGGACTGGAGCTGGAGGAAGTTCTGGCTGGCCTGGAGCTGGGGGTACGCCTCGGCGACGGCGAAGATGCTCTTGAGCGACTTCTGCAGGTGCCCCTCGGCCTCGCTCGCCTCGGCGGGCGTGGTGGCGCTGAGGGTCTCGGCGCGCGCCCTGGTGACGCTCTCGAAGACGCCGGACTCGTGGGTGGCGTACCCCTTTACCGAGCTGATGATGTTGGGGATCAGATCGGCTCGCCGCTTCAGCTGCACCGTGATGTCGCTCCAGGCCTCGTCGACGCGGACCTTCAGCGTCACGAGCGAGTTGTAGGTCGCCCACAGGTAGATGCCGGCGATGACGAGCAGCAGCACGACGATGCCGACGGCGATGAGTGTGCCTACGAGGGCGGAATCCATTGTGTGAGAGCTCCTTGTCGATCCGGCAATCACTATAGGCGGGCCGGATGGGGGCTCCATGACGGCTGGGCATTCTCGGAGGGAACTCACGCGGACGCGCCCGTCACGGTGCAGAGTGTCCCCCATGGGCACCGATTCGATCACCGATCTCTCCGACGCCGACCTGACAGCGCGCGACTTCCGGCCGGGAGCGGTGCACCACGTCGTGCTGTTCCGCCTCGCCGCAGGATGCACTCAGGACGACGCGCAGGAGGTCGAGCGCCGCTTCCGGGCCCTCGCCGACGCGCCGCATCCCGACGGCTCCGGCCCCTACATCCGCTCGATCGCGGCGGGCGGGCAGACCAGCCACGAGGGCGCGTCGCACGGGTTCGAGCTCGGGTTCGTCGTGCTCTTCGCGTCGGAGGGCGACCGCAACACCTACGTCGGCGAGCCGCTGATCTCCGATCCGGCGCTCGTCGACCGGGAGCACGCCGCGTTCAAGGACTTCGTCGGGCCGCTGCTCGCAGCAGGGCCCGACGGCGTCCTCGTGTTCGACTTCACCGACGGCGGGGCGACTCCGGCCTCGAGGCCGTAGCGCCCGCGCCCACGTTCACGGTCCGCCGACGGCGGCCCGACGCGAGCAGGAGGCCGCCGAGCGCGACCAGGGCGAGGGCTCCGGCCGCAGGAGTCGCGGCGTCGGTTCCCGTGGCGGCGAGGGTCGGCTGCGCGGCGGCGGGTTCGACCGTGCCGACGGCCGCGGCCACGAGGGTGTGACTCACCGTGCATCCGGCGCAGGTGGCACCGAGCGTGACCGCCCGGGCGCCGACGTCGACGAGGGAGGCCCTGCGCGGGTCGTCGAGGTGCACGGTGAACGGGAGCGTCGCCGAGGCGCCCGTCGCCGTGGTGGGGACGGTCCAGAGCAGCGTGGTGCCGTCGAGTCGAGCCCCGGCCGGCAGGCTGCCGGGGTCGAGGGTGGCCGTGGCGAGGAGGGCTTCGAGATCGACCTCGACCGTGGCTCCCCGGAGCGGGACCTTCCCCGTGGCGGTCGCGGTGACGACGTAGCCGAGGTCGGAGCCGGCCGGGACCGCCGAGGCCTTCGCCCTCGGTGTCGCGAGGGCGAGGGTCCACGTCGCGGGCCAGGCCGGTTTGTCGGCGTCGTAGAGCCAGTCCTGGAAGAACGCGCCGAGGCTCCTGCCGGAGACCTTCTCGGCCAGCGCGATGAAGTCGGCGGTGCTGATGCTCGTGCCGACCCGCTCGGCGTACCACCGACGCATGATCTCCTCGAAGACGGGCGTGGTCACCGCGGATCGCAGCGCCTCGAGCGTCATGGCGCCGCGGTTGTAGACCTGCCAGCCGAAGAGGTCGGCGGCATCGGTCATCTTCGCGGGCGGGATCGTCCATTCCGGCGCCCCGGCGGGGGTGCTGTTCCACAGGTCGTAGAGGCTGTCCTCGGCGGTCGGGCCGCCGTGCTCCTCGTCGTAGACGAGCGGGGTGTAGGTGGCGGGGCCCTCGTTGAGCCAGATGTCGCCCCAGTCGGCGGGGGTCACCGCGTCGCCGAACCACTGGTGGGTCAGTTCGTGGACGAGCGTCTCCCGGTCGATGCTGCCCTCGAAGAACGGGCGGTCCTGCGTCTCGAGGGCGTAGCCGAGGTCCGTGTTGTCGACGACGACGCCCGTGGCGTCGCCGGGGTAGCGCCCGTACTTCTTCTCGAGGAAGGCGAAGATCTCGGGGAGCTCCGCCCGGAGCGACGTGATCTCGGCGAGCGCCTGGGGCGACGTGCTGGGATCGACGAAGCTCCGCTCGGGGATGCTCCGGCCGCCCTGGAGCGGGATCGTCGACTGGAACTCGGTGTACCGACCGATGGAGACGAGGGCGAGCTCGGTCGCCATGGGCTTCGACTGCTTCCAGGCCCAGGTCGTCGTGCCGTCGGCGTGGGGGGTCTGCGCCGTGAGGACGCCGTTGCTCACACCCGCGGCGCTCGTACCGCCGAGGAGGGTCGGGACCGTCAGGGCGATGTCGAACGTCGCCTTGTCGCGCGGGGTGTTGTCGCTCGGCAGCCACGTCATCGTGCCGACCGGCTGGCCGACCGCGGTCGCGCCGTCGCTGGTCGTGCTCCAGCCCTCGCTCGACCCGTCGGGGTCGGTGTGCTGGACGGGCGTCCCCGCGTAGGAGATCACGGCGGTGAAGTCACCGTCGACCGGGGTTTGAGGCGTCACGACGAGCTTGTACTTCGAGATCGCAGGATCCTGCTCCCGCACGAAGGTGGCCGCCTGGCCGTTCACGACCACCGACGTCACGGTCAGGCCCTCGAAGTCGAGGGAGAACGACGAGAGCGCGGTCGTCGCCGTGGCGCTGATCGTCGTCGTCGCGGCGATGGAGCCGTCCGTGGCGTAGGCGAGGTCGACGCCGTAGTGGGTCACGTCGTAGCCGCCGTTGCCGATCCCGGCGAAGAGCGAGTCGCCAGCGGAGGTCGCGCCCGCGATCGGGGCGGCTGCGGCGGAGGCGGCCGTCGCCGGGACGGCGACCGCCGACAGGGGCGCGGCGATCGCTCCGGCCGCGAGCAGGAGCCCGAGGGCCCGACGCGATCGGTGGATTCTGGTCGGGGTCTCGGCGTCGCGACGGATCATAAGAGGATCCTATGAAGTCGATGTTTCCTCCGTGTGACGTCCGCCCGAGAGGCCTCGCGTGTGACCGCCCGCGGCCCGGAAACGCCCCGAAAGCCGGCCGAAACGGCCCCGACGGGTGAACATTCCGCGAAATCAGCCGCGAGGCCGATTGACTCGTACCCCGATTGTTGGCTAGATGGGTGACAGTGCTCACCGACACGACCCCCAGCTCCCGACGCTCCGCGGCCCTGACCGGCGGAGCACGTCGTCGTGCCGTGGTTCTCGTGGCGATGTCGAGCCTCGCCCTGGGCATCCTGCTGGCCGGGGTCGCCCTCCGGGCCGCGCCCGTCGACGCGGCGACCCCCGCACCGGGTCTCGCACCGACGCCGACGGCGACAGCGGCCCCCGTGGCTCCGACGATCACGGTCGCCGACTCCGACGCGTCGACGATGAGCGCTAGGGGCACCGCGACGCCCGGGGCGAAGCTGCGGATCCTCGACCCGCAGCGGCCCGCCTCCTCGCTCTGCACGACCACCGCCGATGCCTCGGGTTCGTGGGGCTGCACCATCGCGGTCCCGAGCGGAGCCGACCAGGTCGTCACGCTGCGCGACCTCACCGACACCGCTCTCGCCGACGTCGACAGCGACCCGTTCTCGGTCCTCGCGGCCCCGACGTTCGTGACCTCCCCCGGGCTCGCGGTCGGCGCCGTGGTGAAGGGTGCCGGGTTCCCCGGGGCCTCGGTGACCGTGATGGCGACGGGCGCGTCCACGGCCCAGGTCATCGCCCGGGTCTCCAGCGCCGGAGCGTGGCAGGTCACGCTGCCGTCCGCCTCGTTCCCGTCCGGCCGCTACGCGCTCCGGGCGGAGCAGCGCTCCACGGCCGTGCCCGCGGTGCCGGTGTCGTCGATGTCGTCGCCCCTCGCGCTGACGATCGACCGCGAGGCGCCGTCCGCGCCCGTCCTCGCGCATCCGGCGGCCGGCTCGACCGTCTCCAGCCAGCCGCTGGTCTTCGACGGCTCGGGCGAGCCCGGCGCCATCGTGACGACCTACGTCGACAGCAACCCCGTCTGCCAGGCGACCGTCGCTCGCGGCGGCACGTGGCGGTGCACCTCCGCGGGACTCCTCCTCCCGGCGGGCACGCGGACGGTCCAGGCCGCCCAGCGTGATGCCGCCGGCAACTACGGCGCCCCCACGAAGGGCAGCCGCATCACCTTCACGGCCGCTCAGCCGACGGCGACACCGGGGGCCGCTTCTCCCTCGCCCGTCCCCGCCCCCTCCTCCCCCGCGGAGCCGCAGCAGACGCCGGCGCCGCAGACCACCTCGTCGCCCGGGGCGACCCCCGCGCCCCCGTCATCGGGCGACGGCGGAGCGGGTCCCGGTCCGTCCGCCGGGAACGGTCCGCAGGATCCGGGCGGCACGGCCCCGACCACGCAGGGCACCCGCGAGGCGGGATCGTGGACCGGCACCACCGGCTTCGGCAGCACCCTTCCGACCCTCCGCGAGGGGCTCGCGGGCGGGTCGTGGCTCTGGGCGCTCGCCCTCGGGCTCGTCTTCATCCTGCTGATCGTCGCGCCGCTCCGCCTCGCCGCCACGGCGCTCGGCGGCCGACTCGCCCTCCGCGCGCGGCGCTTCACCGGGCGGAACCGGGCCCACGTCGACCGCGACGACACGCCTCTCGTCTCCCCCGCGACGGGCGTCGCCCTCGCGCTGGCCGGCGGCATCGCCCTCGTCGCCCTCGCCGTCGGGGTCGACGACCAGCTCCGCTACGTCCGCCTCGGAGCCGCCATCGCGGTCGGCGTCGTCGTGCTCAACGGACTGGGCGTCGTCCTGCCGACCTACCTCGCCGGCCGGCGCTTCGGGTTGGGCCTCCGGCTCCGCTTCTCGGCCCGGATGCTCGTGGCCGCCGCGCTCGCCTGCCTCGTGACGCGGCTCCTCGGGCTCGATCCGCCGGTCGTCCTCGGCGTGCTGATCGCCGCAACCCTCGTCTACCCGGACGGGCGGACCCTCGACGAATCGGGCGCCGTCCGCCGCGGCGGCATTGTGGCGGCCGCCCAGCTCGGCTCGGTGACCGTCGTGTCGTTCGCCGCCTGGGTCGCGCACGGGCTGCTCCCGGCCGACACCACGTCGTTCGTCGTGGAGATGACCCGGGAGACGCTCGCGACGGTGTGCCTCGCCGGTCTCGGGTCGCTCATCGTCCTGCTGGTGCCCGTCGGGGGGCTGCCCGGCCGGGCGCTCTACTCGTGGTCGCGGGCGACCCTCGTGGGCCTCGCGGTGGTCGGCGTCGCCGCGGCCGGGGTCGTGTTCGCCGGGGATCCTGCGGAGACGTTCCCCGTCGTCCCGCTCGTCTTCGCGTCGATCGCCTTCGCGGTGGTCGCCGTCAGCGCCTGGGTCTGGATCCGCTACGTGGAGCCGGCGACCGAGGAGTAGTCGCCGACGACGACCCGCGCACCTCAGAGGATCGAGCCGATGACGGGCTCCGCCTTCGTCTCCGCCGTCTTGCTCGCCTGATCGCGGAGCGACTCCGCCTCCTTCTTCACGGCGTCGCCGTAGCCGCCGGCGAGCGCCTTCCGCTCGATGGCCGTCCGTGCGGACTTCCGATCGGCGGCGTCCTTGCCCTTGAGCGCCTTGAGGTCCGCCTTGAGAGAGTCGGGGGCGGACTTCCAGGAGCTCCGGGCGTCGACGGCGAGGGTCTTGACGGCCGCTCCGTAGGCGCCCGACAGGGCCTTCTCCTCGATCGAGCGGACGGCCGTCCGACGTGCATCGCCGGTCTTCCCCGTCAGCGCCTTCACGTCCGTCTTCAGGGCCGCGGGCACGTCGCCCGTCAGGAGCCGGACGGCCTCGGGACGGATGGCGCGGAAGGGCAGGCCGGTGACCTTCGTCGCGGGGCCCGCGGTGGTCGTCGAGGCGGCCGCGGACGGCGCGGTGGTCGCGGCGTTCGCCGTCGAGGCCGCGAGGACACCTGCCCCCGCGACGAGGGCGGCGGCGGCCGTCAGACCGACCACGCGGGACGTGCGGGTGAAGCTGATCATGGTGACTCCTGGTTCGTGTCGATGTTCCCGCGCCCCGGTCGGACGCTCGGGAGCAAGCATGCGGACCCCTCCGCCACCGGACATTCGGGGGATGTTCGAATCCTGTAAGGCGTCACCGCCGGCCGGGCCGGGGCGAGTTGACTGGGGCGATGAGTGACAGCCGTGGCCTGATCGTCGTGGTCGAGGACGAAGCGGCCATCGCCGACATCGAGCGGATCTACCTGGCCGACGCCGGGTTCGGCGTCCACCTCGCCCGGGACGGCGAGTCCGGCCTCGACGCCATCCGCTCCCTCCGACCCGTGGCCGCCGTCGTCGACATCGGCCTTCCGGGACTGGACGGCGTCGAGCTCTGCCGCCGCCTCCGGGCCGAGGACGACTGGACGCCCGTGGTCTTCGTGACGGCGCGCGATTCGGAGATCGACCGGATCCTCGGCTTCGAGCTCGGCGCCGACGACTATGTCACGAAGCCGTTCTCGGCCCGCGAGCTCGCGTCCCGCGTGAAGGCGCTGGTGCGTCGCAGCCAGGTGGGGGTCCGGAGCGGAGCCCTGACCCTCGGCACGATCGTGCTCGATCCGCGCTCCCGGACCGTCGCCGAAGGGGGACGCCACCTGGAGCTGACGGCGACCGAGTTCGACCTCCTCGCGTTCCTGATGGCGAGCCCGGGCCAGGTCTTCGGGCGCAACCAGCTCCTCTCCGCCGTCTGGGGACTCGCCGACTACCGCGGCAGCCGCACCGTCGACGTGCACGTCGCGCAGCTCCGCGCGAAGTTCGGGGAGGCGCTCCACCTGCGGACCATCCGCGGCGTCGGCTACGCCGTGGACCGACCGGTCGCCTCGTGAGCGGCGCGGCGCCCTCCCCCGACGGCGACGGTCGTCGTCGTCCGACGCTCGCCTTCCGCATCGTCGTCGCGACCGTCAGCGTCGCCCTGCTCGCCGCGCTCGCGACCGCAGGAGTCGCGTACCAGCTCGTCCGCCAGGTCGCCCTCCAGCAGTCCCGGGACACCCTCCGGTCGACGACGCTCCTGGTGGCCGACGCCCCCGCGCGGGACCGCGCCGAGCTCGTCCGCAACCTCGACCAGGCCCGTGCCCGGGGCATCCGGATCGTCCTCCTCCACGCCGACGGCACGACGACCCCCGCGGGCGGCGCGGGAGTGCCGCGCTCCGCCGTCGACCAGGTGCAGGCCAGCGGGTCCCTCTCCGCCCGGGTCCGGCAGAACGGGAAGCAGGTCCTCGTGGAGGGGACCCGGCTGACCACGGGCGACACGGTCATCGCCACCCAGGACTTCTCGCTCGTCCAGTCGTCGACCACGCGGCTCCTCGGCCGGTTCGCGATCGCCCTCGCGTTCGGAGTCGCCGTCGCGATCGGCGTGGGCGTCGTGGTCGCCCGCTTCGTCGCCCGTCCTCTGCGCCGCGCGGCCTCTTCCGCGCGGCTGCTCGCCTCGGGGCGCCGCGGCCTGGCGGCGTCGGCCGGATCCGCGCAGGATGCTGCTCCCGCGGTGGCCGAGATCCGCGACATGGAGAACGCCCTCGCCGCCCTCGACCTCGCCCTCGCCACGTCCGAGGGGCGTCAGCACGAGTTCCTCCTCTCGATCTCGCACGAGATCCGGACCCCGCTCACCGCCATCCGCGGCTACGCCGACGCCCTGGCGGACGGCCTCGTCGACGCCGCGGCCCTGCCGACCATCGGACGCACCCTCGTCGCCGAGACGACCCGGCTCGAGGCGTTCACGCGCGACCTGCTCGAGCTGGCGCGACTCGAGGCGGACGACTTCCGCATCCGGCCGGAGACCATCGACCCGGTCGAGCTCGCCCGGGAGGCGACGGCGGCGTGGCGGGCGCGGGCCGCGGCGCTCGACGTGACGCTCCTGCTCGTCGCCCCGGCGCCGGTGGCCTCGATCACGACCGATCCGATGCGGGTGCGGCAGCTCCTCGACGGCCTGCTGGAGAACGCCCTGCGGGCCTCGCCGCCCGGCTCGACGGTCACGATCCACACGGACGCGGCGGAGCGGCCGGAGTGGGCCCGGATCGTCGTCGAGGACGAGGGTCCCGGTCTCACGGAGGCGGACACGGCGGAGGTCTTCGATCGGAACGTGCTCGCCGACCGCTACCGATCGACGCGGACGGTGGGGACCGGGCTCGGCCTGTCGATCGCGTCGAGGCTCGTCCGGCGGCTGGGAGGCACTCTCCGGGCGGGCCTCCGACCGGGCGGGGCGGTCGACGCACGGGGCCCCTCGACGACCGGCGCCGCGTTCACCGTCGAACTCCCGGCGGTGCCCCCGCAGGGACTCGAACCCTGACTGAGGCGATTTTAAGTCGCCTGCCTCTGCCGATTGGGCTACGGGGGCGTGCCCTCCCAGAGTAGGGGGCGCCGAACGCGCGGCGGGAACGCGAACGCCCCGCTCCGGTCGGGGAGCGGGGCGATCGACGATGCTGCGGAGGACTACTCCGAAGCGGTCGCTTTCTCGGCCTCGGGCGCCTTCTTGGCTGCGGCCTTGCGGACCGGGGCCTTCTTGGCCGCGGGGGCCGCGGCGGGGGCGTCGACGGGCTCGGCGGCCTTCGATCCGTCGGCAGGATCGGCGTAGGCCGGGCCGGCGGCGTCGGCGGGCTTGCCGATCTCCGGGGCGGGGGCGGCGGGTGCCGCGGACTCGGCAGGAGCCGCGGGCTTGGGACGCGAGGCGAACTCCTCGAACGCGGCGCGCGGGCGCGTCACGTTGTCGAGCGAGGCGATGTCGCGACCGAGCGCAATGTTGTTGGCCCAGCCGGAGACGACGCGGATCTTGCGCTCCCACGACGGCATCGCGAGGCCGTGGTAGCCGCGGTGCGCCACCCAGGCCGGAAAGCCCTTGAGCGCGAACTTGCCGCTCTGGAAGACTCCGATGCCGAGCCCGAGGCCGGCCACGGCGCCGAGGTTGTCGTGGCGGTAGTCGGTGGTGTTCTCGCCGCGCAGCGAAGCCACGAGGTTCTTCGCGAGCTGCTTGCCCATGCGGACCGCGTGCTGGGCGTTCGGCACGCAGAAGCCGCCGACGCCGCCGCCGGTGATGTCGGGGGTCGCCGCGACGTCGCCGCAGGCCCACGCGCCCTCGACGACGGAGCCGTCCTCGGTCACGATGCGGAGGTCGGGCTGCACGCTGATGCGGCCGCGCGCCTCGATGGGGAAGTCGGTGCTCCGGACGACCGGGTTCGCCATGACGCCGGCGGTCCAGATGATGAGGTCGGATTCGAACGACTCGCCGGTCGACAGCTCCACCTTGCCGCCGACGGCGGACTGCAGCTGCGTGTCGAGGTGCACGATGGCCTGGCGCTCGGCGAGGTTCTTGAGAACCCAGTGGCTCGTCTCGAGGGCGACCTCGGGCATGATCCGGCCCATCGCCTCGACGAGGTGGAAGTGGGTGTCGTCGATCGTGAGCTGCGGGTAGTTCTTGAGGAGGTCGGTCGCGAAGCTGCGGAGCTCGGCGAAGATCTCGATGCCGGCGAAGCCGCCACCCACGACGACGGTCGTGAGGAGACGGTCGCGCACGGGACCGGCCGGGAGGTTCGCGGCCTTCTGGAAGTTCGTGAGGAGCTTGTCGCGGATCGCCTCCGCCTCCTCGATCGTCTTGAGGCCGATCGCCTCGTCGGCGACGCCCGGGATCGGGAAGGTGCGGGAGACGGCTCCTGCGGTCATGACGATCTGGTCGTACTCGTACTGCCAGGGCTCGCCGATCTCGGGCGTGATCGTCGCCGTCTTGGTGGCGTGGTCGACCTTCGTGACCTTCGCGGTGACGACGTCCGTCTTCTTCAGGTGGCGGCGCAGCGACACGATCGCGTGGCGAGGCTCGATGGAGCCGGCGGCCACCTCGGGGAGGAACGGCTGGTACGTCATGTAGGGCAGCGGGTCGACCACGGTGACCTCGGCCTCGCCCTTCCGCAGCCACTTCTCGAGCTTCCAAGCGGTGTAGAAACCGGCGTAGCCGCCGCCGACGATCAGGATTTTGGGCACGAGAAATGGTCTCCTAGGTGTGAGTGATCTGAAACAGGCTAGTGCCTGCCGCGCAGGCTAGCGCCCGGCGCGCAGCCTTCTGTACTGCCGGACGGCCCCGATGACGACCACCAGAAGGATGACTCCGAAGACAGAATAAACCGCCAGCGGGATCCCCGTGGAGCGGAGTGCCGCCGCCGACGCGAACGGGCCGGACGCGGACCCCTGCCGCGGAGCCGTCGACGGGGTCGAGGTCGCTCGCGAGGACGGCACCGGAGCGGACGTCGGCTGGGGCGACGCCTCGGCGCGACGGTGGAGCCGGATCCACTCCGGGAGGCTGCCGAGCGGGTTCGTCGTGACGTGCGCGACGTCGCGGGTGACCGCCTCATGCGCGTTCACGAGACCGTGGCCGTAGATCGGACCGGGCGAGGGGCTGCCCTTGGGCGTGGCCGTCGAGACGATGCGCTGGATCACGTCATCGGCGGAGATGCCCGGATGCGCCGCGTAGACGAGGGCCGCGACGCCGGCAACGATCGGCGTGGCGCCGCTCGTGCCCGACCAGAGGAGGTACTGACCGCCCGGAGCGACACCGACGAGGCCCTCGCTCGGGGCGGCGACGCCGATGGTGATGCCCTGGCTCGACGCGTCGAAGGAGGCGTTGCCGGATTCGTCGACGCCCGCCACGGCGAGGACGCCGGGCATCGTCGCGGGAGCCCCGACCTCGTCGGTCCCGCTCCCCCGGTTGCCCGCCGCCGCGACGATCACGACGTCGTGCTTCATCGCGTAGAGGAACGCGTCGTCCCAGCTCTCGGGCCAGTCGAGGGTGTTCCGGGTCAGCGACATGTTGATGACCTTCGCGCCGTGGTCGACCGCCCAGCGGACCGCCTTCGCGATCTGCCCGTCGGCGTCGACGGCGGACGAGCCGAAGCCCACCGAGATCGACAGGAGGTTCGCCTCCGGGGCGACCCCGATCATCCCGGCGCCCGGCCCCGTCCCCCGGCCGGCGATGAGCGAGCCGACGAGGGTCGCGTGCGCCGAGTCGTCGTCGATCGGCGTCTGTCCGTCCGCGCCGCCGACGCCCGAGAAGTCGGTGCCCGCGGTGACGGCGCCCCGCAGCTCCGGCACGCTCCCGTCGATGCCGGTGTCGATGACCGCGACGGTGACGCCCTTTCCCTTCGTCGTGTTCCAGGCCTCGGTGATCCCGTAGTCGTTCAGCCAGTACTCGCGGTCGCGGAGCGAGTCCGCTCGGGCCGGAGACGCGGACAGCAGGATGCCCGGAGCCGCCACCAGCGCGACGACCGCCACCGCGGCGGCGAGGAGTCGCAGGCGGCGCACGTTTCTACGAGCCCGACGCGTCGGGTCGCCGGGTGTCCTCGGCCTCGGCCTGGGCCGCGGCCTCGCCCTCGGCGTCGCCGACAAGGTCGCCGCACACGCAGACCTCGGGGCTCCATGCCGCGCGCTCGAGCGCGAGGTCGCCGAACGGGTTGACGCCCGGGCCGGCGGCGAGGGCGTGTCCGACGAGCGCGTGCAGGCACTTGACCCGCTCGGGCATGCCTCCCGCCGTGACGTGGGCGATCTCGTCGACGTGCTCGATGCTCTCGCGGTCGGCGAGGTACGCCTCGTGAGCCGCCGTGTAGCGCGCCCGCAGGTCGTCGCTCTCGGCGAGGAGATCGGTGTACTCGGCCATGACCCCGGTCGCCTCGAGGGTCGACACCGCGGCCGTCGCACCGGGGTGGCACAGGTAGTAGAGGGTCGGGAACGGGGTGCCGTCGCCGAGCCGCGGCTTCGTGGCGACCACCGTCGGGTTGCCGCACGCGCACCGGGCGGCGATCCCGATCACGTCGCGAGCCGGACGACTCAGCTGGGCGGTCACGACGCGGACGTCGTGCTCGGTGACGGGGGCGAAGGGCGGCGTACTCATGAGCACCCCACGATACCGGGCTATTTGGTGCCGGTGATGTCGGGGGCGACCAGGTCGGGCGCGGGCTTCGTGGTCAGCCCCGCGTCGTAGACGGACGACAGCATGCCCGACACCCAGTCCACGTTCGGGTTCTGGATGTCGCGCGTGATCGGCGAGCCCGCCTTCGTCGTCGCTTTGGAGGTCGACTTGGTCGGGTTCATCACGAGGTAGCTGTACTCGCCCGGGTAGACGTAGAGCAGGCGGTCGCGGGCCTGCGCCTCGATGTAGGCCGGGTCGTTCCAGCGCGCGACGTCGTCCTTGAGCGAGTCGACGTCGGCCTCCTGAGCCGCCACAGACCTCTTGAGCTGCGAGATCTGCTCCTGCTGCTGGATGAGCGTCTTGAGGCTCGGCGCGAGGACCACGACGAACAGCACGATGATGACCAGCATCAGCAGGCTGAAGCCGGAGAAGCGCATGCCGCGCAGGAACCCTCCGGCGGCCGACTCCATCGCCGGCAGGCTGACGGGGACGCGGCGGTTCTTCGTCCCGGCCGGGCCGGTGGTCGCAGCCGTGCCCCTCGCGGCACCGGGGCGGGCACGCGTGTCGGGGGCGCTGGAGTCACGGGGCATGTCGACGACGATAGGCGAGGGTCGCCCCGGGGTGCTGCAGGCGCCGCCGCGTTCCCAGCCTTTCGTCGGGCGCGCGCCGTCGTGGCCCGCGCCGTCGCATCGCCCGCTGTCACGTTTCGTGCGCCGTGTCACGTCTCGACGCGACATCACGCACGGAACGTGACAGCGTACGGCGGCGGCGGGTCGCCGCACGACGAAGGCCCGCCCCGCGCGAGCGGGACGGGCCTTCGTCGTGCAGCGCTACGCCGTGAAGCGCGGGAACGCGGAACGGCCGGCGTAGACGGCGGCCTCGCCGAGCTCCTCCTCGATGCGGAGCAGCTGGTTGTACTTCGCGACGCGCTCGGAGCGGGCGGGGGCACCGGTCTTGATCTGGCCGGAGTCGGTGGCGACGGCCAGGTCGGAGATGGTGGTGTCTTCCGTCTCGCCGGAGCGGTGCGAGAGAACGGCCTTGTAGCCCGAACGCTGAGCGAGCGCGACGGCGTCGAGCGTCTCGGTCAGGGTGCCGATCTGGTTGACCTTGACGAGGAGCGCGTTCGCGGCGCCGGTCTCGATGCCCTTGGCGAGGCGGGTCGGGTTGGTGACGAAGAGGTCGTCGCCCACGATCTGCGTCTTGGCGCCGATGACGGACGTGAGGTGGGCCCAGCCCTCCCAGTCGTCCTCGTCGAGGGGGTCCTCGATCGTGACGAGGGGGTAGGAGGCGACGAGCTCCTCGTAGTAGGCCGACATCTCCTCGGCCGACTTGGAGCCGCCCTCGAAGGCGTAGGAGCCGTTGGTGCAGAACTCGCTGGAGGCGACGTCGAGCCCGAGGGCGATGTCGGTGCCGGGCGTGAAACCGGCCTTGGTGATCGCCTCGACGAGGAGGTCGAGTGCGGCGCGGTTGCTGTCGAGGTTGGGAGCGAAGCCGCCCTCGTCGCCGAGGCCGGTCGACAGCCCCTTGCTCTTGAGCTCGCTCTTGAGCGCGTGGTAGGTCTCGGTACCCCACTGGAGCGCCTCGGAGAAGGACGACGCGCCGATCGGCAGGATCATGAACTCCTGGATGTCGACGTTGCTGTCGGCGTGCGAGCCGCCGTTGATGACGTTCATCATCGGCACGGGCAGCGTGTGCGCGTTGGGGCCGCCGAGGTAGCGGAAGAGGGGCAGGTCGGCGGAGTCGGCGGCGGCGCGGGCGACGGCGAGGGAGACGCCGAGGATCGCGTTGGCACCGAGGCGCTTCTTGTTGTCGGTGCCGTCGAGCTCGATCATGGCCTGGTCGATGACACGCTGGTCGGTCGCGTCGATTCCCTCGAGCTCCGGGCCGATCTCGTCGATCACCGCGGCGACGGCCTTGAGGACGCCCTTGCCCTGGTAGCGATCCTTGTCGCCGTCGCGGAGCTCGTAGGCCTCGAACGCACCGGTCGACGCACCCGAGGGCACTGCCGCGCGCGAGACGACACCGTCGTCGAGCAGGACTTCGACCTCGATCGTCGGGTTGCCCCGCGAGTCGAGGATTTCGCGGGCGCCTACGGCGTCGATTGCTGCCACGGAGAACTCCTTAGATCGTCTTCATCACCTGGGGCCGGAAGCCCGGATCAATCCTAGTCACGAGGGTTCCCGGCCAGGTGCGGTTCTCCACAGGGCCACCGGCGCCTCCGGCCGGGTGGACCGCAGGATGCCCGGACCCGCGCCTCAGGACAGCTCGCGCACCTCGAGCTCCTCCGCCGACACCCCGGCGTCGCGCACCACGGCGAACCGGGAGTACCCCAGCCCCGCCAGGCCGCTCAACTGGTTGGTGAGGTTCTTCGCCTTGCGATCGAGACGGACGCGCTCCCCCCGGGCGACGAGCTCGCCCTGCAGCCGGACGAGGGCGACGGGGTCGAGCCCCCGGTCGTAGAGCAGGACGAGCCCGCCGTCGCCGCCACCCTCGGGCAGCTCGACGAGATCGACGAGGCGCTCGAACCCGAGCGAGAAGCCGGCCGCCGGGACGTCGCTGCCGAGGAACCTCCCGATCATGCCGTCGTAGCGGCCGCCTCCGCCGAGCGAGTAGCCGAAGTCGGGGTGCGCGATCTCGAAGATGGTGCCGGTGTAGTAGCCCATGCCGCGCACGAGGGTCGGATCGAACTCGAGCCGGGCCTCGGGGAGAGCGTCGCGCAGGGCGACGAGGTCGGCGAAGGCCGCGGCGTCGAGCCAGGCGGGAGCCGCCTCGCCCGTCCGCCACGTGGCTCCGGCGAGCTCGCCGAGCTGAGCCGCGAGACCCTCGGTCGGCACGCCGATGCCCTCGAGCTCAGCGACGACGCCGTCGACACCGATCTTGTCGAGCTTGTCGATGATGACGAGCGCCGTCTCGGTGCGATCGGCCGGAACGCTCCAGTGCCGGAGGAGGGACTGCAGGATGCGTCGGTCGTTGATCCGGATCGTCGTGCCGACGAGGCCCAGCTTCTCGACCACGGCCGACGTCGCGGACAGCAGTTCGATCTCGGCCATCGCGGACGGCTCGCCGATGATGTCGATGTCGCACTGCACGAACTGCCGGTAGCGGCCCTTCTGCGGGCGCTCGGCGCGCCAGACCGGGGCGATCTGGATGCTCCGGAACACGGTCGGCAGCGTCGCGCGGTGGGAGGCGTAGAAGCGGGCGAGCGGGACGGTCAGGTCGAAGCGGAGCCCCAGGTCGGCGAGGTCGAGGGGTGTGTCGGCCGCCTGGAGTGCCTCCCGATCGAGACCCCGCTTCATGACCGCGAAGGCGAGCTTCTCGTTGTCTCCGCCGAGGCCGGCGTGGAGGCGCCCGCTGTCTTCGACCACGGGGGTCTCGATCTCATCGAACCCGAACGAGCGGTAGGTCGATCGGATCGTCTCGAGAACGAGATCGCGGCGGCGCTTCTCGGCGGGGAGGAAGTCGCGCATTCCGCGGGCAGGAGTCACGGGGCTGGGCATGGCCACAAGTCTTCCAGACGCTCGCCGCTCCGGACGGCGCCTGGGGATAACCTCGCGTTTGCCGCCATGTGACATTTCATGTACAGTGATGACCACCCGAGAGCGAGAGACTCGGCGAGAGAGCAGCGGAACCGACCCGCACTCTCGTCACCGAACGGCGGGCGCGAATCGGGTTGCGCGCCTTGCCTAGCCAGGCGATCCGTCCCTTCCCTGCGGCGACGGCCCACCGCCTGGCCGGCGGTGTCCTGCGCGCGAGCGCGGGGCACCGCCATTTCTCGTACCGACTCCGGCAGCAGTCATACCGATGACAGCCGCATGTCGGGCGCAGGCCGCCTAGACGGCGGCCGCGCTCAGCGAGGCGACGCGGACCGCGAAGGCGTCGGCGTGCGCCGCGAAAGCCACTCCGACGCGCTCGATCTCGCCCGTCGCCATCGCGTCGTACTGGAGGCCGTAGACGCCGTCGGTGAACAGCCGCGCCTCCCGCTCCGAGCGGACGGGATCGACGCCGCGCGCTTCGGCCCACGTCGTGGCGAAGCCCTGCCAGGCGCTGACTGCCGAGCGCGCGATGCCCTTCTGGTCGCCGTCGACCATCTCGAGCATGGCCGCCTCGAACTCCAGGCGCTGCAGCTGCAGATTGCGGGGCGTCGAGACCTCCGCCCACGCGTCGGCCATGAAGCGTCGCCACCCCTCGTCGTCGAGGCTGGACGGGTCGACGCGGAGCAGGTGGTCGAGTCGCGAGACCACCGCGCGCACGATCTCCTCGATGAGCTGCGCGCGGTTTCCGAAGTGGTAGACGAAGACGTAGGTGCTGACGCCCAGGGCGTCGGCGAGGGTGCGGAACGAGACCGTGGCGAGGGTGCGTCCGGTCAGGTGATCGAGGATCTGACCGAGGAGCTCCGGCTTGCGAGTCGGATCGGGTTTGCGGGGCATGGTCGCCGTCCTTCGTGCTCTCGCCGACGTGGGGCGCCCTACGCAGCCCCGGCGAGCAACGATCACCATAACAGACGCTAGACAGCCGGTGACTCCCTGCTGAAATACCGTGAACGAACCTCTGACATTTTAGTTTGCCCTATAGTGGACGAGTCGCGCTGAACAAGCGCGACCGGTCGGGCTTGATCACCCGGCCGGGCGGGGTCCCCTCTATTCGGGTTGTGGGGTGCCCCGCCATTCACCCGACCGGTCGTCCTCGAACGGCGTCGTGTCCGCCATCCTCGTGCCGCCCCGCGCCGTATCCGGCTGTCTCGTGCCGCCCCGCGCCGTGTCCGCCTGTCTCGCGCCGCCACGCTCCTCCGCGCGCCACGCCTCCTCCCGCTCGCGGAGAGCGGCCCGGAGGGCCCGCTCGGCATCCCAGCCCTGCTCCGTGGCCCGGTCGACCTGGGCGAGGAGCAGCCGACCCCAGTCGAGCTCGGTCCGCGCCGACCCGGCGACCACGCCGGGAGCGTCACCGGCGTCGCCTCCCGGCCCGCAGGATCCTGCGGTCGCCTCGACCGCGTCGGCCCGCTCGGCAGCGTGCCCGGCCCGCGCCCTCCGCTCGGCGATCTTCTGCGCCCGGGCGAGTGCCGGCAGCCCCCGCGGCACCCCTTCGTAGGCGCTCGTGCGATCGGCCTTCTCGCGGGCCTTGGCGGCGGACCAGAGCCGCACGATGTCGTCCACGCCGTCGGCGTGATCGGCACCGAAGACGTGCGGGTGCCTCCGGCGGATCTTCTCGTCGACCTCGGCGGCGACGTCGGCGAGCCCGAAGCCCTCACCGGTGCGCTCGGCGATCCCGGCGTGGAGGACGACCTGGTAGAGGACGTCGCCGAGCTCCTCGCGGAGGTCGTCGGCGGTCCCCTCCTCGATGGCCTCGACGAGCTCGAACGCCTCCTCGACGAGGTACGTCACGAGGGTGCGGTGGGTCTGGGCCCGGTTCCACTCGCAGCCCGGCGGATCGAGCAGCCGATCGACGGTGGCCCGGAGGTCGGCCAAGGGATCGTTCGGTGTCATGCCGCTCCGCTCCGCCCGGCGGGATGCCGGACGTTCCACGATAGAATCAGACGAGGTGAGTCGGGAAGTCTGGTCGACATTCATTCAGCCGACCCCGATTGGACTCCATGAGCCTCCTCCGTTCCGAACGCGCCTCCGCCGGCCTCCTGCTCGGTGCCGCCGTCCTGGGCCTCCTGCTCGCCAACCTGCCGACGGGCCCCGGCCTCCTCGCTCTCAAAGACCACCACCTCGATCTGCCCGCGATCGGCCTGAACCTCTCCGTGGGGCACTGGATCTCCGACGGTCTCCTCGCGCTGTTCTTCTTCGTCGTCGCCGTCGACCTCAAGCACGAACTCGTGCGGGGCGATCTCAACTCGGTCTCGAAGGCCGTCGTGCCGGCGATCGCGGCGCTCGGCGGCGTCCTCGTGCCGGCGCTCCTGTTCGTCGCGTTCACCGCCGGCACGCCGTACACGAGCGGCTGGCCCGTGCCGACGGCGACCGACATCGCCTTCGCCCTGGGCGTGCTGGCCGTGTTCGGCACCGCCCTGCCCGGGCGCATCCGGGTCTTCCTCCTCGCCCTGGCCGTGCTCGACGACCTCATCGCGATCCTCATCATCGCCGTGTTCTTCACGCACGACAGCGATCTGACGTTCCTCGTGCTCGGCGTGGTCGCCGTGGCCGTGACCTTCGCGGCGGGCAAGCTGCTGGGACGTTCGACGGGTCTCCGCGGCGGCCTCGCGGTCGCCCTCGTCGTCGTCCTCGCCGTCGTCACGTGGTACCTCGTCTACCGATCGGGAGTCCACGCGACGATCGCCGCGGTCGCCGTCGGCCTCGTCCTCCCGCTCAAGCCGGCCCGCAAGGCGGTGCACGCGCTCGAGCCCGCGACAAACGGCTTCGTCCTGCCCCTCTTCGCGTTCGCCGCGGCCGCGGTCGCCGTGCCGAGCGTGGGCCTCGGCGAGCTGAGCCCGGTGTTCTGGGCCATCGTCGTGGCGCTGCCCGTGGGCAAGCTGATCGGCATCACGCTGGCCGGCGGCATCGCCACGCGCATCTTCCGGAACCCCGACCCGTCCCGGCGCAGCCAGGTGCTCAGCGTCCGCGAGCTCATCACCGTGGCCATGCTCGGCGGCATCGGCTTCACGGTGTCGCTCCTGATGAACGAGCTCGCCTTCGCGCGATCCCAGGAGATCGTCGACGAGGGCACGCTGGCCGTCCTCGTCGGCTCGGGCATCTCGCTCGTCATCGCTGCCGTGCTCGTGAGCGGCCTCAAGCGCAAGCAGACGAAGCTGCGGGCGGCCCGGCGCGCGGCGGAACTCGCCGCGCGCTGACGCCGGCCCCGCGCCGCCCCGGCGCCCGCGCTCAGGCCCGCGCCCGCGTCGCCGCGGTCTCAGCCCGCGGCCGCGCTCGAATCGGCCGCGGGCCGGGCGATCTCGCCGCCGTAGATGCCGCTGAGCAGCGACTCCACCCAGGCGATCAGCTCGTCGTCGGGCAGCGCCTCTCCGTGCTTCCGTGGCATCGGCACCGTGACCGACTTCGTCTGGGCGAAGTAGCGGGCACCCGGGAAGAGCCGCTGGAGCCGCAGCTGGACACTGTCGGGCAGCTCCTGCGCCGCGACCCGGACGTTGGATCCCATCGCCACGACCTCGCTGAGGCCGATCTTCTGGGCCATGCGCCGGAGGCGCGACACCTCGATCAGCGCGAGCACCTGCTGCGGCGGCTCGCCGTACCGGTCGGTGAGTTCCTCGAGGACGGAGTCGATCTGCTCGTCGTTCGACGTGGGCGACGACGCCGTGGACAGCTTCTGGTAGGCCTCGAGCCGGAGCCGCTCGCTCTCGACGTACTCCTCCGGGATGTGGGCGTCGACGGGCAGCTCGAGGCGCAACTCGGTCTGCCCCTCCGCCACCTCGCCGCGGAACGCGTTCACGGCCTCGCCGATCATCCGCAGATAGAGGTCGAAGCCGACTCCGGCGATGTGGCCGGACTGCTCGCCGCCGAGCAGGTTCCCGGCGCCGCGGATCTCCAGGTCTTTCAGGGCCACCTGCATCCCGGCGCCGAGCTCGTTGTTGGCGGCGATGGTCTCGAGGCGGTCCTGGGCGGTCTCGCTGAGAGGCTTGTCGGCGTCGTAGAGGAAGTACGCGTAGCCGCGTTCGCGCCCGCGACCGACGCGACCGCGGAGCTGGTGCAGCTGCGACAAACCGTAGCGGTCGGCGCGGTCGATGATGAGCGTGTTGGCGTTGGCGATGTCGAGGCCGGTCTCGATGATGGTCGTCGAGACGAGCACGTCGAACTTCCGCTCCCAGAAGTCGACCATGACCTGCTCCAGCGTCGACTCGGCCATCTGCCCGTGGGCGACGGCGATGCGCGCCTCGGGCACGAGCTCGGCCAGCTGCGCGGCGATCCGGTTGATCGAGGAGACGCGGTTGTGGACGAAGAAGATCTGCCCCTCGCGCAGCAGCTCGCGGCGGATGGCGGCGGCGATCTGCCGGTCGCTGTTGGGCCCGACGAACGTGAGGATCGGGTGGCGGTCCTCCGGCGGGGTCGCCAGCGTCGACATCTCGCGGATCCCGGTCACGGCCATCTCGAGGGTGCGCGGGATCGGCGTGGCGCTCATCGCGAGGATGTCGACGTTCGTCTTGAGCTTCTTGAGCTGGTCTTTGTGCTCGACGCCGAAGCGCTGCTCCTCGTCGATGATGACGAGCCCGAGGTCTTTGAAGACGAGGCCGTCGGTCAGGATGCGGTGGGTCCCGATCACGATGTCGACGGTGCCGTCCGCGAGCCCCGCGATGGTCTCCCGCGACTCCTTCGCCGTCTGGAACCGGCTCAGGGCGCGCAGGTGCACCGGGAACCCGGCGAAGCGCTCCGCGAACGTCTCCATGTGCTGCTTGGCGAGGAGCGTCGTCGGCACCAGCATCGCGACCTGCTTGCCGTCCTGCACCGCCTTGAAGGCGGCGCGGATGGCGACCTCGGTCTTGCCGTAGCCGACGTCGCCCGAGATGAGGCGGTCCATCGGGATGGGCCTCTCCATGTCGGCCTTGATCTCGTCGATCGTCGTCAGCTGGTCGGGCGTCTCCGCGAACGGGAACGCCTCCTCGAGCTCGCGCTGCCACGGGGTGTCGGGGCTGAACGCATAGCCGCGCGACGCCATACGCGCGGAGTAGAGCTTCACGAGCTCCACGGCGATGTCGCGGACGGCCCGGCGGGCCTTGCCCTTCGCCTGCGACCAGTCGCTGCCGCCCATCTTGCTGAGCTTCGGGGCCTCGCCGCCGACGTAGCGGCTGAGGAGGTCGAGCTGATCGGTGGGGACGTAGAGGCGATCGCCCGCCTGCCCGCGCTTCGACGGCGCGTACTCGAGGACGAGGTACTCGCGGCTGTGCTTCACGGCGTTCCTGCCGCCCGTCGAGACCTCGCGGCTCGTGAGCTCGAGGAACCGCCCGATCCCGTGCGTCGAGTGGACGACGATGTCGCCCGTCTTGAGCTGCAGGGGGTCGACGACGTTCTTGCGCCTCGAGGCGAGCTTCTTGACCTGCCGCGACTCGTAGCCGGCGGAACGGCCGAAGAAGTCGGCCTCGCCGAGCACGGCGATCTTCGCCTCGGGGATCTGGAACCCGGCCTCGATCCCGCCGGCGACGAGGTGGACGATGCCGGGTTCGAGCTCGGACGGGAGCGACTCCTCGAGCCTCGCCGCGACTCCGGCCTCGGCGAGGACGTCGCGGGCGCGCTCGACGAGACCGGCGCCGCGGGCGGTGACCACGATGCTCCAGCCGTCGCGCGCCAGCGCCGCCACGTGCTCGATGGCCCCCTCGGCGTTGCCGGAGAAGCTCGGCACGGTCTCGGCTTCGAGCCGGACGTAGTCGCCGGCCGCCTCGATCCTCTCCTCGTCGGTCAGCACGATCCCCGAGTCGAAGCCGCTGAGCGACCACCAGGTGCGGTCTCCCGCGTTGTCGCGGAGGTCGCGCGGGGTGAGGAAGTCGCCCGCGTCGAGGTCGATCGGCGCAGCGGCTCCTGCGGTCGCCGCGCTCCAGGCCGCCTCGAGGAACTCGCGGTTCGTCTCGGCGAGGCTCTTTGCGCGCGACACGACCCGCTCGGGAGAGAGCACGGCGATCGCGGCCGAGACCGGGAGGTAGTGGGTCAGCGGCACGAGGCGGTGGACGAGGGCGGGTGCGAGCGACTCCATCCCCTCGACCGGGATGCCCTGGCCGATCTTCTCGAGCATCTGCGAGAGGCTGGGGAACTCGTGCTGCATCTCGCGGGCGCGCTGCCGGACCGCCTCGGTCAGCAGCATCTCGCGGCTCGGCGGGAGCTCGACGGTCGTGATCGACGTCTCGAGGCTCCGCTGGTCGGCGACCGAGAACAGGCGGATCTGCTCGACCTCGTCGCCGAAGAAGTCGACGCGGACGGGGTGCTCCGACGTCGGCGGGAAGACGTCGAGGATGCCGCCGCGCACGGCGAACTCGCCGCGGCGCGTCACCATGTCGACGCGCGCGTAGGCCAGGTCGACGAGGTGCACGGCGATCCCGGAGAGGTCGTAGCCGCGCTCCCCCGTCGTCAGGACCACCGGCTCGATGTCGGCCAGGTTGTCGGAGATCGGCTGCAGCGCCGCGCGGACACCCGCGACGACGATCAGCGGCGTGACGCCCGCAGGATCCGCCTCCGCGGCCTTCGACCACGACGCCAGGCGCCGCAGCGCGTGGATGCGCTTGCCGACCGTCTCGGCGCTCGGGCTCAGCCGCTCGTGCGGCAGGGTCTCCCAGGCCGGGAACTCGATGATCTCGGCCCCCGGGAGGTAGCTCGACAGCGAGCCCCGGACGGCCTCGGACTCGCGGCCGGTGGCGGTGATGACGAGCATCGCCTGCGGGCCCTCACGCCGATCGAGGAGGCCCGCCAGGAGCGGGATGCGGAGGCCGTCGACGAGGGAGAAGTCGCTCGACCGGTTCGCCTGCGCCAGGGCAGCATCGAACGTGGAGGCGCGCGAAAGCGCAGGAATCAAGCCCTGGAGTATCACTCGCACGAGTGTACGCAGGGGGTCTGACATCGGGCCCTGCGGGGTCGGCCCGGGGCTCCTGCGGTCGCGCTAGACGGCGGTGTGGAACTTCAGCTGCGCCGCCGTGAGCCCGTCGACCGCGATCGCCTCGACGGCGTCGGCCGCCTCGTCGAGGAGGTTCGGCAGCGTCTTGCGCTCCGTCGACGAGAAGTCGTTCAGCACGAAGTCGGCGGCGGGCTGCCGGCCGGGCGGGCGGCCGATACCGACGCGCACCCGGGTGAAGTCGTTGGTGCCGCACGCGGCGATGATGTCGCGGAGCCCGTTGTGCCCCCCGTGCCCGCCGCCCTGCTTGAGCTTGAGAGTGTCGAAGGGGATGTCGAGCTCGTCGTGCACGACGACGAGACGCGACGCGTCGAGGTCGTAGTAGCGCAGGAGCGCCGCGACCGGCGGGCCGGAGACGTTCATGAACGTCGTCGGCTTCGCCAGGACGAGCCGAGGGCCGCCGGGAGCCGTGCGGCCCTCGGCGACCGTCGCCTGCGTCTTGTGGTTCTTGAAACCCGCGCGGAGGCGGTCCGCGAGGAGGGCCAGGACCATCTGGCCCACGTTGTGGCGGGTGGAGGCGTAGTCGGGCCCGGGATTACCGAGCCCGACCACGAGCCATCTGTTGTCGTCCAGTGCCATGCCCCTCGAGAACGCGCCCCCTGCGGAGAGGGAGTGCTACTCGGACTTCTCGTCGGAGTCGGCCGACTCGTCGTCGCCCTCCTCGGTCTCGTCGCCCTCGGCGCCCTCCTCGGGCTCCTCGACCTCGAGCTGCGGGACGGTGACGTTGACCACGAGCGACTCGGGGTCGGAGACGAGCTTCGCGCCGCGGGGCAGCTCGACGGCGCCGGCGAGGATCTGGGCGCCCTCTTCGAGGCCCTCGACCGACACGACGACGTTCTGCGGGATGTGCGTGGCCTCGACGTCGAGCGTCAGGGTGTTGGCCTCGAGGATGTGGATCGTGCCCGGGTAGGACTCGCCCTCGACGTGCACGGGGATCTCGACCTCGACGCGCTCGCCGGCGCGGACGACGACGAGGTCGATGTGCTCGATGATCTGGCGCACCGGGTCGCGCTGGATGTCCTTCACGAGGGCGAGCTGGTGCGTGCCCTCGATGTCGAGCTCGAGGACCGAGTTCGCACGACGCGTGATCAGCATCGTCTCGTGACCGGGCATCGAGACGTGCACGGGGTCGGTGCCGTGGCCGTAGATGACCGCGGGGATCTTGTCGGCGGCGCGGATCTTGCGCGCAGCGCCCTTGCCGAAGCTGGTGCGTCGTTCGACGGAAAGCTTGTTGTCGTCAGCCATGAGTGTCTCCTCCGGTGGGCGTGGCCCACACTTCTCGTGCGACCCCGGACAGGGTCTGTGTTTTCAACTCGAACGCAGTTGGTGAAACCGTGCGTGAGGAAAGCCAGGGAACGGCCTTTCGAAGGCATTCCGACCCGCCCACCGCGTCGATCACGGATGCCGTGCATCCCTCGCCGAAGTTCAGTGGTCGAGTCTACGGCACGATCCCGGGCGCGTCGAGCCGGGCATTCTCCGGTCCGAGCGCCGGGGGACGGCACCCGTGACGGACACAGCGTCATCCGCGGGCCGGGTGGCTAGATTGGCACTCACCAAGCGAAGGAGGCACCGTGGCCGAACACGGAAACGACAGCGCCGTCGGGAACGACGGCAAGGCAGACGCGGGCAAGGCCAACATCGGCGTGATCGGACTCGCGGTGATGGGTTCGAACCTGGCCAGGAACCTCGCGTCGCGCGAGGGCAACACGGTCGCGGTCTACAACCGCTCGCCGGAGCGCACCGACACGCTCCTGAAAGAGCACGGCGACGTCGGATTCATCGCCTCGAAGTCGATCGAGGACTTCGTCGCCTCGCTGTCGAAGCCGCGCACGGCGATCATCATGGTCCAGGCCGGCAAGGGCACCGACGCCGTGATCGACCAGCTCGCCGACCTCTTCGAGGAGGGCGACATCATCGTCGACGGCGGCAACGCCAACTTCCACGACACGATCCGCCGCGAGCACGCCCTCAAAGAGAAGAACCTCAACTTCGTCGGCACGGGGATCTCCGGCGGCGAGGAGGGAGCCCTCAAGGGTCCGTCGATCATGCCCGGAGGCTCGAAGGAGGCCTGGGCGACTCTCGGGCCGATCCTGAAGTCGATCGCGGCCGTCGCCGAGGGCGAGCCCTGCGTGACGCACATCGGCACCGACGGGGCCGGTCACTTCGTGAAGATGATCCACAACGGCATCGAGTACGCGGACATGCAGCTCATCGCCGAGTCGTACGACCTGCTGCGCCGCGTCGGCGGGCACGAGCCCGCTGCCATCGCCGAGGTGTTCCAGGAGTGGAACAAGGGCGCCCTCGAGTCGTACCTGATCGAGATCACCGCCGAGGTGCTCCAGCAGGTCGACGAGAAGACGGGCAAGCCGCTCGTCGACATCATCGTCGACGAGGCGGGGTCGAAGGGGACGGGCGTCTGGACGGTCCAGAACTCCGTCGGACTCGGAGTCCCCGTCGGCGGCATCGCCGAGGCCGTGTTCGCCCGGGCCGTCTCGTCCAAGCCGGACCAGCGCAAGGCCGTGCAGAAGGTCGTCACCTCCCGCCCCGAGATCCAGGAGCCGGGCGACGGCTTCGAGGACGACGTCCAGAAGGCGCTCTACGCCTCCAAGATCGTGGCCTACGCGCAGGGCTTCGACGCCATCATCGCCGGCGCGAAGGAGTACGACTGGGACATCGACAAGGGCGCGATCGCGAAGATCTGGCGCGGTGGCTGCATCATCCGGGCGCAGTTCCTGAACCGCATCGTCGACGCCTACGAGAAGGACGCCTCGATCGCGACCCTCCTCGAGGACGACTACTTCGCCAAGGCCATCGCCGACGGCGAGGAGGCGTGGCGTCGCATCGTGGCCAAGGCCGCGCTGTCGGGCATCCCCGTGCCCGGGTTCGCGTCCGCGCTGTCGTACTACGACTCGCTGGCGTCGGAGCGGCTCCCGGCCTCGCTGATCCAGGGGCAGCGCGACTTCTTCGGAGCGCACACCTACAAGCGGATCGACAGCGACAAGGTGTTCCACACGCTCTGGTCGGACGACCGCTCCGAGATCGAGACGGAGCCCTCGACCCACTGAGGCGAGTGCGCGAGCGCCCCGGGCCCGGTGCCCGGGGCGTTCGTGCGCGCGGGCGTGTCCCTGCGCCCCGACCCGAGACTCCACAACACGCCGCTCACTTTCGCGAGAACGCGCCAAACGTGGAGTCTCGCGGTGGCCCGCCGCAGCAGCACCTCCCGAGACTCCACGACACGCCGCTCACCTTCGCGGAAACGCGCCAATCGTGGAGCTTCGCGCCGCAGCGACCTAGGCCGCGCCGTCGAACATCGACGTGACCGACCCGTTGTCGAACACCTCGTGGATCGCGCGGGCGATGAGCGGCGCGATCGGCAGCACGGTGAGACTGTCGAACCTCTGGCTGTCGGTCAGCGGCAGGGTGTCGGTGACGACGACCGAGTCGATGAACTCGTTGCTGAGGATCTCGGGCGCAGGATCCGAGAAGACGGCGTGCGTGGCTGCCACGACGACCCCGAGTGCTCCTGCCTTCTTGAGGGCCTCTGCCGCCTTGGCGATGGTGCGCCCGGTGTCGATGAGGTCGTCGACGAGCAGGCAGACGCGCCCGCGGACCTCGCCCACGATCTCGTGGACGGACACCTCGTTCATCACGCGGGGGTCGCGGCGCTTGTGGATGATGGCGAGCGGAGCCCCGAGCTTCTCGCTCCAGATGTCGGCGACCTTGACGCGGCCCATGTCGGGCGAGACGACCGTGAGGGTCGACGGGTCGAGCTTCTCCTGGAAGTGCTTGAGCAGCACGGGCATCGCGAAGAGGTGGTCGACGGGGCCGTCGAAGAAGCCCTGGATCTGGGGGGCGTGGAGGTCGACGCTCATGATCCGGTGCGCGCCGGCCGCTTTGAAGAGGTCGGCGACGAGGCGGGCCGAGATCGGCTCGCGGCCGCGGCCCTTCTTGTCTTGCCGGGCGTAGGGGTAGTAGGGGGCGACGACGGTGATGCGCTTGGCCGAGGCGCGCTTGAGCGCGTCGACCATGATGAGCTGCTCCATGAGCCACTCGTTGATCGGCCGCGTGTGGGATTGGATCACGAACGCGTCGGAACCGCGGACGCTCTCGTCATAGCGGGCGTAGACCTCGCTGGAGGCGAAGGTCCGGGTGTCGGTGTGAGTGAGTTCGGTGCCCAGTTCGAGAGCGATCTCATCGGCGAGTCTCGGGTGAGCCCGACCCGTCACGAGGACGAGTCGATTTTCGCCGGTGATCTTGATTCCGGACACGTCACTCGCTCTCTGACCGTGAGGTCACTCTGTGCCTTGCGCTTCGGCCTCCTGAGAAGCCGCCGCGGCCTTCGCCGCAGCCGAGCCGGGACGCTTGGCCTCGACCCATCCGCCGATGGTTCGCTGTGGAGCGACGCTCAAGACCAGGGCTCCGGCCGGCACGTCTTTGCGCACGACCGCTCCCGCACCGGAGTGCGCTCCGTCGCCAATCCTAACGGGCGCGACGTAGACGTTGTGCGACCCCATCCGCACGTGCGACCCGATGACCGTGCGGTGCTTCTCGACGCCGTCGTAGTTGGCGGTGATGGAGCCCGCGCCGATGTTCGACTCGACTCCGATCTCGGTGTCGCCGATGTAGCTGAGGTGCGGGACCTTGCTGCCCTCGCCGATGACGGCGTTCTTCGTCTCGACGAACGCGCCGATCTTGCCCCGCTCGCCGAGGTCGGTGCCCGGGCGGAGGTACGACCACGGACCGACGGTGGCGCCGGCCCCGATGATCGCGAGCGTGGCGTCGGTGCGCTTGACCGTGGCTCCTGCCCCCACCTCGGTGTCGACGAGGGTCGTGTCGGGCCCGACGACGGCGCCGGTCTCGATGACGGTGGCGCCCCGGAGCTGCGTGCCCGGCAGGATCTCGACGTCGCGCGCGAGGCTGACGTCGCGGTCGATCCAGGTGGTGGCCGGGTCGACGATGGAGACGCCCTCGAGCTGCCAGTGGCGCACGATCCGGTCATTGAGGCGACGCGCCGCCGCGGCCAGCTGCACGCGGTCGTTGATCCCCTCGACCCGCCACGCCTCCTCGACGGTGCGCGCGGCGACGGTGCCGCCGTTGACGGTGACGAGGCCGATGACGTCGGTGAGGTACTTCTCGTTCTGGGCGTTCGCCGGAGTGACGAACGGGAGGTGCTGGCGGAGCGCCGCGACGCGGAACACGTAGGTGCCCGAGTTGATCTCGGTGACCTCGCGCTCGGCGTCGGTGGCGTCCTTCTGCTCGACGATGCGGTCGACGAGGTCGCCGCGGCGTCGGATGACACGGCCGTAGCCCGCAGGATCCGGGACCACGGCGCTCAGGAGGGTCGCCTCGGCCTCCTCCTCGCGGTGCTGCGCGATGAGGGCCGCGAGGGTGCCGTGGTCGACGAACGGGACGTCGGCGCTGACGACGACGACGTCGCCCGCGAAGTCGGCGGGGAGCGCCTCGACCGCCTGCTCGACCGCGCGGCCGGTACCGGGCACGTCGTCCTGGTCGACGAGCTGCGCGTGCGGGGCGACCTCGAGGACGCTGGCCGCGACCGTGTCGCGCTCGTGCCGGACGACGACGACGAGGTGCGCGGGTTCGAGCGCGCGGGCCGACTCGAGGACGTGGGCGATCAGCGGGAGGCCGGCCAGCCGGTGCAGGACCTTGGGGGTGGAGGACTTCATCCGGGTGCCCTGGCCTGCCGCCAGGACGACGACGGCGAGTGGGGTCTGGGGCATGCGGAGTCTCCTCGGAGTGCTGGGCGGAGTGCCGATCGAGGTGCGGATCAGCGCTTTCGAGCGTATCGCGTCGCCGCCGGGATGCCCGTGCGGGTCAGGCCGCGCACTCGATGCAGACCGGGCCGAGCTTCGACTCGTGGTCGAGCTGGATCCGCGGGCGCACGAGGAAGCACTCGACGCAGGTGAACTCGTTCTCCTGCATCGGGAGCACCACGACGTCGAGCGCCTCGTCGACGTCGGCGGCGTCGAGCTGGAAGCCGCCCGAGGCGTCGCCGTCGTCGAGATCGGCGACCAGGCCGGTGGCCTGCGGTCCGCGGGCCGCGAGCGACTGCACGGTGTCGTCGCCGTCACCGTCGGGGGCGTTCCGGGGGGCGTCGTAGTCCGCTGCCATGGTGATCTCCTGAAGTCGAGGTGGTGGTGCTCGCCGCCACTCTAGGTGGCGTCGCGTGGGCGACGGACCATGTTCGCCGACGGCTTCACGCGGTGCGGTGGCGCCGCTCGAATTCGGCGACCACGTCGGGCAGCTGCCCGGACGTCGTGAGCACACGGCGCGGCCTGCCGGGCGCGTCCTGAGCCTCCGGCGCGATGACCTCGCAGTGCTCCAACTTCCGCAGGAGCCGCTCCGCCACGTCGCTCTCGACGGCGAGGTGCCGGACGAAGAGGGTCTTCGAGGCCGTTCTCGTCGTCACCGCCAGCCGGGCGGCCCGGATGATGAGCTCCAGGTCGAGGCCGCGCTCGGAGTGCCCGGTCTGCTCGGCGTGCCCTGCGTGCTCGGGGGCGGGCGCAGCCACCCGATCGCTCCGGCTTAGAAGCCCGCGCAGTGTCGTCCCGATCCCCATGCTCCGAGAGTACGAGACGGAGGCGGTGGCCCGCTGCCCCCGTTCGGGACCGCGAGAGCCTCGCCGACCGGCGCGTCCTCCGCGCTCCGCCTCCAGGACTCGAACCTGGACCTAACAGCTCCAAAGGCTGTCGTGCTGCCATTACACCAAGGCGGATCGCGCACGGCGGCGCCGTTCCAGTCTGCCAGACGGGGAACGACCGGACCCCCGCGGGGCCGGCCCCGGGCATCCTGCGGTGCCGTGGCGCGAGCGGTCAGGCGACGGGTGTCAGCGGGTGGATCGCCGGAGCGACGGCGAGGGCCTCCCCCGCGGCGACGAGAGCCGCCTTCAGGTGCGGGGAGTCGACGTGAGCGTCGAGGTCGGCCTGCGAGCGCCAGCGCTCGACGGTGACGAAGACGGTGGGGTCGGCCTGCGAGACGGAGAGCGAGTAGGCGAGGCAGCCCTCCTCCGCCCGGGTCGGTGCGACCAGCGCTTCGAGGGCGGCTCGGACCGTCTCCTCCTGGCCGGGCTTGGCGGTGATGACGGCGACGACGTCGAGATCGGACACGATGCTCCTCGATTCCGGCGGGCGACGGTGCCCACCGCCTCGGAGCGTAGGCCGACATAATGGACGGATGCCCGAAGACGCCGCGCAGGACGAGGTCGACCGGATCGTCGCCGCGTGGAATCGCGAGCGTCCCGACCTCGACTTCACGCCCCTCCACGTGCTGTCGCGCGTCGGCCGGCTGGCGAAGCACCTCGATCGTGCGCGCAAGGCCGCCTTCACCGCGAGCGGCCTCGAGTCGTGGGAGTTCGACGTCCTGAGCGCGCTGCGGAGAGCAGGAGCCCCGTACCAGCTCTCCCCGAAGGCCCTCCTCACGCAGACCCTCGTCTCCAGCGGCACCATGACCAACCGCATCGACCGACTGGTGGAGCGCGAACTCGTGGAGCGGCGGACCGACCCGCGCGACGGCCGGGGCATCCTGGTCACGATGACCCGGCGGGGACGCACCACGGTCGACGTCGCCATCGCGAACCTCATCGAGGCGGAGCGCGACCTGCTCGGCGATCTGTCGGGCGTCGAGCGGGAGCAGTTGTCGGGGCTCCTGCGCTCCCTGTCGCTGCGCCTCGGCGCCTGAGGCGCTGGCGCCTGCCGCCGCGAGCCGCTAGACCCTCGCGCTCGGTCGCCGCACACCGCCTAGGACCACCGCCGCAGCCGAACACGAGGGTTCAGCGGACGGCGGCGGGCGCTAACCCTCGAGCTTCTCGCTCACGACGAGCCAGGCGGACTCGAGCTCCTCGGTGCGGGCCTCGACGGCCGCGACCTTCTTCTGGAGCTCGCCGAGGCCGGCGTAGTCGTTCTGATCGTGCGCGGCGAAGGTGTCGAGGAGCTCCTGCCGTTCGGCGGCGGCCTTCTGGATCCGCCGACCGAGCGAGGCCATCTCCTTCTCGGCGTTGCGCTTCTCGGCGCCCGACAGCCCCGACTTCTTGGCGGCCGCCGCGACGGAGGCGGAGGCGCCCTGAGTCGCGGTGGGGCGGTCGGTCGCCTCGCCGGCGCCGTCCGTCGCCTCCTTGCGGAGTGCGAGGTACTGGTCGACACCGCCGGGGAGGTGCCGCATGACCCCGTCGAGCACGGCGTACTGCATGTCGGTGACGCGCTCGAGCAGGTAGCGGTCGTGCGAGACGACGAGGAGCGTGCCCGGCCAGGTGTCGAGGAGGTCTTCCATCGCCGCGAGCATGTCGGTGTCGAGGTCGTTGGTGGGCTCGTCGAGGATGAGCACGTTGGGCTCGTCGAGCAGGATCAGCAGCAGCTGGAGCCGGCGCTTCTGGCCACCGCTCAGGTCTTTGACGGCGGTCTGGAGCTGCGGCGTCGTGAAGCCGAGGCGCTCGAGGAGCTGGCCGGGCGTCAATTCCTTTCCGCCGGAGACGTAGGAGGAGCGATAGCGCGAGACCACGGTGTTGACCCGCTCGTTCGCGAACTCGTGCAGGTCGGCCAGCTGCTGGTCGAGGACGGCGAACTTGACCGTCTTGCCCCGGGTGACCCGGCCTGTCGTCGGCAGCACGTCGCCCGTGACGAGCTTCAGCAGCGTCGACTTGCCCGCACCGTTGACGCCCAGGATGCCGGTGCGCTCGCCGGGGGCGATGCGCCACTCGATGTCGCGGAGGACGCTCCGCTCGCCGTAGGAGACGGACGCCTCGACCACGTCGACGACCTGCTTGCCGAGGCGCGAGGTGGCCATCTGGCTGAGAGCGACCTTGTCGCGCACCGGAGGCTCGTCGGCGATGAGGTTCTCGGCCGCCTCGATGCGGAACTTCGGCTTGGCCGTGCGGGCCGGGGCGCCGCGGCGGAGCCAGGCGAGCTCCTTCTTCATGAGGTTCTGGCGCTTCGCCTCCGAGACCAAGGCCGAGCGGTCGCGCTCGACGCGCTGCAGGACGTACGCCGCGTAGCCGCCCTCGAAGGGTTCGACGATGCCGTCGTGCACCTCCCAGGTGTCGGTGGAGACCTCGTCGAGGAACCACCGGTCGTGGGTGACGACGACGAGGGCGCCCTGGTTGGGCGACCAGCGGCGCTTGAGGTGCTGCGCGAGCCAGGCGACACCCTCGACGTCGAGGTGGTTGGTGGGCTCGTCGAGGAAGAGGACGTCCCACTCCCCCACGAGGAGCGCGGCGAGCGCCACCCGCCGGCGCTGCCCGCCCGAGAGGTCGCCGATCGTCGACTCCCAGGGGATGTCGGTGGCGAGGCCGGAGATGACGTCGCGGATCCGGCTGTCGCCCGCCCACTCGTGCTCCTCGCGGCCGCCGACGATGACATCGGAGACGATCGCGTCGAGCGGCAGGATGTCGCGCTGGTCGAGCACGCCCATCGTGATGCCGCGGCGCCGCGTGACGCGGCCGGAGTCGGGCTCGAGCCGCCCGGCGAGGAGCGACATCAGGGTCGACTTGCCGTCGCCGTTGCGCCCGACCACCCCGATCCGGGAGCCCTCGTCGATGCCGAGGGTGACTCCCTCGAAGATGACGCGGGTGGGGAATTCGAGGTGAAGCGCTTCAGCGCCGAGAAGATGGGCCACCCGTCAAGGGTACGGGGCTACGAGAGCGACGCGACCCACTCGGTGCTGCCGTCGGTGAAGTCCTGCTTCTTCCAGATCGGGACGCGCTCCTTGACGCGGTCGACCAGGGCGCCGCAGGCGGCGAACGCCTCCGCGCGGTGAGCGCTCGCGACGGCGCAGGCGAGCGCCACGTCGCCGATGCCGAGCGGGCCCGAGCGGTGCTCGACCGCGATCGCGACCGCAGGATGCTCGTGCGCGATCTCGACGGCCACCTCGCGCAGCACCGCCGTCGCCGACGGGTGCGCCTCGTACTCGAGCGCCTCGACGCCCCGACCGTCGTCGTGGTCGCGGACCACGCCCTCGAACGTCACGACGGCTCCCGCCGACGCGCTGCTCACGAGGTCGGCGCAGTGCGCCACCGACAGCTCGTCGAGCATGACGCGGGCCAGCAGGATGCGGGACTCGGCGTTCTCGCGCGGGTCAGCCATGCTGCCCGCCCCGCGCACTGTGACCGCGCCCGCCGACGATCTGTTCGAGGAGGTGGTCGACGACCTCCCCGAGGAGCTCGAGACCGTCGCGGACGCCACCCGGCGAACCGGGCAGGTTGACCACGAGGCTCCGGCCCGCGACGCCGACGACGCCGCGGCTGAGGAGGGCGGTGACGACGTGGCGGGAGCCGCGGCGGCGGAGCTCCTCCTCCACGCCGAGGAGGCGCTTGTCGATGAGCGGCAGGGTGACCTCGGGCGTCGCGTCGGTCGGCGACACCCCGGTGCCGCCGGTGGTGACGATCAGCGAGACGCCCTGGGCGATGCCGGCGACGAGGGCCCGCCCGACCGGTTCGCCGTCGGCCACGACGACGGTCTCGTCCACGGCGAAGCCGCGCTCGGTGAGCCACTCCGCGATCACGGGGCCGGTGTCGTCGGAGGCGTTGCCGAGCGACGCGGAGGTCGAGGCCACGACCACGAGGGCCGTGCGCGGGTGGGGACGGAGTTCGGTGTCGGTCATCGCGACCAGTCTCCGCTCTTCCCGCCGCTCTTCTCGAGCACCTGGACGGCCTCGATGACGGCCAGCTTGTCGACCGCCTTGATCATGTCGTAGAGGGTGAGCGCGGCGACGGTGGCGGCCGTCAGGGCCTCCATCTCGACCCCGGTCACACCCCGGGTGGACACGGTCGCCGTGACGCGCACCGACTCGGGCGCGGTCTCGAAGTCGACCGTGACCGACCCGATGGGCAGCGGGTGGCAGAGCGGAATGAGCGTCGAGGTCTGCTTCGCGGCCATGATGCCGGCGATGCGGGCGGTGCCGAGCGCCTCGCCCTTGGGGAGCGTGCCGTCGGCGATGCGCGAGACGACGTCGGCCCGAGTGCGGAGCACGGCCTGGGCCGTAGCGGTGCGCGTGGTCTCGGCCTTGCCGGTCACGTCGACCATGTGGGCGCTGCCGTCGGAGCGGAGGTGGGTGAGGTCGCCCGAGGCGGCGACCGGATCGAGGTCAGTCATCGAGGGGCCACACTACGACCTCATCGCCGGGTTCGACCCGCGAGGTGCCGACGGGGATGCCGACGAGCACCGTGGACCGCGCGTAGGCGTGCAGGAGGTGCGAACTCGCACCGCCGACGAAGTGCACGAGGCCCGAGTCGTCGAGCCGCCCACGACGCACCTGGTGTTTTCCCGCCGGCGAATCGGCGCCCTCCGCGAGCGTCGCGGTGGCGTCGCGCCGCGGTGACCGCCCGCAGGAGGCCCGGAGCAACGGACCCCGGAGGAACGCCTCGAACGACACCAGCGCCGACACCGGGTTGCCCGGGAAGCACACGACCGCGACGCGTCGCCCCCCGTCGAGATCCAGCTCGCCCCACCCCTGCGGACCGCCGGGCTGCATCGCGACCGACCCGAACTCGACGCCCCGGGGAGCGAACGTCTCGCGCACGACCTCGTAGGCGCCGGCGCTCACGCCGCCCGTGGTGACGACGAGGTCGGGGGCGGGCGCGTCGCCGGAGGCACTGGGAGCACCGCCGGAGGCGCCGGGAGCACGGCCGGACACGCCGAGACCGTGCTCGCGGAGCACGTCGAGGAGGTGCGCTGCGTCGTCGGGGGCCCGGGCGAGGTCGACCGTGGCTCCGGCGCTCGTGAGGAGGGACGCGAGCATGATCGCGTTCGCGTCGTGGATGGAGCCGGGGACGAGCTCGCCGCCGTCGGCCAGCTCGGACCCCGTGGAGACGACGAGGACTCGGGGCCGTGCGGCGACCCCGACCTCGCCCACGCCCGACGCCGCGAGGATGCCGAAGTGGGCCGCTCGGAGCACCGTGCCGGCGGGCAGCAGCAGGTCGCCGGCACGGACGTCGGACCCGACCGTGCGCACGAAGGCACCGGAGTCGACCGCCGCCGGGAGGACGACCGTCTGCCCCGCCGACTCACCGAGGAAGCGGGGTGGATCGGCCTGCTCGATGGGGATCACCGCGTCGGCCCCCCGCGGGATCGGCGCTCCCGTCATGATGGGCGCCGCTGTGCCCGGACCGAGATCGGCGGGGAGGGTGCCCGCCGGGATGCGCGTGCCGACAGCGAGAACGGCGCTGCCGGCGGCGCTCGACGCGGCGAGCTCCGACGAGTCGACCGCGTAGCCGTCCATCTGCGAGTTGTCGAAGGGCGGGAGATCGAGGGGTGCCAGGACGTCGGCGAGCAGGAGGCGGTCGCGGTACCTCTCGGGCGAGCGCGCCATCGCGCTCGCGTCGACGGGAAGGACCTCGGGTGCTCGCCCGGCGAGAGCGGTCGTCACCAGCGCGTCGATCGCCGCCGCATGCTCCTCGATCGTTCGCACTCGCGCCCCTTTCCCATCTTCCGGCCGTCTCGTCCCAGTAGTCTCGCATTCATGGCGCCGACCCCTCCGGACTTATCCACAGCCCCTTCAGAACGGGTCGACGTCGCCGTGATCGGCGGCTCCGGCCTCTACTCGCTCTTCGAGGAGGGCGCCGCCGAGACGCTCCACGTCGACACCCCGTACGGGCCCACCTCGAGCCCCGTCACGATCGGCGAGCTGGGCGGGAAGCGCGTGGCGTTCCTCACGCGTCACGGCAGCGACCACTCCGTGGCCCCCCACCTCATCGGCTACCGCGCGAACATCTGGGCGCTCGCCTCGCTCGGCGCGAAGGCCATCGTGTCGTCGTCCGCCGTCGGCGGCGTCCACCCGGACTACCCGCCGGGGACCCTCGTGGTCACCGACCAGTTCATCGACCGCACCTGGGGCCGGCGCGACACGTTCTTCGACGAGGGCTCCGTGCAGCACCTGGCGGCCGCCGACCCGTTCGACCCGGTGCTCCGGCAGGCGGCCATCGAGGCCCTCGCCAAGGAGCTCGGCGACTTCGCCCCGACGGGCACCTGCGTCGTCGTCCAGGGGCCGCGGTTCTCCACGCGCGCCGAGTCGGTCTGGTACCGCCAGGCCGGAGCGCACACGGTCAACATGACGATGGTCCCCGAGGTGCCGCTCGCCGCCGAGCTCAACATCGGCACGGTGAACCTCTCGTTCGTCACCGACAGCGACGCCGGGCTGGCACCCGAGGAGGGCAGCGACGACGACACGGTCAGCGCGGAGCTCGTCTTCACGCGCCTGGCCGAGGCCCAGCCGCTGATCGTGAAGGCGATCGAGCGCATCCTGCAGGCCCTTCCCGACGACTTCGAGCCGAGGGCGCTGATCCCCGCCGAGGCCGTGGCCGAGGTGCTCGCCCGCCCCGTCTCGGGCGCGACCGCGTGAGCGAGGCGGCCCCGCCCCTCCTGCTCGTCACGGGCGGAGCCGGCTTCATCGGCGGCGAGATCGTGACGGGTGCCCTCGACCGGGGCTGGGCCGTGCGCGTCATCGACGACCTCCGACCCGACGTGCACGGCGGCGAGCCGTCGTTCGACGAGCGGGTCGACTTCCTGCGGGCCGACGTCCGCGACGCCGACGCGCTCGACGACGCCCTCCGCGGGGTCGCCGCCGTCTGCCACCAGGCCGCGAAGGTGGGGCTCGGCGTCGACTTCCAGGACGCCCCCGACTACGTCTCCTCGAACGACCTCGGCACCGCCACGGTGCTCGCCGCGATGGCGCGCGCAGGAGTCGACCGCCTCGTCGTCGCGTCGTCGATGGTCGTGTACGGCGAGGGCGCGTATCGCGGTCCGAAGGGCCTCGAACGCCCCGCCCCCCGGCGCATCGCCGACCTCGACGCGGGCGTCTTCGATCCGCGCGACGCCGACGGCGAGCTCCTCCGCCCGGAGCTCATCGCGGAGGACGCCCCGCTCGATCCCCGCAACGTCTACGCCATCACGAAGCTCACGCAGGAGCACCTCGCGACCTCGTGGGCCAGGAGCACGGGCGGCCGCGCCGCCGCCCTCCGCTACCACAACGTCTACGGCCCCGGCATGCCGCAGAACACGCCCTACGCCGGCGTCGCCTCGCTCTTCCGCTCGGCCCTCGAGCGTGGCGAGGCCCCGCGCGTCTACGAGGACGGCCGGCAGCGGCGCGACTTCGTCCACGTCCGCGACGTGGCCTCCGCCAATCTCGCGGCGCTCGACTGGACCGCATCGCAGGAGCCGGACACGTTCCGCGCGTTCAACGTCGGCAGCGGCTCCGTGCACACGATCGGCGAGATGGCGGAGGCGCTGGCCCGGCACGCGGGCGGCCCGGCTCCCGTCGTGACGGGCGACTACCGGGCGGGCGACGTCCGTCACATCACGGCCTCGTCGGAGCGACTCCGGCGGGAGCTCCACTGGGAGCCCGGCGTGTCCTTCGAGGACGGGATGCGCGAATTCGCGACCGCCCCCCTGCGCGCCGCCGTCCGCTGAGCGCCGCACCCCGTCCCCCGCGGCCTCCGCTCCGAACCAGGGGTGCGGCGCCACCCGGCTGCCCCCACGAACCGGAGCAGCCATGCCGACCGTCCGACCGCGACCCGCTCGCCCGCTCCTCTCAGGTGCTCCTTCGTATTCTCGGAGGATGACCACAGCGACCGTCGACGTCGTGCTGCCCTGCCTGAACGAGGAGCGCGCCCTCCCCTGGATCCTCTCCCGGCTCCCCGAGGGCTACCGCGCCATCGTCGTCGACAACGGATCGACCGACCGCTCGGCCGAGGTCGCCCGCTCGCTCGGCGCGACGGTCGTTCAGGAGTCGCGGCGCGGCTTCGGCGCCGCCGCCCACGCGGGCCTCGTGGCGGCCACGGCCCCCGTGGTGACGTTCTGCGACGCCGACGCCTCCATGAACCCCGCCGACCTGCCCGCGCTCGTGGCCCCGATCCTCGCGGGCGAGGCCGATCTCACGCTCGGCCGTCGCCGTCCGACGACGCGCGGCGCCTGGCCGCTGCACGCCCGGATCGCGAACCTCGTGCTCGCGAGACTGATGCGTCGGGCGTCCGGCGTCGCCCTCCACGACCTGGGGCCGATGCGCGCCGCCCGCCGCGAGGCGCTGCTCGCCCTCGACCTCCGCGACCGCCGGAGCGGTTACCCGCTCGAGATGGTCCTCCGTGCCAGCGAGGCGGGCTGGCGCATCCGGGAGCTCGACGCGCCCTACGCGCCCCGAGTCGGCCGGAGCAAGGTCACCGGCACCATCCGCGGGACGGCCCGCGCCGTCCACGACATGTCCGCGCTGCTGCGAGACGCGAAAGGACCGCGCCGATGACCACCCTCGTCGTGATCGCCAAGGAGTGCCTGCCCGGCAAGGTGAAGACGCGCCTCCACCCGCCCCTCAGTCTGGAGGAGGCCGCCCGGGTCGCGAGCGCCGCTCTCGCCGACACCCTGGCCGTCGCGTCCGCGCTGCCGGCGACCCGGCGCATCCTGCTGTTCGACGGTGTCGTGCCGCCGCAGGAGGCCCGGGGCTACGAGATCCTGCCCCAGGTGCAGGGCGGCCTCGACGCCCGCCTCGGGGCGATGTTCGACGTCGTGACGGGTCCCACCGTCCTCGTCGGGATGGACACCCCGCAGCTCACCGTCGCCGACCTCGCCCCCGTCTTCGACGGCTGGACGAGCGACGTCGACGCGTGGTTCGGCCCCGCGAACGACGGCGGCTTCTGGGCGCTTGCGCTCCGGGAGCCCCGGGGCGACCTCCTCCGCGGAGTCCCGATGTCGCAGGACGACACGGGTGCGCACCAGCTGGCCCGCCTCGCCGAAGCCGGCCTGCGCGTCGGCATGCTGCCCGAGCTCGTCGACGTCGACACGATCGACGACGCCCTCGACGTGGCCGCCGTCGCGCCGCGCAGTCGTTTCGCCCGGGCCCTGGCCTCGACCGAGGCCCTGCGCGGCACCCACGCCCTCCAGGCGAGCGGGAGCGACGCCGTCCGCGAGTAGCGGCGGCTCCTCTGCCGCGGGCGGCTCCCCCGTCAGGACCGCGGCAGCGCCACGTCGAACCGGCAGCCGCCGTCGACGTTGCGGACCGAGACGTGGCCGCGGTGAGCCTCGACGATGCCCTGCACGATCGCGAGGCCGAGACCCGCGCCTCCTGCCGAGCCGTCGGCGAGCGGTGTCCGGGCCTCACCGGCCCGCCACCCCGGCTCGAAGACGCGGGCGAGATCGGTCTCGAGGATGCCGCCCGCGCTGTCCGCGACGGAGAGCAGCACGAGGTCGCCGGGGGCCGCCTCGGCCGAGAGCGTGATCTCGCTGCCGGGTGGCGACAGGCGGATGCTGTTCATCGCGAGGTTGGCGACGGCGCGCGCCAGCTCGTCGGGATCGGCCACGATCGTCTCGTCGGCGACGTCCCGCGCCACGAGGTGGACGCCGCGAGCGGTCGCGATGGGCCCGAGCTCCACCACGAGGTCGTCGACGAGGTCGGAGACACGGACCCGCCGGAGCGTCAGGCGCAGGTTGCCCGAGTGGATCGTGCTCAGCTGGAAGAGGTCGTCGATCATGCCGCCCAGCCGGTCGACCTGCGCGCGCATCTGCCGGTGATACCGGTCGGGGTCGTCGACGAGGCCGTCCTCCAGCGCCTCGGCCATGGCGCGGAGCCCGGCCAGCGGCGTCCGGAGGTCGTGCGAGATCCAGGCGACCAGCTCGCGCCGGGCCGTCTCGGTGCGGGCCTCCCGCTCGCGCGAGAGGGCGAGGCGCTCGTCGGAGGCGGCGAGCTCGCGGGCCAGGGTCGCGAACTCGTTGGCGACGTGCCGCTCGGGAGCGAGGGGCGCAGGATGCCCGGAACTCTCCTCCCCGACCCGCCGGGCGCGGGCGATCAGCAGCCGGCTGTTGCCGACGAGGCTCCGCCCGAGCAGCAGCGCGAGGACGACGGACACGGCGCCCGACGAGAGGGCCAGCCAGAGGAACACCTCGAGATCGTGCGACGAGACGTACATGAACTCCGCCGCGAGCAGCATGCCGCCGATGAGCGACACGACGGCGGCGACCGCGACGGCCGCGACCTGCACCACGAGCGACGCCCGACTGAGCAGCTTGAGGGCGACGAGGGCCAGCGCGCCGACGACGAGCGCCGTGCCGAGGGCGAGCAGGGAGACGACGAGGTAGTCGGCGGGAGCCACGCTCACTCCTCCCCGGACGAGGCCGTGAAGCGGTACCCGACGCCCCACACGGTGTGGAGGTGCCGCGGCGCCGCGGGATCCGGCTCGATCTTCTCGCGGAGGCGTCGCACGTGGACCGTCACGGTCGACAGGTCGCCGAACTCCCAGCCCCAGACGCCCCGGAGGAGCTCCTCGCGCGTGAAGACCCGGTCGGGATGGCGGACGAGGAAGGCGAGCAGGTCGAACTCGCGGACGGTCAGTGACAGAGGCGCGCCCGATCGGGCCAGGGTGCGCTGGGCGGCGTCGAGGCGGAAGGCCCCCACGGTGAGCACGGCCTCCGGCTCGAACGGGGCCGCGGCCGTGCGGCGCAGCACGGCGTCGACGCGGAGCATCAGCTCGCGCGGCGAGAAGGGTTTGACGAGGTAGTCGTCGGCGCCGGCCTCGAGGCCGCCGATGCGGTCGTGCTCCTGACCGAGCGCCGTGAGCATGATCACCGGCACGTCGGCCACGGCGCGGATCCGCCGGCACGCCTCCAGGCCGTCGATCCCGGGCAGCATGCGGTCGAGCAGGACCAGGTCGGGGCGGGACGCCGCCACCCGCGCCACGGCGGTGAGCCCGTCGGCCACGGCCTCGGCGGCGTGGCCGTGCCTCACGAGGTAGCTCACGACGACCTCGCGGACGATCGGGTCGTCCTCCACGACCAGGACCCTCCGGGGGGCGTCGGCCCCGGCGCGCGGCACGGGGACGGCGCGCGGCACCGGGACGGCCGCCGGCGCGACGGCGGGCGCGCGGGACACGTCCTGAGGAGGCATGCCCCCATCATGGAGCGCTTCGGCTCGGCGGCGACCGGGAATCCGCGAGACGTTCCCGTTTCGTAAGGTCCGCGGCGAACACGATGCGCCGCCGACACATACTGTCGAGGGCATGCACGTGATCGCGCCCGCCCGGGGCAACCGCACCACCCTCCGCTCCGAACAGAGTGATGTGATCCCTCCGAGCCTCCGCACCGCCGACCGCCTCAGCGACCGCCCCCTCGACGGGCGGTCGTCGTGAGCATCGCGGCCGATCGCGCCGCGACCTTCGGCTCGGGTGGCTCGGAACCCTACGCGCACGCTCTCCGACGCGAGGGCCGGCTCACGCTGGTCCGCGACGACGCCGAGGGTGCGGAGCGCGGACGCTACGACCTCGGTCGCTGGATGGCCGCGGCCGACGACGTCGATCGCGCCCTTCTGGCCGGAGAATCGGGCCCCGTGCTCGACATCGGCTGCGGCCCGGGCCGGATGGTCGAGGCCGCCGTCGAGCAGGGTTTCGTCACGCTCGGTGTGGACGTCTCCCGCGCCGCCGTCAAGGTCGCCCGTCGGGCGGGACTCCCCGTTCTGGCGCACAGCGTCTTCGAGCGCCTGCCGCGCGAGGGCCACTGGGGCACGGCGCTCCTCCTCGACGGCAACATCGGGATCGGCGGCGACCCGTTCGCGCTGCTCCTGCGCTGCCACGAACTCCTCGGTCGCCGGGGCACGCTCATCGTCGAGGTCCAGCCCGACGACGACGTCGACGACACGTTCTCGGCCACCGTGGTCGACGACCATGGCCGCGCCAGCGAGGCGTTCCCGTGGGCCGAGGTCGGCAGCGTCGCCCTCGTGCGTCACGCGGAGGCCGCGGGCTTCGCGCTCGATCAGACCTGGCGGGTCGACGGCCGCGCCTTCTGCCGGCTGCTCCGCCGCAGGTAGACCGTCACGACGAGGGCGGTGATCACGACGATCGCCGCCCAAAGCACGACGAGCCGCGACGCGTAGTCGAATGGCAGGACCGTGTCGTTGTTCGGGACCTTGGCCTTCCGGATGATCTCCGGCACGACCACCAGCGTGAAGACGCTGCCCACGACGACGGCGCCCTGGACGATCGCGATGACGGCCGGCGGGATCCTCCGTCCGACCCGGCGCATGGCGATGCTGATCGCCACGACAGCGGGCGCGATGATCGCGTCGTGGATGATGACGGCGCCGATGAGCCAGGTCGCGAGACCCCAGATGCTCTTCGGTCGGACGGTGTCGACCATCACCCAGGCGCCGAACACGATGCCGAGGGCTCCGACGGTCACGAACACGATGCGGGTCGCGCGCATCAGATCACCTCCAGTGTGCTGAGCCACTTCGTCTGCAGGACGCCGGGGCGCCCGGGCGCGATCATCCGCGCCGGATATCCGTGGTCGATCGAGAGCCGCTCCCCGTTGAGGTGCAGAGCGACGAGGGTCGCAGGATCGCGGACGTACTCCGAGCCCATCGTGGTCACGCGGTAGCCGCCGCGCTTCTCGAGGCTCGTGATCTTAAGGGCCGAGTCGGATCCCGCTCCGACGGCGTCGGCGAGGTCGACCAGGCGGACGCCCTTCCAGGTCGCCATCTGGCTCCAGCCCTCGACGCAGGCGATCGGGAGGTCGACCTGCGTCTGCGGCAGGGCCTCGAGCTCGGCGAGGGTGAAGGTGCGCTTCGTGGACCCGTTCGAGACGGTCAGGGCCCAGGCCGGATCGACGGCCGTGTCGAGCACCTGCGCGGCCTTCGCCGTCCGGTTGATCGGCAGGTCGTTCGGGCCGATGCCGCGCTTCCGCGGGGCGAACGCGTTGACCGGGTCGAGGGCGCGGAACGACTGCCCACCCGTGAGGACGAGGAGGGCGGCGGCCGTGACGCCGATCGCGCCGAAGAAGCCGCGCCTGGAGGACTTCACGTCGACCTCGGGGGTGCGGTCGATCCAGGCGCCGATGCGGCCCACGACGCCGCGCGCGGGGGCGGCGTTCTCGACCGTCACCGGGACACGAGCGGGAGCATCGGCGGAGTCGCCGGCCGGAGCCTCCGCAGGAGCCGCATCCCCCTCGAGGAAGCGGCCCTCGGCGTCGTAGCTGTCGCGCTTCCGCCAGTAGCGGGCGATGATCGGCAGCTTCACGCCGATGTGGACGATGAGCGACCCGATGATGACGTAGGAGAGCGCGTAGTGCACCTGCTTGAACGGGAACGGCCACGGGTAGTACTGGAACGTGTTGAGCAGGCCCGTGAAGATCTGCACCAGCGAGGAGGCCACGAAGATCGCGATGGACGCGCGCTCGAAGAACTCGGGCACGCTCTTGATCGGCGGGAAGGTGAACAGCTGGGGGTAGACGGCGTAGAGCTTCGCGAAGAGGAGCGGGAAGCACAGGATGCCCGCGGTGATGTGGACGCCCTGGGTCACCTGGTAGAGCGCGACGGGGCGGGTCGGGAACCGCATCCAGGCCAGCGGCTCCTGCAGGAAGTGGCTGTAGAGCCCCGTGCCGAGGCAGACGACGAAGGCCAGGCCTAGGAGTCGCCCGATCACGACGGCCGTCCTCGCGTTGCGGTTCGGCGACGTCACGCCGCGCCGAAGACCGTAGAGCAGTTCTCGCATGCTGAATCTCACCACGGATCCTCCCTCCCGAGAGCGGTTTCCGCCTCCGGGGGGAGGAGATGTCACCGATGTGTAAGGAGTTCGGACCGGACGCCCCGAGGGTTCGGGCAGAGTAGGAGCGTGCGCACCTTCCTCAGCCTCCTCGCCGCGGCGGTCCTCGCCGCGACCATCGGCTGGGGCGTCGCCACGCTGGGTTTCTTCTCGACCTCCCACCCCGCGGGGTTCCGCGTCTGGACCCTCGTCTGCTGGGCCCTCTTCGTTCTGGCGTTCGTCCTGCTCCGCCGGGTCCCCGCACGGTCCGTGGCCGCGGTGGTCCTCGTCGGGTCGGCCCTCGTGGGAGGCGCGGCCATCGTGGGCCCGCCGAACACGAGCACCGACTCCGCCCGCTACGCCTGGGACGGCATCGTCCAGAACGCCGGGATCTCCCCCTACGCGCATCGGCCGAACGACCCCGCTCTCCGCGACCTGCGCCCCGACTGGCTCTTCCCGGCGACCTCGACCGACGCCGCGGGCGAGGAGGTCTGCCGGGGCACCCGTGTCATGACGACGACCGACCTCGGCACCTCCGACACGCTCTGCACGACGATCAACCGGCCGGGCGTCTTCACGATCTACCCGGCCGCCGCCGAGCTCTACTTCGCCGCGGTCCGCGCCGTGGTCCCGGTCGGAGCGACCTACTGGCCCTTCCAGGCCGTGGGCCTCCTCGTGAGCCTCGGCACCACCGTCGCGCTCCTCCTCGCCCTCCGCCGCCGGGGTCTCGATCCACGCTGGGCGGCGCTCTGGGGCTGGTGCCCGCTCGTCGCCTCGGAGGCGATCACCAACTCGCACATCGATCTCATCGGGGCGGCTCTCGCGCTCGCGGCGACCCTCCTCGTCGCCTCGGGCCGACGCCTCACGGGCGGGATCGCGCTGGGGGCGGCGATCGCGACGAAGCTGATCCCGGTGCTGGCGGCTCCTGCGCTCCTCCGCGAGAAGCCCTGGCGCGTCGTCGTGGCGTCCGTCGTCACCTTCGTGGCGCTCTACGTGCCGTTCGTCGTGACGACGGGGGTGCAGGTGCTCGGCTATCTGCCGGGCTACCTCTCCGAGGAGGGCTACAGCAGCGGCAACCGCTTCGCCCTCGTGTCGCTCGTGGCGCCCGGCCGGGCCGCGGCCCCCGTCGCGGTGCTGCTGCTCCTCGTGATCGGCGTCGTCGTGTGGCGGACGACCGACCCGGCGGCGCCGTGGCTGGGCCAGCTCGTCATGATCGGATCGGCGCTGCTGATCCTCAGCCCGCGCTACCCCTGGTACGCCCTCCTGCTCGTCCCCTTCATCGCGTTCACCGGTCGGGTCGAGTGGCTGGCGCTCGTGCTCGCGATGTCGACCCGGCAGTTCTGGATCGCGGACTCCCTGCGCCCGTTCACCCTCGGGGCGGCGCTCGCGATCATCGTCGTGGCGAGCATCCTGCGGTCCGGTCCCGGGTGGTGGGGCAGGATCCGCGGCCGAGCCACCGAGGAGTGGCACCTCGTCACCCGCCGGGGCGCCCTCCGGCGGTAGGCTCCCGCCATGCCGAAGATCCGGGTGTCCGACGCCGCGCGCTACCTCGGCGTGAGCGACGACACGGTGCGCCGCTGGATCGACAACGGCACCCTCGCGAGCGAGAAGAACCCGGCCGGGCGGACCGTCGTCGACGGACTGGAGCTCGCGCAGCTCGCGAAGCGAACGTCCGTCCTGCCCGACGACCCGTCGACGGTCGGCCGCTCCGCCCGGAACCGCTTCATGGGCCTCGTCACCGCGATCACGATGGACACCGTCATGGCGCAGGTGGAGCTCCAGTGCGGGCCGTTCCGCGTCGTGTCGCTGATGAGCTCGGAGGCGGTCCGCGAGCTCGGGCTCGAACTCGGGAGCGTCGCCATCGCCGTCGTCAAGGCGACGACCGTCATCGTCGAGACCCCGCCCGCGCGCGCCTGAGCGCCGCCCGACCGGAGCTTCGCGGTCGACCGGGACCCATCCGCTCGAGAGACGACTCCGAACGGTGAGTGGGCGTCCCCCTACGACGCCCCTTCGCGCACGCCGCCGACTCACCCTCGGCCGGACGCGCATCGCGCCGGATCAGCGCTGAGCCCGGGGACCGTGGCGGACAACCCGCGCCGCGGCCCTCGGGCATCGTCGTTGCACCCCGATGGGGCGCTCTCCCGGCTCCGGTGAATTAGTCTCGGATGATGACAGTCAGCCTCGGAATCCCCGTCCTCCCCGGGCGCACCCCGGCGGGTCTCCCCCCGCGACCGGCCGGAGCCCGAGGCCTCATCGATCGGTACGACCGCGAGGCCACCGATCTCCGGGTGTCGCTGACCGACCGCTGCAACCTCCGGTGCACCTACTGCATGCCCGCCGAGGGCCTCCCGGCGCTCCCCCGCGATCAGGCCCTCTCCGCCGACGAGATCGTGCGGCTCGTCGGGATCGCCGTCCGCGAGCTCGGCGTCCGCCAGGTCCGGTTCACCGGCGGCGAGCCGCTCCTGCGCGCCGACCTCGTCGACATCATCACCCGGTGCGCCGCCCTCGAGCCTCGGCCCGAGATCTCGCTCACCACCAACGCCATCGGTCTGGCCGAGCGCGCGGAGACCCTCCGGGCAGCGGGGCTCGACCGCGTCAACGTGTCGCTCGACTCGCTGCACGCCGCCACCTTCGCGCAGCTGACGCGCCGCCCCTTCCTCGAGCGGGTGCTCAAGGGCGTCGACGCCGCGGCGGCCGCCGGCCTCGGGCCGATCAAGATCAACGCCGTGCTGCTGCCGGGCGTCAACGACCACGAGGCTCCCGAGCTCGTCGCCTGGGCCCTCCGCAACGGCCACGAGCTGCGCTTCATCGAGCAGATGCCGCTCGATGCCGATCACACCTGGAGCCGCGACTCCATGATCACGGCCGCCGACGTCCACCGCCTCGTCGGCGAGCGCTTCACGCTCGAGCGCGCGCAGGAGCCCCGCGACGGTGCTCCCGCCGAGCGCTTCGTCGCCCGGGGCCGAGCCGGGGACGACCTCGGCCTCGAGGGCACCGTCGGGATCATCGCCTCGGTCACCGAGCCGTTCTGCGCCGACTGCCGCCGCGTTCGGCTGACCTCCGAGGGCAGCGTCCGGAGCTGTCTCTTCTCGCACACCGAGACCGGCCTCCGCGACACCCTCCGCGCCGGAGCCGACGATCAGGCGCTGGCCGACCTCTGGCGCGATGCCATGTGGGCGAAGCCCGCGGGCCACGGCCTCGACGACCCCTCGTTCGTGCAGCCGGCCCGCTCCATGAGCGCCATCGGGGGCTGAGCGTGGGAGTCGTCACCGTCACCCTCCGCTTCTTCGCCGCCGCGCGCGCCGCCGCGGGGACCGACCAGCTCGAGTGCGTGGCCGAGTCCGAGCCGACGCTCGGCGACCTCGTCGAAACGGTGCAGCCGGCCGCGGGCGTCGACCCGGACGACTTCCGGGCGACGCTGGAGCGCTGCTCGTTCCTCGTCGACGGCGTGACGACGCGCGACCTCGCGCAGGTGGTGCCCTCGGGCGCCGTCGTCGACGTGATGCCGCCCTTCGCCGGCGGCTGAGCGCGCTTCGCCTTCGCGCTCGGCGCTACGCCGTGCGGTTGGGGTGGAACGCCGCGGGATCGATGTCGCCGAGCGGCAGGGGCACACGCCCCGCGGGGGTGACTCCGTCGCCGGTCGCCAGCGCGCTCGCGCGCAGCGACCAGCCGAGCATCCCGCGCCGCAGCACCGTCACCTCGTGCCCCTCGGCGCGAAGCAGCCGCGCAGCCTCCTCCGACCGCGGCCCGCGCGCGCAGTAGACGACCACGGGCACGTCGCTCTCGAGCCCAGGATGCCCCGCCGCCGTCGACCCGAACCCCGCGGCCAGGACGGACCCCTCGATGGCCCCTCCCGCGTGCTCCGTCGCCTCGCGCACATCGAGCAGCACGAACGCGTCGTCGCCGCGGTCACGCGCCGCGAGGCGCGCCTCGAGCTCGTCGGCGGTGACGGTCGGGATCTCGGCAGGCACCGTGTCGGGGGCGAGGGCCGGGCGGCCACGCAGGATGCGGGCCACGTCGTCGGCGCGGGCCTCGCGCCGGGCGGCGGAGCGGACCAGCCTGCTCTCGCGCCACGATCCTCCTGCGGCGTCGATCGTGACGATGCGGCCGAGGAGGGGTTCGCCGGCCCCGGTGAGGAGTTTGATCGCCTCGGAGGCCATGACGGAGCCGACCGTGCCGCAGAGCGGGCCGAGCACGCCGACGTCGGCGCAGGATTCGTCCCAGCCGCCGGACGGCTTCTCGGGGTGCAGGTCGAGGTAGTCGACGCCGCGACCCTCGGGGGCGGCGTCCCAGAAGACGGCGACCTGCCCGTCGAACCGGTTGACGCTCGCCCAGACGACGGGGAGCCCGCGCTCGGCGGCGGCGTGGGCGACGACGTAGCAGGTGTCGAAGGAGTCGCTGCCGTCGACGACCAGGTCGTAGTCGTCGAGGAGGTCGGCGTTGGCGTCGGTGAGGCGGACGGGATGGACGCGGACCGTCACGTCGACGTTGGCCGCGCGGACCCACTCGGCGGCGGCTCGCGCCTTCGGATGACCGACCTGGTCGGCCCGGTAGAGAACCTGGCGCTGCAGATTGCTGAGGTCGATGACGTCGTCGTCGACGATTCCCAGGGTGCCGACGCCGGATTGCGCGAGATACTGGATCGCGGGGCAGCCGAGCCCCCCGGCTCCGACCACGAGAACCCTCGCGGCGGCCAGGCGCGACTGCCCGTCGAGGCCGATGCCGGCGAGACGGGACGACCGCGAGTACCGGGCCGGATCAGGGCCCGCGGCGCTCTGCGGGAGCGGCCGCACCAGAGGAGGAAGCGTCCCCATGACCGACCTCCGTTCTCCGCGTGCCGACGACCCCTCCACCCTATTACGCGACGGCCGAGCGTCCTCCCGCGGGCCGCGGCTCCTGCGCGACCTCCGAGCGCGCCCGTGGGGCGACCCGCTGCTCGCGGGCGTCGTCGGGTTCGCGATCGCGGTCGCCTTCTCGTGGGTCCCGTCGATCTGGTACGACGAGTCGGCGACGATCGTCTCCGCCCGGCGCTCCTGGTCCGAGCTCTGGACGGAGATCCAGCACGTCGACGCCGTGCACGCGCTCTACTACGCGCTGATGCATGGCTGGCTCGCCGTCGTCGGCTACAGCCCCTTCACGCTCCGCCTTCCCAGCGCGCTGGCCGTCGGAGTGGCCGCCGCCCTCGTGGCCGTGCTCGCCCGCACACTCGCCCCGCGGACCACCGGCCTCCTCGCAGGGCTGCTCTTCACCCTGCTGCCGCGCGTCACGTGGATGGGCACGGAGGCGCGCTCCTACGCGCTGACCGCCACGTTCGCCACGCTGCTGACTCTCGTCTTCGTGATCGCCGTGCGGCGCTCCGAAGCGGAGCGGGACGGCCGGACCGGGATCGGCGCCTGGCGCTGGTGGCTGCTTTACGGCGCCGTGGCCGTGGTCGCGTCGACGCTCTTCATCTACACGGCCCTCGTCGTCGTGGCGCACGGGGTCACGCTGGTGCTCGCGGCGCTGGCGCATCGGTCGGGGCGGCGCCCGCAGGAGTCGCGGCGCAGCGACGGGAAGGGCCCGGGTCGCGCCGTGGTCGGCTGGCTTCTGGCAGCCGTCGCCGCGGGCATCCTGCTGGTCCCCCTCGTCGCCCTGGCCCGGAGCCAGCAGGCGCAGGTGTCGTGGCTGCCGAAGCCCGACTCCGGGGTCGTGCAGTCGCTGCTCGTGACCCAGTGGTTCCCGGAGAATCCGCCGCTCGCGGTCGTCGGCTGGGCGTTCGTGATCGTGGCGGTGACTGTCGCCTGGCGGCGGTGGCGCGGGGGTCGCGGGAGCGAGGCGCGCAGGAGCGACGGGGCCGGGGTGCCGGGGGTCGCGGGGGTCGCTCTGCCGTGGCTCCTGCTGCCCGCGCTCGTGCTCGTCGCGGTGTCGGTGCTCGGCACGCCGCTCTACACGGCCCGCTACCTGTCGTTCTCGACGCCGGCGCTGGGGCTGCTGATGGCCGCCGGTGTCGCCCGGCTCCGCGACCGGCGAGCGATGGTGGCCGTGGTCGCCGTGATCGCCGTGCTCAGCGCGGGGACGGCCGTGTGGCAGCGACTCCCGGAGGCGAAGGACGCCTCGTCGTGGAAGGCCGTCGCGGCGCTGGTCGCCCGCGAGCGCGCCGCCGAGCAGCTGCCCGCGGGGCAGTCGGATGCGATCGTGTACGGCGGGATCCAGCGGCACCCGGGCGGGTCGACCCGGAGCATCGCTTACGCCTACCCCGCGGCGTTCGACGGCATGACGGACGTGACGCTCGACGAGCCCGCCGCTGCGACCGGCCGGCTCTGGGAGACACGGCTCCCGTTCGCCCGGGCGGTCGACCGCGTCGACGGTCACCCGGTGGTGTGGCTGGTGACGCGCGACTCCGGCGGGTTCTCGGCCACGGTGGCGGCAGCGCTCCGGGAGCGCGGGTTCCGCGTCGACGAGCGGTGGCACTTCACCGAGGTGGACGTGGTGCGTTTCGTGCGCTGATGCGTCGCGGGGGCCTTCAAGCGAGGCCGCCTGTGTGTGTCTGGTAGGAGTCAGCGTGGGAAAGCTCGTCAGCGGATACCGGCTGGAAAATGGCCCACGCGGCTCGGAGGTGTTCCGATGTGATCGGTACAGCTCCGGCGTTGCCGTCGGTGTTTCGTTCCTGCAGCCGGCTCCACAAGGTGTCTTGGTCCACGTCGAAGACGTGCAGGTCGATGAGAGCGCCGCAGGATCGTGCATCGGCGAACTTCTCGATCTGCTCGGCCTTCATCCACAGGCCGTCCTCCAGGATCACGTCGACCCCTTGCCGCAGGAGGATGAGGGCGTGCCGATAGAGGGCAGCTTGTAGGCGCTCGTGGAAGTCGCTGTCGGAATGCGGAATGCCCAAACGGTCCTGCCATTCATCCGTGGCGAGACGAATGCCCCTGCCTTCCCGTTCGAGACGGCGCGCGAGCGTCGTCTTCCCCGCGCCCGGCAGCCCCGAGAACAAGGTCAACGTGGGGCGGAATCCCTCGGCTTTCAAGCTGTCGCGCACCATGCAGTCGAGCGTGCCACTCCGGGTGTGCCCGGTCCAGGTCATCGACGGCTGCTCGACGTGGAACTCCTTCGCACGCGTCATCGATCTGCTTCGAATTGCTCCTCAATGGCGAGCAACTCTGGATCTCGCAACCCGGCGGCATCGTGGATCCACCAGACGTCGCGATACACGACTCTCCCCGTCATCCAGGGGGCATGGGTCGAAAGGACTGCGACCTGAAAAGCCTTTTCCGGAATTCTCCGCGAGGGCCCCTGAAAACCCTTGAGGTTCGCCCTCTCAAAGCCGCGCTCGCCGTAGTAGTCAGGGCTGCCCTCGAGGAACACTGCGGGCGCCCCCAGCTCATCGGCGGCGTGAATCGCCGCTGCGACGAGTTCCGTGCCGATGCCTTCGCCTTGGCGGTCCATCCGGACGCTGAGAGGGCTCAACAGCAGAACATCGACGAGTTCTCGCCGCGAATCCAGCCACGCGTGGCTCATCCCTACGTGACCGACCACACGATGACCCTCAACGGCAACCACACTGGCCCGATGTAGGTCGGCTGCCACGACCGCGGTCCACAGGGCTGCCACGCGTCCGCCGTCTGCGAAGGCGTCGGTGATCACTTCGCTGATCTCCGCCGCATCCTGTGGAGTGGCTAGTCGAGTCGTCACAATCCAGATTGTGCCCCACGGGAGGCCTCGGAGCGCGTCAGCGGCGTGGATGCGCGGAGTCGCGAGCGCTTCGTCCGGTTCGCTGTCGGGTCGGTCGTCCTGTCGAGCAAACGATGAGGGGCGGCCTTCGCACAGCTCGGCCGGCGTTCGCGGGGGGAAGTCTTGCGGGTCAGCTGGAGCTTGTCCGCGGGGGAACCTCCAATGAAAAGAACTGTCAGCTCCTAGAGGCCCTTCCCGCGGCCTATTTCCCAGTAGCGCAGCTCGACGGTGTCTCGGTTGGACTCTAAGACGCGCCTGACTTGTCTCAGGAGTTCCTGGAGGCCGATAAGGTCGACAACTGCCATGACCTGTCCGGTTCGAGGCGGAGAGGTCATAGTGAGCAATCGATCAGAGGTCCAGGCCAAGCTTCAGCGAGCACTGGAGACCTCATCGATCTATCGAATCACCCGCGAGATCGACGACATGGATCGCATCGACGGATTCGTCGTGGGTCTCAGCAAGAAGTGGGCCCTCATCGCCCGCACCATGGATGGCGGCTACTCAGATGGCCTGATCGCCATCCGAGTCCGCGACATCTCGTCACTCAAGAAAGATCGGTCCTTTGAAACGGACTTCGCGATGACGCAACCACAACCCGCTCCCGAAGACCTGGCCACCGTCGACCTGGAGCAAACCGACCAAGTCATAGAGACGATGTCGTCCCTAGCCTCCTTGGTTGCCATCGAACGCGACCGAGTGATTACCGACTGCTTGTGGATCGGCGAATACGTCGGCAAACACGGCAAGTGGTTCGGCCTCCTCGAGGTTCGTCCCAACGCGTCCTGGCATCGAAAGCCGTTTGGTTACCGGCTCAAAGAAGTGACGTCAGTGAGTATCAACAATCACTACCTCACGGCGCTTGCGGCCATTGCGCCCGAAGCACCTCCGGAAACGGACTAAGAACGACATGCGCTGAAACCAAGGGCTCTTTGCTGGCCAGGCTGGGGCCAACTTTCTCCGTCCGGCCGGGGCCAGAAAACTTTGACATAGTCAGCGCGCGGAACCTCTACTTGGCGACAGCAACTGCCGGGGTGTGTGGGGGTCAAAGCGTCGAGATGGAAATGTACACGCGGCCGTTCGAGTCATCAGGACCGGCCGAGAGAACAGTCACGTCGTAGCCGTGCATCTCGAGAGACCACGGCTCATCACCTTTGCCATAGCGCCCCTGAGACACCGCGGCGTGAAATCGCGTCTCTCAATCTGGGGTCTCGGCGGCGGTGAACGAATAGACAATGGTCGGCGCGATTCCTGAGCCCCTCGACGGACGGCCAGGCCGCTTTCGGTGCGAGTGGTATCCGGAACCTCTCCGGACAGGTCGATGCGCTTGTCCACGATTCGCAGGGCAGTGAAAACGTCCGCGGTCTGCGTGTGCTCATTCACGTCCGACCAAACCCGGTATCCCAAGACGAGCGCAACCTGTACCACCGCGATGATCGACACGACGAGAATCGCTCGAGACCCGCTTCTCTTCCCGACGCCCACAAAGTACTTCTTGTCACCACGAATCGGAGCCCCCTGCTCGGGACGCCAGTGGCAGATGGCCGACCGCGAGTTGAGGAACCCTCAGCGTTCCCGACTCAGGCAACGCCTCGAAGAACGCACGAGGATGTCCTGCCCACTTCGATTACGACCGGCATCTACGAGGTCGCCACTTGGCCACTCCACCACGATTCGTCGATGACTCGCTTTTCGAGGGCCTCACTCTGACTCTCCAGGTGAGTCAAGAATTGGTTGGGCAGCTGGACTTTATGTTCGGGGACGTAGTGAGCCAGCCCTTCGGGCCAGACGTAGATTCCGTCGCTGAGGTCGAGGCTGCCGTTAGTTGCTCCGCAGATTCGACACGTACTTCGGCCCATCCACGCTCGAGCAACGAAACCACGAGAGAGGTAATTCGCTGTGTCCTCGGCATCTGATGTGGTGAGAGCAGCGTTCACGGATGCTCCGACGTCGAGAAGGTCTAGGCGATTCGCATTGCGCCAGTAGCCGACGGCGATGAGGGGCTCGGTCATGCGGCCGATCGTATGCGATGGCAGCAAGGCGTTAACAAACAGCCGGGATATCTCCCGGTTGACTCCGCAGACGTCCGCAGCCGGATCCTCACTTTCTTGTTCAGAGCGCGCCCGGGGTCCAAGCTGAGTCGTCACGAGTCGCTTGGCGATCGCCGAGATCAAGGGGGTGCGTAGGTGGGCTTGAAGTCGTGGTGGAACGCACCAAGATCGTCACCTCGCTTTGTCACCCTTGCTGGCGATGACCTTGTGCGCGAGGTGAACCGCATCCTCTCCTTGCTCTCTGGTTTCTGCCTTGGCCTGGGCGTCTGTCTCGTTTTGCTGACTCTTCCTCTTCCTGCGGCAGCTTGGATCCAAGTCGCGTCGATCGGTCTTGTTGTTTTCGCCTTGCTCGTTGGCTGGAGCCGAGCGTGGCTGACAAACCGGGATCGCAACCGGAAATCCATTCGAGCCTTCGGTCTTGATCTGCGCGATGTCTCGGGCGGGCGTCAAATTTTCGACATCGTTCTCGTGCTGATGTTTGCCGCGGCGGTCGCGTGGCTCATCGTTGCCGAAGTTCAGCACGTGAGCGTGACCTTGGATTCAGTTCGGGAGTCTGTTTACAGAGTCAGTGTCGACGGCACGGACAGGGTGCTCTCCTTGTCGAAGTCGGGCTATGAGGCGCGTGCCCGCTTTGATCCGTGGACGCCGGTTGCTTTCTCGTGGATCCTCATCAACTACCCGTGGCTGATGAGTCGCCGGTGGATGCGGAAAAAGCGAGACCAGACAACGGCTACCAGCCACCCCGCGACCATCGAGAACACCTAACCGACCAGGTCCCGAGGCGGAACTTGCGTCTGATGGCATGGTGACCGAGCGTCGAATGGGTGGCGACACCCGGTACACGAAAGTCAGACACCATCATTCGTCTCGGCCAGCGTTCGGAGCAGACCCCCGTCCGCGTCACCTGTCACCACTCTCGTGGTCCCGCGCGGTCATGGCCGGGCCTGAAGGAAAGCGACCATGTCACTGCGGCTTTGTAGAGGGGCCGGCGCGATCCTGCTGGTCGCCCACGATCCTGCCGACTCGCGATCCTGCTCAGGCCTCTTCGAGCACGGCCTCGGCGCGCTCGGGGCTGCCCTCGGCGAGCCCGCGGGCGATGCTGCCGCGCGAGGCGAACCACATCACGAGTCCGGCCACCAGGACGAGGCCCTCGCTGACCGTCAGCGCCCAGATGATGCCGTCGAGCCCGAACCAGAGGTTCGCGAAGATGACGATCGGGATGAACAGCACCCCCTGCGTGATCGACATGATCATGGCCGGCAGTGCCCGCCCGGTCGCCTGGAAGAGCGACGTGATGAGCCCGGTGAAGCCGTTGAAGATCATCGACACGAGCTGCGCGGTGATGATGATCGCGCCGAGCGACAGCAATGAGCGATCCGACACGAACAGTGAGAACACCTGGTCGCGGAAGACGAACACGACAATCGAGAAGAAGAATGCGATCGCCCCGACCGCGATGGCTGAGCCGCGGATCGACGAGGCCAACCGCGCCGCGTCGCCCTTGCCGAACGAGTAGGCGAGGAGCGGCAGGACTCCGAGGGTGACGCCCATGATGAGGAACTCCGGCACCTGCGCGATCCGGACCGCGACGCCCATCGCCGCGAGCGGGCCGTCGCCGTAGTTCGCGGCGAGGTTGTTCAGCACGAGCGACGTGACGATGAGGAACGCCGACTGGAGCAGCTCGCCGACGCCGACGCCGAACACGGGCTTCAGGATGTCAGCGCGGAGGGTGAACCACTTCGGCGACAGGCTGATGTTCTCGCTGTGCCGAATCAGGTAGGTGACGAAGTAGACGATCGTGACGACGTTCGAGAGGCCGACCGCGAGGGCGGCACCGGCCACGCCCCAGTGCAGCACGAGGATGAACAGCACGTCGAAGACGAGGTTGGCGACCGTCGAGGCGATGAGGCCGACCATCACCTGGTGCGCGGCGCCCTCCGACCGGACGATCTGCTCGAGGCAGAAGGCTGCGGCCAGCACGGGCACGAACGCCAGCATCACACCGACGAAGGCACTTGTGGCCGGGACCGCCGAGCCTTGGGCGCCGAGCAGCCCGACCAGCGGGTTCAGGAAGATGAGGCCGAGCGCCCCGACGACGGCGCCCGCGAATACGGCGCCCCAGACGGCGAACGACGCGACGTGCTTGATGTCTCCGGCCCTCGCGGGATCCTGCTCGGATGCTCCGAGGAGGCGCGAGATGAGCGAGGAGCCGCCCACGCCGAACACCCCGCCGACGGCCATGACGAGGCCGAGGATCGGCGAGCCGAAGGTGACGGCGGCCAGCAGGATCGGGTCGTGGAGGGACCCGATGAAGCCGGCATTGATGACGTTGTAGACGGCGCCGACGATCATGGCGGCTGCCATCGGGATGCAGAGGTGGACGAGTGCGCGCACGATCGGCGCGGAGGCGAGGTACCAGCGGTTGCTGCCGACCACGTCGGCGCTGGGGGAGAAGGTACTCATGGCGGAACTCCTTTCGGGCGCGGCGAAGCCGCCCCGGTAGGTGGGGAAGAAGAAGGATCGAGGGTGGGGCCGATGCCGCGCCGCCCGGTTACTGCCGGGTCGGCTGGGGGAGGACGGAGGTGATCTTGGTGAGGAGGCCGTGCAGCGTCTCTCGCTCGGCCTCGTCGAGGGGAGCCAGGATGATGTCTTCGGCCGCTCGCATGGCGGTGTCGAACCCAGAGATTAGTTCGGTGCCGGCCGAGGTGGCGTAGACGCGCTTGCTGCGCTCGTTACCGCTTTCGGTGCGTCGTTCGATGAGGCCTCGTGCCTCGAGCCCCTGCAGGAGGCTCGAGACGCTGGCCGGTGTGGTGCGGGTCATCTCGGCGATGTCGCGCTGGATGGAGCCGGGGTTCTGGACGAGGAAGCCGAGCGCGAAGCTCTGCTGGTGGCTGAGCCCGCGTTCGCGGATCCAGTCGAGCCCGGCCTGCTGCTGGGCCCAGCCAACCCAGCGCAGCAGTTCAAGGTTGCTGGTGAAGGTGGGCTCTGCGTCGTTCATACTCAGAACTCTAACTGTTCGAGTCCTAACCGTCAACCCTCAAACTCTCTGAGTATAAAAAACGACGTGTGTGTCGCTATGAACGTGGGCACTTTGCTCTTGGTGGAGCTGACGCGCTGTGGTGCGGGGGCTTAGCTCCGTCCGGGGCGTCAACCTTGTACTTCTTGTCGAATTACCTGCGACGTCTGGCCTACGCGAATTCAGACCTCTTGGGAGACGACAGCACCGACTGAATACTCTCAGCGTTCGCGGGCGTCGTCCCCGCGGGCGCGGTCGCGGCGCTGACGCTCCCGCTCCGCCGCCTCGCGGGCCCCGCTGCGGCGGGGGTCCTGCGCCTCGGGAGTGCGGCCGGCGCGTCGGAGCTGTGCGGCGGCACGGTCGGCCTGAGCCTTGTTAAGGGCCTTTAGGACCTCAGCGTTGGACAGCCATGGGCGCCGATGATCTAGGCGACGCCTTGATCCCACACGCGCCACCCCGCCTGCGTGTGCCGGAACCAAAGGCCCCAAATTTGATCTGCGTTGGACGAAAAACCCGCATCGGCTCCGCCCGTGATCACAAAGTGGAAACGCACGACAGTCTCCGCTTCGTTCCCCGAGGATTCCGTGGCCGGGGAAGAAATTGGTGTCTCCAAATTGTGGAACGAGACGACGTGAGGATGCCTGCACCAAGGCGCCATTGCTGAGCGTGCATCCGTGAGGGCTCTCGTCAAGCCACAGTCACTGTGCTCAGCAGCTTCCAAATACGTACGGGCGACGACTGACACGGACGCCGACGCCGCAGGGACGTCTCCACGGGGCGGAAGATAAATCGCAGCGTCTGTCGTTTCCAAGGCCAGTACGGTGGCGCCCGCACCGAGGGCCACGGCCGCGATGCCGATCAAAAAGGGTTTCTTCACGGGGAAAAAGTCTCAGATATTCGAGGCCCTTCACATCCATCGCAAGACCGAACTTGGAAGGGTGTGGCCGCTGGACAAAACAAATAAGGAACCGGATACGTGCGGGGGAACTCTGTGCTGGAGCCTTCTCGACAAGAAGGGAGGCGGTGGAGGATTACGACGATGAACATGGAAGGCCGGCGGGAGGACGAGCGCCTTCCAACCCTCGAGACGCTTGAGGAGCAAGACCTCAGGGTGGCGGAGGGTGAGCCGCCTTATCAAGGCGCAGAGCGTCGGGTCTGAGGGTCTATTGGTCGGGCCGCGCCGGGGCACCGCATGCTCATGCGGACCTTCGCGCGGCGAGGACAGATCCTGTTCGATTCTGGTTCAGCCGCTTGTAGGCAGCCTCGAGCTGCGCGACGTGGCACTCTGGCGAAGATGCGAGCCCGGCCGCCGTCGCCGCCCTCACGTGCTCTAGGAGTTGTTCGCTGTGAGTTGCCAGCCGGATGATCATGCGGGCGAGACCCGGGGCGTCCGGTGTGCGCGTGGCGATGGCCGCGGCCCCGAACTCGGCCGCGAGGGTGGGATCGGAGACGATGACGGGGCGACCGGCTTGAAACGCTTCGATGGCGATCATGGGTTGGTTGTCGAACCCGTGCGACGTGATGACTGCTGCGTGCGCGTTCCCGAGCAGCGCCACGATCTCCTCGGGCGTCACGCGGTCGTGCAACGTGACAGACCTCGCCTGGGGTCCCGACCGCGGTGTCCCGCCCGCGACGTCCAGGTGCACTGCGCCGGTCCCCATCGTCGCTTCGACGATCTGCATGGCCTGCAGTGCGACGTTCAGACGCTTCTCGGGCGCGAGCCGGGCTGCCCAGACAAGCCGAAGCGGCCCGTCGAGCGGCGGGAGCACCGCGTGCTCGGCGGGGATGCGTGTCGCGTTGGAGATGACGGCCACCCTCGGGAGACCGGCCCTGCGCAGCGCATGACCTTGGTGGTGGGACGGTGAGACGACCAGGTCCGCTCGGCGGGACACGGCCAGGGTCATCTTGCGCAGAGAGCTGTCCAGTCGTCGCTCGGCCAACTCCCCGCGAGGGACCGGCAGCCCGGTGACCGCGGCGTGCAGAGCGGAGGCGAGCGGGGCCACGACGCCGGCGAGACGCGGGCCCCGCCAGAAGAACGTGTGGACGGTGTGCATCGTGGGGATTCCTCGGTCGCCGGCGACCTCGAGGGCTGCCGCGGCAAGGCCGAACTCGGAGTGGGCGATTACGATTTCGACGCGCCGCCGATCGAGAAGACCGGCGAGCCGCGTCCGCATGGCGGCACTGTTGACGAAAATGGGCAGGTCCACGACTGGGACGGTCAGCAGCGGTCGGAGGTCCACGGTGGAGACCCCCGTCTCGGCGAGGACCGGATCGGACGTGGCGTCCGATCCGATCACCGTGACGTCGTGACCGGCGCCGGCGAGGGCCATCGCCTGCTGCCGCAGGGCCGTTTGAGCGCCTCCGAGGTAGGCGAGCTTGTAGTCGATGACGAGAAGAATCCGAAGGGCTTTCATACCTCCAACCTCATCGTTTGCGGGGTGAACTACGACTGTTCACCCGGGAGGGTTTCTCTCCTCCTCGCGGAGGAGACTGCCTACCTCAAGAGGCCGTGCTCGTACGCGAACGCGACGATCTGCAGTCTCGACGTCAGGTCAAGTTTGGCGAAGATACTCGAGACGTGACTTTTCACCGTCGTCTCTGAGATGAAGGCCGTCGAGGCTATCTCTGCGTTGGTGAGACCGCGCGCGGCCAGGAGAAAGATTTCCTTCTCTCGCACGGACAGGGCTTGGATGACCGACTGGTCGGCCGGCTTGCCGCCTGCCGGGATCAGGTCCTGGATGAGCGCGACCGTGCTGCGAGGGGCGATCACGGACTGGCCCTCGTGCACGGTCCTGATCGCGGCGAGGAGGAAGTCCGGGTTGGTGTCTTTGAGGAGGAACCCGCTCGCGCCGGCGGTGATCGCCTGAAGTACGGCGACGTCTCGTTCGTGAGTTGTCAGGATGATGACCTTCGGAGCGGCATCGCCGGCCCGGTCGCAGATCGCTTCAGTCGCCGTGATCCCATTGCGGCCGGGCATACGAATGTCCATCAGAATGACGTCTGGTCCGACAGTCGCCGCGAGATTCACTATGGTGTCGCCGTCATACGCGGCGCCCGCGAACTCCAGGTCAGACTGCGACTCGATGAGCATCTGAATGCCCGAGCAGAAAAGCCGTTGGTCGTCGGCGATCGCGACACGGATCGGACTCATCGGACAGCTACCGATGGTGCGGCCACCGTGGGGATGAAGGCGGTGACGACGAAGGTGCGAGCATCCTCGTGATCCTGCTCCGCTACGAGCCAGCCCCCGGCGAGCCGCGCCCGCTCGGTCATCCCGGTGATTCCACGAGAAGTTCCGGCAGGCGACCCTGGTCGTGGTTCATGGCCGCCAATCGAGGTGACGCCGAGAGCGAGCCCCGGGCCGCGCCAGTCTTGAGTGACGCGCACCTCGGACGTGGGCCCCGAATGCTTGAGGGCATTCGTCAGGCTCTCCTGCACGATTCGGTAGACGGCCAGCTGTTGCCCGGCCGTGAGTAGGCCGGGTTCACCGAACGTCGTCTCCGAGACCCGCAGACCCGCGGACCGCATGCGAGCAAGAAGTGAGTCGAGGTCTTGCAGCGTCGGATGAGAGTGCCCCTCGGGATCCGCCGTCAGCGACTGCAGCATCACCCGCAGCTCTCCCAGGGATTCGCGCGCGGCCACGGAGATCGCCGTCAGGCTCTCCGTTGCAGCAGCGGGTCTCTCCCCTTGCAGGAATAGGGCCCCATCGGCCTGAGCGACGATCACCGCCAGCGAGTGCGCCATGATGTCATGCACGTCCTGCGCGGTCCTCTCGCGCTCCCGGGCGACGGCGAGCTCTGTCGCGGCAGCATCCACCTCGTGTTCGAGGGCGCGACTGCGCTTCGATGCGACGTTCCGCTGGCGGACGAGCGTGACCGCTAGACCGAGCACCCACGCTGCGACGGTGCTGACACCGGCGACCAGCATCGCCACCAGCGGCTGACCGCCAGCGGCGCCGACCAGGATCCCCACGGCGACGGATCCTGTGACCCCCACGATCAGACCGAATACCCGCGATCTGGCATCCGGCTTGGCTGCGACGACGAAGAGCACGATCAGAAGACCCGCGTACGCCGGCCAGCCCCCCTCCGCAAACCGCAGCCGAGGAACGGCCGCCTGAACGGCCAGCCCGGAGATGACGAGACTCAGCGCTCCCGCCGAGGAGAGGCGCGCGGTGGCGATCGCCACGCCGATCAGGGCGTAGGGGATCCACTCGACCGGCGTCCTGTCCGAGATCGTGTTGGCAGTGCCGATGATCCACAGAACGCCGAAGACGACCCCGACAACGGGGAGCAAGGCAGCGTCGACGAGCCGGACGAGATTCCTCATGGGACCCAAAGTAGATTCTCTCGCGCAATTCTCACGCTTTCCGCCTCAGGGATCCTCCTCGCGGAGGAGACAAGTCGTACTTTGCCCGGAATCGCAACGTCCTGCGCACATCTGCCGGAGCGTCGAAATCTCGGGTTGAGTGCAAGGTCCCTTCCTGGGCGAGGATCGACTTCATGTTCAAGCGGTTCTGGCTCTTTCAGGCGAGGGTGGCCCTCATCCTCGTAGGCTTCACATTCCCCCTGGCTGGCCTGCTCTGCGTCGTGCTTGGGGCTGTCGAGCTGATTCACGGGCAGGCGCAAGGAGGCCTCTTCGTCCTTCTCGGGCTGGCGTTCATCGCCGTAGGCATTTTCGCCTGGACGGCGCGCGGTTCGTTTCGACCTCGTCCATAGAGAGCAGCAACCTCTTATCTCAACGAGGGGCCCGGGCTCCCCACAAGCCCGGTCTTTACCGTTTGTGGATTCCTTAGACCGGCACATATGAGGGAAGGGTCTACGGACGCTAGAGCCGGCGGCGACGATCCAGCGAATTCAGAATGATCATTGTGAGAGCAACCAGGGCAATGAATCCGCCCACCCAATACAGCCTGACATCCCACCCGAACGCGGACGTGAGAACGAGCAGGACCAGGGCCAGCGTGAGAACCGCTTCGACGGTAAGGAGACGACGCGAACTCAGCATTGCGCCACAGTATCGCTCCGTCGCGGAGCGGGAACGCCGACTGTTCATTCGCCTGCTGCGGCGTTGGACTTTCGCCCTAAAGGCCGATGACCCGAACTTGCTCGGCCCGATAGAAATACCCATCTTGTCCACGCGGGTATTCCTCTAGGAGAAAATCGACTCTCTGGCCCGGCTGCAGGACGTGATGTCCCTCCATGTCCAGGTTCGAGAAGTGGGCGAACACGTCGGAACGAGCCATCTCCGACCGGAGGGTGCCCCATCCCTCTTCCTCGCTCCACCAGACGACGACACCGGTTACTTCCTCCATGGAGCGAGACTATGTGACCGCAGCCGGAAGACGAACCCGCATCGTGCCACCAAGGCCGGGCCACTCGGAGCGGTTACCTCGGGAGGGACTGCTGTCAGATCAGTTGACCAATGGCGCGCGCGGGCCGGACCTTCAGCGTCCGCCTCGGCCGACGTTCGGGGGGGGGGGGATCACCACTGTCTGCCAAAAGGGAGCGCGAACTGCCGCTGGCAGAGGGCAGCGACCTGCGTGCTCGGCGAAGCCATCAGTCGGCGATAAGGTCCTGTCATGAACACCGGCAACAGTTCAAAGCCTCGACGGCAGCGATCGGTTCGGCACGCGCGGAATTGGCTTATTGCGTCTTGCGCATACCTTGCCGCAACCGTTGCGCTTTTGGCAGTCGACGTGTTTTCCCGGCCGCTTGTTGGTGGAAATGTGGTGGTCGCATCCATTCTTGCCTTTATTGCTCTGGCGCTGACCTCGAATCGAGGGTCCCTATTCCGGCGAGCCAAGGTTGCGGACAATGGGACTGATGTGGGTCCCGTTGACGAGGACCGCTAGCCGGACGTACAGCGTTCGCCTTCGAGGGATCTCGACTCGCGTCCGCGGGGGAACCCTCTGCGTGGGAGAAGGTCATTAGCGACCCGCAAGGCGTCTTCCGGCGAAGAGGACTATGAAAGTGCTTGCATCGCAAGGAAGACACCTCCCAAACATCGTCACAAGAGATGGCAGCTATGAAAGGACCCGTCATGATCACCGACGTCCAGGTTGACGGACGGTCCGCATCACGCGACTCCGACTTGACAGGAGAAGTCGTCTTCGAAGCCAAGACGGATGACGGGGGTTCCTACACGGTTCGTCGGAACGATGGCAGGAACTGGACGGTCACCTCCGCTGGCACGAACGCGCAAATCGGAACCATCCACAGGATCGCTCTCTCGGCGCAATACAAGTACACGAAGACCGATGCGCACATTGCTAGCGGCACTCAGCACGACCTGTGGAACGCCGTCGAGTCCCTTGTCTCTCTCGTCGACTAACTCCGCAACCGGACCTTCAACGTCCGCCTCGACAGACGCGCAGAGGGAACCCCGAGCGCGTGTGAGAGTCACGCGACGCGACGACGGCCCTGAAAGGCGGTGTGGTCATCCGCCGCCCTGAGACACTGAGCGCGTGACTTCCGATTTCTTCCGCGACATTCGACCGCGCCAGAGCCGCGAGGCGGAGTACCTGACAGTTCTTCGGGCGGCCGCTGCGCGATGGAAGACGGACGTGAAGCCCGAGGACACCCTCGTGGAGACGTTCTCCTCGCCCGATCCGCTCATGGTGGCGGTGGCGGTTCAAGGGATCGCTGGGTCCGTCAATGCGCTGCATGTGTTCGTGCAGTTCCGGGACGATCGCGTTCCGATACTTCGCGGCGGGTGGGGTCAAACGGGTTTTCCAGATCCTGGCGACTATGTGTTCGGCTCACCGCATGAGTTGAAAGTGCGCGGGCTTTCTGGAACCCCGGATCTGTTCGCGTCACTTGCCGCTACGTGGCTAGAAGAGCAGCTCCTTCGGCCGGTGTTCGACAACGAGTTCGCGTCCCCGAGGTCGCCTATGACCAAAGCTCTCGCCGCACCAGGCCACCGCTTCTCGCGCGCCGTTCCGAAGCTGGGTCGGCTTGCTCGGAGCGGTGGATACGCAACCCCGAGGTAATGCATCGACATGGGCTCGCGCTCGACCGGCACCGTCTAGCGGCTGGACCTTCACCGTGAGGGTATGTTGCGGCGGGCGATGGTGTGGCCTGAGCAGAACCAGACAATGACGAGGCCGATGGCATTCAACCCGGTCCTGCAGAGCGTGAGGGGCGACCCGTCCTTGGGGCGGAAGTTCGTGTGGCTAAGAGGTGCGCGTGTGTACCCGCCGAAAGTGGCTGAATGAAGGGTCGCCCGTGTCCGCACCGCCGCGTCCGTTCCCAAACGCGCAGTGCCGAGCTACGGCAGAAGTGCGCGATAAGCGAGGCCGGTGTGAGCGAGAACGATCCTGTGTCCACGTCATCCTGCGTGCATCATTCTTGGGCAGAGGTGACGCCTTGCAAGCGCTCGATCCTCGTTCAGGAGTTCTCGGTGGTGTCGGCTCCGTGAGGTCGCCGATTGCCTTGGTAGCGGGGTTGCCATTGACCGGTTTTCTCGAAGAGTCGAACGGTCTTGTAATGACTGTTTAGGGCGCGGAGGATCGCGGTGCGGATGATGAGGTACCCGACGAAGATCCCCAGGGCGGCAATGACGACGTAGGCGACGATGACCCCAACGGCGAAGCCGTATCCACCTACATTGGCAAACATGCTTTTCCCTTTCCAGTGTTGGTTGATCGTATCGGTCCGCTACGACAACGAAGGGTTCGTGACGGGGAACGAGGGGAAGAAATCCGCCCATCACCTTCCCAAGCCTTAGATCGGTGTACCACAAGCACTGCTGTTCACTTACTTGACGCATGCGGTAGGCGGTCTTCAGCATTCGTCTCGGCCGACGTTCGAAGCGGAACTCCCGGCGGCATCGATCGCGTAATCGCGGGAGGGCGAGGACTCTGCTTCGTATCGGCCCGCACGAAGGTCACGCCCAAGGCATCAGATCTCCTGCGATTAGCCGACTAGGTGTCTTCCTCTTCAATCAGCTGTAGAACAGGAATAGGACGACCAGGTAGCCAAGAATGACAACGGGTAAGGCCGCGACACAAATCCCAAGGGCAAGACGCGCGAATGCAGTCCTGAGTCGGACGGCCCGGGCTGAAAGTACGATGCCGACCGCCACGAGAGATAGCCCCACGAATCCGACCACCACGGCGGTCTCAAAAATCGGACCCGTGGATTCCCTAGCATCCTGGAAAGCGAGGACGGAACTGTACCCGAGGGTTCCAAAACCGCCGAGCCCAAGTATGACGGCGACTAGCGGGAGGGAGCGAGGGCTCAGATCGTTCGACACCGTTTGATTCTGCCCGAGGGATCGCCAGCGCTACGGTTCGTCAATCGAAATGAGCCGCACACAGGCCGGACCCTGATCGTTCCCCGGCCGCCGTTCGCCAGGGAACCCTCACCGTTGGAGGCGGTGGGCGTCCGCAGGAGAACGGTGACCGTGCAGTTAGCTTCAGCCCTGCGAACGAGCTTTCCTGGCACGTCGCCATTCGTATAACGCGAGAACGGGTTTGATCGGCGCGAGCTCACCGGGAATCGAGTCGCGTCCTCGGAGCAACGCAAGGGCAAGATCGGGCCGCTGCTTCTGGAGGTAGCTCCTCACGCGGCGAGCGTGAAACGTGTTGGAGGCGATCACAATGGATTGAGCGTCTTCGAGAAACGGAAGCGACATGGCCACGTTTTCCCAGGTGTTCTTGGACTCCTCTTCGAGCACAACAGAGTGCGCCTGGATACCGAGCGGTCGACAGCGTAGGCGGACATAACGGCAGCTTCGGATCGGCCTCCGCGAGACGGGCCTCCGCTGAACACAAACAGTGCTGCAGAAGAACTCGTGGATCGATCTACAATCCGGCAACGCCACTTCTGAACGAGGCTCGCACGGCCATCGTCACGTGATGGAAATCCTGGCACGAGAATGATCTCGCGCTGGCTGTCCTTGCTCGACTCAAGGCGGCGGCCAGGGAAGCCATCGAGCGAGGCTTTCCACGTGAACCACTCGCCCCAGACGATCGTGCCAACTGCCATCGTGGTCACGAACCCAACGACACGGGTTTCTGAGTTCATAGCCATCAGTGTTCCAAATAAGCTCCACCCCCGTGCCAGGAGGGCAGCAGCACCCGGTCAACGGATTACTAGCCCTTCCAAGAGGATCTTCGCTCCGCGCCTGATCGAGCAATCACAGAGGAGCCGCTACCGCTACCGCTTCTGTTGTTCCAGCGGGAGTCGCAATCCCTCGATGAGCGATCTCGCCGGCTTAGGTTTGTTCTATGAGCGGACACGGTAGCAACCCAGCGCAAAGCGATCAGTTCGGCGGCAAAGCATTGTTAGGCGAGTCGCCCCTGTCCAGCCGATCGGGTGCTCATCCTCGGGCCGTGCTGCTGGACTTTCATAACACCACGGCAGTCGTGCGATCCATGGAGATGTGGATCGATGAGGCAGGATCCCTGACGGCGAGTAGTCCTGCGTCAAGGCCGATGGCAGTGGAGAGGCTCGGAAACGTTTGGGGCGACGCGAGAAATCTCTTCCCAACCCTGGATTGGAATCTCGATCCGGCAGCACACAGGCACGCTTTCGTTTCAACCCTGAGCCACGACGGCGCGATCGCACTCGATGACGCCGAAGCTCTCTACGAGACGATGCCGAACCAATGGGAGTTGAACCGGGGCGTATCCGAGTTCATCGTCCGAGCATCGAGCGCGGGGGTGCGTCTGGCTCTCATCTCAAACATTGCCCTAAACATTCGCCCCGCGCTGGAAGGTTGGGGCATCGCCTCGGCACTGGACGCAGTGGTCCTGTCCTATGAGGTCGGATACGTCAAACCCGATCCACGGATCTTTCAACTAACGGCGGATTTGCTCGACACGGACCCGACGGATTGTTTGATGATCGGCGACTCAGCGCACGACGACGTCGGCGGTGCGGTCTTGGGAATGCAATGTGTGATTACTCGACCTGAACAGATGTGGCGGGCGCTAGAACTCGCTTGCCCACGGTGAACGCCGTTCGCTTCCGTCGCCGCCCTGGCGCCGCGACTTATTCCAAGCTCGGGCACGATAGACGGACCTTCTGAGTCCGCCTTGGCGGACGGGCAGAGGGAATCGCATGCGTACGCCGCATGGCGGTGGACTCCTGGGAACCTCCATATCCACACGGCGCTCGCCCGGAACGTTCCGGCTCGAGGCTTTCTAGCTAGCTGTTTGCAACGTTGCCTGTTGGCCGCGACGGGACCAGGTCGAGCGAAGACTGGGCGAAACCCAGACGATTCCCGCAGTCACCGTCAAGATGACGGGAATGGGCCACAGTTGCGATCCGACGCCCCAGATCGCGTAGATCATCGAACTCAGTCGTGCCGGCTGCCTGGTGGAGTCGATACCGGCCAGCCCGGAACCTGTCCAGAAAAGGCCGAGTGCGATTCCACCGGTAAAGCCACTCGCGAGCAACATCACGAAACCGTGGAAGATTGCGGGGCCCTGACGAAGAAGCGCGGCCGCTACAGACGCGACGGCCACCATCACAGTCTCGATGATGGAACCGTGGACGGCGACGTTCAGCAGCTCATAGGCAAAGTTCGAGGGGCCGGTGGCGAGGTGAAGGAGAGCCACCGCGAACAGAACGGTATCGGCAACGGCCCCCAAGATCGCGAGCACCACGACGGACCGGTAAAGGTAGCTGGAGTTAATGCGCATGTCGCGACCATACGGGCGCGACGAGGACTGGAACACATCCCAGTTCAGGGCTCAACGAAGTGTCGTGGGGTATCCCTACCGCGCGCGACGTCGCTCCAGAAGCTTCTGTAACCAGCTGCGCTCACCCTTTGGACGGGTGATGCCGATGTAGTCGAGGACACGGCGCAGAGTCATCCTCGGAGCCTACTGGCGCGTCCACGCCAACCCGCTACGTGCGGCTCGCGGCCGGCGTCCGATCGGGAACCCCTACCGTGTGGTTCACTGCGGTCGCGCAGGAGCCTCGGCGTTAGTTTCCATCGCGGTTCGGAGAGGCGTCATGTTTGCACCGGGAGTGAACTGGTCGTCGTCGTTGTTCGACCCAGGTTCTCCTGCACTATCTTCGCTTTTGGTCCCGGTTGACCGAACGAGCACCGAAGGTGAGCAAGACGCCCGCGGCGACGGCAAGTATGCCAAAAATCGGATTTTCCTGCTTTGCCGCTAGGACAACTATGAAAGCGATGCCGATGGGCACCAGCGCGATGCCGAAAACAAGGCTGAAGTTGAAGCCAGCCTTCTGGACGGAATTTTGCCGCTGGTTCGGTGCGAACTGGAAGCCGTCCTCGTCTTCATCCATGCTGAGCCCTTTCCGCTCGTGACTTGCAGAGTAAGGGACTGCAGGCAATCGTGTTCTCCTCTCAGGTGCGGAAGCCGGACCATCAGCGTGCACCAGACGCGCTGGTCGCAAGGAGACCCTGAGCGTTCGCGAATCCCGAGGGATGTTATGGGCACACGAGGACTCCTCGGCCGCGTTGTGCCGCTTATATAAAGAGGTCAAGAGCTCAACCCTTGACCTATCGCCTCGTACCGTTTCTCTTGTAGATGCCACTGCGAAGGTACGCCTGGGCAAGACCGATCCAGGAGATCTCGAGGACGGCTGCGAGCACGATCGAGGGGGCGGTCCACTCTCTACCCGCAATGAAAAGAACGGGCAGAAGGATCGCGAGGACGAGAAAAAGGGCGCCGACCAGGAAGCAGGCCTGCTGACTATCCCGGCGGACCCAACGCGGCTGCTGATCGTCAACCGGCCTCTGGTCCATCATGGACGGAGGCTACTCCTGGATTTGACATGGGCCCAATGGTCGAAGTTGCTCGGTGGTTGCAGGCCCGCGTCCGCAGAGGAACGTCAATCAGCCAGGGGGCGGCCACGGCCCAATTTTGAATCGTTGGTTCGACCCAGGGGGCTCTCTTATGACCGAGGCGCCGCCATGACGCGCTCCCATCCGGGACCTGTTCGGTGGTCGGGTCGCAATTATTCTCAAGGGGACCGTACGGTCAGCGCGCACCGTCGCCCGTCACGAGCACCACCGCGTGCTCCCCGTCGCGGCGTTCCCTTTGGCTTCAAGCGCATTATTGGTGTGGAACGCGATCATCGAAAATCATGGGAGTTGAACCAGGTGCCGATTCATCTGTGGGGAAATCTGGCGTCAATTCTGTCGCTAGCGTCGGTGGCCGATACCCGCACAAACCTCGCTCTTATCTTGCTTCCGCCTACTCTGCTGGCGTGCTTTATCGTTTGGCTCGTCCAGAGACGCAAGCGACGCAAGAAGTAAGAAGGTATTCCACTCGGTTCCGTCGAAACGGCGGCAGTTGGACAACTTTGGTCCGGCTCGGACGGCATTCGCTGGAGGACGCGGTGCGTGCTAGCCGGCTGGTGTTCGGAAGGGAACCTTTATCGTTCGTGAGGGTTGGCGTTTGCAGGGGAGCCTCTAACGCACGCTCCGCAGGACTGCCTCTTCCTTCGGCCGCGGAAAGACCGAAACGGCGTGCTCGAGCGACGCCACGGGAGCGTCGGTCAAAACACTCTTCAGCGTCTCTTCGAGAGATCGCGTGGTGCCGCCTGACTCGTGGAACGCATGGGCGGATCGCTGCGCAAAAGCATCATCTTCAATGGGCGACCACAGCGGAAGCGAGCGAGGTCCTGCCCAGTAGCGAACATCCTGGGAGAGCAGGACATCGTCGTCGAGTTCAACCAGCTCGCCGCTGTAGCCAGCGACCGATGACGCTCGACGGAAAAAATCAGCCAGGGGAATCGTCTCGCCAACCGCATTGACGGTGCCGGTGTGTCCGGCCCGCCCCGCCTGGCCGATCCAGGCGGCCAGGTCAGAGACGTCGATGGCCTGAACGAAACGTCCTTCCGTCCTAGGCACCAGCGTCGGCCCAATTCGGCTGAAGCGTGCCGGCCAGTACCCGAAGCGGTCGCTCGGATCACCCACTCCGACGATGAGCCCTCGTCGTCCTATGAGAAGGCGAGATCCAAGACGAGCGGCGGCGCTTCGCTCGGCCGCCACCTTGGCGTCCGCCTATTCGGCCATGTCCAACGGTTCAACGAGCAACGCTGACCCGTCCGCATCCGGTTGATCGTTCTTGGCGTACACGGAGACAGTCGATACGAGCGTCCAATGCTTGGCGCGATCAGCAAGTGCGTCAAGGGCCGGCTCGACGAGGTGGGGTTCATACGACAATTCGATGACCTCGTCCCACTCGCAGTCCCGGAAAGACGTTGAGTCGTCTTCGCCCACCTTTCACACACCGTCCACCCGAGCCGTACCGGGATCGCTCATCCTTGAACCCTGGGAACGAAGACATCGAGGGAGGCGCTCATGCTGGTGCACCGCTGGACCCGTGACGCCGTCCTGGCACGAATGGCCGCCGAGACGGCCCTCATGAACGTCACCGACATCACCGACCGAGACCGCGCATCCTTGAGGCTCCAGCTGGAGACGATCCGTCACTCTGTGGAGGACGGCGCCATGACGTCGGAGCATGCGGCAGAAGAATTCGACGCACTCCGTCGACGCCTCACCCGCGCCGCCTGACCCGCACCGCAGGAAAGGACCGGGATTGCGGTCTTCGCCCGACCGGGACAGACTTCCGGCATGGATACCCCAGGTGAGGATCAGTCCGTCGGACAAGTCATCGACCGGCTAGCGGAGAAGTTCCCGTTACTCGAACGCGACCACATCCGGGATGTCGTCAACCAGGAACACCAGGTGTTCGCCGGGAAACCCATCCGCGACTACGTCCCCGTCCTCGTCGAACGACAGGCCAAGATTCGCCTCAAAGAGGACGCGGCAAACCCGCCCGTTCGACCTCGCGCCGAAGCCTCGACTGGAGCGACCTCTTCCGGCCGCGACGCTTAGCCCTGCTGATGCGGGGCCCAGTCGTCGGCAGCTCAGACCACAATTCCGGGCGGTCGGGTAGCCGTGATCTATCGCAGAAGTAGCTACTCCGTCTCGATGCTCGGTGAGGCGATCGGGGCAATCCATTCACGAGTTGACGGTCGAGGCGGTCGAATGCGACAACCCCGCAGGACACCTTCCGCGTCGTGCGTTGGTGGAGTGACCTTTTTCGCGGCTACCGCACTGACATTGTGCGGGTGCGCGGAATCACCCGTATCAGGTCAGCCGACGACACACACTTCGAGCATGCAGACGCCCTCCCACACTCCCGCGTCGAACGTCTCGAGTCACACAGGATGCTCGACATACTTGCAGTTGTCCGCACAGCCACCCCGAGGGGAAACCCGGCTCAAGGAACTCCAAAACTCCATAGTCGAGTGCGAGAGCGCAGCGAGCTGGAAGGAAGAAGCAATGCGGTATCCGGCAGCGGTCGGAACGACGCAACTGACGTGGAGCCAGGCAACGGCAGATCTCGCGCTCCTGTGCACCATGCGCCCAACGCCGACGAAGACGGTGGTATGCGGCTCGTGAAGTGCTGCGTCCAATGCTCGCCCGCAAGCCGGACCTTCTACGTTCGCGAAACTGCTGAGTCGTCCAAGCACGAATGGGAAACCAGGTAAAGACGGCCGGATGGAGGATTCGCGTACTCTGCTTCCCACCGAACGGCGCCGACACAAACTCCGCGTTGATAGCGGTCTACGGCTGGTTCCCAGCAGGTCAGAGTTGGTTACGTGATCGGACGTTGCTTTCCTGTGTCCGCGCCTCCTTTTGCCTCGAAGGCCGACTGTTTACGTCGGGCATCGCGGCGCCGCACGAGCCCGAAAACCACCATCGAGATTCCGATCAGCGCTTCTAGGAAAACGGTCCCTGTGAAACTGCCGCTAAGGGCTAAGGCTCCGACGAGGAGCAAAAAGAGCAAGCCAGTGACGACTTGGAAAGTTCCTATTGTCCGCCGCCGGTCGATAGCTTGGCGCTGCTGAATCAAGGACGGCATGGTGGAAAGTTACCCTTCCGGGTTTCCGAAAGGACCCTAATGCCCTCAGGGATCCGCTGGCCGCAAATCCGGCTCATTTGAGGGGCGGCCTACTCGAAAGGTAGCGCCCGATCGCGATGCCAATCGTCACTGCACCAAGCACCACGAGGATCGCTCAAACGATTCCGTGGCCCGCACCGGCCAGCTCACCGCCAATCGAGAGCATGACCGCCCCTTCGGCGGCAAGGAGAATCCAGGATCTACGGGCCATCCGCTGAGTATGCGTCGTGCGGGCCTACCCGACCAAGCCACGGTCCCAAGAGGAACGTTCATCGTGCATGTTCCGTTGGAAAGCCCTTCTGCACGGGTAGGGATGTGAATCGCAACGACAAATGGCTTGATTCTCGCGGCGCTTCCTGTCGTGCTCCGCGCGAGGGCGCAATCGGCACGGGCTAGCGTGGCCCTCGGCTAAGCACGCCAGTGATGAATAGCTGCACGAGGGCGCCGGCCTCGTACCGGGCGTCACTTGCGGCGCCGATGCAGAGGTTGCCGATGCCTTTGAGCACGTTGTACGCATCGACCGACGGAGCTGCGTCGACGGATTCGAGTGCTGCCTCGAGGAGGTCGCCACACACTGGCATGAGACGTCCGACGAAGTAGGTATGCAGAGCATCGGACCCGGCGCTGTCTCCGTGGAGTGCGCTGGCGAGGCCGTGCTTGGTGACGAGGAACTCCACAAACAAAGCCACCCATGCCCGCAAGGCTGCCTCGGGCGTCGAGCTCTCAGCGAGTAGTCGCGGGCCTGCCTCTGCACACGCCTCGACCTGGTGCCGGTACACCGCCACCACGAGCTCCGGACGGGTCGGGAAATGACGGTAGATCGTCCCCACACCAACGCCGGCCTCGACTGCGATCTCGCGCACCGGAGCGTCGACTCCGGAGGTCACGAACACCGCTGCCGCGGCGTCTAGGAGCGCCTGCTGGCTTCGACGCGGACGGCCCACTTGCTGGGGCCGCGCAGGGTGCGACCGGTCGCTCTCGGTCTCAGCCATGTGCCCGTCCTCTCCATACTGATCGCGCATACTTGCATTACGGAGCATAGTTCCGTAACGTTACGGAACGACGCTCCGATAAATCGTATCTTAGAGCGCGCCTCAGAAAGGAATGGCCATGACCTCGCTTCTCTTCGACGCGCTGGACGGCATCATCGGCGCCAGCACTCCGGTCGTCTCCGTCGCTCCAGTGACGTTGTCCGCCCCCGACCGTCCGGTCCCGCTGGAGGTGCGTGTGTCCGCGCCGACTGCCGGCACGAACCTCCCCGTGGTGGTGTTCTCCCACGGCAACGGGTGGAACCTCGACGGCTACGCGCCGCTCACCGCGTTCTGGGCCTCGCGAGGGTTCGTCGTAATCCAGCCCACCCACCTCGACTCGCGCCGAAACGGTTTCGGGTTCGACCACCCGGCGTTTCCGACGATCTGGACCGAGCGGATCGCGGATCTCACCCGGATCCTCGACCAGCTCGACACCATCGAGACCGCCGTACCCGGACTTGCTGGCCGCATCGACCGCAGCCGCGTTGCCGCGACCGGTCACTCCTGGGGCGGACAGACGGCCCAGTCGCTCCTCGGCGCACGGATCTTCGACGAAGCCGGCCAGGTCGGCGAGGACCTGTCTGACAGCCGAGTCACCGCTGGCATTTTGTTCGCAGCAACCGGCGTCGGCGGCGAAGACCTGCATCCGTTCGCGCAGGCGAACTTTCCGTTCATGCGCCCCTCATTCCAGGAGCTGACCACACCCACCCTCGTCATCGCGGGCGATCATGACCAGTCCAAGATGTCCAGCCGCGGACCCGACTGGTTCACCGACGCCTACACATACAGCCCCGGCGCCACCGACCTCCTCACCTTCTACGGGGCCGAGCACGCCCTCGGCGGGATCGTCGGCTACGAAGTGGCCGAGACCACCGACGAGAACCCTGAGCGGGTGGCCGTCATCCAGCAGATGAGTACCGCGTATCTGAGGACTGCTCTCCACGTCGACGAAAGCAGCTGGTCCGCTGCTCGCTCCGCGTTCAGTGACAGCACCGATCCGATCGGGCGCGTCGACACTAAGTAGTAGATGCGGTTCCGCCCCTCGCCCCAACCGCTGGCGAGGGGCCTGGCATCGGTACTCAAGTAGAGGAAG